>NZ_JAGHRB010000009.1 GCF_017743995.1 Ruegeria sp. R13_0 | reverse complement strand
TTGGAAAGAAGGGCTCAAGACGCGCCATCTGCGCATCGCTCAACCAGAAAAGATCGCTCATGTTACCGCTCCGTTTTCGGAGCCGTGAATCATGCAGCGCGGCGAAAATCAATGCATCCTGACCCTAAACCTTGCGTGGGTCGCCAAATCCGGCGACCCACGCAAGCATACTCAACTCCGGATACAGCCAGCGCCATCTTGGCAATTTACAGCGCCAGCGGGTAGGTGACCGGTTTAGCGCCAGTCGCTTTGGGCATCTTCTTTGCTGCCGATGCCGGTAATTTCGACTTTGCGATCCGCTCACTTGGTTTGCCATCTTTGAAAAAACTGTCCACCCGCCAGCTTGCTTTCAGGGTTCTCGGCAGTTTGCTCAACATGCGCGAGGTTTCCTTTGACGCACTGCTCCACCAGGGTTTCATGCCGCCGCTGCACTTTGCATGAAACCGGACGCGGACCCGATAGCCCGAGGCTTTCTCTTCCTTTCTGAAGTCCTGCAAGCTCTTGATCAGCTTGGATTCAAAGGCACTGTAGTAGGTTGAGTTCGAGCTGGCCGACATGGGCGTCAGATTGACATTGGTGCCGGGCCCGCCAAGTTTTTCGCTCAGGATATGGCCTTTGATGTATGTCTGTGCCTGCAGTTCCGAGTAGTCGGACAGCATCTGAATTTCTGTCAGCGCCAGAAGCTCCAAAATCTTGTCGACCGAATTTGCCTTCGCAAGCTTTTGTAGCGTCGACTTGTTGGATAGCGCCTTTTGCACCGCAGCCAGATCAATCAGGTCTTTTACATCCCAGCGCGAGTTGAACCGCTCGACAATCGCGCAATGGCCGGTAGCCGGAGAGCTTCCCTTTTGCTTCAAACTGTCTGTTGTCAGGATGCAGGTGACCTCATCCGCGCCAGTTGAGAATTTTTCGCCTTCAAAGACAACGTCGGCGCGGCGAGAAGATGTGAATTTGTTCGCAACAACCATGTTCAAATCATACTAAAACGCTTCAATAGTCAGCAGTTTAGCATAGATTTGGGCTTCGACGAAATAAGGCGCTTCGGGCGCAGGTGTTTGCGCCCGGAAACGAGAGAGATCAGCCCAGCTGAACCAGTGCGTGGCGTTTCTTGCCTGCGCTCAGTTTGATCGGAGAGGAAAGCGCACCTGCGTCAATCATCAGGCCTGCATCCGTCAGCGGCGCGTCGTCCAGCTTGGCACCGTTTTCCGAGATCAGGCGCTTGGCTTCTTTGCCGGACTTGGCCAGACCGGATTTCACGATCAACTGCACGATCGACATGCCATCACCCAGCTCATCCGCGCTGAGCGTGAGGGTAGGAAGGTCTCCGCCCACGCCGCCTTTTTCGAACACTTCGCGGGCCGTGGCCTCGGCTTTGGCAGCGGCCTCAGACCCATGCAGAAGGGTCGTGACCTCATTGGCGAGGCGGATTTTGGCCTCATTGATCTCGGACCCTTGCAACGCGCCCATGCGGTCACACTCATCGACCGGAAGCTCGGTGAAGATCTTCAGGAAGCGGCCCACATCGGCGTCGGTGGTGTTGCGCCAGAACTGCCAGAACTCATACGGCGACAGCATATCGCCGTTCAGCCAGATCGCTCCGCCCTGCGATTTGCCCATCTTGCGGCCGTCGCTGGTGGTCAGCAGAGGCGTCGTCAGGCCGTAGATTTCCTGATCCAAGACGCGGCGGGTCAGGTCGATACCGTTGACGATATTGCCCCACTGGTCCGAACCGCCCATTTGCAGAACGCAGCCATAGCGGCGGTTCAGCTCAAGGAAGTCATAGGCCTGAAGGATCATGTAGTTGAATTCGAGGAAGCTCAGCGATTGCTCGCGGTCCAGCCGGGATTTCACGGACTCGAAGGACAGCATTCGGTTGACCGAGAAATGCCGCCCGATATCGCGCAGGAAATCGAGGTAGTTCAGGCTGTCGAGCCATTCGGCATTGTTCAGCATCAGCGCGCCGGTCTCGCTGTCATCGTAGGACAGGTACTTGGCGAAAACCTTCTGCATCCCGGCAGTGTTGGCATCGATCTGTTCTGGGCCGAGCAGAGGGCGTTCGTCCGAGCGGAACGAAGGATCGCCCACCTTCGTGGTGCCGCCGCCCATCAGGGTGATCGGCTTGTGGCCGGTCTTTTGCAGCCAGCGCAGCACCATGATGTTCATCAGGTGCCCCACATGCAGCGACTGTGCGGTGGCGTCATAGCCGATATAAGCCGTCTGCACCCCGTCGATCAGCGCGTCGTCAAGGCCCTGATAATCGGTGCAGTCGGCGAGAAAGCCGCGCTCGATCATCGTGGCGATGAAATCCGATTTGGGGTGGTAGGTCATATCGTGCCCTCGGGGTTACTGTTGCGGGGCACTGTATAGGCGGCAGCGTGGGGAAGGGGAAGGTGCCTTTTGCGCTGAAAAACACCTCGGGTCAGCGTCGCATACATGGCGCTCGGGGCAGAATTCTTTGCAGCTCAGGCGCAAGGCGCTTGCCTTGTCTGCCATAGGCGGGGCAGGTTGGCGCCGTTGCACGCTCTGATTGTTCAGAAGGCAGGTGCAACGTCTGATACAGGCAGGAGGCAGCCGTGCGGCAGTCCAACAAGATACAAGGGCCGATCCGTGCGCTTGGGGCGATGTCCGGAACGTCAATGGATGGCGTGGATGCAGCCGTGGTCGAAACCGATGGCCATCGGATCTTCAGCTTTGGTGAAACCGGATATCGCGCCTATTCCGAGGCCGAACGCGCGGTGATCCGGGCTGCCTTGGGGCAATGGCAAGGCCCCGATGTTGAGGTCGCGGGCGAGTTGGTAACTGTGGCCCATGCCGAGGCCCTGTCTGAATTCGAAGAGGTGGATTTGATCGGCTTTCACGGCCAGACCCTCGCACATGAGCCGCGTGGGCGCGGTACCTTACAGGTGGGCGACGGCGTTGGGCTGGCACAGGCGCTGGGTTTGCCGGTTGTCTGGGATTTCCGCAGTGACGATGTGGCTTTGGGGGGCGAGGGCGCGCCTCTGGCCCCGTTCTTCCATTTCGCCTGTGCCAAATGGATCGATGCGCAGGAGCCGCTGTGTTTCCTAAACCTCGGAGGTGTCGGTAACCTGACCTATGTGGACCCGTGTTTTGATGGCCCAGAGGCGCCCGGGGCGTTGCTGGCGTTTGACACCGGCCCGGCAAATGCGCCTTTGGATGATCTGATGCAGGCGCGTCTTGGCCAGCCGATGGATCGCGACGGTGCAGTGGCCCGAGGCGGCACCGTGGAAACCGGTGCGCTCGAACTGTTTCTGGCCGAGCCATTCTTTGCACGCATACCGCCCAAATCCCTGGATCGAAACGACTTTGCTGAGATGGTGCGGTTGGTGCAAGAGTTGAGCGATGCAGATGCGGTTGCGACCCTGACCGCAATGTGTGCGGCGGGTGTAGCGCAGGGGATGCAGCATTGCCCGAAACCTCCGGCGCGCGTGCTGGTGACCGGCGGTGGGCGGCATAACCCCGTTCTGATGGAGATGCTGCGCGTCTCGTTGGATTGCCCGGTTGAGCCGGTCGAGGCCGTGGGGCTGGACGGCGATATGCTCGAAGCTCAGGCCTTCGCCTATCTGGCGGTCCGCGTGGCGCGGGGTTTGCCGACCTCATGCCCTGGAACGACGGGGGTGCAGGCCTTGGTGGGCGGTGGCATAGTCAGCCGGGTCTCGGTGGATCAGGCGAGCTAAGCTGGGAACTCGGACCAAGTGGTTCAAAAGCGGGCATAAATGTGCGACGCTAATTTAAACGTGTTTCAACAAAGGTCTTGTTTCATGGCGACAAAAGCGGAACTGGAAGCCGAACTTGAGGCGTTGCGCGCGCGCAATGCGAAGTTGGAGGAAAGCGCGGAGGCGGGCGCCGAAGAAAAGGCCCCGACCAAGACGAGCGATGAGATTCGGCGATTGCTGAAAGAGCATGGCGTTGATCTATCCGGGGCCGAGGCCATGGGTGAGGAGGTCGTTGCCGAGTTTGGTCGATTGCAGAAGGATTATCCGATTACAGTTCTGCTGATTGCGTTCTCGCTTGGGTATGTGGTCGGCCGGGCCAGCAGATAGAGAGGGTGAGATGAGCAGACTTAGCAGAAATCTTGTAACGATCTATCGCACGGAACGCCTGATCGCCCGTCGACGTCTTGCGGTCATGCAGCAGCAGACGATCCTGATGGTGCTGGCGGGTATCGCTGCACTGGCCGGTCTGGTTGCCCTGAATGTTGCCATTTTTTTTGCACTGGAAACGTTGATGTCTTCCGCCGGTGCAGCAGCGGTGCTGGCGGCCGGGAACTTGCTTTTGGCGGCTCTGCTTGTTCTGTTTGCGCGGCGGACCAATGTCGAGGATGAAATCGCCCCGGCGGTGGAAGTGCGCGACATGGCAATCGCGGACGTTGAAGACGAGATGGAAGAGATGGCCACTGAGGCGCGTGAGGTGGTTCAGGCGGTCAAGAGTATCGGGGCAAATCCGCTGGGATCTTTGCCAGCGCTGTTGGTGCCTCTGTTGACCGCGCTTTTGAAGAGCCGGGCCGAGAAATAGGTGGCTAGGGGGGCTGTGCCCCCGCCGCGCTTTGCGCGACTCCCCGAGGTATTTTTAGCCAGATGAAGTTTGGATCCCTTGGGCTATCGTTTGCGAGGGATGTCGAACCCGGGGGCGGCGAGGTCGAAACCTTCGAATTCGAAACCGGGAGAGACGGAGCAACTGACCAGAGTGTAGTCTCCGGTGGTTCGGGCGGCTTGCCAGTGGTTTGCGGGAACAATCAGTTGCGGCGCGCCTTTGGACAGGTCGGGGCTGAGAAGGTGGTCGGAGGCGGGGCCTTGGTCACTTTCGCTGATCGACAGGATCAAAGGCGCGCCTGCGTGGTAAAGCCAGATCTCGGTCGCATCGACGCGGTGCCAGTGGCTGGGTGCCTCGGCCTCTAGCAGGAAATAGATGCAAGTGCCCGTGGCGCGGCCTTCGTTTTGGGCGCGCCATGTCTCGCGGTACCAGCCGCCTTCGGGGTGTTTTTGCAGGTTCAGGTGGTCGATGATCTCTTGCGCGGTCATGTTCGGCCCTTTGGGTTTTTACGCGATTATGCATGGGTTCGCACGATCCGCTATGGCAATCATCGCGTCAGGTCATATGTTTGCGCCATGACCCTTACGATCCCCTTTGATAACTCCTACGCCCGTTTGCCGGATGCCTTTTACACGCGGCTGTCTCCGGTCCCCGTGAAAGAGCCTCAGTTGATTGCGTTCAATGAGGGGTTGGCGCGGATTTTGCGCATCTCACCCGGAGATGTCACGGAGATGGCACAGGCCTTTGCGGGCAATATGGTACCCGACGGGGCAGAGCCTTTGGCGCAGCTGTATTCGGGGCATCAGTTCGGGGCTTATAATCCTCAGCTCGGGGATGGGCGTGCGGTTTTGCTGGGTGAGACTGTGGGCGAAGACGGGATACGCCGCGACATTCAGCTAAAGGGCTCGGGCCGGACGCCTTATTCGCGGCAAGGCGATGGGCGGGCATGGCTGGGGCCGGTGTTGCGGGAATATGTTGTCTCAGAGGCGATGCATGCGCTGGGTATTCCAACCACGCGGGCTTTGGCCGCTGTAGAAACGGGTGAAGCCGTTTACCGCGAAGGGCCGATGCCCGGGGCGGTTCTGACCCGTGTGGCGCAGAGCCATTTGCGCGTAGGCACGTTTCAGGTCTTTGCAGGGCGCAGACAGGTCGAAAGTCTGAAACAGCTGACCGACTATGCCATCCAGCGCCACTACCCTGAGGCCGAGGGACCAATGGGCCTGTTGC
This sequence comes from Ruegeria sp. R13_0, assembly GCF_017743995.1. Classification (GTDB taxonomy): domain Bacteria; phylum Pseudomonadota; class Alphaproteobacteria; order Rhodobacterales; family Rhodobacteraceae; genus Ruegeria. The sequence continues at coordinate 242,713 of NZ_JAGHRB010000009.1, read as the reverse complement.
GGGCCGTGCGTGATGCGCAGGCGAAGCTGATCGCGGCGTGGATGAGCGTTGGGTTCATTCACGGGGTGATGAATACGGACAATTCCTCGATCGCGGGGGAAACCATCGACTATGGCCCTTGCGCCTTCATGGACAGCTATCATCCGAATACGGTGTACAGCTCGATCGACCGGATGGGGCGCTATGCCTATTCCAACCAGCCCGAAATCGCGGTGTGGAATCTGGCGCAACTGGCGACGGCCTTGATCCAGCAATACGATAACCCTCAGGACGGTGTCGAAGAGGCGACTGAGATCGTACACGCCATGCCCGATTTGATCCAGCAGGAGTGGTTGAGCCGCTTCCGTGCCAAGCTGGGTTTGACGCGCGAGGAGGATGGCGATCTTGGGCTGATCACCGACCTGTTGAAGCGTATGGCGGAGGAGCATGCGGATTTCACCAATACGTTCAGGGCGCTGGGCGGTGAGCGCGCGCGGGATCAGTTCACGAACCCCGAGGCGTTTGATAGCTGGGCTGAGGGTTGGCAGGCCCGCATGTCACGCGAGGCGGACCCGCATGGGGTGATGTCAGCGACAAACCCGGCCTTCATCCCACGTAACCACCGTGTTGAGCAGATGATCGAAGCTGCGGTGAAAGGGGACTATGCCCTGTTCCATCGTCTGAACGATGTGTTGTCACGACCCTTTGAAGATCAGCCCGAGAATGCCGATCTAACTCGACCCCCCAGTGCAAATGAGGTGGTTCACGCGACGTTCTGCGGAACCTGATTGCGTCCCAGCAGTTCGAATTGCAGGCAGGTCTCGGACATGTCGATGGGCAGGGTCGGTGAGATCAGGCCACTATCGGCCAGCATGACTGACTCACGCTTCAGTTGGATTTCGCGCCCGGATTCCGATTTCACGTAGGTGCCAGAGGTGCTGCGATCTGTCAGGATCAGCTTACCAGCTTTCATGGCAAGGACCGCATGCAGGCGCGAGATCCAGGGCTGAGGCAGGACCACGTCGCAATCGGGCGCGCGGCCAATCTTGAACTCTCCGTTGCCGAGACAACGCCAGACTCGGTCCTCATGACGCAAGATCAGGGTCAGACCTTCGCGGGGCTGCCAGTTCTCTTCCGTGCGGCCAAAACTCTGTGGCAGCCTCGTCTGCGAGATCGAGTCGGATTCGGGATGGATCAAGGAATAGGCCGTCTGAGGCTCGGTCAGCCCCTTCAGGCTGAGCTGGCCCAAAGGTGTCAGCGTGCGCCGAAGATCGGCAGGAAGCAAAACAGCGATCCCTTGGCTGAAACAGGCCTCACCCGGATTGGCGGCGGTTGCAAAGCGCGCTGTCACGTTGACGGCTTCGCCATAGATGCCGCGCTTGCCGATCACGATGGGGCCGCAATGCACGCCCACATGGACCGATAGCGGCGTATGGGTCGAAGGCTCAATCAGCTTCAGGGCTGCATTGTAGGCCGCGCTTGGGTTCTCGAAATAGCTGAGAACATCGTCGCCCTTCTGCCCGACTGGAATGCCGCCAAACTCCTGCAGGACCGAGCGCAGCCGGTCGATCTCAAGTTGGATCAGGCGCTGGGCTTCGTCATCGCCCACCGCTTTGTAAAGCGGCGTACTGCCCACGATATCGGCAATGATCATCGTGGCGAATGTGGATTCAACGTCCAAGGGCGCGTTTCCTTTTTGCGGCAGTTTAACCCCGCTTGATTTCGTGTAAACTTATTTAATGTAATGCTCATAAACCTTTGAGGGAACGCGCTGAGAATTGCAACAGTGCGCCCATTCCAAAGGTTCCAAATCGGTGCCGTTGACTCTGAAAAGCGATATGAAAATACCCTCGGTTCTGCGGCTTGCCAGCTACAATATTCAGAAATGTGTCGGCCTTGATCTCCGGCGTCAGCCACAGCGCATCCTTCAGGTTCTCGAAGGAATGCGCGCCGATATCGTCGTGTTGCAGGAGGCTGACAAACGCTTGCCGCCACGGCCTGCAGCGCTGCCTCAGTTCATGTTGGATGAGGCCGGATGGCAGATCGTCGATCTGGGCGGGGCGGGCAGTTTGGGATGGCACGGAAATGCGGTGATCTGGCGCGGTGATGCGATCTCGGTCCGTCAAACCGGCCATCACGATTTGCCGGGGTTCGAGCCACGTGGCGCGGTGCGGGTTGAGTTCGATACCCCTATTGGGCCGCTTCGGGTGATGGGCATGCATCTTGGGTTGCTGTCCGCCTCGCGCCGACGGCAGATCACTCACATCCGCCAGTTCGGTGCGGATCTGGAGGATATGCCGACGGTCTGGGCCGGGGATTTCAACGAATGGTCGCGCTCACCTGTGCTCGATAACCTCGTACCCGAGATGCGGTTTCTGCCTCCGCTCCCCAGCTTTCCCGCCGCCCAGCCCTTGGGCGCATTGGACCGGATCGCCCTTGGGCAGGGGGTTGAGGTGCATGCGCATGGCGTGCATGAGGATCGCCCGGCCCATATCGCCTCGGACCATTTGCCGATCTGGGCCGATTTGCACCTTGAAGGATGATCTGCGCAGGCATGTCGAATTCTTGTGGCGCGGCGCGTGCGGACATATTAAGACAGACACCCGAATAGTTTCTGAGGGGCATCATGCCGGATACGATCATTTCGCGCTGTGAGGCCAAAGGCCTTCGCATGACCGGCCAGCGGCGCACTATTGCGCAGGTTCTCGAAGAGAGCGCGGACCACCCGGATGTCGAAGAACTCTATGCCCGTGCCTCGGCTTTGGATTCGGGTATCTCGATCGCAACGGTTTACCGCACGGTGAAACTGTTCGAAGAGGCCGGCATTCTGGAGCGTCTGGAATTCGGCGATGGCCGCGCCCGTTATGAAGATGCCGAGAGGGATCACCACGATCACCTGATCGACATGCAATCGGGGGAAGTGATCGAATTCGTCGACCCCGAGATTGAAGCCCTGCAGGAAAAGATCGCAGAAAAATTGGGCTATCGCCTCAAGGGGCACCGGCTGGAGCTGTATGGCGTTCCCATCAAGCCCGAGTGATCCATCACCAAACGCGATGGGTGGCAACAAGACAATTCATCGCTCGCGATGTGATAGGTCTTGATTTAACGCAATACATACGGTTTTGCTGAAGCGAGAAGGTGGCAATTGGTGCCGCCCGTTTCTCTACGGACAGACCCATGAACAACGTCAACGGCATTTTGCTGGTCATTGCGTCTATGGCGGCATTCACGCTTGAGGATGTGTTCATCAAGCAGCTGACGTCTTCCATCACGCCGGGCCAGATTCTGGTGATGCTGGGGCTGGTCTGTTCTGTCGTATTTCTGGTCATGGCCATCGCGACCCGCAAACGGATCTTTGTGCCCGAGGCGTGGCAGCTTTTGCCGATGATCCGCGCTATGTCCGAGGCCGTCGCTGCCGTGGCTTTTGTGACGGCGCTGGCCCTGGTGGACCTTTCGACCGTCGCGGCCGTGTTTCAGGCGATGCCTCTAGCGGTCACCATGGGGGCAGCGCTGTTTCTGGGTGAACAGGTCGGTTGGCGACGCTGGAGCGCGATTGGTGTTGGCTTTATCGGCGTGCTGATGATCATCCGGCCCGGGCTTGAAGGGTTCCGCCCGGAATCCCTGTATGTGGTGGCTGCGGTCATCGGCGTGGCGGCGCGTGATCTGATTACGCGGCGGCTGGACCGCAAGGTCTCATCGGCGGTTGTGTCCTTGCAGGCCTATCTGGCCTTGGCTGTCGGCGGCGCGGCCTTGATGATCATGAACGGCCATCCGCTGGAAGCCATGCAAAGCGCTGAGGTCTGGCCTTTTGCCGGAGCGGCCTTTTTCGGTGTTCTGGGATACTATGCGATTGTGATCGCGATGCGCGTCGGCGAAGCCTCAGCCGTCACACCGTTTCGCTACACGCGGCTGTTGTTCTCGATCCTTGCGGGTGTCCTGGTCTTTGGCGAACGCCCGGACCTGATGACGCTGGCGGGGGCGTCCCTGATCATCGGCTCGGGTCTCTATACCTTTCTGCGCGAACGCAAATTGGCGCGCGAAATGGCCTTGGCTGCCGCGTAACCCTGTTGGCGCAAACATGACGCTGTTAGCCCTAAAGGGCCGGGAATATGCGTGTTAGCGATAACGGAAATGGTTTACTTTTGGTTCCGTGCTGCTATGACGCGTGCAACGGAATGCAGCCACAGGGACCGCCCTCATGAGTACCATCATCGACATTCACGCACGCGAAATCCTGGACAGCCGGGGCAACCCGACGGTCGAGGTCGACGTGATTCTGGAAGACGGCACAATGGGCCGCGCGGCTGTGCCCTCGGGTGCCTCCACCGGTGCCTACGAAGCGGTCGAAAAGCGCGACGGTGACACGTCGCGCTACATGGGCAAGGGCGTGCTCGAGGCCGTCGCCGCCGTCAACGGCGAGATCGCCGAGGAGCTGGTGGGCTTTGACGCGACCGAGCAGGTCGCCATTGACCAGGCGATGATCGAGCTGGACGGGACCGAGAACAAGGGTCGTCTGGGTGCAAACGCCATTCTCGGTGTCTCGCTTGCGACGGCCAAAGCGGCGGCGGATTTCACCACGCAGCCTCTGTATCGCTATGTCGGCGGCACCTCGGCCCGCGTCCTGCCGGTTCCAATGATGAACATCATCAATGGCGGCGAGCACGCCGACAACCCAATCGACATTCAGGAATTCATGATCATGCCGACCTCGGCCGCGAATATCCGCGAAGCGGTGCGCATGGGGTCCGAGGTGTTCCACACACTGAAAAAAGAGCTGTCGGCCGCTGGTCTGGCCACCGGTGTCGGTGACGAGGGTGGCTTTGCTCCGAACATCGCCTCGACCCGCGAAGCGCTGGATTTCATCCTCAAGTCTATCGAAAAGGCGGGTTACAAACCGGGTGAGGAAATCCACCTCGCGCTGGATTGCGCCGCGACTGAATATTTCAAGGACGGCAAATATGTCCTCGCCGGAGAGGGCACGACCCTGACCTCTGAAGAAAACGCGGCCTATCTGGCGGCGCTGGTCAACGACTACCCGATCATCTCGATCGAAGACGGGATGTCCGAAGATGACTGGGATGGCTGGAAAGCGCTCACCGACGCGATCGGCAACGAAGTGCAATTGGTTGGCGACGACCTCTTTGTGACCAACCCGGAACGTCTGGCCGAAGGGATCGAGTGCGGCTGCGCCAACTCGATGCTGGTCAAGGTGAACCAGATCGGATCGCTGACCGAGACTCTGCGCGCTGTCGATATGGCCCACCGGGCCCGTTATACCAACGTGATGTCGCATCGCTCGGGCGAGACCGAAGATGCAACCATCGCGGATCTGGCCGTGGCGACCAATTGCGGTCAGATCAAGACCGGCTCGCTGGCGCGGTCGGACCGGTTGGCCAAGTACAACCAACTGATCCGTATCGAAGAATCGCTGGGTGAAGTTGCTGAATATGCCGGAGCGTCGATCCTGAAACGGTGATTTCAAACCCGGTTTTGAATACTGCCAGAGGCCCTCTTCCCACGGAAAGAGGGCCTTTTCGATTTCAAAAAGACGATTGCGACTGTGAATTCTTCAGGTTGGGAGAATTCGACTTATTTGCAGGTATTTAGAGGGTCAATTGGTATTATGTGTGAACTTAATCACACGGCACTCACGGTTTCGTGTTCTATACTGAAGTCATTACAGAAAGGAGCACACCATGACTGGTTCGAAATTCCTTCTCGTAGCGACAGTTCTCAGCACTGTATTTCTGGCGGCCTGTGCAGGGCCAGGGACCTATCCGATCACAGGGGAAAAGGTCTCCTCCGACGATCCGGTACAGGAGATGTATTATAACCCGAGTGTGATTGTCCGGGGCGAGTTGCGCTAGAGCGCTTTGCTCATCAGCATATAGCGCTCGCGTGGTTTGAAACCGGTGCGCAGATAGAGTTTCTGCGTTGCCTCATGCGTTCGATCGACTTCGAGGTGTAGGGCAGTCAGCCCTGCTTCGGCCAGCGCCTTGGGCAGTTCCAGCAGAACCTCGGTGGCGATGCCACGTCCACGAACGGCGGGGCGGATGTAGATTTCGTCTACGAACCCATCCATGCCGCCGAATTCAACCGACCAGCCGAAGGTCAGGATGATATAGCCCAGAGGCGCGCGGCCCGGGCCGATCAGGTAGATGCAGCCATGGGGGATGCCCTTGAGCAGCGGCATCAGCGCCTCGCGCCGTTGGTCGGCGTCCTGTGCGATCCCTTGTTCGGCATGGAACGCAGAGACCAGCCCCATCAGGCGGTCCAGATCTTCGGGGCGAGCCAATCGGAGTGCGGCGGTCATAGGCGGGCCAGCCTTTCGGTCAGAAGGGTGAAGAAACCGTCCGCGTCCAGATCGCCTATGAACAGGGCGTTGGGCGTGCGGTCGGTGACGCCCCACCAATCTGCGACGGTCATGCCAAGGGTCAGCTCGGACTGAGTTTCAATCTCGACATTCACATGGCGGCCGGTGAACAGTTCGGGCCGGATCAGGTAGGCCGTGACGCAAGGATCGTGCAGAGGAGCGCCCTCGCTGCCGTACTTGTTTTTGTCGAAGCGTTCGAAAAAGTCGGTCATTTCTGCAACCGCGACACCTGCCTTGTTGCCAAGCGACCGGAACGCATCATTGCGTGGCTTGGTGACCAGCGCCTTGTGTGTCACGTCCAGCGACATGACCACGATCGGCCTGCCACATTTGAACACAATATCAGCGGCTTCCGGGTCGACGTGAATGTTAAATTCAGCCGTGGGTGTGATGTTCCCGACCTCGAAATAGGCCCCGCCCATCAGCACGATTTCCTGCACCCGGTCGACGATATCGGGGGCCTTCTGGAAGGCGGTCGCGATGTTTGTCAGTGGCCCTAGCGGGCAGAGCGTGACTGTCCCAGGCTCATGCGCACGCAGGGTGTCGATGATGAAATCAACCGCGTGGCCCTCGGCCAAAGGCATTTCGGGATCGGGAAGCACAGGCCCGTCGAGCCCAGTTTTACCGTGCACATGTTCAGCGGTGACCAAAGGCCGGTTCAAGGGGCGATCGCATCCGGCGTAGACGGGGATATCAGTGTGACCTGCCAATTCGCACACAATCCGCGCGTTCTTGGCGGTCAGTTCAAGCGGCACATTTCCGGCGACGGCAGTGATGCCCAGCACCTCGATCTCTTCGGGGCTGGCGAGCGCTAGAAGAATGGCGACGGCGTCGTCCTGACCGGGGTCGGTGTCGATGATGATCTTGCGGGGCATCGGAGTCTCCGGGGGGCGTGAAGGTCGGACACTCGCAAGTGTCACGCGACTTGTCCACCTGATTCAGGCCCCAACTGGCGGGAGTTTGCCATTGGCGCGATGTTCCTCGGTCTTCACCTCATCCCATAGCGCGTCCATCTCGGCCAGATCGCTTTGTGAGGGGGTCTTGCCTCGCGCGGCCAGACGAGCCTCGACCTGTTCAAAGCGGCGGGTGAACTTGGCGTTGGTGCGGCGCAAGGCGGCCTCGGGTTCGATCCCCAGATGCCGCCCGAGATTGACCATCACGAACAGCAGATCGCCGAATTCATCTTCGAGCGCGTCGGCGTCCTTGGCCTTGCGCGCTTCCTCCAATTCGGCGGCTTCTTCGGTGATCTTGGCGAGGACATGGCTGGCATCGGGCCAGTCGAATCCCACACGCGCCGCCCGTTTCTGCAGCTTATGCGCCCGCAGCAGGGCAGGAAGGTTGGCGGCCACGCCATCCAACGCACCTTTCTGTTCTTTGCCCGCGCGTTCGGCAGCCTTGATGGCTTCCCAATCCTTGGTTTGCTGGTCGGCGGACTTTTCACGAGATTCGTCGCCGAACACATGTGGGTGCCGGCTGACCATCTTGTCCGACATGGTGCGGACCACATCCTGAAAGGTGAAATGCCCCGCTTCCTCAGCCATTTGCGCGTGGAAGACGGATTGGAAGAGAAGGTCGCCCAGCTCTCCCTTCAGCTCATCATAGGCCTGCCGTTCAATGGCGTCGGCGACCTCATAGGCTTCCTCGATTGTGTAGGGGGCGATGGTGGCGAAATCCTGTTCGATGTCCCAGGGACAGCCGCTTTGCGGGTCGCGCAAGCGGCGCATGATTTCCAGCAGGCGCTCGATACCCGCATCGCTGTCATGGATCAGAGGATTTTCAGCCATTGCGAACCCTTTCGTTCCGGTGTCAGATGCATCCATTCCGCAGTCCCGATCAGGAGTCCACCCCAGATGCCCGTCGTCAACCGAATTGCCGATTTTGCCGCCGATATGGCCAAGTGGCGCCAGCACTTGCACACGATCCCTGAACTGGAGTTCGAATGCTACGAGACAGCCGCTTTCGTGGCAGAGCGTCTGCGCGAGTTCGGTGTGGATGAGCTGCACGAAGGCATCGCGAAAACCGGGATGGTGGCGATCATCAACGGACAGGCCGAGGGCCCGACCATCGGGTTGCGGGCCGATATGGACGCGCTGCCGATCCCCGAGGAGACGGGCGTTGAATACGCCTCGAAGAACCCCGGTAAGATGCATGCGTGCGGGCATGACGGGCACACCACGATGCTGTTGGGGGCTGCGCGCTACCTGGCCGAGACGCGGAATTTCGCGGGCCGTGTGGCACTGATCTTTCAACCGGCCGAAGAAGAAGGTGGCGGCGCGGACGTGATGGTGCAGGAAGGGATCATGGACCGGTTCGACATCTCTCAGGTCTATGGCATTCACAATGATCCGGGAAACCCCGAGGGGGCCTTCTACACCACCGCCGGGCCTTTGATGGCCGCTGTGGACACGTTCGAGATCCATGTGCAGGGGCAGGGCGGTCACGGAGCTTTGCCGCACCAGACCAAGGATCCGGTGATGGCGGCCTGCGGGATAGCGCAGGCGATCCAGACGATTGTCAGCCGGAACCACTATGCGGTGCAGGATCTGGTGATCTCCGTCACGCAGATTCACACCGGAACGGTGAACAATGTGATACCAGACACGGCTTACCTGAATGGCACCGTTCGCACATTTGACCCAACCGTTCAGAAGATGGTGATCGAGCGGATGGAGCAGATCGTGGCAGGCCAAGCGGCCTCATACGGGGTTGAGGCGACGCTGGACTATCAGATCGGCTACCCGGCGACGATCAATGACGCCGAGAAAACGGCCTTTGCCGCAGATGTGGCGCGCGAGGTCTCGGGCGAGGACCGCGTCGTCGATAATATGGGCCGCGATATGGGGGCCGAGGATTTCTCATACATGCTGCAGGCGCGTCCGGGGGCGTATCTGTTTCTGGGTCAGGGTGAGGGCGCCGGGCTGCACCACCCGAAATACAACTTCAACGATGATATCGCGCCGGTCGGGGCCTCGTTCTTTGCCCGGATCGTGGAAAAGGCGCAGCCGCTGGGCTGAGGGGACAAGACATGGCACTGGAAGATGCAAAACATCAGGTCGATGAGGCTTTTACCAACCCCGACCTAAAGGGCCTGTCCTATGAGAACACCTTTGGCGGCGCGACCTCGTTCCTACGGCGGCTTTACACCAAGGATCTGAAGGGCGTCGATATCGCTGTCACCGGCGTACCCTTTGACCAAGCGGTAACGAACCGCCCCGGCACAAGGCTGGGCCCCCGCGCGATCCGCGAGGCAAGCGCCTTGCAATCCCCCGATGCCCCCTATGGTTGGCCCTTTGACGCGCTGAGCGAGCTGGCGATCGTCGACTATGGCGATATGGCCTATGACTACGCCAATATCCCGGCCTTTCCGGACACGCTGACCGATCATATCCGCACGATTCTGGCGGCTGACGTGGCCTCGGTCACCTTGGGCGGGGATCACTATATCAGCTTTCCGATCCTGAAAGCCTATGCCGAGAAATTCGGGCCCATGTCGCTGCTGCAATTCGATGCGCATACGGACACCTGGGCCGATGATGATATGTCCCGCGTCGATCACGGGACCATGTTTTACAAGGCGGTGAAATCGGGGATCGTGGACCCGAAACGCTCGGTTCAGGTTGGTATCCGCACCAGCAACGAGGATACGCTTGGCGTCAATATCATCGACGCGCGCGAGGTCTACGAATCCGGCCCCGCTGCCGTGGCGCAGAAGATCAAATCCATTCTCGGCGACCGTCCTGTGTATCTGAGCTTCGATATCGACGGGTTGGACCCGGCCTTTGCGCCGGGGACCGGCACGCCGGTTTGGGGCGGTTTGTCCTCGATTCAGGCGCAGATCATTCTGCGCGACATCGCCGGGATCAACATCAAGGGTGGAGATGTGGTCGAGGTCTCTCCGCCCTATGACACATCCGGGGCGACGGCGATTGCGGGCGCGCATGTGGCCACGCAGATCATCTGCCTTCTGGGGTGGAACCGGCTGATGGCCGAGAAAAAGTAAACGCGGATCGATGTGTGTTAACCAATGGTTAGCCAAGTTTCCGGTATGTGCTGAGAAACGTGATCTGATGGGATGGGAACCAACCGCACATGACTGAATTTAATCAACCGATCAGCGGCAATGATCTGGCGCGGTTCTCCGGGCCGAACACGTTCATGCGGTTGCCGCAGGCGACCTCGCTGGCGGGGCTGGACGTGGCGCTGTTGGGGATACCGATGGATATCGGCACCTCGTGGCGGTCCGGTACGCGGTTCGGACCCAAGCAAATCCGCAGCGAAAGCGCGATGATCCGGCCCTATAACATGGCTACATCCGCGGCCCCGTTTGATACGTTGCAGATTGCCGATATCGGCGATCTGGCGATCAATACGTTTTCGCTGTCGGAAAGCCTCAAGATCATCAAGGACAGCTATGACGGTATCCTTGCGCAGAATGTGGTCCCTGTGGCGATGGGCGGAGATCACTCCATCACCCTGCCGATCCTGCGCGCGATTGCGGCGAAACACGGGCCGGTCGCCCTGGTGCATGTGGATGCCCATGCGGATGTAAACGACGAGATGTTTGGCGAGCGTGAGACCCATGGCACCGTTTTCCGCCGCGCCTATGAGGAAAAGCTGATCGTTCCCGACAAGACCTTTCAGATCGGCATTCGCGGTTCGGGCTATGCCTCAACCGACTTTACCGAGGCGCAGGGCTGGGGCTTCCAACAATTCCCTGCATGGGAGTTGTGGCAGCAGAACCTCACGCAGATCGGCTCGCAAATCCGCAAGACGGTCGGCGATCACCCGGTCTACATCACCTATGACATCGACAGTTTGGACCCGGCCTACGCCCCTGGCACCGGCACGCCCGAGATCGGAGGGCTGACAACCCCGCAAGCGCTGCAGCTGATCCACGCGCTGCAAGGGGTGAACGTGGTGGGCTGCGATCTGGTCGAGGTCTCTCCGCCCTACGACCCGTCGGGGAACACGGCGCTGACGGCGGCCAATCTTCTGTTCGAGCTTCTGTGCATCCTGCCCGGTGTGACGTCACGGTAGCTGGCCGGGTTTGCCTTGAAACCGCATCTGTTCCGCATAGGGTTCAGCAAAAGGATAGGGACGGAATGAAACGCATGCTGATTTTGGGTGTTGTTGGTCTGGTGATCGCACTAGGGGCCTATATCCGGCTTGCGCCCTCCGATCCGGCGGACTGGCATACCGCCCCTCAGGCCGAGACCAACCAGGATCTGCAAGGCGGCGTACTGCGCGTGGTCGAAACAGGGCCAGAGGGGTTGGCGAGGCTAGATGCCATTGCCCGCAACGCGCCGCGTACAACTGTTCTGGCTGGGTCGGTGGGTGAGGGGCGGATCACCTATATCACCCGCACCAAGATCATCGGCTTTCCCGACTACACCACGGTCCAGCAGGGCGGAGACGTGTTGCGCATCCATGGCCGCTTGCGCTTTGGTCGCAAGGATTTCGGGGTGAACAAGGCCCGCGTTGATGGGTGGCTGTCGCAGATGTAGGCGGCGTTTAGGACGCGGATGTCTTGAGGGTCTGATCCAGATCGGGCCAGTCCAAATCTGACGACAAACACCCTTCCTGCACCTCGCGCCACATCGGCACATTCAACGACATCTGGCATTGCGCGGTGAAAATCCGGCCATCAACCTGCAGGCAGATCATTTGCCCCAACTCGATCCGCGAGCCTGACTTGTCGGTGCAGTAGCAATCGCGAACCTTGCCATCTGGCCCGACATAGTCGGCCCTGGCAGGTAGTGCGAACAGCGATAAAACGAAAACCAACCCCTTCATGGCGGCGAGCTTAGCACAAGGCTGGCCCTTGACCAAAGCCCCAGATTAAGAGACACCCGCCGGATGATCCCCGAAGAACGCCTTGAGCAGATAACCCAGCGATTCCAATACCTCGAAGCCGCCATGGCCGATGGCACCTCGGGCGGGGACATTGCGACCCTGGCCAAAGAATATTCTGACCTCAAACCGGTGGTCGATCAGATCCTGTCCTGGCGTCAGCTGGTCTCGGATCTGGCTGAGGCCGAGGCGATGCTGGCCGATCCGGATATGAAAGAACTGGCCGAAGAGGAAATCCCCCAGCTTCAGTCCCGTATCCCCGAAGCCGAACATGCGCTGCAACTGGCGCTGCTGCCCAAGGACGCGGCGGATGCGCGACCGGCCATGCTGGAAATCCGTCCCGGCACCGGCGGGGATGAGGCGGCGTTGTTCGCCGGGGACCTACTGCGCATGTACCAACGCTATGCCGAGGCACGGGGATGGCAGTTCGAGATCATCGAAGAACAGGCCTCGGATCTTGGCGGCATCAAAGAGGTCGTCGCCCATATCAAAGGCGACAATGTCTTTGCGCGGATGAAATACGAATCCGGCGTGCATCGGGTGCAACGCGTGCCCGAAACCGAAAGCGGCGGACGGATTCACACCTCGGCTGCAACGGTCGCGGTTCTGCCCGAGGCCGAGGATGTAGACATCCAGATCGACGCCAATGACATTCGCATTGATACGATGCGGTCGTCCGGCGCCGGAGGGCAGCACGTGAACACCACCGACTCGGCCGTGCGGATTACCCACTTGCCGACCGGTCTCGTGGTGACCAGCTCTGAGAAGTCGCAACACCGCAACCGCGAGATCGCGATGCAGGTGCTGAAAACTCGCCTCTATGATCTGGAACGGCAGCGGATCGACAGCGAACGCTCGGCGGATCGGGCCAGTCAGGTGGGTTCAGGCGATCGGTCCGAGCGGATCCGGACTTATAACTTCCCACAAGGCCGGATGACGGACCATCGCATCAACCTGACGCTCTACAAGCTGGATCAGGTCATGCAGGGCGATCTGGATGAGGTGATCGACGCGCTGACCGCGGATGATCAGGCCCGGCTGCTGGCCGAGATGGCACAATGATAGCGGCCTTGACCGCCGCCAAGGCGATGGCTGCCGCAACAGCCCGCCTGCGCGCTGCCGGTGTCAATGACCCGGCCCGCGATGCGCGGGTTCTGCTGGCCCATGCGGCCCGAATTGAGGCCAGCCGCGTCACTCTGATCGCGCCAGAGGAATTGTCGCCCGAAATTGCCGAACGCTATGAGCAACTGGTGTCGCTGCGCGCGATCCGGGTGCCTGTGTCGCATCTGCTGGGGGAACGTGAGTTCTACGGTCGCAATTTCCGCGTCAGCCGCGATGTGCTGGACCCGCGCCCGGAGACCGAAACGCTGATCGAAGCCGCGTTGAGCGAGCCATTTGACCATGTTCTGGACCTCGGGGTCGGCTCAGGCTGCATCCTGGTGACGCTGCTGGCCGAACGCGCCAGCGCCACGGGCCTGGGGGCAGATCTGAGCGAAGCGGCCTGTTTACAGGCAAGCGCCAACGCGGTTCAGCATAACGTACAGGACCGGGCCGAGATTTTGCGCTCGGATTGGTTCGAGCGGATTGAAGGGCAGTTCGACCTCATCGTCTCGAACCCGCCCTATATTGCGCTGTCAGAAATGCAGGATCTGTCGCCCGAAGTACGCGAGCATGAACCGCGCATGGCTTTGACCGATGAAGGGGACGGGCTGGACGCTTATCGCCGGATCGCGGCGGGTGCACCTGATTTCCTGATGGCGGGCGGGCGCTTGCTGGTTGAAATCGGGCCGACACAGGCCAAGGACGTGTCCGCCTTGTTCGACGCCGCTGGCTTGTCGGATATCCGCGTCATCCCTGATCTGGATGGGCGCGACCGTGTTGTTTTGGGCAGAATTCCGGGTTGAACACAGCGTTAGAGGCCGAAAAGCGCCGGTCTTTGTAAAAAAGCTGCGAAATATCCCAGAAACCTCTTGTCTGAGGCGGCAGGACATGTTTACTCAGAGCTGGTCGGAGAGGTTGACGCTGGTTCAGCGCACCCCTGACGCCAAGCCCAAAAAAGCCGATGACACGTTACGGGACAGGCCTCTGAGCAGCGTAAGGTACGGGTTGATCGGCAGCGAATTGATAAGGCTGACGTAAAGTAAGATGAGATCTTCCAAATCCCGCTCGCGGGCCAAAAATAACCGCAATCGTCCTTCTGGCGGCAACGTCGTCAACCGGGTGTTCGACAGCTCGGGCCCCGAGGGTAAGGTGCGTGGCACACCGCAGCAGATCATTGACAAATACAACCAGCTTGCGCGCGACGCACAGCTGTCCAACGACCGTGTCGCGGCTGAGAACTTTCAGCAACACGCCGAACACTATTTGCGGATGCTGAGCGAGGCGCAGCGCGAGATTGAAGCGCGCCGCGAAGAGCAGGAGCGCCAGAACCGCGAACGTCAGGCCGAACGCGACCGTGAACGCGCCGAGCGTCAGGAACGTGAAGCCGCACGTCAGGCCGACCCGGCCGAGGCGCCACAGCCAGATGTAATGGATTTCAGCGCGCCTGAACCTGCACCGGAAAGCGGGTTGGTTGAGACCCCTGAGAGCAAAGACAAAGGTGCTCAGGCGTCTGAGAAGAAGGAAAAGCCGCCGCGTAAACCGCGTGCGCCGCGCAAGCCCAAAGCTGCAACGGCGGCTGAGGAAGCGCCAAAACCCGATGGGGATGCGCCCGAAGCAGCCGAGTAAGCTCGGCACGGATTCGAAGAAAACCCCGGTTTGATCTGACACATGCCATGAGATTGAACCAACCAACAAAATAGCCTGTCGCGTTTATCGCGGCAGGCTTTGCTTTTGAACAACTTGGTCCGTCGATCGTTCTGGGCCAAGTCCTGAGAGATTTTTTTCGGTGTGACTCATGGCTGGCTTGAATTAACGCTCGTGCGCCTGCCCTGATGCGAGAAGCGGAGAAAACCGCGTTTTCCTCTTCTGCTCAGGATAGCTTGGCTAATTTATCTTGGACGCAAGGTTGATGTACGTAACGGTGATGAATCCGCGGGTGTTCCTTTGAACTCACTTCTAACGGTAAGGTTTTTTGCGTTCCGGTCGGAAAAACGTTTCAAGGAGGAACCGCGCGGAACAAGGTTTCGATGGTAGGCTTAAATGAAAAAAGGGCCGCGATCCTTTAATTCGACTGAAATTCGCCAACCTAGAGCAATTTCGGTATCTATAGAACGGCCAGAGTAAGAACTCGCTGGCCGTTCCACTGAGTGGCGCACCTATGGTGTCAAGGGCGCTGAGCCAGTGTTTACCCCGTCTGGGCGTGGTTGCCAAAATACATGAACTCTTTGTCCATTCCTGCAACGTCCGCTGCGTTTAGCGACAGGCTTGCGCTGTCCAACAACTTGTAGCTGGGTTGGGATTTCACCCACTCATCCGCGTCCTGCAAGGTTGTCAGGGTATAGCTGGTGGTCTCGCTCAGATAATGTGTTGGAATGATAACCTTTGGGTTCAGGCGGGACACGATATCATCGCCCTGGCCATAGCTGAGGATATGCTGAGATCCGTCTACCGGCAGGGTCAGGATGTCGATTTCCCCTATGGCGTCCCAGAACTCTTGCGGTGGGTTGTGCCGATTGTCACCCCAAATCAGAGTTCGCAGCCCACCGGCCTCGATCACATAGACCACCATGTCCATATGGCTGACGTTATTAGGCGGGCAGGCTTCAACGCCAAACTCAGCCAAGGCATTTGTCCAATTGTACCAACCCGGAGCCTTGCACGCATGTTTATCGGCAAACCCCGTGATCTTGATATCGGCAAACTCAAAGTTTCCAACCATTCGGTCGAGCACCATGGTTGAGACCGGACGGTGAATGGCATCGTGGTCAAAATGCGTGTGAGTGGACATACAGATGTCCACTGGCACCTCGGGGAATTCATTCTTGAACCACAGTCCCCAGGCACCGGACGGATCGTCGCGCCATGGGTCGAACAAAACTGTCGCCCCGCCCGGCGAGGTGAATTTCAGCGCGCAATGGCCGTAAAAGTCGATCCCCAGATCACCATCGACAGAAGTGCCGGTGGTTTTCTGCAACTCGATGACGCCATTGTTGTTGCCTGGCTGAGTCCAGTCGGTCGATTGCGCCTGAGCCGATGTGCTGGACCACAAAGACGCAGCTCCACCGACCCCTGCTGCTCCGGCGGCCATGAAAAATGAGCGTCTCGACAGGCCTGGCGTCAGATTGTCTTTTTTGCCATTTACCAATGTCGGTTCAAGCTTTAGGTCTTCTCGTTCCATTTCGTGTTTCCCTGTTGTTGCCCAGCACCCGGATTGGCGCCATGGACAAAAGGGTAACAACAGTATTCGGTCAGATGAGTGCCAGAAAACCAAGAGTATACCATGGGGATTGCCCCCATGTTTATTGCAAGGACAGCAGCTTGCTACGCAGGTTCTGACCTGTTTTCCGCAAGCCCAGTTTCTTGCGTATGTTGTTGCGATGAAACTCAATTGTACTCGGTTCACGCGACAGAACCTGAGCAATGTCTTTTGTGGTCTGGCCACGCATGATCATTTGGGCGATGTCCTGCTCGGACGGGGTCAGTTGTTCGAACACATCCCGCTTTTCGTCGGTCATCGAGGCGGTGATGGATCTTAGATTCTCTTCAAGAATATCCAAATAGACCAGCGCCGCGTCGTTTCCTGCGACCCGGCTGCGCAGCTTGGCAAAGGTCGGTGCGACAACGCCTTTGATCTGTCGCATAATGTTCTGATCATAGTCATCGCGCGACCGCTCGACGCTTTGGAGCAAAACGCGTAGGGCTATATTTGCCTCTTCCAGCTCGGCCGTGCGTTCTTCGACACGTGTTTCCAGTTGATCCAGACTTTCCTGAAGCTGTCGTTCAAGCTGAACGCGCCGGTCCGCTTCGACAAGCAGTTTGAGATCCGCTTCGATCACGCGGGCAAACTCTTTCAGCCCTTCGCGGAACATCAGAGCACGTCGGTTCCGTTTCGAATCCAAAACGCAGATTGTTCCAAATACAGACCCGTCCGGCCAATAGAGCGGGTAGCCGACATAGAAACTCATACCGTGTTCCATGTCGTCATTGTCCGCCCATCGGGGATCGTGTTGTGCGTCTTCCACCACCAATTCGCCCTGTTCCAGAACGCCATGGCAGTAAAGTTTTTCGTTCAGCCTGAAACACAGCCCAACGTCATAAGGGTGGTCCGCAGTGTCGTTGCTGACGAAGACTGAGTGATCGGGGGCGCGGGTGCGCATCACTAGACTGGCAGGCACATCCGCCAGTCTAGCGATGAGGTTCACAATTCTCTGCCAGTTATCGATTGTTTCTTTCGGTATATTCAACATTGGCGAAACAGCACCCCTTGTAATTGCTGTCTTGGTGCCACCATCACCAATCCCAAGCATCGGAACAACTAGAACAAGCCGATTGCCCTTCGATCAAGCCCTATTGCTTCAGCTATTCGTTCACCATTTGAACAAGACATATGTGCTGCAAACTGGGGCCCGAAGTCACAAAATAACGGAGTTCGACACCGGTCCTTTCCCCTGCCAAGCACTAAGCCAAAGAATCTTTGAGAAAACCGTGGTTACTTTTTCGAGTACGCGCAGCGACCAGCAAAAACACGGCTCTAGCGACCTTCGTAGTCCAGTTTGGTTACGAGGTGTTTTAACCTGTGGGCCATCCCATGGCTTTTTTTAGCAGTACTCAATGAAAAGGCAAAAATTCAGTTTTTTGAAAGTTGGCCATTAGAAGACGAAATCAAAGGGCTAGTGTGATCACGATTTGCAACTCCGGCGAGCCAAAGGCGCGCGTTCATGGTGGGGATTCGGACTCGGGCGACGATCGCAGCAATGCAGGTGGGTGGTGAAGGGCTCTTGTGGCCGCCGGTGTTACTGGCTGCATGCGCGGTAAAATTGTTCTGAAAACCGGGTTTCGCGTCAGAATTGCGTGACATTCGACAGCTCCCGCTGTGCGGAAATGGCACGGCGTTCATTGCTCCAAATGCCTTTCCGCGTGCCGCTGCAGGCGGCACTTGATTGACATTTTGGGGATTTTGGCGCAAAATAATAGCATATTTAATCGTTATTAACCTTATTTGAAATTTGCATATCACGCTTGGTCGCAATTGGTGCAAAGCGCTCTTTTTGGCGCAATTCCCAAGTGAAATCAGCAGAAGTTCATATTTAAATCGGAGGCTTGTTTCAGCTATGCCTAGTCAATTTCAATTTGTTTTTGGTCGTGTCATTCAGAAGGAAAACGGTCAACCGGTACACGGACTATTGGTCAAGATTCGCGCCGTTTTTGGCAACGCCTGGCACCAGCGAGATGACTGTAAGATCGACTTGGGGTGTGTATTGACGGCCGCTGATGGCCGATTTGTGCTCACAGTAGATCCGTCCAAATTCCCTGAGGATTGCCGATGCGAAGGCCCCATGGAACTTCGGATGAAGCTGCTTGATCGTGATGGAACGCGCATTCACAAGGCCCGGCTCAAGGTGGATGTCTGTTCCTGCAGCGAAGGCATCAATTTCGATGTTGCCGTTCCGGCAGAAGAGCTCATTTGCCACCTGAACCGCCCGTTAAGCTGGGTTGCACCCGACAAGCCATTTTTGCCAGACAGTATCTTGGATGACATAGAGGAAGCACTTGAGCTTGTGGATGCTGGACGGTTGCAGCGAAAGCGCGTGGACCTCTTTGAGTGCGTTCGCCCAACGCTTGCGATCTTCGGCAATGCGCTTGATGACGCATGGCATGTTCTGAACGGCAATATTGCTGCCAAGGGGCGATATGTGGATGTGCTCAATGCCCTTTGCGCCACTTCGTCAAAGGGTTGCAACTGTAACGGCGCGTCCGGCGAGGATGCTGGAACCGTGTTGCTGGATATATTTGACGATGACTGCAATGACGACGACTGCAAACCGGTCAAATCCAAACATAAATCGGCCTGCTGTTCCGACCATGTCTGTCCGACTGGAAAATCCCTGATCGCCGACGAAGATATTAGCCTTATGGCATTCGCAGCCATGCATGTGTCCTGCGGTCACCGACCAACAATGGTCAAATATGTCGGTGCGCTGTTGGAGCAACTATGTCGTTTCCAAGTGTTAACCGCGCTACACGAAGCAGCCGTCAACCTGATCTGCAAAAAGCCTCATTCAGAGCGGCACTTTATTGATTTGTTGGAATACGTGCTGTGTATCTGCACCGATCAGGCCCACTGCGGTCAGGTACCTTGCTGCCACCTCTGTGTCCGTCAGCCCATTTTGGATTGCATCACAGATGCCTATCGGAACTGGTGCGGTATCGACTGCTACACCGTGACCGAGATCAACCCACAGCGTGCTTGCCCTGGTGATACTGTCGCTATTTGCGGATGCGGCTTTGGCGAAATAGCTGGGAAGGTGCAGTTCACTCAGCATGGAACGATGAATCCCGGCCCGATTGCGGTGCCGACCTCATGGTCGGACAAACGCATCTGCGTGGTCGTGCCCACCAGTGCGGGGTGCGGATTGACGATCATCCCGCCTGCTCAGACCATCAACGTCTGTGATCGTTTTCTGGACTACCGCATAAGCGGAAAGATGTTGGCTGAGTTCGAAGGAACAAGCGCTGATATCCTCAAGTTCATCGTCAAAGGGCATCAAAATGACGACTGTCTGTTGCCTGGCGAGGTCCTCAAAATCCGCTGGAAAGTTTGTGCCGCAGACACTGTGACAGTTCGCATCGTGAACACCGAGACCGGTGCTGTCATTGCACAGATTGCACCGGCCCCTGATCTGGGGCGTTGGGACTTTGATCAAACCGATTTCAATCAGACGACAAAGGTACGTGTCGAAATCGTCGCGACCGGGCAATGCAAACCAGCTACCGTCAGTCAGGGTCTGGACCTTGTCTTCCAGAACCCGCCGGACCTGTCCATCGACGGGATAGAGGTAACGCAGGCGATCCAGTATTACCGTGCCGCCCAGCATCTGACTGATCCGGCTGATCGCGGCCCAGACAACTCGTTGCAACTGGTGGCCAATAAATCGGCCTGGGTTCGGACTTACTTGCGCAGCGGACAGGATCCGAGTTTCGACAACGGGCAACTCAGCAATGTCGGCGGCACACTTCAAGTGGAACGCCGGGTTGGCGGAGTTTGGTCCACGGTGGCCAACATCCCACCGTTCAACGCCCCAATGACGGCCCAGGACAGTTTTTCCAGCTATGATGCAGAGCGGCGCGATATCGATGCGACTCTGAACTTCATCATCCCGGCAAATGTTATGACAGGGCTATTGCGTCTTTCGATCACCGTCTCTTCGCCGGATGATTGCTATGGCGGTAGTGACACAGCCCAACAGCTTGTCGATGTCGACCTTGAGCAAGAGTTGCGCGTTGCGGCCGTCACGATCGGCTATCAAGGCCCGCCAATGGGTGGCGGAGCGAATATTACGTTGCCAGCACCCAACGCAGCGCAGGTGGCCGCTGACACCAGTTTTGCGCTTCGGGTCTTCCCGGTGGGCAGTACACCCAACGTGCGGATCATCGACAGTCAGACCACAACACAGGGGCTGACAAACAATATGTTCCCGGCGGGTGGATGCGATCCCAACTGGACACCAATCCTCAATTTCGTGGCCAATGCGCGCACGAATGACGGCAATCAGGGCGATTGGCTTTATTATGGTCTGGTGAATGCGGCGATCCCGCGCTCGCATGGCAACACAGGATGCGCCAGCGGCGGCAACGGTGCCGGCCTGTCCAACAATCCGGTCACGCTCGCGCATGAATTGGGCCATCAGGCGGGCCTGCCGCATGCCCCATGCGGTGCGGTTGGCACACCGAACGCGAGCTATCCGCTGTACGAACCCTATGATACCGGTATGACAACAACCAATTCCAGCGGCAATACAGTCTATTCGGATGCGAGCATCGGCGAATACGGTCTCGACACAAATGACGGGACCATACACCGACCGGCTAACAGCGAGGATCTGATGGGCTATTGCGGCCCACGTTGGGTTTCGATCTTTACGCATAACTACATGCTGAACCGTGCCGAATTTGACCCCGTTGCACTGGCAACTGGTGTCTCTGGCGGCAATGCGACAGGGGCAGGTGACATGGAAGTCGACCGGCAAGACCAAATACGTTCATTCGTGACGATTGTCGGAGCGCTTGACAAAGACATGCAAGCATCGGTTGCAAGCCTCGTGCGGGTTCCAACGCGACCCCTAAGGATGTCTGGCGCGCGCACTGATCTTGTTATCCAATTGCTCGGTGACAACGACGAGGTGATCTCATCTGCGCCCGTCTTCACTATGGATACGCACGACGCCAATGGTGATGGCTGCGGTTGCGGCGGGGGCGGCAAAAAGGATCCGGCTGAACCGCCCTACAACTTCATTGCGGCAATGGGTGATGTCGACCTCGGAACTGCAATTCGAATTTGCCAGGGCGATACGACCCTATGGGAACGCAAACGCCCGGCGCGGCCCATTCAACTAGCATCGGCCGAAGCAAGTATTGGCAAATCTGGTCTAAAGGTTTCCTGGAAAACGAATGGAGCCAAACGAGGCTACGCCCCTGATGTTTGGCTGCAATGGTCCGCTGATGGCGAACGCTGGAACGGCCTGACGGTTGGTGTGACGGGCAACTCAGTGGAGATCGACCCAGCCATCATCCCTGCCGACAAAGTCAGGATCAGGGTTCTGGCGCATGACGGCTATTCCACCGCGACGGCCGACACCAAGCCAGTCAAACTGCCCGTGGCGCCGCCCGAGCTTGCCATCATTCATCCCTTAGAGGGTCAGGTGGTGCGTGCAGACCGGCCGCTACACCTCTGGGGCACATTCACAGGGCGAACCGCAGTAAAGTCTGTTGAATGGTATCTGGACGGTAAAAAGGTCGCGAAAGATCTGGATGCCTGGGTCGACGCACTCAAACCGGGTGAGCATGTGGCGGAACTGCGCGCAAAAGGTGCGAACCCGGTAGCCGTCAAGTTTTCTACAGGTGCACGCTAGTGGACCACTTTTGATGTGCGACAGGAAATACCAATTCAATGATCGCATCCAAGGCCAACGCCTGAAGTTTGGCACGCGTTGGCCCACTATAGATTTCGTCGCGTGGATCGGAACGTCGGCGGGTTGGCCCGAAACCTCTAGGCCATAAGGCGCGTTCATCCGTTTTCTTGTTTCTCCGCGAAAGGTCGAAGACCTTTTGCGCGAACGCCGGATCGGCGTGAACTAGGATGCTGGCTGCACTCGTTTTGTCCTTTGGTCGGTCGCTTTGCGGACGGTTTCGCCTTCTTGTCCGTCAATGTCGCCCATCAGGAAGCTTCTGCACGGCACCTGTACCGGCACCGAAGTTCCGAAATGGGCCGATCACAGTTGAAAACTGATTGAACGGCTAGCAGACACACAACATCCGGACAGGAAGCAGCAGTCACGGCTTTGAAAACAAGGACTGCCTATTCCAGAAAACCATCGATGGTCGAGGCGACATCAACGGCGGTTTTCACATCGGATATGCTGGTATTCTCGAAGGCACTGCCACTTTCGACACTTGGCCTGAGCCGCTCATATATGGACAGAATGTCCTCTTCCAGTTTGGCTGGCTTGTTGTCGGACCAGCCAGCCTTGGTCTTTGCGATGTCGGTTGCAAGTTTCATCAGATCAAGGCGCTGAGGCAGAGTAAGCATTGGTTGTTTCCGGGTCTGGCTGCGATGTCAGAACTTTCCTATGTGCAACGACCCTATGGGCAGAGTGAGTCACTGTTAAATCCCCATCTGCAGGACCTCAGTCCAGCGCCCCAGATGTGCGCAGCGCCTCGGTCATTTGGTCTGAAATGTCCGACGGCACGTGCCAGATCGTGTATAGCGTCCGGATAAACCGGTCTACATCAGGAATTTTGGTCTTCAGAGCCAAAAGGGCCGAATTCAGATCGGCATCCGGTTCCGTGTAAGGAACGCACATAAGTTCAAGCACTTCAGAACCGTTCCACATGCCACCACCGACCTTGCGGGCTGCTGAACGCGCGCCGCTGTAATCGCCGTTAATGAAACAGATCAGAAACGTGCTTGCGTGATACCAGCCGGGCGGGTTCGGGCTCAGCTCAATCGCGCGGGCGCTCAGTCTTGCGGCCTGTTCGAGATCGCCGCGCAGGGCGAAGCAGGCCGCCAGATCGGCCAACATGTCCGGATAGTTCGGATTGGCGCGCAAGGCCTTCGCGGCGGCTTCTTCAAAGCTTTCGAACTCGCCGCGATGAAAGTGGGTCAGAAACAACGCGTGTTGGCCGGTGGCATTCAGCGGATCCAAAGCGACCGACCGCTGCGCGGCCTCCAGCGCGCGATCGAAGGGTGGAGGCGATTTACGAAAATTAAAACCGCCGCGCACTTCATCCCCGTAGACAATCGCAAGCATTCCCCACGCCCCGGCATATTCGGGATCAATCTCAACGGCGCGCTCCAGCAGATCGCGAACCTTCTTGTGTTTTTCAGCCGTAGGCTCACGCCAGTATTCGCTGGCCAGCAACCTGCACTGATAGGCGTCCAGTGTATGCGTCTGCGCGCTGCGCTGCACGGCACCCGTTCGATGGATTACCCCATGGGGTTCCGCGATTTCCGTGGCGATCCGGGCTGCGATGTCGTCCTGAATTTCAAACAGGCTGTCCGCGCTTAGGTCGCGATCATACGTGTCGGTGGAAACCTGTTGGCCGGTTTCCGCGTCAATCAGCTGGGCGGTCACGCGCAGCTTATCGTTCCAATGACGCACGCTACCTTCAACCAGATACTGCACATCCAGTTCGCTGCCGACTGCGCGCGGATCGCGGCCGCGCCCACGAAAGCGAAAGGTTACGTGCCGAGACAATACGCTCACCTCGCGAAACCGGGCGATGGCCGAGATGACCTCTTCGGTAAATCCGTCGGCCAGATACTCCTGAGACGGGTCTCCGCTCAGGTTGTCAAAGGGCATCACCGCCACTGCGACCCGGCTGGTCGTCGCCGGGGGCGGGCTGGCATCCGCCCGGCGCTCGGGATCAAATGCGATCTCAAACACCGGCGCGTAGGACCCCTTGGGAATGTGAATCCTCACCGGGTCTTCACGCCCTTCCTGAGCGTAATAAAGATCCAGCCGGCTGCGCATTTTGTTGGCTTGAACCCGGACGATCGTGTCGATGGTGGGGTCGAAATCCTCGGGTTTGTCGAACACGTCAATACCGATCGCATAGCCTTTCAGCGTCTCAGACCGGCCGGCCAGCGCTTCGTCGACAATATGCGACAGAAAACGGTTCAGACGCGTGGTATCCGCGAAATGCGGGCTGACGAGGATGCGCTTCAGCTGTTCCTGAATGGCGCGTGGATCTATGGCAGAGCTTACTTCGGCAAGCATGTTTCCCTCCGTCGTTCAACTTTGTCCGATGAGAGGCCGCGTCACAAGGCTGCGCGGTGGTTTAACCGTGACTCACTCGGACGCAGGGTCGGGATTTGCGAGGGTCCGGGTCATGGCGCTCAAACGGGCCCAGCAAACATATGACCCATGAAAGGACTGAACCATGACAACGTTTTCCGAATTCGTACAGAAAGCCAAAGACGACTATGCTCGTGTCGAAGACGAGCTGAAATCGTTCGAACAGAAGGTCAAGGACGCGGGCGAAGCGACTGACAAGTGGACCCAGGAGCAGGTAACAAAGCTGCAATCCGATCTGCAGGAAGCAAAAGACAAGGTCACCGACCTTGCCGATCGCATCCAGCAAGAAGGCGAAGACGCCGTAACGGACGCGCATGATCAGGCAAAGAACCATTGGGAGGCCCTGCACGCCGCCGTTGCCGCCTATCGCGATCACCTCGACAAATCGGTCGCCTGAACCCTGATCCCGGAGTTCGATATGACTGATTCAGTTAATGAAACCGTGCCGAAACCCGCATTGATGGAAGGGGCAGCCGGCTGGCAACCTCGACCGCCTTGGCTGATCGTATTCGGCATCGCAATGCTCTGTGCGGGGCTGTGCGCCATAGCCTTCCCGCTTATGTCCACCCTGGCCGTCGAAGCCTTTATCGGTGTGGCACTGTTGGTCGGAGGCACCGTTACCGCGATTCACGCCTTTGCGGAGAAGGCGTGGAAAGGGTTCTTCTGGCTATTGGCCATTGGAGTTCTAAACCTGCTTGCAGGTCTTGTCCTGTTGTTTGATCCGTTTGGCGGCGTTCTGGCACTGACCCTAGCGCTTGGTATGGTCTTTCTGGTCGAAGGCGTGTTGCGGATCGTGATTGCCATTCGATCGCGTCACGAGCGGCCCATGGCGCTGATGATTGCGTCCGGTGCGATGGCCCTCCTGCTTGGAGGCCTGATCCTGAGCGGTATCGTCAATGGCACGTCCCTTGTTTTGCTGGGGGTTCTTGCCGGCCTGAATCTGATATTTGCCGGTGTGTCCCTGATCAACTTGGGGCGGTCGCAGCGGTCCTCGGCGCAGGAGGGCTCACAAAACTAAGCCGGTCCCGGTGGACGCGGAATGGCAGGGGCTTCTGATGCTCCTGCTTTCCGTTGTCACTTGGGCTATGCGGTTAGCCGCGCCGCGTGGGCGAGCGAATGCTGCGCCAAAAAAGTCCGAGAATCCAATGTCAAAAATCCGCCATCTGTAACGTCGTCTAGCGGTTGAACTTCCGCACGCAGTGGACGGCTTTTTGGTGGGTCGCGCCGGAGCACCAAGGGTGTGCGACGAAGGTTCGAAACCGGTCGACATCTTGAATTGTTCACACTTCGCGTCGCGGCCCTTTCAAGGGGTCGCCGGGTTTTGGCCATGCCCGTCTGTGTTTCATGCGCTTTCGGGTTTTCACCTTCTCGAGGATCAAAGGCTCACTGATTGGACAGTCGATGATATCAGTGTGGATTTCCAAATCCGCCAATGCACCCTCAACCAGAGGCCTTGGCAACTCTGCCAGGCAAGGCCGTGCACCCGCCTCTATGTTTTTATGTTCTCTTGAGATCGCGCGACACATGACTCCGGGTACAAAGGGACCGTGCCCTTTTTCCGCGATCAGCTTCCATGTCCGGGTTACGCTCTGACCGTTTGACGTCCCGGAAACACGGACCAACATACCGCCGCGGTCGCTGCCGAGGGGGTAAAGCGCTTTGGACAGGATGTAGAGTGCTGAATATGCCAGACTTGGCATCTCGAAGCGCCCGTGCTGTCTGAGTTTAGCCAACAGATGCAGGGTCCAGTTCATTAATGGCAGTTCTAAACCTGCACGAAACATGACGCTTTTTGCGCCTGTTCTTTCGGGAAGAAGCATGTTGTCTGGAACCTCGACGCTATAACCTGCGCGTCTCATACCCGGTTCCAGTTCATAAATTTTGCGATCTGTCCATCCGATGGCGACCTGCCAAGCGCCGTCGCGCCACACGTGGTACGGCCTTCCCACTCCGCTCACGATACTCTTGATGACAGACATGCCTCTTGGCGCTCGGTTGCCCGGCAGGATGGCAATATCGATAAGGTCGACTTCATCGAGGGGTTCGATCAATTCCTCAACGATACAGGAGGAGAGGCCGGGTACGCTGGATGCCCCTGACAGCAAAAATACACCTGCTACCTTCGCTTTTGCGTTTAGCGTAGTGATACCTTTCGTGAACGTGGCGCTGTCCGACAGGTCTAGATAGTTGCAGCCATGCGCAATGCAGAGCCTTGGGACTGTGTAGGGATCTGCGCCATAATGTTGAAAAGGCCCTGCTGCATCAATGACCACGTCCGGCGCGACCTCGAAAAGTGCTTGCGGTGCTTTGCGGATGTCCAGTTTCATATTCTGCGCGCCGAGTTCTTGAGCCAGCGCGCGGCCCTTTTCAGGGTGTCGCCCCGCCAGCCAAAGCTGATGACCGTCACGAGCCAGCAATCGGGCCGTCAGGGATCCGAAGACACCGTATCCTCCAATAATTACGACCTTCATGACGGGATGCCCCTGACGATCTCAGCATCCTGGAAGGTCGCGTCCTGCCAGATCAGCCGTCCAAAAAGCGGGTGCGCCAACTCCAAGGTGAATCGAAATTGCCCGTGCCCGAGTTCTTCGTGACCAACCACCAGCCTCCCGGGTTCGGCCCATTTTGGTATCGGAACCCGCCTTTGGCCCAGTTTCAGGAAATATCGGTCGCTGACGAAATAGAGACCGTTCGTTGTGCTTTCGAGCTTCAGCGAGATGCCAATACCGAAACCGATATACTCTTCCAATCCGGTCGGACCGGCAAATCGCTTAGAGCTGCCAACCATCTGGGGAAACCCTGCGGCCCGGCCATATTGCCGTATCCAAAACTGCCCGCCTGTTGCCGGGTCTTCGGTGACTGTTACGACCGCAGATCGACCGATAGAGGTACGATCAAATGGCAACGGTGCTCCAATGGCGCGCAACGCAAGGGCCAGCGCGCGCCCAACGGTATTCATCTGCATCTGAGTCACGCGGCCCTGATAGGCAAGGCTGGCATCATCCATAAGTCGTTTGCTGAATCGGCGTTGGATTGCCCTTGGCAAACGTGTCCAGGCGGCTGCTCCCAGCAGGTTTTTGAAACGAAGATCCTGGTTACTGGATAAATCAGATTGCGTTTGAATCGGCTTCCTACGGGGTAGGGAGGGCTTGTCTCTAGTTTCGAACATTCTGTTTTTTCCGTCATGAGAGAAATAGATAGTCAAATTTTTTAGCTGCTCTTTTTACCCCCGGCGAAGTTGAGAAGCGAAACAACTTTGGTGCCCATTTTCATCAACATCACCAACTTAGGACGAGGTACCGTCAGCATATCGCGGAACCATGTGTCGGCCGTTGCCAAAAACTCCTGCATGTCTTGCATCCGCCGCAGCGCAGTTGGGTCCAGTCCGCTTTCAGTTTCTGCTTGAGCCACGCAGGCACGCAGGGCTTGTGTCGCCGGATCAATCTCGCGTTCTTTGCGTCCCTGAGCGATCCGGATTCCCATTTCCCAGACATCCACCTCGGCCTCATAGTGCTCGCGCCGGTCTCCTGGAACGGGTACGCGCCGAATAAGCCGCCAGCTCACGAGTTCCTTGAGCGAGTTCGAAACATTCGATCGCGCGATGCCCAACGCCTCAGCAATTTGCTCGGCATTCAGGGGGTTGGAGCTTAAATAGAGGAGCGCGTGAATCTGAGCCACAGAACGATTGACGCCCCATTGATTGCCCATGTCGCCCCAATACAGGATGAACTTGCTTGCGGCGTCGGATTTGGTCATGTCTATAATTTCTGTCATGACAGAAATATCAGCAAAAACGATAGAGAAGTCAAGGCCAGCATTTTAGTCTCTCTCCATAATGCGACACGCGTCATCAGGGATTCCCCACTTGTCTTTGGACCAAGGGATGCAATTGTGGGTCCGAAATTAAACTGAGCACTAAGATTTATGAGCAAATGGATTCTTCGTAGTGTCGTCTCTTTACTGACGCTTCTTTTGATTGTGATTTTGGCATTTCGAGGGGCTGCATTTCATCGTGAAACAGTGCCGTTTGCTGCAGGGCTGCCCGACGAGGGCCGGCTTCTTGAAACGACTGAAGGCTCGTTTTTCATTCTCGAAACAGGAAGTGCAGAGAATCCTCGCGTTCTGTTTGCTCATGGCACGGCCGCATGGTCAGCGATTTGGCGCGAAACCATGTATGAGTTGTCGAAGGCCGACTATTTTGCCTCAGCATTCGATATGCCGCCCTTTGGCTGGTCCGAGTATCCTGACGGAAATGACTTCGATAGATCAACGCAGGCTGACCGTGTCATTGCGCTGTTGGAAACCTTAGACGACAATCCAATCATAGTCGCCCATTCAGTTGGCGCGGGCCCAGTATCGGAAGCCGTATTGAGGCGACCTGATTTGGTCACCGGTTTCGTGATTGTGGCGGGGGCGATTGGGCTTAGCGATCGTGACAATTCGAAACAACCGCCGGTAGTACTGCGCAATTCGGTCCTTCGAGAGTATTTGACGGCGGCAACAGCCTCGAACCCATTGCTGACCCGAAAATTCCTGCGGGACTTCATGCATCGCGATGACACTGCAACGCCCGATGTGGTAGAAGTGCTGCAAGAACCTATCGTTCGCGAAGGCTATACACGCGCTGTTTCCAATTGGATCCCGGAACTGTTTACAACCCCCGACCATGCAGTCAGCCTGAAGCCGACGGCTTGGTCCGCGCTTGACCTCCCTGTGGCGTTGATTTGGGGGGCTAACGACACGGTCACACCGGTTTCTCAGGGCAAGGAACTCGCATCACTTGTCCCGAATTCGACACTCACGATTATGAAAGATGTCGGCCACATCCCTCACCTCGAAGCGCCTGCAGACTTTTCAGCAGAGCTTGTTTTCGTGTTGAATCGCATGACGCAGCCCCACAAAGAGGAGCGTGAATAGATATGAAACCTTTCACACGAAGATCAGCCCTTGTCCTAGGCGGCGCAGCGGCAGGATGGGTCGCTGCCCGCAAACTCGGGAGCGGACTGCCTGTTCTTGACGGCACCTCGCGATTGGACCAGACGCCGACTGAAACGGTCATGAACGACGCCAGTGGGCTATCGTCTACGCCGATCCACAAACATCTGGTTCTTTCAGAGAATGCGGATGAAACCTTGATCGGTGCCATTCGTAAAGAACTGGCAGAAGCTCGCGCGACAAACAGAGCCTTCAACGTCGGCGCGGCCCGGCATTCGATGGGCGGGCAGGCTATTCCAAGAGGCGGAACAGCCGTGACATTTGACAACGGCTCGGTGGAAATCGACAGCGCTAATCGCAGCTACAGAGCCCACGCGGGTGCCCGTTGGTCCGAAGTTATTTCAGCCCTTGACCCGAGTGGTTGGTCGCCTGCGGTCATGCAATCCAACAATGATTTCGGCGTGGCCGCGACATTTTCCGTCAATGCGCATGGTTGGCCTGTGCCATATGGGCCCATGGGTGCGACGGTCCGGTCGTTCCGTATGATCTTACCGTCCGGCGATCTGGTGAATTGCTCACCTATCGAGAACGCGGAACTCTTCAATATGGCAATGGGGGGCTATGGGCTTGTTGGGGTGATCCTGGATCTGGAGGTCGACTTGGTGCCCAACGCGCGTCTCGTTCCAACCTTCGAGACCATGGCCGCCAGTGCCTTTCCTGCGGCGTTCCAAGCCGCCATTGATGACCCGGCTGTCACCATGGCTTACGGTCGCCTGAACGTCGAACGGGAGACTTTTTTCGAACAGGCCTTGCTAGTTACCTACCGGCAGACCGACGATCAATTGGCCCTACCGCCTGCGTCCGGCTCTGGCTGGATGTCCCATGTCGCGAGCCGTCTCTACCGCGCTCAGCTTGGCAATGAAACGATGAAGTCATTCCGCTGGTGGAATGAAACGACCCTGGGACCCGTGCTGGGAGGCGGGGAGGTGACCCGCAATTCGCTGATTAACGAACCGGTTGTGACGCTTGACGACAGAAATCCTGATCGCACCGATATTCTGCATGAGTATTTTGTCAGTTTCGATGCATTTGACGCATTCTTGCAAGCGTGCCGCGACGTGATCCCAGGCTCTTATCAAGAGTTCCTGAACGTGACGCTTCGCTACGTGGCGCAGGATGACCAAAGTGATCTGTCATTTGCTACAACACCGCGCATCGCTGCGGTTATGTCCTTTAGCCAGGAGATGACCGAACGCGCCGAAGCTGACATGAAGCGGATGACTGAAGAACTGATTGATCAGATCGCGCAAGACGGTGGTGCGTACTATCTTCCTTACCGTCCGCATGCGCGTCTGGATCAATTCGCGCTGACTTACACCGGTGCGGCCGATTTTGCGGCGAAAAAGCGTCAATTGGATCCGCAACTGATCCTGCGCAATAATCTCTGGGACAGCTATCTGGTGCAACTATGACCTCAATGCAGAAACTTTGCCTCGTTTATTTCGTGGTGCTTATGATCGCGGCATCATTGAACTATATTCCCGGTCTAACTGACGACGACGGGCTGGCTTTCGGGATATTCGCGCTGGATATCTACGATGATGCCCTGCATGTCGCATCCGCGCTATGGGCGTTGATCGCTGGGCTATTGTCACACCGGGCCGCGCGGATGTTCATGATCCTGTTTGGCGCTGCATATCTCGGCGACGGGGTATTTGGGTTCTTCACCGGCTACGGCTATCTGGACCTCGGCATCTTTACGAACGCCTCCGCAGGTCTGGACTTTTCGCTGGGCAGAGTCCTTGCGAATGTACCTCATTTGGCACTCGGAGCTGTGGCTGTCTGGGCCGGGGTCAAAAATATCGGTCGTCCCACATGAGGTTTCTCTGGCGATGGCTCAAGCGGTTGACCGTGCTTGTTGTCGTGGTTGTGCTTGGGCTTTTGTCCCCGGTGGCCTATGCAGAACTTATGTGCCGCCCAAAGGGTGAGCCGGAAGCCTATCAAGCGCTTCTTGATCCCGCCCACTACCGTTCGGAAACCAGAACGCTTTTGACATATCCGGAATGGCATATCGTTCACGCCTACGAGGACTACGCCCGTGTCCTCGAAACGGGTGACCCGCATGAATATCAGTTTATCAAAGGGGTTTCGGGTTTTTGGGATTCGGTTTGCGCATTGTCCAAGAACTCGGGTCAGCTTGGGCCGGTAGACGGTGCGACAAAACAGATGGTCTATGTGATCGGCGTCAGCTTCACTGCGGAACTTCTGGCAAAGGCCGTTTATGAGGAAACGGTCGGCCGTCTCTTTGCTGCGCTACGTGGACCTGACAGAGCCCAATCGGACGACCTATCTGCCCAACAAGCAAAGGATTACGCAGAGTTTCTGCAACAGGTGCCGTGGTATAAATGGGATTTCCGCGCCGATGCGCAGGCTCTGGCGGATGCGGAAGGCCAAAGCCCAAGAGATCACGAGCGTCGTATTGCCTTAGGCGCAGAATATCGTGCGAAAGCGGCCTATGCCGAGGTTATTGCGGCGGCGGTGTCTGAAGTTGGAGCCGACGCGCTGACACTTCGCATGATTGTTTCTGGCGCAACGGTCGAGGCTTTGTCGAGCTTCGACGGCGTGACTGTCATCGGTAAAACGAACTCTGGGATTGAGGTCGAGACGGTGCGCTATCGTGCACTGACACAGTTGATGCAGGAAATGGCAAATACTGGTGTGGAATTTGTCGAAATTGCCGGAAATGACCTCATCATGTTTACTATTGTGTCCGAGAATGCAGAGCACCCACGCGCGATCTACAGCGACGCCAGGCAGGGCTTTGCAGATCATCGCCACCTCATCTTGACAGAAGTTACCAATCTCGCCTCAGATATACGTGCCTTGGATGGCGGCACAGAGCGTTTGGAGCATATCCATGACTACTAGAGGCACGGTTCTCGCAGTTACGCTGCTTTTGTTTGGATGGATCGGCATTTTAGCTGGCGTAACCCTGATCAGTGATGATGCACCCGCCGTATTGGTGTTGTTTCCACGCCAAGACCTCCTGTCGCGATTGCCAGAAGACGTGGCGGTATTGCGTGCCACACCGTACAGCGTGACCTTGGCGTCAGACCAAGCAGATCTTTCCTTCAAACTGTATCAAAGCGGAGCATTGATGGTGTTGCCGGCCGGTCTTCAGAGCTGCTTTTCGCGTTCGTAAGAAGAAACATAAGGCAAACCGACATTCCCTTAGTTTGGGTTGATTCCGGCAATATCTTTAGATCGGTGGGTTCGAGCACCACGAGGTTTTGCATTGGTAGCGAATGTCCCAAAAGCGGTCTCGCCCACAAGATGTGCGATATGTTTGAAAGGTCCGGCATGGGTCGAAAGGGGGCCCTTCTGCATTGCATCGTGGAAGATGTTGAGGAAGATCGAAGTACGCCCAACATAGTTGTTTAGCCCCGAGCGCAGCTGTCGCTGGGGCCTAGCGTGTGTCCCACCACACGGAATGCGTACGCTTTGATCTTGGGATCTTTATTGCGCCTAGATTGCTTTGCGTTTGATTTGCATCGAAATACGCGGCCCTCCCTATGGTCGAACGCGCATTTCGATGGCTTTGCCTCGGCTATAACGCAAAACGCTTTAGGATTTTTTTACTTCGCGTGCGAGGGCGCAGAAGGCCTCAAGCGGAACCTGTTCTGCCCGCTCGGTGGGCTTTATGCCGGCGGCGATCAGGCGGTCCTCGATATCTGGTGCCACGCCTTTCAAGGATGCACGCAGCATTTTGCGGCGTTGATTAAAGGCGGCGGCAACGACGCGGGACAGGGTGCTGGCGTCGGCGGGATAGCGCGGCTCGGGCAGGGCGGTCAGGTGAACCACCGCGCTGGAGACTTTGGGCGGAGGGGTAAACGCGCCGGGGGGCAGAGACATGGCGATGCGTGCTTCGGCTCGCCATTGAGCGAGAATCGCAAGACGGCCATAGGCTTTGCTTCCGGGTTGGGCGACGATGCGTTCGGCCACTTCGCGCTGGAACATGAGCGTCAAGCTTTGCCAGAAGGGCGGCCATTCCGGCGGGGTCAGCCAACGCACCAGTAGCTCGGTACCGACGTTGTAGGGCAGGTTGGCCGCGACGCGGATCGGTGGGGTCAGGTGTTCCAGCGGATTGATTTCAAGCGCGTCGCCGTTGATCACCTCCAACTGGCCGGGGTAGGCGGTGGCGATGTCGTTCAGAGCGGCGATGCAGCGGGTGTCTTTTTCCACCGCCACGACCTTGCGCGCGCCCTCAGATAGCAACCCACGGGTCAGCCCTCCGGGGCCGGGGCCGACTTCCAAAACGTCACAGGTGCTGAGGTCTCCAGCCTGGCGCGCGATCTTGGCGGTCAGGTTCAGGTCCAGCAGAAAGTTCTGGCCCAGCGATTTGCGGGCGGATAGCTGGTGGGTCGCGATGACCTCACGCAAGGGAGGGAGGGTGTCGATAGCGCTCATGATCCGGTTACCGTGGCGCGATTGGAGGGGTCAACGCCAATGATTTTTTGCCTCCGGCGGGGATATTTCCAGCCAGGTGAAGGATCAAGCGCTTTGTGCCATCTTCTGTGCGAGTTTCAGCGCTTCGATCAGGCTGGTTGGGTTAGCGATGCCTTGCCCTGCGATATCCAATGCGGTCCCGTGATCGGGCGAGGTGCGGATGAAGGGCAGGCCGAGGGTAACATTCACGCCCCTGTCGAAATCCAGCGTTTTGATCGGGATCAGCGCTTGATCGTGATACATCGCGATGGCCGCGTCATAGCGGCTGCGCGCGGCGGCGTGGAACATGGTGTCGGCGGGATGTGGGCCGGTGACGCTGTAGCCCTCGGGCTGCAGGTTCGCCAGCATCGGGGCGATCCAGTCGAGCTCCTCGGTTCCCATTTTGCCGCCTTCGCCCGCATGGGGGTTCAGACCGGCCACGGCGATGCGCGGGGCCTCAATACCGAATTGGGCGCGCAGGCCGTTTGCAGTAACTTCGATCGTGTCGTGCAGCAGGGCCGGGGTCAGCTCTTGCGGGACGCGGGAGAGGGGGATGTGAATGGTCGCTGGCACGACGCGCAGCTGATCGCTGGCCAGCATCATCACCACCCGTTCACGGCCCGCCAGAGCCGCCAGAAATTCCGTGTGGCCAGGGTATGAGAAGCCCGCACCGTCGATGAGCGCCTTTTTGTGGATCGGAGCCGTACACAGGGCCGAGGCCGCACCGGATTGCACAAGGGAAACGCCCTTTTCGATGGCATCAATAACCGACGGTGCATTGGCCGGGTCGGGTTGGCCGAGCGTATTGGGGGCTGGGAAGTTCAGTTGCAAAACCGGTAGCACGGTTTGGGAAACCGAGATGGCCTCGGCCGGGTCGCTGATCAGCTGGGTCTGTGTGCCTGATGGCAGGTGCGTGACGTCGCCGATGTAGAAAAAGGGGCAGGTGTCGCGCAATTCCGCCCATGCTTTGGCGGCGATCTCGGGGCCTATGCCCGCCGGATCGCCGCAGCTGAGCGCGATGGGCGCGCTCATTGTTCGATGATGCTGGCGTCGGCGCGCAATTGTTCCAGCAGGCTGTCCGCAAGGGCCTGAAGGCGCTGTTGTGTCAAGGCATTCGCCACATCGGCGCGCGAGGTGTTCTCACCCAGATCGCGGGTGCGGTTGCACAGCATCAGGAACATCAGCGTTTGGCCATTGTTGCTTGTCAGCGCTGTCGAGACTTCGTTCGGATCCAGCTTGGCCAGTTCGATCGCTATGTCGCGTGGAATCTCGGAAGGGGCGGCGACGACACGGTTGAGTACTTCGCCAGGTTGTTCCTTTGCGATGCCATATAGGTCATCGCATGTGTCG
This sequence comes from Ruegeria sp. R13_0, assembly GCF_017743995.1. Classification (GTDB taxonomy): domain Bacteria; phylum Pseudomonadota; class Alphaproteobacteria; order Rhodobacterales; family Rhodobacteraceae; genus Ruegeria. The sequence continues at coordinate 207,283 of NZ_JAGHRB010000009.1, read as the reverse complement.
ATCTCTTCGCGTAGTTTTGCTGCAGCTGCCAGGGTCTCAGCACTGCGGCCACCGGCCATGTAATAGATGGCGTAGTCAATCTCGGAATAAGTCGGTGTGCCCGCTGCAACTTCACGCAAACCACGCATCTGGAACAGAGCTATGGCATTGGGGAGGCCGATCGGTCTGGTGATCTCACCATCCTTCAAGCCCAGAACGACGGGTTGAAGCGCTGGTGGCAAACCAGAAAGGTTCAACCAGTCAAGGCGACCGCCATTGTTGCGAGTTTCTGCGGCCGAGTATTGGGCCGCCGCTGCGGAAAACGCGTCGAACCCTTCTAGATTGGCGATTTCTTCGGCCAAAAGCTCGGTCTGGGCGAGGGTTTGTTGGTTTACTGGGATGATGATCTCGGACAGCAGCACCTGAAGTCCACCGCCGCCGCCCTGACCAAGCGCGCGGTTGATCTCTTCTTCGGAGGGGGTGGCCTGAGACAGAAAACGGGCGCTGACATAGTTGCGCCATGTCAGCTGGTCAGTGACGAAATCGCGAACGGTTTCCGGATCGACGCCCTCATTGGCCAGCAATTGCAGGAATTGTTCGGTGCTGAGGCGCCCTCGGGCCGCAAATTCATCGACCCCGGCCTGAATCGCCTCGGGCGCGACCTCAATCCCGGCTTCTCGCACCGCTTGTTTGCGCAGGCGTTCGTCGATCAGAGCCTGTCGGACTTCGGCCTCGGACCCGCCAGCGATACCGAGTGCGTTTATGAATTGTTGCCGTTGTTCCAGCTCATACCAGGTGACAACGTCTTGATTGACCCGAATTGCAGGCGAAAACAGGCTTTGCGCAAACGTCTGGGGCGCGGTCAAAGTCAGAATCGTAGCAGCCAGGGCCGGAAGCACCAGCCGGATCGAAGCGGAACGAAGAAACCGTGAGAAAGTTGATATCAACTGCATGTTCTCTTGTAAGTGTTACCAGCGCCTTCGAGGGCGTATCCTGTCAGTGATACGGTAAAGCCGAATTCGGTCGAAGGCTCAATAGTTGATGTTGAAGTAAAGCGTCGCCTTACGGACATGTTAACCTGAACGCATTCGTTCCGGTAAGTCACGCCGAAGCCCAGGCGGATGGGTTCGGATTCGTTTAGATCATAGCGGACCTCGGCCCGGGTCAGCCAGTTCTGGTCAACCTGATAGCGCCCGCGCAGCCAGATCTCGGAAATCTCCTCGTCGATGTTTTCAGCCGGGTCTGGTTCCAGCCAGATGTAGCTGCCGGTGAAGCCTGAACCTTCTTTTGCCCACTCTCCGCGCAGTTCGGCTTTGGCAAAGCTCAGGTCGCCGTTGAGAATCCCACGACCGGCCAAAGACCAGCCATTGGCGGTTTTGAGCTGACCGGCCAGCAGGATATCGGACGATGTGCCCTGCAGTCCCGAAGTCAGAGTGAAATCCGGATCGGCATCCGCACGGAAGACTTGGCCCACCGTGGCAAGCGCCTGCCAGCCTCCGCGACCATAGCGCGCCCAGTTGACGCCGACAGCGGCGGTTGCGCCGTCCTCGCGGCGATCCTCTGCCGGAAAGCGCGACAGTGACAGCAGGTTGCCCTCGTCGAATTCCTGAAACGTGCTTTCGTCGATCGGCACGTCATTGTCGGAAACATTGGTCCAGCCGAACTGAACGATAGGTTCCAGAAACTGCGTCGCCCCGGATTTTTCGCGGCGTGTCATCGGATAGCGCAGGGTCAGCGCGGCCCGAGGGGTTGTCCGGGTGGCCTGTGTGGGAAAATTGCTGTCGTGGCGGATGTTGAACGCGTCAATTGAGGCGCCGAACGACGCATCAGCCCGCAATCCGGTGGCAAAGGTCCAACTACGCAACCATTCCGCGTCAAAGGTTGTACGCGCCACGTCGCGTCCGACCACGTCCTCATCGCTGGTGCGCTCATGCGCGTGGGCGATGACGTTTACCCGAACCTCTCCGCCTAAAGAGGTTGGGAAATAGCGCTTTTGGAAGTTCAGATCGAATATGCGCGAGGGGATTTCATCCTGATCTTCGCTGTCACGCAGGGTCTTATAGTGGATGAAGCTGGTCCGGAACGCCGTGTCGCGCTTGATCCGTTCCAGCGCAACTTCGCTGCGGAGGCGGTCCAAATCGGGTAGGCCGTAATCGGCGAGATAGGAATCGTCCGAGGTTGTCTGAAGATCGAAGGTAAAGCGATAGTCATTCTTCAGGTTGAACCAGCCTTCGGCGAACAGGTAGCCGCGATCCTGATCCGGTTGTATGTCGTCCCGGGTCTGCGCGCCGTTGATCTCGATCCGACCATTCACGAAAGCCTGTCGATAGCGATAGCCAAGCGTTTTCGTTTTGGACGAGATATAGGGCGTCAGGGTCAGGTCTTTGTGGTCGCCAATTTTGAAGAAATACGGTACCTGAACCCCGGTTCCAAGTTGCGAGGTGGTGCGAATGGACGGGACCAGAAACCCGGTTGCACGCTCCAACGTCGGGTCGGGCAGGCGCAGATAGGGGAAGTAGAAAACGGGGACGTCCAGCACCCGCAATTGCGCGCCCTCAAAGTAAAGCTGCCGCTCGAGCGAGTCATGCGTGACCTTGCGCGCCCGGATCTGCCACAGAGGCGGGCGGCCATCGGTGCAGACATGGCACGAAGTGGCGGCGATCTTGCTGAACTGCGTATAGCGCCCTCCGGCGCGGCGGGCTTGAACGGATGCGATTTGCACCTGCTGCTCGAACACCATTCGCGCGCCCACCAGCAGGCCATTCTGCAACCCGTTGTCCAACTGCGCCGAATCCGCCAGCACAGTCGATTGCCCGCCTTGATCAATGCGGACCGGGCCATCCAGCGTCAGCTCGCCGGTTTCGCGGTCGTAAACGATGCGATTGGCGCTGAGTTTGACGTTACCTTGAAACGCTTCGACATTGCCTTCGGCCACAAGTTTGCGTTCGGGCGTGATAAAGATCTTGTCGGCCACAAGCAGCGCCGGTTCTTCCTCTTGGGCCGGGCTTTGGGTGACAGTCGGATCGGTCAGGTTTTGCGCGGCCAGGCCAAGGGGCAAGGTCAAGGCCAGCAGGCTGGTCGCTGCAAACGGTAGAATACGCCGCATCAGCCGTCCTCCGCGTGCAGCAACAGGCCAAGCGAGAGCAGGATCGCCGCAAAGGGCGGTGCCCATGCGGCGACATAGATCGGAAGCTGGCCGTTCTCGCCAAGTATCTGCGCGAAGTTGCGAACGAAATAGATCGCAAAGCCCAACAGAACAGCCGTCAGCACCGACACACCGGTTCCGCCAAAGCGCACATGGCGCATGGTGAAGGCCGCTCCGATCAGGACCATGGCGACCAGAAACAGGGGCCGGGCAAGTTGGACCTGCAGCCAGACCTCATATTGCTTGGTCGAAAACCCGGCCTCTCCCAGATCGCGGATCAGCGTGGGCAGATCGTAGACCGAGACCGAATCCTGCTTGCCCAGCGTGTCCAGAATGCGTTCCCGCGTCAGCGAGGTCGGCAGCTCAAGCCGGTCATGGGACACAGCGTTTGTTTCGGGGTTGAGGTCGTCCCGCAGCGGCCAGAGTTTGGCGTCGGTCAAAACCCAGGTTCCGTTGGTCAGCTCGGCGCGTTCGGCCACGATCTGCTGGTTCGGCTTTCCGTCGCCCGAGAAGGTGATGATGGTCACGTCGTCAAGACCCAGAGTATCCCCGTTCGATGTGCCCCTGGCATGAATCACCGATTGGCCATTGTCCGAGCTTTGGCGCAGCCACAGCCCTTCGCGGCTGATCGACAGGGCAGAGCTGCCATCGTCGCGATAGGCATCTGATAGACGCTCGAACTCTTCCGAGGTCGCGGCGGCGATCGGGTTCAGAAAAGCAACGGCCAGAATGCCAATCATCAGGGCCAGGGTGACGGGGGCCACCAGCGCCCGCAGGCCCGAGCGCCCGGTGGCGCGGGTCACCACAAGTTCTGAGGTGCGCGCCAGCCCAACGAACAGCGCGATGGTAGACAGGATAACCAGCAGGGGCAGCATCTCGCTGATCGCGGCGGGGGTGTTCAGCAGTGTCAGGCCCAGAAGCTGGCCGACGGACAGGTCATAGTCGTCAAAGCGGCGCAGCTGTTCGATCAGGTCGATCAGAATCATCAGGGTCAGAAAGATGCCGCCGATGACCACAAAGCTCTGAAGAAAGCGGCGCGCGAAATAGCGGTCGAGGATCACGGAAAGACCCTCTCAGGGCTTGAAACGCAGGGGTTCACGCCCGGATCGCCAATGCATGCCATCATGCGCGACAGCGAATGCCTGCCGTTTGGTGCCACTTAGATCTCCCCCGAGCCTGCCGTTTATTTTTGCAGGACCTTAATGCAAATGGCGGGCGGGGAAAACTGCTATCTGGTCAAGCCGCGCAGCGCGGGCTAGGTCTTGGGGAACAGATTTTGAGGAGTTTGCTATGAGCAGTCTGGTACCAATCCGTTTTGAGGCTTTTGACGTGAATGCCATGGCGCAGGCGGAAGGGCGCGTGGCAATCATCATTCCCGCCGATGGCAAGATGAGTCCCGCCGTGCGTCGTGCCAACAAACTGACGCGCGGTGCGGTAGTTCGTTTGGTGGAAAGCGATCGGTTCGAAAAGGTGAAAACCGGGGATGTGATCTCGCTGACGTGGCCGGTTGGAATGGCTGCGCACGCGTTGGACATCGTGGTCCTGCCGCGCCGCCCCGAAGCGGATGAGGCGCGCAAAGCGGGGGCTGCGTTGGCGAAACTGGCCGGTGGCAAAGACCTGTTGGTGATGGCGGGCAATCAGGTGCGTGTGGAAGATCTGGCGATGGGCATCGCTCTGCGCAGCTACGATTTCGACGCCCACAAGACCAAAGAAAGCGATGCGGCAGGTTCGGTCACGATCAGCCATGGCAAACATGACGAGGCCGAAGCTGCCTTCGCCCCGATGTATGCGGTTGCCGATGGGGTGCGGATGACCCGCGACTTGACGAATGAGCCTGCAAACATCCTGACCACCACCGAATTCGCCGACCGTCTGGACGAGATGAAATCGCTCGGCCTCGAGGTAGAGGTGTTGGAGGAAGACAAGCTGGCCGAACTGGGCATGCGCACGCTGCTGAGCGTTGGGCAAGGCTCGGTCAGCCCGTCGAAAGTTGTGGTGATGCATTGGAATGGAGGCGACAAGGATGATGCGCCTCTGGCTCTGGTCGGGAAGGGCGTCGTGTTTGATACAGGGGGGATCTCGCTGAAACCAGCGGGTGGCATGGAAGACATGACCATGGACATGGGCGGCGCAGGCGTTGTGGCCGGCACCATGCGCGCGCTGGCCAAGCGCAAGGCCAAGGCCAATGTGGTCGGTCTTGTGGGGCTGGTCGAGAACATGCCCTCGGGCAATGCGACCCGTCCGGGCGACGTGGTCAAGTCCATGAAGGGTGACACGGTCGAGATCATCAATACCGACGCCGAGGGCCGTTTGGTCCTGTGCGACGTGATGTGGTACGCGCAGGAGAGGTTCTCTCCGGTCGGTATGATCGATCTGGCGACCCTGACCGGGGCGGTCATCATCGGACTTGGCCATGAGAATGCAGGTGTCTTCTCGAACAATGACACCTTCTGCGATGCCTTCCTGAAATCGGCCAAGGCCGAGGACGAAGGCGCGTGGCGGCTGCCCTTGGGCGCGGCCTATGACAAGCAGCTTAAATCGCGGATCGCGGATATGAAGAACGTGGGCGGACGGCCTGCAGGCTCGATCACGGCGGCGCAGTTCCTGCAACGCTTCGTCAAGGAAGAGATACCATGGATTCACCTCGATATCGCCGGTGTCGCCTCGGTCGCGGCTGAGACATCTTATGCCCCCAAAGGCGCCACAGGCTGGGGCGTGCGCGCGCTGAGCCGCTTTGTGCAGGACAATTTCGAGTAAACCCATGGGGGCCGTCTATTTCTATCACCTGACCCGTCAACCGCTGGAGCAAACTTTGCCGGTCCTGTTGGACAAGGCGCGTCAGGCCGGGTGGAAAATCGCCGTGCGGGGGACTGATCCTGCGCGGCTGGACTGGCTGGATGAAAAACTGTGGTTGGGACCTGAGGACGGGTTCCTGCCGCATGGACGGGCCGGTGGGGCGCATGATGCGATGCAACCGATCCTGCTGACGTCGGACATGCAGGCCTCAAATGATGCCAGTTGCGTGATGGCGGTGGACGGGGCCGCGATTGACCCGGATGAGGTCGCCGCGCTGGATCGGGTTTGCATTCTGTTCGACGGCAACGACATGGAGGCCGTTCAACATGCGCGCGGCCAGTGGAAAGCGCTGACCGGCGCGGGGTGTTCAGCGCAATACTGGTCCGAGGAATCGGGCCGTTGGGAAAAGAAAGCCGAAGCCTAGCGCCCGGCTGTTGCGGAAATCAGGAGAGCGACAAATGGAAATGAAGCCTTTGGGCCGTACCGGTATCATGGTGTCTGATCTGTGTCTCGGGACGATGACATTCGGATCGCAAACCTCGGAAGCAGACGCGCATACGCAGATGGATTTGGCGCTGGCAGCCGGGATCAATTTTGTCGATGCCGCCGAGATGTACCCTGTCAATCCGATCGCCAAAGAGACGATTGGCCGGACCGAGGAAATCCTTGGCAACTGGAATGCGGCCAATGCCGCGCGCCGGGGCGACTATGTTCTGGCCACCAAGCACTCGGGTGAGGGGCTTCGCTTTGTCCGCGATGGCGCGCCGATCACCGCTCAGACGATTCCTGAGGCCATCGAGGGCTCACTGAAGCGCTTGAAGACCGACTATATCGACCTCTATCAGTTTCACTGGCCCAATCGCGGCAGCTATATGTTCCGGCAGAACTGGACGTTCTCGCCCAAGGGGCACAACACCGATGAGGTGCTTGAGAATATGCAGGAGTGTCTGGAGGCGCTTCAGGTTCAGGTCGACAAGGGCAATATCCGGGCTTTTGGTTTGTCCAATGAAAGTGCCTGGGGCACGGCGCAATGGCTGCGTCTGGCCGAGCAGATGGGTGCCCCTCGGGTGGCGTCGGTTCAGAACGAATACTCGCTGCTGTGCCGATTGTTTGATACGGACATGGCCGAGTTGAGCGTTCATGAGGATGTGGGGCTGATGGCGTTTTCGCCTTTGGGAACGGGCTTGCTGACTGGCAAATATCAGGGCGGAGCTATTCCCGAAGCCTCGCGCATGTCACTGTCACCTGAATTAGGCGGTCGTAAATCCGAGCGGGTGTTTGATGCGGTTGATGTCTATTTGCAGATCGCCGCGCGGCATGGGCTGGACCCGACATTGATGGCGCTGGCATGGTGCCGGACTCGGCCATTCATGATGTCAGCCATCTTTGGCGCGACAACAGTGGCGCAGTTGGAGCATATCCTGTCTGGTGTTGATCTGCGCTTGTCCGATGAAGTTCTGGCGGAGATCGAGGCGGCGCACAAAGCGCATCCTATGCCGTATTAAGACGTTTCGGGTTTTTCCCGAAGCGATCCAGGGGGCGCTGCCCTCGTCGCGCGTGCCGCGCGCCTCCCTCGGGATATTTTTGGCCAGATGAAGTGGATCCGGTCAGTGATGGGTGGGGTGGGCGCTATCCTGTCTGAGGTCACGGGCCGACAACCCGTGGGCTAAGCGGAAGGCGCGGGCAAAGCTGGATTGCGAGGTGAAGCCGGTGGCTTGGGCCACGTCCATCAGGGACATGTCGGTATCGGTCACCAGACGGCGGGCCTCGGCCATGCGCAGCTGCAAGTAGTGGTCCTGCGGCGTGGTGTTCAGGCGTAGGCGAAACTGCTGCTGCAGGGTGCGCGGGCTGGTGCCCAATCTGTCGGCGATATGGGCTAGTGGCAGCGGATCGTCGAGGGCGGCCTCCATCAGGCTGTTGGCTTTGGACGTCAGCGCGGAGTGGTGGTTCGCCTTGGGGGCGTCTGTTTTGGTTTGGGCCGGAGCGCCTTCGTACAGGAACTGGTTCGAGACACGTGCGGCAAAGCTTGCGCCATGACGTGCGGCGATGATGTGCAGCATCATCTCGACCGCGGGTATCGCTCCGCCCGAGGTCAGGCGGTTTTCGGAGATTGCGAAGCGGGTTGCCTGAACATCGACATTGGGAAAGCGGCTCGCGAAACTGTCAAGGTCGTCCCAATGGGTGGTCGCGCTGTGACCATCGAGCAGACCAGCCTCGGCCAGCAGCCAGGGCCCTCCGTCTATGCCGGCTATGGTGGCACCCGTGGCCGCGATGCGCCGCAATCCCGCGAGAAGGCTAGGGGTCGCTTGGCGGGCCATTTGAAATCCGGCAACCACAATCATCAGGTCGCAGCTTTGCAGACGGGCCAGCGGTATGCCGGGAACGGTGAGCGCGCTGGTCAGCATCACCGGCGCGTCCGTTGGGGTCACGTAGTCCCAATCAAAGGCCGGACGATCGGCCAGACGATTGGCGGCGCGCATCGGGTCCACGGCCGAGGCGAAGCTGAGCGTGCTGCATTCATCCAGAACCAACAGAGCCGTTTTCAGGGCACGATGCTCCGGTTGCAGTATGTTTCTTGCGGATTTCATCAAGTTCGATTCGCATTCTGACAAGTGTTTCCACAAGGCTGCGTCAGAGGCGGCGGTTGCGCAAATCGGAATCCGGGGAGAAGCCTGGGGAAAACTTTGGTCAAAACTGGGTATAACTTGGGGAAAACGTTTTTTCCCGGAAAACGGCAGGTATTCCATTGTTTGGAGCCCGCCCATCAGACAAGGCCGGGCACCTTGTTTCGATTTACTGGCCAGCGGAAACAGCCCGCTAACCGGATGGGCGGAGCGTGTTGTTTTTGATGGCGCTACAAGCGCGTAGAGCTAGGGCGTCAGCCTTGATTCGGGCCTCGGATCTGGCGGATTGTGCGGCGGACGGCCTGCCAATCTTTGGCCTCTTGCGTGTTTCCCGCGGCCTCACATTCGCGCATCTTCTGAGCGGCTTCCGCCTCGGCCCTGTCGCCATGCGCGGAATAGAGGGCGCGTGCGTATTGAGCGGTTTGTAGTGCGTCCATTCTGATCATCCTCCGTAGAGTGTCTGCGCGTTCGCGGTGTCACTATACAATAGGATCTGAAAAACCGCACGTTTGAGGCGTCAGACCTTTGCAATCTCGGCCCGCAATCCGCGCAGGTATACCGGGAATCGGCGAGCGGTCATCTCAGCCTCGCGGATCAGGGTGTCGAAATGCCGGCTGAACACCTCGATCCGGTCGCGGTCGCGGAAGGCCATATAGTGGCTGCCCGCATAGAAGACGCAAAGAAGCGGGCCAAATATCGTGACCGGCGCGGAATACAGGCGTTTGGCATCAAACAGATAGATGCGCAAGCGGGGATAGTGCTGCTCGCTGAGGTCCACAAGGTGGTCGATCTGTTCCAGACGGACCGGTAAGGGCAGGCCTTCGTAGTAGCCGGTGCCGAGTGCGAAGCTACGGATTTCATACAAAGGCATGGCGATCTCATAGTCCGACTGGGCGCTACGCATCCAGGACAGGCGATCCTCGGACGCGCCTATGGCTTGATCCGCAGTGCGGCCCAAATGCGGGGCGTATTCCCATTCGAGTATGGCGCGGGTCTTGAGCATATCGGGCAGGGTGGCGGGCACGTAACGGATTTTGTAGCCCGCAGCCTCTTGATGCCATTGGAAAATACGCTCATCGACAAGGGCGCGGGGGGCCTCGGTCATGGTCAGAGAACTGGCCAGCAGCTCGGCGGCGCTTTCGGGGCGATCTGACAGGCTCAGCAGCCAATCTGCCGAGACGCCCAGAGCAGAGGCGCAACTGCCGACCACATGGGCGTTGGGCAGGCGGGCGCCCTCATCGGTCAGTAGCTGTGATACGGTCGAGCGGTCGACACCGATATGTCGGGCGAGGGCGCTTTGGCTGACACCGGAGTCCTCCATCGCGCGGGAAAGCCGCTGGCGAAACTGCACAGCGCGCACTCGTTTGTCGATTTTATCTATCATGTGATGAAAATTAACACTTTTGATGATTTTTGTTAATCATATTCAGAATTCCCAACGCGCGGCCCGTTGAGTAACGCTTTGGTGACAACAACAAAAAACGGGGTCCGGAATGGAAACGCGACGAAGATCTGTCGTGAAGCCACTCATTTGGAATGTGATGGGGTTGGTGATGATGACTCTGGTGGGCCTGATCGCCACAGGGTCGGTTGCCGTGGGTGGCGTGGTGGCGCTGGTCAACACCGCCATCGGTCTGACGCTTTACATTGTCTATGAGCGGGTCTGGGCCGGGATCTCCTGGGGGCGTCATGGGGAAAGCTGAAACGCCCGAATGGGGCACATTGGCCCTGATCTCCGCATGTTACGCCGCCTGGTTGATTGCCACTTTCTACGTGGCGGGTTGGAGCCTGTCGCTTGCTATCCCGATGATGGGCGCGATCGCCGCCCTTCATTCTTCGCTGACGCATGAAGCATTGCATGGCCATCCGTTTCGCACCAAGTGGCTGAACGAGGCACTGATGGCCCTGCCATTGACCCTGTTCATTCCGTTCAACCGGTTTCGCGACCTACATCTTGCGCATCATCAGGATTCGAACCTGACAGATCCCTATGATGACCCCGAGAGCAACTACCATGACCCAAAGGTCTGGGCGCAGCTGTCTGGATGGCAAAAGAGGCTGCTTGCCGCCAACAACACTCTGCTCGGGCGTATGGTGTTGGGGCCTGCAATTGGGCAGGTTATGTTTCTGCGGGATGAATGGAACAGCCTGATCCGTGGAGACCGTTCGGTCGCACTTGCATGGGCGCTGCATATCCCCGGAGTTGCGGTGGTTCTGTGGGTGGTCGCGCACTCCTCCATGCCGATTTGGGCCTATGTCATGTCGGCCTATATCGGGCTGGGCCTTGTGAAGATCCGCACCTTCCTTGAACACCGCGCGCATGAGAAATCACGCGCCCGCACGGTGATCGTCGAAGATCGCGGTTTTCTGGCTTTCTTGTTTCTGAACAACAACCTGCACGTGGTTCATCATATGAACCCATCGGCCCCCTGGTACGAACTACCCGCGCTCTATCAATCGGGAAAAGAGCGGTATCAGGACTGCAACGAGGCCTATGTCTACGCATCCTATGCCGAGATCTTCAGGGCGTATTTCTGGCGGGCAAAGGACCCGGTGCCGCATCCGCTCTGGCCAAAACCCTGATTTAGCGACAGAACGGAGTTCATGAGTCTATGGATTCCAATCACCATCGCCGCCGCCGGTTTTCAGACGGTCAGGTTTATGCTGCAAAAATCGCTAAGCAGCGTGAAACTGTCTGCGGCTGGGGCGACCTTTGCGCGCTTTGCCTATTCCTTGCCTCTGGCCCTGTTGGGGCTGGTCGTGGCGATTCAGGTCACTGGCTTGAGCCTGCCAGATTTATCCGCGCGGTTTTGGGTGTTCGCGATCATCGGCGGCACATCGCAGATCCTTGCGACGATCTGTGTGGTCGCCCTGTTCAAGCAGCGCAATTTTGCCGTCGGTATCACCTTCAAGAAAACCGAAGTCATCCAAACCGCGATCGTTGGATTTGTGGTGCTGGGCGATCAGGTCTCGACCGGGGCGTTGGGTGCGATCGTCGCGGGGCTGCTGGCGGTGCTGCTTTTGTCCAAAACACCCGGAGGGGACGGGGCGTGGTGGCAGCATCTGACCAATCGCGCCTCGCGACTTGGGCTGGGCTCGGGGGTGTTATTCGCCTTCTCCTCGGTCAGTTATCGCGGTGCGTCGCTTGAGCTGGGCGATATCGACGCGTGGTTTCGCGCTTTGGTCACGCTGGCTGCAGTGGTCACGTTTCAATTCGTCAGCATGGGGATCTGGCTGTTGTGGCGCGACCGGGCCGAGTTGCGCGCGGTGTGGAATACGCGCCGAACCGGAGTGTTCGTTGGCCTGACCAGTCTCTGCGGTTCGTTCTGCTGGTTCTTCGCCTTCACCTTGCAGAACGCGGCCTATGTCAAAGCACTGGGACAGGTTGAGTTATTGCTCAGCCTGCTTGCCTCGACCCTGTTTTTCCGTGAGACCATCACCCGGCGCGAGATCGCCGGGATGCTGTTGCTGGGTGCGTCGATTCTGGCGCTGGTGCTGTCGATCTAAGCGCCTGGGTGATTAGCCCGCGCGACGTTCATCAAAGCTGAGAGCGATGAAGCTGGGCAGATGATCGCCCATGCCGACAACGGCCGGGCCATGATCGTCCTTGCGGCCACGACCGCGACCCTTGGGTTCGCGGGGCTCTCGCTCTTTCTTGCCTTCGCTGCGCTTGCCTTCGCTGCGCTTGCCTTCCGCAGCTTTGGCGGGCTTCTCGGCTATTGGTTTCTCGGGCTTGGGTTCTTCCTTGACCGGGTTGTCGAGGCGCGGAATTTCCTTCTGGATCAACTTCTCAATCGCATCCAGAGCCTTTTCGTCACGACCCGAACAGATCGTCACGGCTTTGCCTTCACGTCCGGCACGGCCTGTACGGCCGATGCGGTGAACATAGTCCTCGGCATGCCCGGGCACGTCGAAGTTGAACACATGGCTAACCGACGGGATATCCAGACCACGTGCCGCCACGTCCGAGGCAACCAGCAGGCGCAGCGACCCATCGCGGAACCCGTCCAGCGTTTTCATCCGCTGCGACTGGTCCAGATCGCCATGGATCGCGGCGGCGTTATAGCCGTATTTCTTCAGCGATTTCGCACAGATATCAACATCCGTCTTACGGTTGCAGAAGATGATCGCGTTGGTGCATTTGTCGCCCTCGGCGTCGATCAGCGCGCGCAGAACCTTGCGTTTTCCGCTGGCTTCGCGATCCCGGCGACCGCCTTTGAACATCACCACGCCCTGTTCAATCGTCTCGGACGCGGTCGCCTGACGAGCGACCTCAATCCGGGCGGGGGCGGACAGGAAGGTGTCGGTGATCCGCTCAATCTCCGAGGCCATGGTGGCCGAGAAGAACAGCGTCTGGCGGGTGAAAGGCGTCAGTGAGAAGATGCGCTCGATATCGGGGATGAAGCCCATGTCCAGCATCCGGTCGGCCTCATCCACGACCATGATCTGCACGCCGGTCAGCAGCAGCTTGCCGCGTTCGAAATGGTCCAGCAGACGGCCCGGAGTGGCGATCAGAACGTCTACGCCGCGATCGATCAGAGCCTCTTGCTCTTTGAAACTGACACCGCCGATCAGAAGGGCCTTGGTCAGTTTCAGATGCTTGGTATAGGTGTCGAAATTCTCGGCCACCTGCGCGGCGAGTTCCCGCGTCGGGCACAGCACCAGCGAACGCGGCATCCGCGCACGGGCGCGGCCACGGGCCAGAAGGGTGATCATCGGCAGCGTGAAGCTTGCGGTTTTCCCGGTGCCGGTCTGGGCAATGCCCAAAACGTCGCGCCCTTCAAGCGCGGGTGGAATCGCGCCTTCCTGGATCGGAGTGGGGGTTTCGTATCCGGCTTCCTCAATGGCTTTGAGGACCTTCGGGTTCAGGTTCAGTTCAGTAAACTTTGTCATGTATGTCCGATTATTGCGGACACTTGACCTGGCCCGCGCGTCTGCGTCATGCCGGGTCCATCTGACCATGCGCACCATGCGCGTTTCGGCTTGAGGCGGGACATAACAAAAACGTGGGGCGGGGTCAAATGAACAGAAATCCCGACAGGGTCAACCGGCTGGAATTGGCATTTTTTGCAACAATTCAGCAGCTTCCGGGAAAGTGTTTCGCCACTTTTTCACCCAGTTGCAAGGGACGGTGCCGGATCTGACCATGTGCTTCAAGCCGCGCACGGACGTCCGGGTCGGCGGCGCTGAGTTCATCGTAAAACGCGCGCAGCCCATCAAGGCCGCGGGCAGATTCGATCTGACTGAACAGTTCGTTCTTGTTCACGCCGCCTTGGTCGCGGGGCAGGTTCGGGGACATGCCGGGTTTGTACGAGCCGCGCTCCATCCGGAAACGGTAATGTTTCAACCAATGCTCCCAACTCGGGGCGTGATGGTGGCACAGCTCCAGTCCGGGCAGTTCGAATTTGCAGGGCAGGAGGGTCTTGTCCTGAAACAGGTTGTGGATGCGAAAACTCAGCTTTTTCAGACCCGTGCGCACGATCAGTTTGCCCTGCACATGGCTGAGGAACCCTCCAAGCACATGGGCACCATAGGTGGGATAGAGCGCCTGCACCAAAGCCTCGCGGTCCGGGCTTTTGGGGATATGCGCTTTGTAGAGGTCCTCGGTCCCGGCAATGGCCTCGATCGGGCGGACCCGAACGGCTGGGATGTCTGCGGGCACGGTATCCAGCAGTTCCGGGATGGGGGTGTCCGCCCACAGGAACTCATCCACATCAATATGGGCCAGCCAATCCAGATCGGTTTTGCGATAGGTATAGCTGGCATGGGTGGATTGGCGCACTTGATGCTTGCCTGGCCGCGTCCGGTTCCGGCCAAGCCAGAAGGCGTCATCGCAGAGTGTCACCTGCATCTTCGGGTGCTGCTCCAAATGGTGCTGCGCCTCGGGGTTGGGCTCATCCAGATAGAGGTACAGCCGGTCGGCCCCCAGATCGAGGTGATGGGCCGCAAACCGCAGGATATCCTGCGCGGGCCCTCGCACCATGGAGACAACACCCCATGTGGTCATCGGCGCTGCATCCGGGCGAGTCGCCGTTCGCGCATCTTTTTCAAACGGCGAAAGACGGTTCCGGGGTCTTTGTTCAGCTCGGTCATCAGGTGATCCGCTAGCGGCGCGATGGTCGGATCGGTCAGCGCCTTGGTCCAAATCGGCGCTATCAGCGACACGGCCAGCCCGCCGCGCTCCAGTGAGAAAGACTGCATCTGCAACGGCAGCGGAGCGGTGCTTTTGCCGCGAAACCAATGGGTTTCCTCGGGTCCACGTTTGGAGAACAACCGCTCGAACTCATAGAGCTTCATCAGCCCGAATAGCATCCGCAGCGCCTGACCGACCTCGCGTTGGGTTGTGGTGTCGCCGTGATCAGCAAAGGTCTGCACCGACGAGACGAGCCAGCGCAGATCGAGCGTTTCAAGCAGATGCGGCGATTGCTCGGCCCAGAGCCGCCGGAACAAAGCGGGCGTGTGACGCGGGTAGGAGCGTTTACGCAGATTGGCGATCAGCTGGGCGTTCAGGAAAGCCAATTCCGAATTGCCCACGAACTCGGTCGCGATCTTGGCGCGCTTTTGGTCCCACGCGGTGGCATCGTCGCCTTCGGGGGCATGGGTCGCAACTTCCGGCACGATCTGCTGCGCCAGTGCGTCCAGATCAACGTCCAGATCGGGCAGGGGGCGGGGGCCGAACACAAAAGGCGCGCGCCTGTTTTCCAGGATCTCCAGCATGTCGGGCAGGCCGCCGGGAAAGGTCAGGTCGTCATCGCTCATGCGGGCAGAATTGCACAGCCGGGATTGGCTGTGCAATCAGGCAGTTGGATCACACCATCATCTCTTTGGTGGCCGTCAGGTTAAGTGCCGGATAGTCGCGCACGACCCGGTCGATATCCCATTGCAGACGGGTCAGATAGACTATGTCGCCATCGTGGTCATGGGCGATATGTTGTTTGTTGGCGTTGACGAATTTCTCAACCTCGGCCTTCTCACCGCTGACCCAACGGGCCGAGGTGAATTGAGACGCCTCAAATCGCACCGGCAGGCCGTATTCCATCTCGATCCGGCTGGCGAGCACTTCGAATTGCAGCGCACCGACGACGCCCACGATAAAGCCCGAGCCGATCGACGGCTTGAAGACCTTGGCCGCGCCTTCCTCGGCGAATTGCATGAGCGCCTTTTCCAGATGCTTGGCCTTCATCGGATCGCCCGGACGGACGGTCTGCAGCAGTTCCGGCGCGAAGGACGGGATGCCGGTCACGCGGATCGCTTCGCCTTCGGTCAGTGTGTCGCCGATACGCAGCTGGCCGTGGTTTGGGATACCGATGATATCGCCGGCCCATGCCTCTTCGGCCAGTTCGCGGTCCGAGGCAAGGAACAGGACGGGGTTCGAGATCGCCATCGGCTTTTTCGACCGCACATGGGTCAGTTTCATGCCGCGTTTAAAATGTCCCGAAGCCATACGCACAAACGCCACCCGGTCGCGGTGCTTGGGGTCCATATTGGCCTGCACCTTGAAGACAAAACCGGCGACCTTCTTTTCGTCCGGAGAGATCTGACGGGGTTCGGCCGATTGGATCTGCGGCTGCGGGCCATAGGCGCCGATGCCCTCCATCAGCTCTTTCACGCCGAACGAGTTGATCGCGGAGCCGAACCAGATCGGGGTCATGTGCCCCTCTAGCACCGCCTGGGGGTCGAGCGCGGGCAGCAACTCGCGCGCCATCTCGACCTCTTCCAGAAGCTTCTCCAGCAGGTGTTCGGGCACGTGTTCGGCCAGTTTGGGATCATCCAAACCGTCGATCTGGATGCTCTCGGCCACCTTGTTGCGATCGGCGCGGTCCATCAGTTCCAACCGGTCGCGCAGCATGTCATAGCAGCCGATGAAGTCGCGGCCCACGCCGATGGGCCATGCGGCAGGCGTGACGTCAATGGCCAGCATTTCCTGAATTTCGTCGATGATCTCGAACGTATCGCGGCTTTCGCGGTCCATCTTGTTACAGAAGGTCAGGATCGGCAGATCGCGCAGGCGGCAGACCTCGAACAGCTTCTGCGTCTGGCTCTCCACACCTTTCGCTCCGTCGATCACCATAACGGCGGCATCCACCGCAGTCAGCGTGCGATAAGTATCTTCCGAAAAGTCACTGTGGCCGGGCGTGTCGACAAGATTGAACCGGAAATCTCCATAGTCGAAGGACATCGCCGAGGCGGATACCGAAATCCCTCGGTCCTTCTCCATCTGCATGAAGTCCGACCGCGTACGCCGCGCCTCACCCTTGGCGCGCACCTGACCAGCCATTTGGATCGCACCCCCGTACAGAAGAAACTTTTCGGTCAGCGTCGTTTTGCCCGCATCCGGGTGCGAGATGATGGCGAATGTCCGACGACGAGCGATCTCGGGCGGCAATACGGGTTGGTTCGAGGCGGTATCAAGCATGAGCGCGCGTATAGGCGGGGAAACCCGCCGAAGCAAGACAAACGGACTGGTTCGAATCGGCAAGCTGTGGCAATCAGAACATATAGAGAACAAATTATGGGAGTGAACCAATGGAATTGAAAGAGATTGCGAACGAGCTTGTGGCCGGTTGCCGCGAAAACCGGACCGCTGAAAATCTGGGTAAACTCTATGCTGCGGATGCTGTCTCGGCCGAGGCGGTAGATGACGTTGGCATGGGGCGTGAGGTTCAGGGTCTCGACGCCATTCGCGGCAAACATGAATGGTGGGACAACGCAGCAGAGGTCAGCCATGTCTCGGTCAGCGATCCGATGCTGCATGGCGACGACCGCTTTGCCGTGATTTTCGAGATCAAGGGCAAGTTCATAGAAAGCGGCGAGAATTTCGATATGAGCGAAGTGGGTGTCTACCACGTGGCCGATGGCAAAATCGTGAGGGAAGAGTTCTTCTACTAAGGCCTGTTGAATTCTGGTCTTCTCTGTCTGGCTGGTGTTAGACATGCGGGCAACAACAGACAGAGGGGATCAGTATGGACCTGGGAATTCGCGGCAAGCGTGCGTTGGTGTGTGCCAGCAGCAAAGGGCTTGGACTGGGCTGTGCCGAGGCGTTGGCCGAAGCAGGCGTCGATCTGGTGATGAATGCGCGCGGTGCTGAAGCACTTGAAGCTGAAGCGGCGCGGTTGCGTGCGGACCATGGTGTCGCGGTTGAGACGGTGGCCTGTGATGTGACCTCAGCCGAAGGTCAGGAACAAGTGATTGAGGCCGCGCAAGGCATTGATATTCTGGTCACAAATGCTGGCGGGCCGCCTCCGGGTTTGTGGTCGGACTGGGATCGTGAGGATTTCATCAAGGCACTGGATTCCAACATGCTGACGCCGATCGCTTTCATGAAAGCGCTATTGCCGGGGATGATGGACAAAGGTTGGGGGCGGGTGGTGAATATCACCTCGCAATCCGTGCGCGCGCCGATCCCGGTTCTGGGTCTGTCGAATGCTGCGCGCACCGGGCTGACCGGCTATGTGGCCGGAACGGCGCGTCAGGTCGCCCCGCAGGGCGTGACGATCAACAACCTGCTTCCGGGGATTCATGACACCGACCGCGCTTTGTCGCTGGATACCGGTGTGTCCAATCAGCAGGGCATTTCACTGGATGAGGCCCGCGCGGCCCGGTCCGCCACGATCCCGGCGCGTCGCTACGGCACGCGTCAGGAATTCGGCGCGGCCTGCGCTTTCCTGTGTTCTCAACATGCGGGCTTTATCGTTGGGCAGAACATCCTGCTGGACGGTGGTGCAACCAATTTGACGATGTAGGAATGGCACAGAATTTCTCTCTGAAGGACCAATTGTTCAACATGGAAAAGACCCGCTATCTGGCGGGTTTGTTCCACGTGGCGGACCCGGAATTCGACGCCGAGGCGTTCGAAGCGCAGGTCATGTCGCGCCTGTTGGACTTGGAACTGAAAGAGAGAATGGCCTGGATCGCCGATTGCCTCCAGCAATCCTTTCCAGGCAATTTGCCATCGGTTGCGCCGGTGATCCTGCGCGCCTTGCCGCCGCCATTGGATCCCAGCAAGACAGATGATGATTTCGGCGATTTCATCTTTGCGCCGCTTGGGGATTGGGTTGTCGCGGTAGGGTCCGAGCATCCAGAGCTGGCGTTGGATGTTCTGGAGGAGCTGACTCAACGCTTTTCGATGGAATGGGCGATCCGTCCGTTCCTGAACAGCCACCCCGATCTGGTCTTGGCTCGGATGCAGCGTTGGAGCCAACACGACAGCTATCATGTGCGCCGTCTGGTCAGCGAGGGCACACGGCCCCGTTTGCCATGGGGGCAGGTGGTGGGTCTTGCGCTGACCGACCCCTTGCCTTTGCTGGATGAACTGCATCGGGACAAAACACGCTATGTGACGCGCTCGGTTGCGAACCATCTGAACGATATTACCAAAAAGGACCCCGATCTGGTTCTGGACTGCCTGCAGCGCTGGCGCGAAGCGGGTGAGCAAGAAGAGGCAGAGCTGGAGTGGATGATCTCTCATACCCTGCGTGGGCTTGTGAAGGCGGGGTATCCGGGGGCGATGAAGATGCTGGGTTATGACCCGGACGCGGACGTCACTGCAGATATTTCAGTGGACGGCGAGGCCCGGATCAATGGTGCTTTGGCGTTCTCGGTCGATTTGAAAGGGTCTGCTGATCAACCGGTTTTGGTGGATTATATCATTCACTTTCAACGCCCTAACGGAAAAACCTCGGCCAAGGTTCACAAGCTGAAACAGGCCGCGCTGAAGAACGGCGCGTTGCGTCTGGACAAACGTCACAAGCTCAAAGGCAATGCGACCACGTTCAAACTGGTGCCCGGCGCGCATCGGCTTGAGGTTCAGGTGAACGGAAAAATCCGCGCCGGTGTCGATTTCGAGCTGCTTGCGGAATAGCTGATCCCTTGCGCCGGACGGGCGGGGTTGCTATCCCCGCTCAAGCCCGATGGAATTGATCGGGAAAGGCAACAGGACCCATCTGTGACAGGCAACGCAACTCCTCCTCGTTTGGAAATTCGCAATATGATCCGCCGGTTCGAAGGCCGGGTTGTGGTGGATGACGTCTCGCTCACGGTCGAGGCGGGGCGGGTGACCTGCCTGCTTGGGCCGTCCGGCTGCGGCAAATCCACAACCTTGCGGATGATCGCCGGGGTCGAGATGCAGGACTCGGGCGAGATCTATGTCGACGGCAAACTGATCTGCGACACGGTGTTCCGTGTCCCACCTGAACGCCGCGAGATTGGGTTGATGTTTCAGGACTTTGCCCTGTTCCCGCATCTCAGCGTGGCCGACAATGTGAGTTTCGGCCTGAAAGGCAGTAAGGATCAGAAGCGCGCCCGGGTTGAGGAACTGCTGACCAAAGTCGATCTGATGCGATTTATCGACGGGTTCCCGCATCAACTGTCCGGCGGAGAACAGCAGAGGGTGGCTTTGGCGCGCGCTCTGGCCCCGCGCCCCAGGATCATGCTGATGGACGAGCCGTTCTCGGGCCTCGACAACCGTCTGCGCGACGGTATCCGGGACGAAACGCTTGCGATCCTGAAAGAGGAAGACGCCGCCGTTCTGCTGGTCACCCATGAGCCGGAAGAGGCCATGCGCATGGCCGATGAGATCGCCTTGATGCGGGGCGGCAAGATCGTGCAGCAAGGCGCGCCCTACAACGTCTACACGCGGCCAGCGGACAAGGCAGCCGTCGCATTCTTCAGTGATGTCAACGTTTTGCAGGCGCAAGTGAATGGTGCCTTGGCCGAGACCCCGTTCGGACAATTCCTGGCGCCGGGCTTTCCGGACGGTACCGATGTCGAGATCGTTTTCCGCCCCCAACATCTCCGGCTGGATTTCGACCGAAACGGCAAAGGGCCTTTGCCCACGGCCACAGACGGCGTCGCGGCGCGCGGCGTGGTTGAGCGGGCCCGGTTCCTGGGCAATGAAAGCCTGGTCGAGTTTCGGATGGACTATGACGGCTCGATCCTCAAGGCGACCGTTCCGAACGTGTTTGTCCCCGCGCCTGGGCGGGCGATGTGGCTGACCATCCGACGCGACCGCTGTTTCGTTTTCCCTAGATAGAGCGCAATTTACCCGCAAGTGGTGCGCGAAAGCCGCAGATTGCGGGCCTGCATTGCTTGCCGCAACGCGGGGTCGGGTCTATCAAGGGCGAAACGCGGGGGTGGGACGGTCATGCGTATTCTGATTACCAATGATGATGGCATCAATGCGCCGGGGCTGATCACGCTTCAGGCGATTGCAAAGGATCTGGCCGGGCCAGACGGCGAGGTCTGGGTCGTGGCCCCGGCCTTCGAGCAATCCGGTGTCGGTCATTGCATCAGCTACACCCATCCGATGATGGTCGCCAAACTGGATGAGCGGCGATTTGCGGCCGAAGGCTCTCCGGCGGATTGTGTGTTGGCGGGGCTGCATGACGTGATGAAGGACTGCCCGCCCGATCTGGTGTTGTCTGGGGTGAACCGGGGCAACAACTCGGCGGAAAACACGCTCTATTCCGGCACCATTGGCGGCGCGATGGAGGCCGCTTTGCAGGGTGTGCCGGCCATTGCCCTGTCGCAGTATTTCGGCCCGCGCAATCTGGGGCTCGAGGATCCGTTCGAGGCCGCCAGTCGCTTTGGCGCTGATCTGGTACGCCGCATTCTGGACGCGACGCCCACAGAACAGGGCGATTACCGCCTGTTCTACAATGTGAATTTTCCACCCGTTCCCGCCGATGAGGTTCTGGGCACGCGAGTTGCCCCGCAAGGGTTCCGCCGCGATACGCATTTCTCGGTCGAGCCGCACAGCTCGCCCTCGGGGCGGCGGTTTCTGTGGATCAAGGGCGGGTATCAGCACAACCCGACCGCGCCGGGCACGGATGCGGCGGTCAATCTGGAAGGCTATATCTCGGTCACGCCGATGCGCGCGGATCTGACCGCGCATGACACGCTAGAGGCATTGAAGTCGATCGAATGAGTGGACTGGACCCAGAAACCGTCATGCAGTTCCTGTTCGCCTTGCGAAAGCGAGGCGTGACCGATGCGCGTGTCCTCGCCGCGATGGAGGCGGTCGACCGGGGGCGCTTCGTCACCGGTCTGTTCGCCGACCGCGCCTATGAGGATATGCCGCTGCCCATCGCCTGTGGTCAGACGATCAGCCAGCCCTCGGTGGTGGGGTTAATGACACAGGCGCTGGATGTGCGTCCGCGAGACACTGTTCTCGAGATCGGGACCGGGTCGGGGTATCAGGCGGCGATTTTGGCGAAACTGGCGCGGCGCGTTTACACGGTTGAACGGCATAGGCGGCTTGTCAGCGAGACCGGCAAGCTGTTTGCCGAACTGGGGCTGACCAATGTCACGTCGATGCTGTCGGATGGTTCGTTCGGTTTGCCGGAGCAGGCCCCCTTTGATCGGATCATCGTGACCGCAGCAGCCGAGGACCCGCCGGGCCCGCTCTTGGCGCAGCTGAAAATCGGGGGTATCATGGTGCTACCCGTCGGGCAGTCGGATGCGGTGCAGCAGTTGATCAAGGTGACGCGCACCGAGACCGGATTGGACTATGATGAATTGACGTCGGTTCGGTTCGTGCCGCTGCTCGAAGGGCTTGGCAAGGACGAGACGTAACAGGTTTTTTTGGAATGGATCGCCGGAACCCCGGATAACAGGGGCAGGTGTTGAGGACAAAAGTCATGAGAGCAGTTACCAAATCAACGATGCGCCGTTGTGCGACCGGAGTTGCCGCTCTGGCCATTCTGGCCGGGTGCGAAGGGCCGTTGGACTACGACCTGCGCGGACAACTCGGCGGGTTTTCCACCACGGATGCGGCGCAATCCGCAACCACCAGCCGCCCCGCACCCGATGCGCGCGGGGTGATCACTTATCCGAATTATCAGGTAGCCGTGGCGCGCCGGGGCGATACAGTGCGCGATGTGGCGGCTCGGGTCGGCCTGCCGGAAGGTGAGCTGTCGCGGTTCAACGGCTTGCAGACAACCGACACGCTGCGCGAGGGTGAGGTTCTGGCCCTGCCGCGATCCGTAGGGGCATCAAGCGGTGTGGATATTGCCTCAATCGCTGGAAACGCGATTGATCAGGCCCCGGATACGGGCGGGGTGCAGACGACGGTGCTGAAGCCGGTCGAACCGGCGCCAACGCCTGCACCGGTCGCCTCTGGTCCAGAGCCGCTGCGCCACAAGGTGAAGCGGGGCGAGACGGCCTTTACCATCTCGCGTCTCTATCAGGTTCCGGTTGAGGCTTTGGGCGAATGGAACGGGTTGGGCCCGGATTTCGCCATTCGTGAGGGGCAGTATCTGTTAATCCCGGTGAAGAACCAGGCCGCGCCGCGTCAGGCGGCGGCTGCGGCTCCGGTCGCTGCGACAGAGGTGACGCAGCCGGGGCAGGGATCTCCGACACCGACACCGCCGAGTGCGACCCAGCCCCTCCCGGATGAGCAGGTCGCGCCTTTGGCCGAGGCGCCCGAAGCCCCGGATGTCACAGCCGAAGCGCCCACCAGAAGTTCTAGCTCTTCCGCGCTGTCCTTGCCGGTCGCGGGCAACATTATCCGGACCTATGACAAGGGTAAGAACGAAGGCATCGACATCGCGGCCGCGCCGGGCACGTCGGTCACCGCAGCCGAGGCAGGCACCGTGGCCGCGATTACCGCAGATGCCGATCAGGTTCCGATCATCGTTGTGAAGCATAACAATGACTTGCTGACAGTTTATGCCAATGTCGAGGATATCACCGTCAAGAAAGGTGATCGCGTGCGGCGGGGGCAGAAACTGGCGGAACTTCGCGGCGGCGACAATGCTTATGTGCATTTCGAAGTCCGCAAAGGGTTCGAGTCGGTTGATCCTGAGCCTTATCTGAGGTGATCAGAATGGCCCGTTCCGGGCCATGCCTCCGGCGGGGATATTTTTGGCCAGATGAAGGGCGGATCACTCGTTTGGATCGAAGTCGCTCAGGCGTTTTCCCGGCTCGTCTGTGAAAAGTTCGGGCAGGGGTGTGACGGTTTCGATCAGGTCGATGCGAAAAACGCGAAAGCCGTTGCGCAGCTCGCACCATGCGGTGAGGGTCCAGACGCGGCCCCAATACTCCATATGGAGGGGGCGGATGGTGCGTTCGGTCAAGGTGCCGTCGATGCGGCGGTAGGACAGGTGCAGCTTCTGACGGGTTTTGATGGCGGCGCGGAGTGGGGCCATATGTGCCAATCCGCGCGCGGCGTCGGCGAAGGGGTAGACCGCAAATTTCCAAGTATCGGCCTCGGCCACGACCTGCGTGGGCAGGACGGCGTCGATCTTTTCCGCCAGAGACTCGGCTGCGGCTTTCAGGTCTGGGTCAGCTGCTTCGGCTACGATGGCCATCCCGAGGTTCAGCGCCTCAAGCTCGGCCGTGGTTAGGTTGAGTGGGGGAAGAGTGATCTGCTCGCGCACCATGTAACCCACGCCGCGTTCGCCTTCGACGGGAACGCCCGAGGCGACCAGAGTGTCCATGTCGCGATAGATCGTGCGGACCGAAACCTCGAGCCGGTCCGCGATGTCCTGCGCGCGGTGTAGTTTACCGTCGCGCAGGATTTGAATGATGTCGAACAGGCGATCAGTCCGGCGCATGATACGCCGTTCTGACCTGTGTCAGGTCATGTTCCATAACACTGCCTCATGCCGCATCTGCAGGCTTTCGGGGTTGATGGCCGCCATCAGGGCCGGTGCAAACTCCTGTTGCGGGAATTCTGCAGCCGCCGTCTGAGCAGCGTTCATATCTTGCCAAACGACATAGTCCGTCCAGCGGCCGTCTTCCCCATGGCTGAGGTGGCGGTGGGCAAAGCCGGGTGCTGCGCGCACGAAGCTCTCGGTCGATTGGCTGAGTTTGACGAAGGCCTCGGGTGAGGTGCCCTCGGCCAGGGTGAAGGTGACGATTTCGGCGACATGGGTCATGTGTTTCTCCGTTGACCAGGTTGCGATACCGCTGTCCTAGCCCGTTACAACTGACATAAACCTGTCAGTTGAGAAAAGCGAGGGCCATGAATCCGCAAGATCACATCAAATTTGCCGCCAGAATTGGCTCGATCACCTTTTGAGAACGCGGCTTGCCGCGTAAACACGGGGTCAGAAAAGGGTTCAGGCGCAGTGCGCCTTTGTGAAGGAGAATAAACATGCTCAACAATATCGGACTTCCCGGCCTGCTGCTGATCGCTGTTGTGGTGCTGGTGCTGTTTGGCCGCGGAAAAATCAGTTCGCTGATGGGTGAGGTTGGCAAGGGCATCACGTCGTTCAAGAAAGGCGTCAAGGAAGGCGCGGACGAGCTGGAGCAGGATGCAGCCGAGGTGGCCAAGGACGTCACGCCCGAAACCGAGAAAGACAAGGTCTAAACCCGGATGTTTGATCTGGGCTGGACCGAGCTTCTGGTTATCGGCATCGTTGCCCTGATTGTGGTGGGGCCAAAAGACCTGCCCGTGCTGTTTCGCAATGTCGGGCGGTTTGTCGGCAAGGCCCGTGGGATGGCGCGCGAATTCACCAGCGCTATGAACGAGGCTGCCGATCAGGCGGGTGTGAACGAGATCAAGAAAGGCCTGAACGCGACCACGAATCCCGTGAACAGCGCGATGGACGGTGTGAAAAAGGCCGCTCAGGATCTGAGCAGTAGCATCGACCCGACCAAGTTCGATCCTGAAAGCGAAACGGGCAAGCTGGCGGCTGAACGTGCTGAACAGGCCAAGAAGATTCAAGCCACCTCCGCCCGCGCCACTGCCGAGCGCAAGGCCAAAGAAGCCGCTGATGCGCTGGCCAAGGCCGAAGAGGCCGAAGCAGCGCTGAACACTGAGAACAAGACATGAGCAAGACCGACGAAATCGAAGACAGCTCGGCGCCGCTGATCGAGCATCTGGCCGAATTGCGCACACGGCTCATTCACTGCGTCGTGGCGTTTCTGATCGGTATGATCATCTGTTTCACGGTTGCGACGCCTCTTTTCAACTTCCTGACGCATCCTTTGTGTGAGGTGTTGAATGAGCGTGGGCAGGATTGCGGGCTGATCTTCATCTCGCCACAGGAAGGCTTCTTTGTTGCGATCAAGGTGTCGCTACTTGGGGGCTTCATTCTGGCGTTCCCCTATATCGGGATGCAGATGTGGCGCTTTGTTGCTCCGGGGCTTTATAGGTCTGAAAAGAACGCGTTCCTGCCGTTTATGTTGGCCTCGCCCTTCATGTTCCTGTTGGGGGCAAGCTTTGCCTTCTACGTCGTAACGCCGTTGGCCTATGACTTTTTCCTCGGGTTCCAGCAGTTCGGCGCTGAAGGTGAGGCCGTCGTGGATGGCGCCACCTCTGCACCGCTGAGCGTGGTGTTCCAAGGCTCCGCGCAGGAATACCTGAACCTGACAATCAAGTTCATCGTGGCCTTCGGGTTGTGTTTCCAACTGCCCGTGTTGCTGACGCTGATGGGCAAGGCAGGGCTGGTCACGGCTGAGGGGCTTGGCGGTGTCCGCAAATACGCGGTGGTTGCCATTCTGGTGCTTGCCGCGCTCGTGACCCCTCCCGACGTGATCACACAGATCATTTTGTTCGTGGTGGTCTACGGCCTTTATGAGGTGTCGATCTTCCTCGTCGCCCGGGTCGAGAAGAAGCGTGAAGAACAACTCCGCGCGGATGGCTACTATGATGATGAGGCCGAAGCGGATGTGGACCTGATGCAGGAAGAAGACGGGAAGTAATCTCTTGCTGTTTTCAAGACAGGCGCGCCATGACAGGCGCGCCTTTTTCCTTGGAACCCCTTGTTGCCAAAGGCTGAACGTGGTTTGACACCGTTGGATTAAAGCGTTTCGGGTTTTACCTGAATCGCCAAGTGACACGAATGTCCCGAGAACGCTGAAAGCGTGGCAGGGTATTCATGTCACAAGTTTAACCCGAAACGCTATACGACCCCGGAGGCCGCCATGGACACCCAAGCCCTGAACCGTATCGCCGACGCGCTAGAGCGGATGGCTCCAGCCCCACTGGCCGCTCCGGACTTCAATGCCGAGCCCGCTTTCGTCTGGCAGGTTGAGCCTGACCGGCTTGAGCCTGTCCCTCAGGTCAACCGCGTGGACCTGGATCTGTTAGTGGGTATTAACCGTTCGCGGGATACGCTGCTGGACAACACAAAGCGCTTTGCGGCGGGGTACAAGGCCAACAACGCGCTGCTCTGGGGCGCACGGGGGATGGGGAAATCCAGCCTCGTCAAGGCCGTCCACGGCACGCTGCAGACCGAGTATCCCGACCTGAAACTGGTCGAGCTTCAACGCGAAGACATGAGCTCGGTCGCGCGCCTGTTGAACCACCTGCGCGCAGCGCCGCACCGGTTCATCCTGTTCTGCGATGACCTGTCGTTTAGCCACGATGACCAACACTACAAATCGCTCAAGGCTGTGCTGGATGGCGGCATCGAAGGTCGCCCCGAAAACGTCGTTTTCTATGCCACCTCGAACCGCCGCCACCTGATGCCACGGGACATGATCGAGAACGAACGCTCCAGCGCTATCAACCCGTCTGAAGCGGTCGAAGAAAAGGTCTCACTGTCCGACCGGTTCGGGCTGTGGCTGGGCTTCCACCCCTGTGATCAGGACGAATACCTGGCCATGATCGAGCGTTACTGCGCTGCCTACAATGTGTCGGTCGACCCGGACACCCTGCGCGCGGAAGCCATCGAATGGCAGGCGACGCGCGGGTCGCGCTCGGGCCGCGTTGCGTGGCAATTCTTCGTCGATCTCGCCGGGCGCACCGGCGTCCATATCGCGTGATCCCAGCTTCATCTGGCTAAAAATATCCCCGCCGGAGGCATGGCCCAACGGGCCATTCCCTACAACAACGCCAGAATCCGAGCCGCTTCATCGGCTGTGCTGGTCAGCACATCGCGATCCTCACCGGGATGAAACCGCGCGCGTACGGCTGTCGGCATTGGGGCAGGCTCCACAATCGACACCTTGGGCCCAGTCCGTTCCGTCTCAACCTGCCAACTGCGCGCCAGAGCCATCTGGGCGGCCTTGGTGGCGCCGTAGATACCATAGAACTTCTCGCCCGCCTTGGGGTCATCAAAGAACACGGCATGCCCGGCCTCACCCAGCAAAGGTGTCACGTAAGGGATCAGAACCGAGGTGGCATTGGCGTTGGTGTTCATCGCCTTTGTCCACTCTTTGGGATCAACGAAATGCGCCGGTGTGAGGGCCGAGGTGTGGATGGCCGTATGCAGCCACAAATCCACTTTGCCCCAGCGGTCGTGAATGCCCCGGCATAGGGTGGCCATCGCGTTGGGATCGGTGATGTCCATGGGCGCAAGGGTGGCCGAACCGCCCTTGGCCTTGATCCGGTCGTCCAGTTCTTCCAGCCCGCCAGTGGTGCGGGCGACGGCGACGATGTGATACTCGGGGGCCAGTGCCTCGGCCAGGGCTGCGCCCAACCCGCGAGAGGCCCCGGTGACGAGGGCAATTTTGGTGGCAATATTGGTCTGATCGGTCATGGCAGCGGTTTGAACGCCCACGCGCAGGTCGTCAAGAGGGCGCTAGCCTCCCGGAATTCCAATCCGGCGGGTCTGGCCGCTTTGTCGCAGCATGATCCCGTGTTCATCAATGGCGACAACGGTGCCCGAGGCCACGCGGCTGCCTGGCTTGACCTCTTTCACACGCCCCGAAGACAGGCGCATCAACGCGCGCAGGTCGGCTTTCGGGCCAAAGACACCCAGAACCGAGACCGAATTTCTTTTCAACGCGCCCCTCTGCGTGGCCGCGCTTTTGACATTGGCATTTGGCATTTTCTGCGGCTCGAACCGGGTTCGACCCCCCCATCTGAGTGGATTGTGTGAGTGGTGGTGAATCGCTGCCTACCAAACTGCAGAGCAAATCAAAAGATCACCCCGCTCGCGTCAAATCACGGCGAGGTGAGAGGGCCGGAAGCCTTTGCAATCAGGCCATTCCTATCGGCAAAATCCAGCCAAAGCCGTGGCGATGCCCACGGCCTGCGTTGTTTTCTGATTCGCGTTGTCTCTTTAGCCAGACGCCAGTTTCGCCGCGTTCCACGACCCACCGACAACCTGCATATCTTCGCGCTTTTTGCTAACGCGCGTGCTGTTTTCGAGACTGTCGAGATAGTCACCGCTGACACTGCCGGTGATGTAGTTGCCGTCAAAGCAGGAACAGTCGAACGCCTCGATCTCGGGGTTGCCCTCCCTGGCGGCCCAGATCAGATCATCGAGGTTCTGGTAGAACAGAGCATCCGCACCCAGTTCTTCGCGAATCTCTTCGATCTCTTTGCCATTGGCGATCAACTCGTGCTTGGTGGGCATGTCGATGCCATAGACATTGGGGTATTTCACCGGGGGCGAGGCGCTGGCGATATAAACTTTCTTGGCGCCGGCCTCACGACACATCTGAACGATCTTCTTGATCGTATTTCCGCGCACGATCGAGTCGTCGATCAGCAGGACATTGTGATCCTTGAACTCGAGTGGAATGGCGTTCAGCTTGCGGCGAACGGATTTCTGCCGCTCTTCCTGACCGGGCATGATGAATGTCCGACCGACATAGCGGTTCTTCACCAGACCTTCGCGATAGGGAATGCCGGTGATCTTGGCGGCCTCAAGCGCCACGGGGCGGGCGCTGTCGGGGACGGGAATGATGCGGTCGATCTGAAGACCAGAGTCCTGAATCTGTTTTGCCAGCGTTTGCCCCATACGCATCTGGGTTTTGTAGACCGAGACTCCATCCAGAAGGGAATCCGGACGGGCGAGGTAGACATATTCGAAGATACAGGGCGTCAGCTTGCCTTCGACGGCCTGAAACTCGTGCATGTTGCCGTCCAGATCGATCAGGATGGCCTCGCCCGGGTTCAGGTCACGGATCTTGGTAAAGCCGTTGATGCCAAAGGCCACATCCTCGGAGGCGAAGGCGTAGTCATTGCCGTCGCCCTCGGTCTCACGAATTGCGACCGAAAGGGGACGAATGCCGTGCGGGTCGCGGAAGGCCAGCATGCCAACACCGGCGACAAGGCAGATGACCGAGTAAGCGCCTTGCACACGCTCCATCGTCATCTTCACGCCGGCAAAGATGTTGCGGATGGGTTCTGCGTTTCCGTTCACTTTGATCGCGTCGGCCACTTTGTCGGCCAGAACGTTCAGCAGGATCTCGGAATCTGAGGTGGTGCGCAGGTGACGGCTGTATTTACCGGTGACTTTTTCGCGCTGCTCAGCAGTGTTGGTGATGTTGCCGTTGTGGACCAGATAAATCCCGTAAGGCGCGTTGACGAAAAAGGGCTGCGCCTCGGACGCGCTGAGCGACCCAGCAGTGGGATAGCGCACATGGCCCATGCCGACCTTGCCCAGAAGCGTTTCGGCATCCGTCGCGTTGAACACGTCTTTGACCAAACCGTTGGCTTTTTTCTCGCGAAAGAACTCACCGTTATATGTGACGATCCCCGAGGCGTCCTGCCCCCGGTGCTGCAGCATCAACAGCCCGTCATAGATTTCCGCAAACACATCATGTGTCCGGCTTGCGATCCCCAAAATCCCACACATTTACGGGCTCCAATTACTATGACGTTTTGACGAGAGGGTTGAGTGACGGCCGGATAGGGAGGGGTCGTACCGTTCGCATCTTGCAGGCCAGACGGTGCATTATCACCGCATTGCAGGCAGATGAACATTGAAAGGACAAACCCGACAGCTCCGATTCCGTGGCAGTTTGGCCTCCACATACTGCCTTAGAACGCGGCTGTCATCAAAGGATCACATTTCTATAGGCCGCAGTTCCGATTTCTACAGTTGCGGCGTGGTGACATATGAATTCATTTGTGCTGACATATGCATAATTTCATCGCGGATCTTATCGGGGAGGGGGCCAGAATGTGGCAAGAACGCTCACCAAACAAGAAAGATGAGCCGCCCAAAAGGCGCTGCCATCGGTGCCGCGGCATGGGGCGTGCGCCGTGCCCGATCTGCAATGGCGCGGGTGAAGTGGTTAAAAGCCGAGATATTCTGGGCAAACCGATTTCCAGCCGCTGTGATGGCTGTTTCGGCTTGAAAACAAGCCGCTGTACGGTCTGCGGGGGTGAGGGTTTCGTTCAATGAAAAAAGCCCGGCGCGAGGCCGGGCTTTTCGATGAACTGTCTTTGTAAATTAGCTGTCGGTGGTTTCCGCAGCAGGTGCCGAGTCGCCTGCGGTGCAGCTGGCCACCAGCTCTTCGTATTGTGCCGTGACCCAACCCAGCGCGGCCTCGGGGTTTTGTTCTTCGATCTGGGTGCTGAACTGTTCGAACACCTTGGCCGAGCGGCTTTCGTCTACCAGAGTGTAGGACTGGCCGGTCATCACGGTGTCGTAGACAAAGAACGCGATCGCGACCAGCAGGATGCCCCGTGCGATGCCGAAGAAGAAGCCAAGCGCCTGATCCAAACCGCCTAAGGCTGACCGTTGCACCAGCGACGAAAACAGCGGCGTGAAAATGCTGACGATGATCAGGGCAATTGCAAACACGGCCGCAAAGCCGGTGATTACCGATAACTCGCAGCTGTCGCGCAGGAAGTCTCCGACCACCGGGATTTCTTTGACCAGCGGCACGGCCTGCGGTGCGAAGATGAACGCGAGGACAGCTGCTGCCACCCAGCCCGCGATGGCAAGAACCTCGCGCATGAAACCGCGCGAATAGGCCAGAATGCCTGACAGCACGATGATCAGGGCCACAACCCCGTCAATAATTGTAAAACCTTCCATGGCCCTCGCCTGTTCTTTTTCTGCCCTTCAGGGCCGGACTTTAACCTGCTCCGAAGGTTTCGCCAACAAACCCCACCAAATCAGAGGGTCGGGTGAGTGTCAGACCTGCCACAGTGCCGGTTTTGCCGCCCGCCGGAGCGATTGCCGATGTGAAACCAAGTTTTTGTGCTTCTTTCAACCTGTTTTCGGTCTGAGGGGCCGGTCTAAGTGCCCCGGACAGCGAGATTTCTCCGAAAACGACCGTATCAGCGGGCAGGGCGCTGTCTTCTCGTGCACTTAGTAACGCTGCGGCAACAGCCAGATCGGCGGCGGGTTCACTGACCTTCAGCCCTCCGGCCACGTTCAGATAGACGTCGAGACCCGCGAAGGGGATGCCGCAGCGGGCCTCAAGCACGGCGAGGATCATCGCCAGCCGCCCGCTGTCCCAACCGACGACGGTACGGCGGGGTTGCGAATGCGGTGACGGAGCGACGAGTGCCTGCAATTCCACCAAGACGGGGCGGGTGCCCTCGATCCCGGCAAAAACGGCCGAGCCGGGGCTGGGCGTGCCGCGTTCGGACAGGAACAGGGCCGAGGGGTTGGTGACCTGCGCCAACCCTTTGCCCGTCATCTCGAACACGCCAATCTCATCTGCGGGGCCGAAACGGTTCTTGACTGCGCGCAGGATACGGAACTGGTGGCCGCGTTCGCCTTCGAAATAGAGAACG
Source organism: Ruegeria sp. R13_0 (assembly GCF_017743995.1). Lineage (GTDB taxonomy): Bacteria > Pseudomonadota > Alphaproteobacteria > Rhodobacterales > Rhodobacteraceae > Ruegeria. The sequence continues at coordinate 175,362 of NZ_JAGHRB010000009.1, read as the reverse complement.
GTGTCGACCATGTGTTCGACGACGCGCGGGCCTGCGATTTGGCCCTCTTTGGTGACATGACCAACCATCACGATCGAAACACCGTGTCGTTTCGCAAACGTGGTCAATTCATGCGCTGCAGCCCGGACTTGTGACACCGAGCCGGGCGCGCTGTCCACATTGTCGGCCCACATGGTCTGAATCGAGTCGATGATGGCGAGGCCGGGTTTTTCGGCCTCCAGCGTCGTCAGGATGTTGCGGAGATTGGTTTCCGCCGCCAGTTGCACCGGCGCGTCCTCGAGCCCCAGACGGCGGGCGCGCATACGGACCTGCGCGCTGGCTTCTTCCCCCGAGACATAAATGGTTTTGACGCCAGCGCGCGCGAACCGGGCGGCGGCTTGCAGTAGAAGGGTGGATTTGCCGATGCCGGGGTCTCCGCCCACTAGCAGGGCTGAGGCGGGGACAAGGCCGCCGCCCAGAACGCGGTCAAGCTCATCCACCCCGCTGAGTGTACGGGGTGGCGGGGTCTCCTCGGTCGACAAGTCCGTGAGTGCAATGGACTGGCCCCGCTTGCCGCCGAGGGATTTCTTTGCCGGGCCCGCCGACAGGGGCACGTCCTGAGTAATCGTGTTCCATTCGCCGCAGGCGTCGCACCGCCCGGACCATCTTGTATGTGTCGCACCGCAGGCCGAACAGGAGAAAGAAGTCGTCTTTGCCATGAGGCCTTTGGTGCCCGAGGATGGGCGGTTCTTCAAGCCCTTGCGGGCTTTCATCTCCGCCAGTGGCGCGCCGCGTCCTCAGGCCCTGCGGGCCATCGGGTGCGGCGTGCGCTGACGCGCCTATTCTGCTGCGCGAGGGGGCGACATTGCGACCACGCTGGAGGCGCTTGGGTCGCTGCCGTCGGGTGGTGTCTGCAATTGCGCTGAAAGTTCGGGCAATAGTTCGAACAGCTCATCCCGCAGGCGCGACAGTTGGGATTTGGCGATGGACTCCTCGATCTCGATATCGCGGGTCCATTGGCTGAGTTCATGCAGGATGGTCTGGGCGTCCTCGATCCGTTGCTGGAACAGTTCGACCTCTTCCTGCCGCTGTTTCAGGAACATCTGGGCGCGTTCGACCCTCTCGTTGCCATAGGTTTCGGCCAGTTCGTGGCTGATCTGGCTCATCTGAGCGGCGGTTTCCAGGATCTCAGGTTCTAACGCCTGAAGGTCGGGATGGTCGCGCAGAAAGGCCATACGTTCCTTGACTGCATCGAATTCCGAGGCCAGAGCGAAAACGCCGCTACGGTCCGCGGCATGGGCGACCTGATAGGCCTCGACGATATCGTGCATGTTCAGCGAAAACTTCCTGTGCGCGTTCTCGAGCGCCATCATCCGGGCGCTGGAGGGCAGGTAGAAACCCAGCATGAGAATCAGGCAGGTCAGGCCGATCTGAACAAAAATGCCAGCGTCGATCACGCCGGCCTGGCCGAATCCGGCCTGAAGAGACAGCCAGGGCAAAACCCCCAGCGCCGAAAGTGAGGTTGCAACCACCGCGCCGAGGGCTGCGACGCAGATCATGAAAAAAGTCAGTCTTAAAAAGGCATTCTGAAATTGCAATGTAATGTTGTTGAGGGCGGGCATGGTCGTCCATCTCCTTCTCAAACCGATACAAATCGGGCCGAAGCGGAGGACATATCAAACACGCAAGGTGATCCTCTGCGGACCCGTACACACTAGAACTTTGCTGCTCGAAATATAAAGATGATACTTAGAAATGTGTTTTCAATCAACACGGTCTAAGCTTTTCGTGAAGTGGATGTCATCTCGGTAATATATCCCAGCGCGATCGAGGCCAGAATGCAGCCGGTGAACAGGTAGAGGCCCCAGGCCGTCTCGATGGTCGCGTAAGAGATCCCCTTGGCCAGCGTAATGTAGAGCGCGATGAGGAAGATATCAGCCATGGCGAGCTTGCCCAGGATGTTCAGCGCGGGTTGGACGCGGGCATCCAGCAGGTCCCATTGGATCAAGGCGGTGCCGATGGTTTTGATGTAGGGCGCAAAGAGGGCGAAGACGGTGACGACCAGCGCGAGGAAGATGTCGGATTTCCACAGGGATTGGAGGCCGGTGATGACGCTGATTTCGGAAAGGCCGAAGATTGGTAGCAGGCCCGCGCGCATCAGTGGGGCGAACCAAGCGATCGGGTAGAGGATCAGGAGGGAGAGGGTAGCGAGGCGGAGGGTCATTGGCTGTGCGTCTCGGCGAGATTTCAGATTTTGCGGCGATGTTTTGTTATGGTTAACTTAAACCAGTACTCGCCACTGAGTTATTTTTAGACGGGGAGGAACGATGTCGGGTTTTGTGGCCTACAAGTCAATTGTCGATCCATCGGATTGTGATTTTCTGGGGCATATGAATGTGTCCAAGTATTTTGCTGCATGCTCGGATTCCGTTTTTGCGTTGCAGGCAGAGCTGGGGCTTACGGCCGAAGACATGCGTTCGGGGCGAAAGCTATCCTTTGCGGTGGTCCATGCAGACAGCAATTTTCTTGCGGAATTGAGGGCTGGCGAAGCGATCCAGATGGAAAGCGAAATCCTGGAGATGGGAACGAAATCCATGACCTTCAGCCACAAACTAATTCGAGTTGCGGATGGTGAAACGACATTTTCCACTGTTTTCAAATGCGTTTTGCTCAACCTGCAGACAAGGCGCGCAGAAGCTATTCCGCAGGACGTTATTGAACGTTCGACTAAGTGGATGGCAAAGAGCGAAGATTAACGCACCGCCTCAATCGGCCCCTCTGCGCTTCCGCTGATGAATTGCTCCAGATACGGATCGCCCGAGGCATCCATCTGACCCACAGGCCCAGTCCACTGGATCACCCCGTCATGCAGCATCGCCACGTTGTCGGCAATTGCGCGGACGGAGGTCATGTCGTGTGTGATGGTCATGGCGGTTGCGCCCATCTCGGTCACGATCTCGCGGATCAGATCGTTGATGACGCCGGACATGATCGGGTCCAAACCGGTTGTGGGTTCGTCGAAAAAGATAATCTCGGGCTCGGCGGCGATGGCGCGGGCGAGGCCAACGCGTTTTTGCATCCCGCCCGACAGCTCGGACGGAAAACGGTCGGCGACGTTGGATTTCAGACCCACGCGGCGGAGTTTCTCGATGGCGATCTCGCGCGCCTCTTCCGTGGGGCGTTTCAGCGAACCACGCAGCAGGCGGAAGGCCACGTTCTGCCAGACGGGCAGCGAGTCAAACAGGGCCGCGCCCTGAAACAACATGCCAAAGCGCGCCAGGAATGCGTCGCGGTCGCCCTTGCTGGCGTCCTTGCCGTCGACATAGATCATACCGCTGTCGGGCTTGATTAGGCCGAGGATACATTTCAGCGCGACCGATTTGCCCGTGCCGGACCCTCCGATGATCACCATCGAAGTGCCCTTGGGGATCTCAAGGTTCATGCCTTGCAGCACGTGGTTGTCATCAAAGGACTTTTTGACGTTCTCCATCCGGATCATAGCGAGAAGAACACTCCTGTCAGAACGAAGTTGGCGGCGAGGATCAGCACGGCTGCGGCCTCGACCGAGCCTTTGGTGGCGCGGCCCACGCCCTGGGCACCTCGGCCCGAGTTCATGCCGTAGTAACAGCCCATGATGGCCGCGATCAGGCCGAAGGCTGCCCCTTTGACAAGGGATGAGACGATGTCGCGGGCCTCAAGGAAGTTGACCGTGTTTTGCAGATAGGCGGCCGGGTTGAACCCAAGGTTTTGTGTCGCCACCGTATAGCCGCCCATGATGCCGATGATGTCTCCGATACCGACAAGGATCGGCACCGTGATCAGTGCCGCCAGCACGCGCGGAGCGGTGAGGTATTTCATCGGATGGGTCGACAGGGTGACCAGCGCGTCAATCTGCTCGGTCACTTTCATCGTGGCGATTTCGGCAGCGATGGAGGAGGTTACGCGGGCGGCGATCATCAGGCCGACCAGCACCGGGCCAAGCTCTCGCACCATGCCGATGGCAACGATCTGAGGGACCACGGCCTCGGCATTGAACCGCGCGCCGCCTGCGTAGATCTGCAGGGCCAGCGCGCCTCCGGTAAAGATGGCGGTCAGGCCGACCACGGGCAGCGACAGCCAGCCGATATTCAACAACGCCATCGCGATCTCGCGCGGGTAGTAGGGTGGGCGCAGGATATGCGACAGCGAGTCCAGAGCGAACAAGGTCACGCGCCCAAATGCGGCCAGCAGGGTCAGAACTGCGCGGCCCAACCCACCCAGCAGAGTCAGCGGGTTCATTCCACGTACCCTCGTGAATAACGGCGGCCCATTGAGGTTAGGATTTCATAACCGATTGTACCGGCGGCCTCGGCCAGATCATCGACGGTCTGATGACCGTTCAGGATGCGCAGTTTCTCGGGCTCAAAGCCCAGATCGGTGACGTCGATGGTGATCAGATCCATCGAGATGCGGCCGACGACCGGGCAGGGTTGGTTTCCTGCAAAGGCGTCTATACCGCCGCCGATAGCACGGTGCAGGCCGTCGGCATACCCGGCTGTGACGGTGGCGATCTTCGACGGGCGACGTGCCGTCCAGCTGTTGCCATAGCCTACGGTTTCTCCGACCGCGACGTCGCGCACCTGCACGACTGGCAGATCGACGGTGACGACGGGCTTGGCCTCGGCAAAGGGCATCCCGCCGTAAAGGCCGATGCCCGGGCGGCAGAAGTCAAAGTGGAATTCAGGCCCCAGCAAAGTGCCTCCGGTCGCTGCCAGAGACCGCGGGGCCGTCATCCCGTCGGTCATCCCGCGAAACGCGGACAGCTGCTGCTTGTTCATCGGGTGATCCGGCTCATCCGCGCAGGCCAGATGAGACATCACAACCGCCGGGTTCAACGCCTCGGCCTGAGGACGCAACTCGGCCCAGTCGGCGGGTTCCAGCCCCAGACGGTTCATGCCGCTGTCGAGTTGAATGCCAAAGCTGTGGCCGGGCAGGGCCTGTTGGTGGCGTTGGAATTGCTGACCTGAGTTCAGCAGCGGCGTCAGGTCGTGATCGCGCAGCAGCTCGGTATCGCCTTCCATATGGCCCGAGAACACGGCGACCATCGGCCCCGGCCCGACAGCGCGGCGGACGGCGGCGCCCTCTTCGGCAACGGCCACAAAGAACTTGCGAACGCCTTCTTCGGCCAGGGTTGCTGCCACGGGTTCGGCCCCCAGGCCATAGCCGTCAGCTTTCACAACGGCGCCGGTTTCGACATCCGTTTTCGCGTCAAGCGCCCGCCAATTGCTGGCAAGCGCCTGAAGATTGATGGTCAAACGTGCGGTACTCATGATGCTGTTCATGACACTGGATCGGGTCAGGTCAAGAGGGGATCGTACATAACCTGTCAGGAAAACCCGCAAGATAGGCGGCATACGGCCATCTGCCGCAGGAATTTGGGCGGGTTTGAGGGGCTTTTGATTGGCAGTGATGCGCACAATGGGATTGTGCGACGAAACAAGTCAAAGGCCCTTGGCACAACGGATCGTTCAGAGCGGCCCGGGGCCGTCTTGTCGCCGCCCGTCCAGCAAAGGCTTGTTGTTGCTCAGGTGCCGGGTCACCAATTTGCGCTGGCGTTTGTTGCTTGGAATATACCGGGCGGGCTGCGGAGCGGTAAAACGGGCCAACTGCGGGAACAGCAGCATCAACTCCTCGCGTGAGGCGTCATCCATGGATTGCAGCGCCTGCGGACCGGTAAACAGACTTTCACTGGGCGCGTCTTCGGCAAACAGCACCACGTGGCGGTCGAACACAAGGTGGTGATAGGTCACCTGTAAGACACTGGTGTCGATGAAAACGCCCGGCATCCGGGTCAATTGAATGGCCGAGACCAGAACGGATTCGGTCCCGAACATGCGCTGCGCGATCGGAGATCGGATCAACATCCGATGCTGACGCGAGACCAGAAGATCACGTTTCGGCAGCGATTGCCCAAGCGCGCCCGCAACGATGCGCACCGGAAACAAACGTGGGGTCTTTATCAACTCGGCCCGGTTCAGGCTGCGCGACAAGGTCATGCGCAGGGTCTCGGGCGGGCCACCTTCGGTCAGAACCTGATCTCCGGCGCGGAGTGTCTCAACAGGAACCTTGCCACGTGGCGTGTCGATCAGGGTGCCCGCTGTGAAACAGGGCGCGCCGGGGCTTGGGTTGGGGTTCTCGACGAAATTCACCCCATCGGTCGAGGTCAGGGACGAGGTGTCATCCGTCCCGTTGCTGCCGATCTGGGTTGAGGTCAGCCCGCTGGCCGCGCCCCCATTTGCGGTGACCTGATTGTCGAAGGACACAAAGCTCAGCACCGTGCCATTGTCGTCCAGCGACACCGCGCCCAGCCGGTTGATACGGGCCGAGACCACGTAATAGTCGAAACCGCTGACCGTGTTCACAGGTGCGGTGTCGACATCCGTCGAACTTCGGACCGAGCCGTTGGCGTTGTAGACCTGCACCCTCAGATCCGAGACATCCGTGCCGGCAGGAACGCGGATTTCGATGAAATCCCCGTCCGGCGCAAAATTCGGCCCGTTTCTGTATCGTATTTCCGAGATGATTGCGGGCAATGACGTAGGCCTTGCTAAAATCCGGCAGTACGTGCCGTCATTCAGTACACACTAACACACGACGATTACCATTCAAAATCGGCTGTTTGAATATTTAAGGTGACTTTTAGTAGCCTTCGATCTCGCCGCCCTGTTGCCAGGGCTTGACCAGATTGCCGAAGCGGGTGAACTGCGCCTCGAACGACAGCTCGACCGTACCAATGGGGCCGTGGCGCTGCTTGCCGACGATGACCTCGGCCTTGCCATGCAGGCGCTCCATGGCCTGCTTCCACTCTTCCATCTTGTCCAGTTCATGATCGCCGGGCTTTTCGCGTTCCTTGTAGTATTCTTCGCGGAATACGAACATCACCACGTCGGCATCCTGTTCGATCGAGCCCGATTCCCGCAGGTCAGACAGTTGCGGGCGTTTGTCGTCGCGGCTTTCCACCTGGCGGCTCAGCTGGGACAGGGCGATGACCGGGATGTTCAGTTCCTTGGCAATCGCTTTCATGCCCATCGAGATCTCGGCGATCTCGTTGACGCGGTTGTCCGACATGCCCCGGCACAGCTGCAGATAGTCGATCACCAGCAGGTCCAAGCCGTGTGTCCGCTTCAACCGCCGCGCACGCGCTGCCAATTGCGAAATCGGTAGGGCAGGCGTGTCGTCAATGAACAGGGGGCAGGCTTCCAGTTCTTTAGCGGCATCGACGAAGCGGCGGAACTCGGCCTCAGTCATGTCACCTTGACGGATCTTGTGGCTGGAGATTTCCGAGGCTTCGGCCAGAACACGACCTGCCAGCTGTTCGGCGCTCATCTCGAGCGAGAAGAAGCCCACGACGCCACCATCAATCGCGCCTTCGCTGCCATCGGGTTTCAGCCCGCGCTTGTAAGCCTTGGCCACGTTGAACGCCACGTTGGTCGCCAGCGAGGTTTTACCCATCGACGGACGACCCGCGAGGATGATCAGGTCCGAGGGGTGCAACCCGCCCAGCTGTTTATCCAAGTCGGCCAGACCGGTGGAAATCCCCGCCATGCCGCCACCGCGCTGGTACGCCTCATTGGTGACGTTGACGGCTTCTGTGACCGCCTTGAGGAAGGATTGGAAACCCTGTTCGGTCTGGCCCTGCTCGGAAAGTTGATAGAGTTGTTGCTCGGCCTCGACGATTTGTTCTTTGGGCTCGCTGGACACATCGACCCGTGCCGCCTTGTCCGAGATGTCTCGGCCCAGCCGGATCAACTCGCGTCGAATGGCGAGATCATAGATCATCTGAGCGTAGTCATGCACCGCGAAGGCGCTGATCGAGGCCCCGGCGAGTTTGACCAGATAGGCGGGTCCGCCCAATTCCTTCAGGCCCTCGTCATCCGCCATGAAGGATTTCAGCGTCACGGGCGATGCCAGCGCATTCTTGGCGATGCGATTGGCTGCGACCTCGTAAATCCGCGAGTGAACCGGGTCGTAGAAATGCTCGGCCCCGATGATCGAAGCAACCCGGTCATAGAGGTCGTTATTGGTCAGGATTGCGCCCAGAAGCTGCTGCTCGGCCTCAATGGAATGCGGCATGGTCTCGGCGTTTTGAATCTGCGCCGCTGCCTGCTCGATACTGCTGATCTCGTTCATCTTGTCCCCGCTGCCCGTTCCGAGGTTCTACACGCCAAGCCCCGGTTCAAGCTATCTGCAAATGAATGGGGGTAAGTTGGGATAACCGCCCCCGGCTTCGGGATAACTGCCCATCTGAATGGGGATAACTTCCGCCCAGTTTTGCACGGGACGAAAGCTATCGCAACATTTGGTGTGATGGGCGCGAAATTCGACTAGATAGGCGCGCTTTGGATCGATTCGAAAATCAACTATCCCCAGCTTGCCCACAGGCCGAATTTTACGATTTATTCGCGTCCTGCCACCCACGCGGGTCGTTCAGGAAGGCTTCGACACCGCTAAGGGTCTCTTCATCAAAGGCCTTTTGCGCCTTGGCTTCGGCCAGAACGTCCCACCAGGTGCACAGCGAATGCAGCTTCACGCCGTGATCGCCGAGGGTCTTCTCGGTCTCGGGGAAGATGCCGTAGTAGAAGATCACCGCGGTATGGCCGCAGGTCGCGCCGGTTTCGCGGATCGCATCGACAAAGGACAGTTTCGAGCCGCCATCGGTGGTCAGATCCTCGACCAGCAGCACGCGTTCCCCTTCGCTCATCGCGCCTTCAATGCGGGCGTTGCGGCCGTAACCTTTGGGCTTCTTACGCACATAGGTCATGGGCAGGGCCATCCGTTCGGCGACCATGGCGGCAAAGGGGATGCCCGCTGTCTCACCGCCCGCGATATTGTCAAATGCCTCGAAACCGGCCTCGCGCATCACAGTGACGGTCAGGAAGTCCATCAGGGTCGAGCGGATGCGGGGGTATGAGATCAGCTTGCGGCAATCGATATAGGTCGGGCTTGGCAGGCCGCTGGCCAGCGTGAACGGCTCACGCGAGTTGAAATGCACGGCCTTGATCTCCAGCAGCATCCGCGCGGTCAGGCGGGCGATTTCAGAGCTGTCGGGAAATGAACTGGGGATCATGGCGCAAACCTCGGGGCTGAAAGAGTGTTGCGGGCTGATAGCCTGTCCATCGGCCCGGAGTCGAGAGGGCCGAACAAAGAAAAAGCGGACCCGCGACAGGTCCGCTTTTGCCCTTACGGGCGATGGGCAACCAAGGTGGGCTTAGCTGCTCATGTCATAGGCACGCTCGCCGTGTACCGACAGGTCGAGGCCGTTTGTCTCGGTCTCGGCGTCTACGCGAAGCGGGGTGATGGCTGCAACCACCTTAATCAACACAAAGGTGACAACTGCCGTAAAGGCACCCACAATCACAAGGCCTCCCAGTTGTGCTGTCCATGTGCCCAGACCGAACAGCGCGATCATGATGGTGCCAAAGATGCCCCCGACACCGTGCACGGCAAAGACGTCCAGCGTGTCGTCGATGTTCAGCTTGTTGCGGATGACAAAGACGGCCTCCTGACACAGAACACCGGCCACGGCCCCGATGATCAGCGCCTGCACCGGACCCACAAAGCCAGAGGCCGGAGTGATCGAGGCCAGACCCGCGATGGTGCCTGTGACCAGACCAACCATTGACGCTTTGCCAAAGCGGATCTTCTCCCACAGGGCCCAGGTCAGGGATGCAGTTGCGGCGGACAGATGTGTGACGGTCATGGCCATCGCGGCGCCTCCGTCAGCGGCCAGTTGCGAGCCGCCGTTGAAGCCGAACCAGCCGACCCACAGCATCGCGGCACCGATCATGACAAAGCCCGGATTGTGCGGGGGCGTCGTGCGGTTGCGGCGTGGGCCGAGGATCACGGCGATGATCAGCGCGGCCAGACCCGCGGTCTCGTGAACAACAATGCCGCCAGCAAAGTCGCGCACGCCGATCTCACCCAGAATGCCGCCATCGGACAGCATCCCACCGCCCCAGATCCAGTGGACCACCGGCGCATAGCACAGCAGCATCCACAGGCCCGAGAAGGTGAGGACAAAGCCAAAGCCGACCCGCTCGACATAGGCGCCGACGATCAGGGCGGGGGTGATGATCGCGAAGGTCATCTGGAAGGCAAAGAATAGGATTTCGGGTAGGGTGCCCGCAAGGCTGTCGGCATCAACACCATTCAGAAACGCTTTGCCCAAGCCACCCCACAAACCGCTTTCACCGGGCCCGAAAGCGATGGAATAGCCCGCGACCAGCCAAAGGATGCTCATTAAACAGGCAATCGAGAAGCAATGCATGAATACGCTGAGGACATTTCGAGCACGTACAAGCCCTCCATAGAACAGGGCAAGGCCCGGCAATGTCATAAACAGGACCAGTGCGGTTGCCACAATGATCCAGGCTGTATCGGCTCCGTTCATGGGCCGGTCTCCTTTTTTTGCCGTTCGGGCGTCGGCCGGGCAAACCGCCACGACCGACACCTCGTGAGTGGTGTGCGGCGGGTTGAAGCCGAGCTGGATCGGGGAAAAAAGAGGCAGGGGTGCAAAAAGACGCCTATTTAGACGGCTTTTTGTCAACTGACGCCTAATATTGCGTCATTACGACGACTTTGCTGTAAATTTAAGCGGTTTGGGAAAGGCCGGAACGGAGCATTTCCAGCGCATGATCCCGCGCGGCCTGACGGACTGTGTCGCGCCCCAGAGCGCCGAACTCGACAGTTTCGGTGCGCGTTGGTTGCCCTTCGGCGGCAAGGCCAAAGCACACGCGGCCTTCGGGTTTGAATTCCGATCCTCCGGGGCCTGCGATGCCGGTGATCGACACGGCCAGCTGCGCGCGCGAATGGCGCAGCGCGCCATCGGCCATTTCTTGTGCGACCTGCTCTGAGACCGCGCCATGGGCGTCCAGTGTCTCGCCGCGCACACCAAGCATCTGCTGCTTGGCCTCGTTGGTGTAAGTGACGAACCCCCGGTCCACCACGGCCGAGCTGCCGGGGATGTCGGTCAAAGCAGCAGCCACCATGCCGCCCGTGCAGCTTTCTGCGGTCGCGATCATGATGCCTTGGGCTTTGGCACGGTCCAACAGCTCAGATACGGTCATAGGCCCAACACTCCATGTGCGATCCCGGCCAGAACCATCACGCCGATGGCGGCAAAGACACCGGCGATCACATCGTCCAGCATCACGCCCATCGCGTCTCCTTTGCGATCGGCCCAGCCGACCGGGCCGGGCTTGGTGATGTCGAACAGCCGGAACAGCAGGAAACCCGCGACCCAACCGGGCCAGAGCGCGGTGATCTCGATCCCGTGTGCCCAGCTTGGGTAAGAAATAGCCCAGAGCGCTATGAACTGGCCTGCGACCTCATCGACGACGATCTCGGACGGGTCGTGATCCTCTTGCCCGGCGGTCATCACCTTTGTGGCCCACAGACCTGCAATGAACACCACGAGCGTCGCGAGGACGAGCAGGGGGAAGCCGCCCAAAACGTGCAGGACCCAGACCAGAGGCAGAGCCGCAAGCGATCCCCATGTGCCGGGGGCAGGGCGTAGATATCCGACGCCGCAGACGGTTCCAATGAGACGCGCGATACTCATGCTTTCACCAAACAGGCGGTGGCGAGCGACGCGATGCCCTCGCTGCGCCCGGTAAAGCCCAGACGCTCAGACGTGGTTGCCTTGACCGAGACCTGATCAGCACGCAATCCCATGATTCTAGACATTTCTTCTTTCATTTCTGCAGCATGAGGGCCGATCTTGGGGTATTCGCAGACCAGCGTACAATCGACGTTCGAAATGCGGTAGCCCATCGTCTCGGCCAGCTCGACCGCATGGCGCAGGAAGATCTCGCTGGCTGCGCCTTTCCATTGCGGGTCCGAGGGTGGGAAGTGCTGGCCGATATCCCCTTGCGCCAGCGCGCCGTAAATCGCGTCGGTGACCGCGTGCATGCCGACATCCGCGTCGGAATGCCCTTGCAGCCCACGCTCATGCGGGACTTTCACGCCGCAGAGGATCACGTGATCGCCATCGCCAAATCGATGCACATCATAGCCGTTGCCCAGCCTCACATCCATATTCGTTCCCATTATCCGTTCCGCCCGTTCAAAATCCTCAGGGCGGGTGATTTTCAGATTGTCCGCATCGCCCGGCACAATGCAAACCTCAAGTCCTGCGGCCCGTGCGACCTCAACATCATCCGCAGCGCCACCGGGATGCGCGGCATGTGCTTTGACAACGGCATCGTAGTCAAATCCCTGAGGGGTTTGCGCTGCAAACAGGTTGTTGCGGTCCTGCGTCCCAGAAACCGAGCCATCATGCCCGATCCAAAGCGCATCCGTAACAGGTAAACCGGGGGCTGCGGCCTGGTGGGTGTCCAGCGTGCTCAAGACATTCTGAATGAGATGCGCCGAGACACAGGGCCGTGCCACGTCATGGATCAGCACACGGGTCACTAGGTGATTTGCCAATGCTTGCAACCCATTACGAACCGAACCTGCCCGATCCGCGCCACCTGCCGCAAGTATCAGGTCGGTGTCGCGAAACTCCTCCCAAGCCGGGGCGTCTTCTTCCGACAAGACCAAAACGATGTGGTCGACGAGACCGCGAAACCGGTCGATTGTCCAATCCGCTACGCGTCGACCGGCCAGCGCGCGCCATTGCTTGGGCGCGCCGCCTCCGGCGCGCAATCCACGCCCTGCGGCAACGATTATGGCGGCTGTGGTCATGGTCGGGTTTCTCCGGAATGTTGCGCTTTGTTTAGGGGGCGGTGAATGCAGAGGCAATCACCCATGGTAATGTGATTAATTAATAGGCAAGTGATGATTTTGCAGGCTTGATGACCGTCGTTTTGTTGTTCATATGCTCCGAATTCGATATCAAATCCTCAATTGCCCAAGGATTAAGCACGTTGACGCTGCACCTCGCCGACAAAACCGTATCTCCGCCTATCTTGCTGGCCCCGATGGCTGGAATCACGGATCGCCCGTTCCGCGATTTGGTTATGCGTTTTGGCGCGGGGATGGTGGTCAGTGAAATGGTCGCCAGTCAGGAAATGGTACAGGCCAAACCTGGCGTGCGCGAGCGAGCCGAGCTGTCGGCCGATGTGGAAAACACTGCCGTTCAACTTGCCGGGCGTGAGGCGCATTGGATGGCCGAGGCTGCCCGTCAGGTGGCCGATCGCGGCGCGCGCGTGATCGACATCAACATGGGCTGCCCTGCCAAAAAGGTGACCAACGGCTATTCCGGCTCGGCCTTGCTGAAAACACCAGACCACGCCCTGAGTTTGATCGAGGCTGTGGTAGAGGCCGTCGATGTCCCCGTGACGCTGAAAACACGGCTTGGATGGGACGACGCGCTGCTGAACGCGCCTGACGTGGCACGCCGGGCCGAGGGGGCGGGGATCCGGATGGTCACGATCCACGGACGGACACGCTGTCAGTTCTATAAAGGCCGTGCCGATTGGCAGGCGATCCGAGCGGTGAAGGAGGCGGTCTCGATCCCCGTCATCGCCAATGGGGACATCGTGGATACGCATGCGGCCCGCACAGCGTTGAAGCAATCGGGCGCGGATGGCGTCATGGTTGGCCGAGGGGCGCAGGGCAAGCCATGGCTGCTGGCGCAGATCTGCCATGAGGTCTATGGCACCGACGAGCCGGAGATCCCCGAAAGCGCGGATCTGATCGACATGGTGCGCGCGCATTATCAGGCGATGCTGGGCTTTTACGGTAGCGACCTTGGCCTCCGCGTCGCCCGCAAACATCTGGGCTGGTACATGGATGAGGCCGGAACGCCCGCGCCTCTGCGTCGCGCGGTCCTGACCTCGCGCGATACGGATGAGGTGCTGCGCCTGCTCGGCGATGCGCTGGAGCGTCAGCAGGGAGTGGCAGCATGACCTCGGATCAGAGCATCTGGAACTCGCTGCCCGTCCCAGCCTTCATTATCGACCAGGACGACCGGATTGCGGATGTGAATTCCTCGGGTGAGGGGTTTCTGAACGCTTCGCGCAAATCGGTGATCGGCCACCCCGTCTGGGATCAGATCGCCGTTGATGCCCCGCTGGAAGAAGCCTTTGACCGCGCGCGTGCTCAGGGAACGCCCTTGTTCGTCAACGACGTGGATGCAGGGTCGGGCAACCGCGCACCGCTGCAATGTGCCTTGCAGATTGCGCCACTGGTTGGGCATCCCGGGTCGATGATCATGATCATATCTCCGCGCGAATTGGCGGGGCGCATGACGCGGGGCAATACGGTCAAATCCGCCGCGCAATCCGCCATCGGAATGGCCGAAATGTTGGCGCATGAGATCAAGAACCCACTGGCGGGGATCACCGGCGCCGCGCAATTGCTGAGCATGAATATCGCGCCGCAAGACCTTGAGCTTACAGATCTTATCGTTGCCGAAAGCCGCCGGATCGTGAAACTGCTGGAGCAGGTTGAGCAATTCGGAAACCTGCAGCAACCCGACTTCAAGCCGGTCAACATCCACGATGTTCTCGACCGCGCCCGCCGTTCGGCCTTGTTGGGCTTCGGCGCGGATATGGCCATTGTCGAGGACTATGACCCCTCGCTGCCGTTGGCCTTCGGCGACCCGGATCAACTTCTGCAAGTTGTTCTGAACCTGTTGAAAAACGCCTCCGAGGCAGCGGGTCCTCAAGGCGGCACAATCCGTCTGCGGACCTATTTCGAACATTCCTTCCGCCTGCGCCGCAGCGATGGATCGGGACATTCGCTGCCGCTGCAGATCGAGATCATCGACGATGGTCCGGGCTTGCCGGAAAAAATCCGCAGTGACATCTTTGACCCCTTTGTCTCGGGCAAGGAAAACGGGACAGGGCTGGGGTTGGCTTTGGTCAGCAAGATCATCTCGGACCATGACGGCTGGATTTCCGTTGATTCCGTGCCGGGGCGGACCGTTTTCAAACTGTCGCTGCGCCGTGCGCCGGCTGAAAATAAAAAACCGAAAGAGGAGAGTATCTGATGGATGGCACCGTTCTGGTCGCTGATGACGACCGCACGATCCGCACCGTTCTGACACAGGCTCTGACGCGCGCCGGATGCAAGGTGCATGCCACGTCCTCGCTGACCACGCTGATGCGTTGGGTTGGCGAAGGCAAAGGGGACGTGGTGATCTCGGACGTAGTCATGCCGGACGGTAACGGCTTGGAAATGCTTCCAAAGATCGCCGAGGACCGTCCTGGCTTGCCGGTGATCGTGATCTCTGCTCAGAATACGATCATGACCGCGATCCAGGCGGCCGAGGCGGATGCTTACGATTACCTGCCCAAGCCGTTTGACCTGCCGGACCTGATGAAACGGACGGCACGTGCCTTGGAGCAGAAGCAGCGCCTACAAAGCGATCCCGAACCCCAAGAGAATGAGCGCCCGGATGAGTTGCCTCTGGTCGGACGCACCCCGGTGATGCAGTCGCTTTATCGTCTGGTGGCGCGGGTGATGAACACCGATCTCTCGGTCATGATTTCTGGTGAAAGTGGGACCGGTAAGTCTCTGATCGCGCGGGCTATTCACGATTTTTCGGACCGTCGAACCTTGCCCTTTGTGACCGCAACGGCGGCCGATCTGCGTGACCTAGAAGGCCCTGCGCGCGTCATGGCGCGGGTGCGCGGCGGGACGCTGTTGATTGATGAGATCGCCGATATCGACGACGAGATTCAGGCGCGGATCGTACGGATGATGGACACGCCGGGTGATCACGTGCCCCGCTTTATGGCCACCAGCCAATCGGATCTGACCGCCGGGATGGAGGGCGGGCGTATCCGTCAGGACCTCTACTACCGCCTCTGCGGCGCAACCATTCATGTCCCGGCCCTGCGCGAGCGGGTGGACGATATCACCCTGTTGGCCGAGCATTTTCTGGCCCGTGAGGAAAAGGATCTTGGGTCCAAACGCTGGCTCAGCGCTGATGCGGTTGAGCTGGTCCGGCGCTATTCCTGGCCGGGCAATGTGCGGCAGTTGGAGAACGCGATCCGCAGGCTCAGTCTGACCAGCCGGTCCGATGAAATCTCGAAAGCCGAGGTCGAGATGGTTCTGGGCAGCCAGCCCGAAGCCGAGCCCGTTTTGGGCGGAGGAGAACGCGAAAAACTGGCAACCTCGGTTGAGCGCCATCTGCGCCGCTATTTCGATCTGCACGGCAATATGCTGCCACCTCCGGGCCTGTATCAGCGCATTTTGCGTGAAGTTGAGGCGCCGTTGATCGAAATCGCGCTGGAAGCAACCGGCGGAAACCAGGCAAAATGCGCGGATTTACTTGGGATTAACCGAAATACGCTGCGGAAAAAGATCACGGACCTCGATATTCAGGTGACACGCCGTCGCAAACTGATGTAATATCGCCACACAAAGCGTGGCATTCGGGTATCGCCCGGGAATAGACCACGAGATATGGCGGTTCGCTGCGAAAGCAGCACATCAGGATGAGGGCAGACGGTGGCAACCCGGGCACAGAGCGGGATTCTCCCATCGGTTAACCGGTGGCGCAGATCCCGGAAACTGCGCAATTACAGCACCTTCGGGCTGGTTCTTCTGGGACCGCTCTTGGCGCTTGCGACGTATCTTGTCATAGGTCCGTTCGATCTGGGCGCAACTGCCCCGACGTTGCGCCTGATTCTTCTGGCTGACCTTGTTTACGTGCTGGTCGTTGCGGCCCTTGTGCTGGGGCAATTGGGCAGTCTGATCGCAGCGCGGCGGGCGAAATCGGCGGGGTCGCGCCTGCATTTGCGTTTGATCGGCGCGTTTACTCTGCTGGCGCTGGTGCCGACGGTGACGGTCGCGATCTTCGCCGGGCTGACGGTGAATATCGGCCTTGAAGGCTGGTTCTCGGACCGGGTTCGGCAGGTTGTGGGGTCGTCGCTGACGGCGGCCGAGGCTTATGAGCTTGAACACCGGCAGGGCCTGACGCAGGACGCCGCCGTTCTGGCGCTTTTCCTCGACAATGCGCGCGCCCGCGATTTCTACATTTCGGATGCGGAATTGCGCGAGGTTCTGGCGCAGGGGCAGGCGCAGATCCAGCGTGGCTTGCGCGAGGCCTATGTGATTGACGGCGACGGAGAGATCCGGTCGCGCGGCGATCGATCTTACCTGTTCAATTACGAAGAACCGACCCCCGAGCAGATGGCGGAAGCCACCGACAGCGGCCTTCTGATCATCGCGGATTGGCAGAACAACGAATTCCGCGCGCTGGTGCCCTTGCAGGCGTATTTGGACCGGTACCTCTACGTTAGTCGTGAGGTCGACGGCCAGTTGCTGACCCTGCTGGATGACACCAAGGAAACCGCGCAGTTCTATCAACAGCTTGAAAGCGAACGCGGGCGGGTGCTGTTCGAGTTCGGTCTTCTTTATCTTGGCTTTGCGCTGATCCTGATCCTTGCCGCGATGTCGTTGGGGATGTGGTTCGCGGAACGCCTCTCGCGGCCCGTGGGGCGCCTGACCACAGCGGCGCAGAGGGTCGGTGCGGGCGATCTGAGCGTGCAGGTGATCGAAGAGGCCAGCGATGACGAAATTGCCATGCTGGGTCGCTACTTCAACCAGATGACCCGGCAGTTGAAAGGTCAGCGGGACACGCTGCTTGAGAATACTCAGCAGATCGAAAGCCGCCGCCGCCTCTTCGATTCGGTGCTGAGTTCGGTGACCTCGGGCGTTGTGGGCGTGGACCCGGAAGGGTGCGTGACCTTCGTCAACCGCTCAGCCGAGCGGCTGCTGGATTGGTCCCGGGGCGAGGAGCATCTGGCCATCGGCATCGCGGTGCCCGAATTCCTGCCTTTGTTCGAAAGCTTGAAAGACAGCGGGCAAGAGGCCGTGCAAGGTGAGATCAAGGTCACCCGCAAAGGCCAGTTGGAGAACCTGCTGGTGCGGATGGCCACACGGCGGGGCGAAGACGGTGGGCTTGAGGGCTATGTTGTGGCCTTTGATGACGTCACCGATCTGGTCAGCGCGCAGCGTATGGCCGCGTGGGGCGATGTGGCCCGGCGGATTGCACACGAGATCAAGAACCCTCTGACCCCGATTCAGCTGAGTGCGGAACGGATCAAGCGAAAGTTCTCGCGCAAGCTGGATGAAGAGGATTGCGATATCCTCGTCTCCATGACCGACGTGATCGTGCGTCAGACCAATGACTTGCGTCGGATCGTGGATGAGTTCTCGAAATTCGCACGCATGCCCGAGCCGGAACGGCGCGAAGAAGATGTTGTTGCACTGGTGCGTGAAGCGGTGCTGTTGCAGCAGGCCGGACAACCCGAGGTGCAGATTGATGCGGATCTTCCGGACCAACCGATCCCGGTGGATGTGGACGCGACCATGCTGAATCAGGCATTCACCAACCTAATCAAGAATGCCGGGGAAGCCATTGAAACCCTGAAGGAAAAGGGCGCTCCTGAAAACCTAAAGCCGCAGATCAAGGTGGCGGTCTCCAGTGATGATGCTGGGACGATCATCACCATTGCGGATAACGGGATCGGGCTGCCGGAAGACCGTGCGCGGTTGTTTGAGCCCTATGTGACCACACGCGACGAAGGGACCGGGCTGGGCCTGCCTATCGTCAAGAAAATCATCGAAGAACACGGCGGAGCGCTGACGCTAGAAGACGCGCCCACCTTTGACGGACAGGACCATTTCGGCGCAATGGCCGTGATCCGTTTACCGGGGGCGAACCTCCCATCCAATTCAGCGCCACAGAAGCAGGCGATTAAAACCAACATAATGAAAGCAGGCCAAAGATGAGCGACATTCTGATCGTAGATGACGAACGCGATATTCGCGAACTGGTGTCCGACATTCTGGAGGACGAAGGCTATTCAACCCGACTGGCGGCGAACTCGGACGAGTGCATGTCGTCGATCAATTCCGAGCCGCCGGGGCTGTTGATCCTGGATATCTGGCTGAAAGACAGCCGCATGGATGGGATTGATATTCTGAAGGCGGTGAAACGCGACAACCCGGATGTGCCGGTGGTGATTATTTCGGGTCACGGCAATATCGAAATCGCCGTCGCCGCCATCAAACAGGGCGCTTATGACTTTATCGAAAAGCCCTTCAATATTGACCAGTTGATGGTCGTGATCCGCCGCGCGATGGAGACTTCGCGCTTGCGTCGCGAGAACGCTTCGCTGAAACGCAAAGAGGTCAGCTGCTCGGATATGATCGGCAAATCGGCCTCGTTCCGGGCGATGCAGGGCCAGCTGGACAAGGTCACCAAGTCGAACGGCCGCGTGATGCTGAGCGGACCGGCGGGTTCGGGCAAGGAAATCGCGGCGCGCTATATCCACGCGCATTCCAATCGGGCCAACGCGCCCTTCGTGACGGTCAATTGCGCCGGAATCGAACCAGAGCGGGTCGAAGAGGTTCTGTTCGGACGCGAAAGCAGCGAACGCGGTGTGGAGCCGGGCCTGCTGGAAGAAGCGCATGGCGGCGTGATCTATTTCGACGAAGTGGCCGATATGCCCTTGGGTACTCAATCCAAGATCTTGCGGGTTTTGGTCGATCAGCAATTCCAACGCGTTGGCGGCTCGGACAAGGTGCGGGTTGATCTGCGCGTGATTTCCTCGACCAATAAAAACCTCGATGATGAGATCGTGGCGGAGCGTTTCCGCGAAGAGTTGTATCACCGCCTTAACGTTGTCCCGATTGACGTCCCCTCGCTTGAGGACCGTCGTGAGGATATTCCGGTTCTGGCGCAGCATTTCATTGAAATGTGCAATGAAACGCAGGGCTTGCCGGTTCGGGAACTGTCCGAGGAAGCGGTTGCGCTGCTCCAGACCATGACCTGGCCCGGCAACGTCCGGCAGTTGAAGAACCTGATCGAGCGTGTTCTGATCCTCGGCGATGGCACAGGCCCGATTGAGGCGCGTGAGCTGCCGAGCGATGAGGACAAGGCCGAGGATTCGGGTCGTGTGGTCCTGTCCGGTGCGCTGGCCACTCTGCCACTGCGGGAGGCGCGAGAGGCGTTTGAGCGGGAGTATCTGCTGACCCAGATCAACCGGTTTGGTGGCAATATCAGCCGCACGGCCAGCTTTGTCGGGATGGAGCGCAGCGCGCTGCACCGCAAGCTGAAATCGCTGGGTGTTGTGACCTCGAACAAATCGGGCGCGCGCGTTGCCCAAATTGATGAGCCGGAACCGGCAGAGTAATCTGCCGGGAGGATCACCATGGGTATTGGCGTGCCATCCACGGGCAAGTGGCTTGAGACCCGGGGCTATCCGGGCTTCGGCAAACGCCTGAAACGGTTGCGCCGGTCCGTCGGGTATAAACAGGCCTATCTGGCCGAGCTGCTGGAGGTAGATCAGGCTACCATCTCGCGTTGGGAGAGAGGCGGACAAACGCCGCCTCCGGACACGCAACAAGCAGTCTTTGCTGCACTTGGTCCAAAGCGATCCGATGACAATGCGTTGCGGCGCTTGGTGATGAATTCCTCCGATTGCCTTCATTTGGTCGAAGAGGCGAGCCACAAATGCCTTGCCTATTCCGCCAGTCGGGCAAGGGATTGGAAAACCAGCCAGAACGCGCTTTTGGACGTGTCGCTCTGGCAGTTTGCGACCGAAGAAATCCAGAAGGCCGAAGCCGAGTTGGAAGCCGAAGGGTGGTGGGATCTGCACACGCCCGCGCCCAAGGCGTTCCAGACCTCCGAGGCGATTCACGACCGTATTCGGATAAGTGCCGGAGAAATCTACTGGGAACGTCTCTACCTGTCTGACGGCACGCCGGTTCGTTTGGTCAGCGGGACGAGAGCGGGTGCATAATTTATGCGTTCCTTGGGCTGAGCAGGCGCTGTAAAAGCGCCCCATGATACAAGCATTTCAGGTTCTTCTCCTCTGGCTGGCCGGTCTGGGCGCAGCCACGCAATTTGCCAAGATTGCCGTGCCGTTTCCCGAACTTGTGTTGCTTTACCCCGATCATGCCGAGAGCATGGGGTGGCTGTTGTCGATCATCAGTCTTCTGGGCGCGGTTCTGGGTGCTGTGTCCGGTGCCGTCGTCGGGCGCGTCGGGGCGTTGAAACTGCTGATTGGAGGGTTGTGTCTGGGCGGCGCGCTGTCGATCTTTCAGGCGAGCCTTCCCGGGTTTTACACCATGCTGGCCACCCGGTTTGTCGAGGGGGTCTCGCACCTCGCCATCGTCGTCGCCGCGCCTACGCTGATCGCTCAGATCACCAGCGGCAAGGCGCGCAATATCTCGATGGTGTTATGGAGCACATTCTTCGGCGTGGCTTTCGCGCTGAACGCCTGGATCGGCCTGCCGGTCGTCGAGCATTTCGGGCTGCCTTTTTTCTTCGCTTTGCATGGCGGCCTGATGATTGCCATCGCGGGTCTGATCCTGCTTTGTGGATTAAAGGTTCAACCTTCTCAGGACGTTGCCCCTTGGCGTTGGAGCGAACTCATTGACGTGCATCTGCGCACCTACCGATCACCCTTTGTGTCGGCCCCGGCCATAGGTTGGTTCTTCTACACCTTAACCTTCGTCTCTTTGCTGGCCATCCTGCCGAGTCGGCTGCCCGAGGGGCATGCCGCGACGGTCGCAGGCCTCATGCCCTTGGCAGGCATTATTCTGAGCTGGCTCGCGGTCCCGATCCTCTTATCCCGCATGTCCTGTGTTTCGGTCATCAATCTGGGATTTGCGCTTGGAATGTTTGCTATCGCCGGGGTGTTTCTTGGCGTGCCGCTCGAACTCGTTTGTGTATGTCTGTTTGCGGTGCTGGGTCTGGTGCAAGGGGGCAGTTTTGCCGCTGTGCCGATCTTGAACCAAACGCCCGAGACGCAAGCCCTCAGCTACGGCGCAATGGCGCAAATGGGCAATGCGGGGAACTTGTTGGGCACGCCTGTTCTGTTGGCCGTCCTTGGACGGACGGGCGAGGCCGGCATGTTGATCACAGTGATCGGAATCTACGCGGCTGCGATCCTTGCGCATGTCGCATTGGCGCGAAAGCGAGCGCTCCGTCAGCCGGCCTGACCGGGCGTGATGATCTGAAACGACCCGTCATCGAATTTGACGAAGCAGGATTCCGTATTCAGCGGAGGGAGGGTCGTTGTGCGGGTCGCCGGAACACGGGATTTCACCCCGGACTTGCAGGGCGGCAGGCTGACAGGGCGAAACCCTTTCTGCGCCATACACTGTGCCTCAACCGTGTTGCGCAGGGGTTGGTTGACGTCGACCGTGTATATGCGCCCAGGCTCCCACCAACCGCCCGACCGATAGCACCGTCCGCTTCCGTCGCAATAGGTGCGGCCCGGCCAATAGGTCGGCGGCCCTTGACGGACCTGGTTGGCAACCGGTGCCTGTTCAAGCGCCTGAACCTTACACTGAGTGGTTTGTTCCTGCATCTTCGAGACGCTTTCCCCCTCGCGATAGTATATGGAAAGCGGGCCGCAGGCGGTCAGCAGCATTACTGGAACAAGCAGGTGAACGAGTGTTTTCATATGCTTATTCTGCCCGAAAAGGTCGGGTATGACAATTCAATTGACCCTCTCAGGACCATCTGTCATTCAAAGATTTCAGGCAGAAGGGCCAGAAACATGAAGGTCATCATTTGCGGTGCGGGTCAGGTTGGCTGGCAGATCGCGCGGCATCTATCGGGCGAGCTGAACGACGTCACGGTGGTGGACAACAACCCTGATCTTGTGCGCCGGGCGACGGAAACGCTGGACGTACAGGGGATCGCGGGCTTTGCCAGCTACCCGGATGTGTTGGAGCGGGCAGGCGCGCGCGACGCCGACATGATCATCGCCGCAACCCACTCGGACGAGGTGAATATGGTCACCTGCCAGATGGCCCATTCGGTTTTCGCCATCCAGCGCAAGATCGCGCGTTTGCGGTCGAAGTCCTACCTTCAGGCGATCCACTCAGACCTATATCGCCGCGACCACCTGCCGATTGATGTGGTGATCAGCCCCGAGCGTGAGGTCGCCGCCGCCGCCATGCGTCGCCTGTCGGCCCCGTCCGCTTTTGACACCGAGATGTTCATGAACGGCAAGGCCCAGCTGCTCGGCATCCGTATCGACGAGGATTGCCCGATCGTGAACACGCCTCTGCGGCAGTTGACCGATTTGTTCTCGACCCTCAGCTCGATCGTGGTCGGGGTCCGGCGCGAGGGCAGCCTGTTTGCGCCTGAATCCGAAGATCAGCTGTTCGTGGGCGATGAGTGTTATGTCTTCACCAGCGTGAAAGATGTCGACCGCACGATGGAGGTGTTCGGCAAAGCGCAAAAACGGCAGGACCGTGTGGTGATCGTCGGCGGCGGCAATGTCGGGCTTGAAGTCGCGCGAACGCTGGAAGAACGCGAAAGCCGCGTGCGGGCCAAGATCATCGAACGGGATCGCCATTGCGCCGAAAAAGCCGCCGAGGCGCTCGAGCGGACGATCGTCCTGCATGGCGACGGGCTGGATTCGGCGTTGCTGAACGAGGCGGGCATCGACCGTGCCGATGCGATGTTGGCCGTCACAGATGATGACCGTACCAATATGCTGGCCGCCGTGCGCGCCAAGGCCGAAGGCTGCGCGCTGGCGATTGCGCTGATCAATGACCCCAGTATGGTCGCGTTGATGGGCCCTCTGGGCATTGACGCCTATATCAACCCACGGGCTACCACCGTCAGCTCGATCCTGCGCCATATCCGGCACGGGCGGGTGCGGCAGGTTTATTCCATCGGCGATGCCGAAGCCGAAGTGATCGAGGCCGAAGTGCTTTCGACCTCGCCCATGGCCGGGCAGAAACTGCGCGATATCGATTTCCCCGAAGGAGTTCTGGTCGGCGCGGTTCTCAAAGGCAACGAGCTGTTGCGCCCAACGGGCAGTCTACGGATTGACGAAAAGGACGTGCTGTCGATCTTTGCCATGGCCAAGGACGTGCCTGAGGTCGAACGGCTGCTGCAGGTTTCGATTGATTTCTTCTGATGGCGCGTGTGGTCACAGCTCGGATTGGGGTCTTGCGGCGCTTGCCGCTGTTTCTGCTGATCTGGGGGATTTCGGCGCTGTCGATGTGGGTGCCGGCAGGTTATGCGCTGGCGCTGGATGATCACGATACCTCGCGGTCTTTTCTCTATTCCGGTCTACTAGGGCTGTTTCTGGTGTCCACCATTGCGCTGGCGGCCTCGAACCGGGTGCCGCGGAGGGGGACGCTGGGGCAGTTGGCGGTGCTGCTGGGTTGCTTCACCATTCTTCCGATCTTTCTGGCCATCCCGTTCCACGACGCGCTTGGCAATACCACCTTTCTGAACGCCTATTTCGACATGGTCAGCGCCCTGACCACGACCGGAGCCGACCTGTTCCCCGACCCCGACCGCCTCAGCGCACCGTTGCATCTGTGGCGCGCGCTGGTGGGCTGGATGGGTGGCCTGCTGATGTGGATCGCGGCTGCCGCGATCTTGGCACCGCTGTCACTGGGCGGGTTCGAGGTCACGGCGCGGGGCCAGCCTGGTCGGCCGGTATCGGGCGTGGCACAAAGCGAGCAGGTCGATCCGCGTGGCCGCTTGCTGCGCGTGACCCGCACCCTGACGCCGATCTATGCGGGACTGACCGCCGTGGTCTGCATCCTGCTGCTTATCGCCGGAGAGCAGGGCCTGACTGCGATTTGCCATGCGATGTCGGTGATGGCGACCTCGGGCATCTCTCCTGTTGGTGGGCTGGAGGGCGCGCAGGCGGGCATTACGGGAGAGATGATCCTGTTTCTCTTCCTGCTTTTCGCCCTGTCGCGCCTGACCTTTTCAACCGACACGGCCGCCAGCGGCTTTGCCCGGCTGGACAAAGACCCCGAGTTCCGGATCGGGCTGTTCATCGTGTTGGCGGTCGCTGTGCTGCTGTTCTTCCGCGTTTGGGCAGGGGTCAACGAAATTGGCGGCCAACTGCAGCCCTTGCAAGCCCTACACGTGATCTGGGGAATGCTGTTCACGGGCCTTGCGTTCCTGACCACAGCCGGGTTCGAGAGTGCCAATTGGAACGATGCCCAGCAGCTTTCGGGTCTGGGGACCCCAGGGCTGGTTCTGATGGGGCTGGCGCTGGTTGGTGGCGGTGTCGCCACCACGGCAGGTGGGGTCAAATTGCTGCGGGTCTTTGCGCTCTACCTCAATGGCGCGCGCGAGATTGACCGGCTGATCCACCCGTCCTCGGTCAGCGGCACCGGCGGCGGCAACCGCCGCATTCAAAGCGACGGAGCCTTCATCGCGTGGATCTTCCTGATGATGTTCGCGTTGACCCTTGCCCTGTTTAACCTGCTGCTGGCCCTGATGGGGTCGGGGTTCGAACAGGCCATGGTGCTGAGTGTCGCTGCTCTCAGCACAACCGGACCGTTGATCGAGCTTGCGACGGATGTCCCGATCCGCCTGGTTGACCTGTCGGGTGGGGCGAAATTGACGCTCTGCGCGGCGATGGTGATCGGTCGGCTTGAGACGCTGGCGATCATCGCGCTGATCACGCCGACCCTGTGGCGGGATTGAACCACTGCGCGTGCCCAGCGTTACTGCCTGATTTTTCGTCTGGAATATCTGTGCGCGTCACTCCATACTCTGCCAGAGGGAGCGCGTTGGTCCGCAGCGCGTAGCAAGAACAATGGCGAGTTAATAAAATATGGCTTCGGACAGACAGAATCTGCAGGACGCGTTCCTGAACAATGTACGGAAAGCAAAAGTCCCGGTCACAATTTTCCTGATCAATGGCGTGAAATTGCAGGGTGTGATCACTTGGTTCGACAATTTCTGCGTATTGTTGCGCCGCGACGGACAGTCGCAGTTGGTCTACAAACACGCGATTTCAACCATCATGCCATCGCAGCCGATCAACCTGTATGAGGGCGAAGACGCCTCTTGATGGAGCATGAAAGGAAGTGCACCCGGGCCTGGGTGCTGCATCCTGAAATCAAATCAGATGAACAGCGCCGCGTCCCCGGACCCGCGCTGGAAGAGGCGGTGGCACTGGCTGCCGCATTGCCCGATCTGGATGTGATCGGGTCTGAGATCGTGCGCCTGCCGCGCGCGCAGCCGGGTCTTCTGTTCGGCAGCGGCAAGATCGATGAACTGGCCGAACGGTTGCACGATAGCGAGGTCGAACTGGTTCTGATCGACGGCCCCGTGACGCCGGTTCAGCAGCGCAATCTTGAGAAAGCGTGGAAGGTCAAGATCCTCGACCGGACCGGTTTGATCCTTGAGATTTTCAGCGATCGCGCTCGTACACGTGAAGGTGTTTTGCAGGTCGAGATGGCCGCGCTCAGCTATCAGCGCACGCGACTTGTCCGGGCTTGGACCCACTTGGAACGCCAGCGAGGTGGGTTGGGCTTTGTTGGCGGCCCCGGTGAAACTCAGATCGAGGCTGACCGCCGCGCCATTGATGAGCAATTGGTGCGTTTGCGTCGGCAGCTGCAAAAGGTGGTCAAAACGCGCACGCTGCATCGGGCCGCGCGGGCAAAGGTACCGTACCCGATCGTGGCGCTTGTGGGCTATACCAACGCGGGCAAATCCACCCTGTTCAACCGCCTTACCGGGGCTGAGGTGATGGCCAAGGACATGCTGTTCGCCACGCTGGACCCGACTATGCGCCGCGTTGTTCTTCCCGACGGCCCCGAGGTGATTCTGTCGGACACGGTGGGTTTCATCTCGAACCTGCCGACCGAGCTGGTCGCTGCGTTCCGGGCAACGCTTGAGGAAGTTCTGGGCGCGGATCTGATCGTGCATGTGCGCGACATCAGCCATGACGAGTCACAAGCACAGGCCGACGACGTTCAGGCCATCCTCACCTCATTGGGTGTCGATGATGCGCGGCCCATGCTGGAGGTTTGGAACAAGACCGATCTGCTGGACGCGGATGAGCGCGAGGCGGTTTTGGCGCGCGCTGACCGCGATCCGTCGATCTTTGCGATCTCGGCCGTGACCGGGGATGGGATCGAGCCTCTGCTGGCTGATATCGCGATAAAACTGCAGGGGGTCCGGCGTGAAACCACTCTCTCGCTGAGCTTCGCCGAAGGGGACAAGCGCGCGTGGCTGTTCCGGCAGGATGTCGTTCGATCCGAGGAGCAGACGGAAGATGGGTTTGAGATTACGGTACTTTGGACCGACAAACAGGCGGCGCAGTTTGCGGGGCTTTGAAGGCTAGCTACCGGTGATCTGCCTGTGAAAATCCTCCATATCGAACCAGCCCATTGAAGATTGAACCTTGTGCTCGGGCGTCAGGTCCCATTCTTCCCATCCACGAACCACCACCTGATTACCGGTTTCGGAATGATGCCCTTCCATCGTTTTCACGAAGATCGCGTGTGATCCAGCCCAGCGAAACATATCGCATCGCACTTCGAGGTTGGAAAATTCAGCGTGAAAACCACGCACCATTTCTATGATGGCGTCCCGGCCTATATGGGGTTCGCCTCGGTTGATGATGATCTGCCCATCAGGCGCGAAAAAACGCGCGACGTCCTCTGCGTCACCGGAGCTCCAGGCGATGGCGTAATCGCGCGCCAGATTGTTCAGGATGTCCCGAATGCTTGCCATGATCGTCCCCCACGGATCCCACATCACCTGGTGGGTGATCCTAGGTCAAAATGGGAAGGCTTGCCACGACACCTCGGAATTCGGGGCGAGGAGTCGCCGAATGGGCGGATTATTGCGGGGTGAGGGTGGTGACACCCACTGCGGCGGCCCGCGCCAGATCAATGTCGAGGGACATCGGGATGTATTCTCCACGTCGCCACAGCTGCGCCTGATCGTCGTAGTAGCGTGACAGGAAATGCCCGGACTGCCCGGTTGCGGTGATAAAGACGGAACTGTCGGGATCGGCGAAATCATAGACGCCGCGATAACCAGCGCCGTGCACGTTCAGGAATGGGTCAGGTCCTTCACCTGAGGTCCGCCCGCGCAGCAGCGTGTTGTCGCCTCCGCTGGTCGATTGGCGAATGTTAACGAAATAGCGCAGGACCGGAACGTTCCCGAGAACCGGATGATCATGAGTAGCCTGATGGGCATCGCCCCAGCGCAGGGATTCCAGCGTGGTGCCGTAGGTCTCGGCGATCCAGATCAGCGCGTCGTCCAACGCCAGCTCTGCCATGTCCGAGCAGGTCTCGACCGGGGCGCTTTGGCGCACGTCACACCAGACCGACGCGCCATCAATGTCGCGGTAAACCCGTTCGATGAAAAGAGGTTCCACATGTTTGAACTCGCTGGCCAGCGGGCCGAGTTCATCCCCGATCAGGCGGATCTGCAAAGCGCGTAGCCACGCGGCATAGATCAAAGGCTCCGGCAGATGCTCGTTCATCTCACCGTTCCAGTCGGCCAGCAGGGACAGGGCGATCTGGCGTTGGCGCTCGGGTGTGCCCTCGGGAGCCGAGGCGCCGGTGAACCAAAGATCAGCCCCGATCAGTGGTAGCAGCGAGCGCGCGGTAAAGCTGACAGTGTCCAGTTGCGCCTCGATAAAGCTGTCGCGGGTATGAACCTCGCGCGATTGCATCAGCCGTTCCCAGCGGTGAACGCGCTGCGTGTCGCCCCATTCGAATGAGACATGGTTGGGAAATGGACGGTCGATGATCTTGTTGTTGGTATTGCCCAGCAGACCACCGGCGGGTGAGGTGAACTCGGGGTTGGTGGCATAGGGCATCCGGCCTTGCCACCGGTTTTCCGCAATCCAGCCGGGTGTGGGGATGCGCCCTTTGCTTTGGTTCAGGCGGTCACGCTGAGGGACTGCTCCGATCAGTTTCAGGCCAATCGTTTCGGTGTCGACCAGGGACAAGTTCTGCGACGGTGCGATGAATTTCTCTGCGACGTCAATGGCTTCGAGTACGGTATCGGCGTTCATCAGAGCCATTGAGGCGCTCATCGACGTGTCATTCGGGCTGAGTGCCGTCCAGGATAGTGACGCGACATGTCCGGGTGGCGTTATCGTCTCCAGATCATAGTGGCTGCCGGGCAGAACCGGGCCATTCTCTGTCCAGCGCAGGGTCAGGGTGATGGGGGCTTCGTCCTTGATTTCGATGATCGAAGGGCGGCTTTGGAATTCCTTGAACCCGTCAGGGGTCAGGTATTCTTCGGGATTGTCAGGGTTGAGTTGCTCGATATGCAGGTCCTGATCGTCCAGATAGGAGGAGGTCAGGCCCCAGCCCAAACGGTCGCTGCGGCCGCTCATCACGGCGGGAATACCGGGAATTGTGGCGCCGATCACGCCGCCCTTTGCAAGGTCCAGATGGGCCAGATACCACACGCCGGGCGCGGTGAAGCCCAGATGCGGGTCGTTGGCCAATAGGGTTCCGCCACTGGCCGATCGCGACGGCGCGGCAACCCATGCGTTTGACGCTCCGGCCAGACCACGTTTGGGGAACGGCGACAGCGGCGTATCCGGCATCGGCGTCCCGGTGGCATAGCGCGGCAGGCCGGGAAACAACTGGGCATATTCGGGCAGGGCGGCGATACCGGCTCCGGGCACGTCCGGCAGAATGTCGACCAGCCGCGCCGGATCATCCAGCATCAGCGAGGTACGGGCGCGCAGAACCTCATCTTTCAGGTGGCCCGACAGCTGCAACCCCATAAGTTTGATCACGGCGAGGCTGTCGCCTGGTTGCCAAGGAGAGACGGGGGCGTTGAACAGAAACATCTCGGGCGCGCCACGGCCCAAAGCCTCTTCGTTGATCTGTCTGAGGCGGGCGTTGACCCCCGCGGAATAGGCGCGCAGTGCAGCCTTTGTGTAGTCATCTTGCGCCTCGACCGAGCGATGGGCCAGGCCATAGAGGTCAAGCCGACGCAACAGCTTGTCGATGGTAACGGTGCGCGCGCCAAAAACCTCGGACAGACGTCCTTGGGCGGTGCGGCGCATAACGGTCATCTGCCACAAACGATCCTGCGCGTGCGCATAGCCCAAGCCAAAGAACACATCCGGGTCGGTTTCGCCAAGAATATGGGGCACGTTTGCCGTGTCGCGAATGATCTCAACCGGGGCAGTGACGCCTTGAACCTCAAGGGTTTGATCGTATTCGGGCAGCGATTGGCTGGCCAGAAAATAGACCAGTCCGATGGCGGCAAGAACCAGCAGGACAAGACCCGTGGTGATGCGTATCAACCAGCGAAAGAC
The DNA here is from genome assembly GCF_017743995.1 of Ruegeria sp. R13_0. Lineage (GTDB taxonomy): Bacteria > Pseudomonadota > Alphaproteobacteria > Rhodobacterales > Rhodobacteraceae > Ruegeria. The sequence continues at coordinate 145,351 of NZ_JAGHRB010000009.1, read as the reverse complement.
AAGAGCCATGGACGTCCCACTTGTATTCGTTCTTCACGTGACGAGAGGTTACTTCAAGGCCGCCCCGACCGAAAGAGGAACACTGCGGAAACCTGCCTTGACGTGGCAATGAAAAAGACCCCGGCCCAAGTGGGGGACGAGGTCTTTCAGAGAGGGGCGTGGTAGTACAAAATCAGGGGATGATGCGGGTGTATTTGATGCCTTCGACGGTTGCACCGATCTGCAGGCCCGCCTGGCCAAAGATGGCTGCCAAGACCGGGCTCAGCAGGGTGGTCGTATCGGTCGACAACTGGTCGCCCTGATCGCTGACCACATAGCCGATATCAGCACCGGCCGTCCAACCGCTGGAGCGGCGGAAGTCGTTCAGCGCGTCCTCGGTCATGAAGAACAGCACGTGGGCATATTGTTGCGCGCCGATCTGCAGGCCGGCAGTGCCTTTGACGGCCGAGTAATAGTCAACCGTAGCGCCATTGATGCGAAGCGCACCCTGACCATACCCGCCGCCGAATACGAACCCGGCCTCGGTGATCAGGGGCATGACCAGCATGCCGTTGGCTTTTTCTGCGATCTCGACCGTATTGGGGTAGCGGGCATACATCTCGGTTAGTGTTGCGTCGACACGGGCGTCAAGGGTGGCCGCGTTCGAGTTACCGACGCCGTTGCCGCAGGCTGCGGTCAGGGTCAGACCTGCCATGCCCAAGGCAAAGCCGCGACGGTCCAGTCGGGGAAGGGTGGAACTGCTCATGGTTTTTTATCTCTGTAACTGTGCCTGATATGTCGGGTGTTCCCGATCTTATGTGCAAGAATACGCCGATTGGCCCTGCATGTCACGACAAAGCTGTCGCGGCCCGCGAAACAATCGGCGAAAAATCGCGAAGGTCTGGGGTTTTAGCCTTGAAGAACCCGTGCGACCTGCGGCGCGAAATAGGTCAGGATTCCGTCGCACCCTGCACGTTTGAACGCCAGCAGACTCTCCAGCATCACCTTGTCGCCATCGATCCACCCGTTCTGCGCGGCCGCCTGGATCATCGCGTATTCGCCCGAGACCTGATAGGCGTAGGTGGGCGCACCAAACGTGTCTTTCACGCGGCGGCAGATATCCAGATAGGGCATGCCCGGCTTGATCATCACCATATCGGCTCCTTCGGTCAGGTCGCGCTCGATCAGGCGCAGGGCCTCGTTCGAATTTCCCGGATCCATCTGATAGGTTTTCTTGTCGCCGGTCAGAGCGCCCGAGGCACCAACCGCATCGCGGAATGGCCCGTAGAAGGCGCTGGCATATTTCGCGGAATAGCTGAGGATCATCACGTTGTGATGACCCGCCGCCTCAAGCGCCGCGCGCATCGCGCCGATCCGGCCATCCATCATGTCTGACGGACCAATGATATCGGCCCCGGCCTCGGCCTGAGCAAGTGTCATCTTGACCAGAGCCTCAACGGTCTGGTCATTCACGATCTCGCCATCGACAACATAGCCGTCATGGCCGTTGATGTTGTAGGGATCCAGCGCAACGTCGGTCATGATCGCGATATCAGGTGCCGCCGCCTTGATCGCGCGGATCGCGCGGTTCGAGAGGTTATCTGGGTTCCAGGCCTCGGCGCAATCCTCGGTCTTGAGCGACGCATCGGTGTAGGGAAAGATGCAGATCGCGGGGATTCCAAGGGCTTGCGCCTCGACTGCTGCTTTGGCGATCAGGTCGACCGACCGCCGCATCACGCCGGGCATCGAGGGCACCGGCTCTTCAATACCTTCGCCGTCGCGTACGAAAACCGGCCAGATCAGATCGTCGGTGGTCAGCGTATGCTCGCGCACCAGCCCGCGGATCGCATCGGACTGACGCGCCCGGCGAAAGCGGGTCTGGGGGTAGGGGGCGATGGTCGGTTTCATGGCGCGTCCTCCTTGAACATTGCCGCATTGGGTGGCATGAATCCGCCAAGGGCTCAAGGGTATCAATGGACGCGCTTTCGCGACAGAACCCCCTGAGGTTTGTGAATAAAGGGCTGCGTTTGGACTGGTACTCTTCGATTTTCGAACTCATCGACATGCGCAGCTTTTCGAATCTGTGGTTCTGGATTGTTCTGGCGGTCACTTGGTCTTCTGCCAGTCACTGGACGATGGGGGTGCCTTACGACATGGTGGTCCGTGCGCGCCGCGTCGGAGGCCAGCTTGAGATCGACCTGCTGGACATCGTGCGCATCAATACCAACCGCATTCTCTACTATGTCGAGGCGTCCGGCATGGTGATGTTAGCAATGGCCTGTTTTGTCTTTACCGCATTGGCGACGCTGGGTTTTTACTATTGGGTTGAATTCGCACAGGCCGTGTTCCTGCTATTGTTTCCACTGGTCGTCGTGACCTTCATCAATATCTTTCACGCACGCCGATTGCGGCGGCATGATCTGACACTGGATCGCGTTGCCAAGACGCTGTCACGATGCCGTCTGTACACGCAGATCATCGGCATGATCTCGATACTGGTCACTTCGATGTGGGGCATGTATCAGAACCTTTCAATCGGCGTTCTGGGATAGCGAAATCTGAAAGGGACAGGGATGAAGGCTCCGAACCACGTGACAGTCGGCGGCGCCCCCGAAGGGTATGACGCACAGCTTGTCCTGAACGAGATCTTACGTTCGGGCAGGCCGGTTTGCCATGTGGCGCGCGATGACAAGCGGCTCGAGGGGATGCGCGCAGCACTTGCGTTCTTTGCCCCCGATATGCCGGTTTTCGTTTTCCCCGGTTGGGATTGCCTGCCCTATGACCGGGTCTCGCCCAACGCGGATATTGCCGCGGCACGGGTGGCCACGCTTGCAGCACTGGTCCACCAGATGCCCGAGCGTTTCGTGCTGCTGACCACGCTGAATGCCGCGACCCAACGCGTCCCCGCGCGCGAGGTTCTGCGCGAGGCCGCCTTTACCGCTCGCGTCAACCAACGCGTGGACGAAGACGCCCTGCGCAAGTTCCTGGTGCGGATGGGGTTCACCCAAAGCCCGACCGTGATGGAGCCCGGAGACTACGCGGTCCGGGGCGGGATCATCGACATCTTCCCTCCGGGCGAATCCGGTCCCGTCCGACTGGACCTGTTCGGAGACGTTCTGGACGGCGCGCGCCGGTTCGATCCTGTCTCGCAACGGACCACCGAAAAGCTTGGAGTGGTCGAGCTTGCCCCCGTTTCCGAGGTCATACTGGACGAGGCCGCCGTCACCCGGTTCCGCCAGAACTATCGCATCGAATTCGGTGCGGCGGGTACGGATGATCCGCTCTATGAGGCCGTGAGCGCGGGCCGAAAACACCAGGGCATTGAACATTGGTTGCCTTTCTTCCACGAAAAGCTGGAAACCCTGTTCGACTATCTTCCAGAAGCAACGATTTCTCTGGACGATCAGGTCTCATCCGCGCGTCTGGCGCGGTGGGACACGATTGCCGATCAGTATGAAACACGGCGGCTGGCGCTCGAAAACCGCTCGCGCATGGACACGGTGTACAAGCCGACACCGCCCGGTCTGCTCTATCTCGATGACGCGGCGTGGGATCAGTCGGTTGGCGATCGGCGCGTGCTACAGTTCAGCCCTCTGCCACAGGCCAGCGGACCTGGTGTGATCGACGCGGGCGGGCGGATCGGGCGGAACTTTGCGCCTGAGCGTCAACAGGAAAGTATCAGCCTGTTCGGTGCGTTGGCGGACCACATCAAGGGCAAGCTGGACAAGGGTCCGGTCCTGATCGCGTCCTATTCCGAAGGCGCGCGAGAGCGTCTGACCGGCTTAATCGAGGATGAAGGTCTGGCCGAAGCAATACCGGTCACCGATGGTACACGCATCGGCAAAAGGGGCCTCCATCTGGCGGTCTGGGCCTTGGAACATGGGTTCGAGACGGCGGATCTGACCGTGATCGCCGAACAAGACGTTCTGGGCGACCGCCTGATCCGGCAGCCCAAGAAACGCCGCAAGGCCGAGAACTTCCTGACCGAGACCCAATCCCTCAGCCCCGGCGATCTGGTGGTTCATGTGGACCACGGCATCGGCCGCTACATGGGGATGGAGGTCGTCACCGCCGCCGGTGCGGCGCATGAATGCCTGCTGTTGGAATATGCCGAAGCGGCCAAGCTGTACCTGCCGGTCGAGAATATCGAACTGCTGTCGAAATACGGCCATGACGAAGGGCTGCTGGACCGTCTGGGCGGTGGCGCATGGCAGGCCAAAAAGGCCAAGCTGAAAGAGCGCATCCGCGAGATGGCGGACAAGCTGATCCGCATCGCGGCCGAACGCGCCCTGCGCAAAGCCCCCGTAATGGACCCACCGCCTCACGCGTGGGAGGAGTTCAGTGCGCGCTTCCCCTATCAGGAAACCGACGATCAGTTGCGTGCCATCTCGGAAGTCATGGAGGACATGCATTCCGGCGCTCCGATGGATCGCTTGATTTGCGGCGATGTCGGCTTTGGCAAGACCGAGGTCGCCATGCGCGCGGCCTTTGTTGCCGCCATGTCAGGCATGCAGGTGGCCGTCGTCGCGCCGACCACTCTGCTGGCTCGTCAACACGCGGCCTCGTTCAAGGACCGCTTCCGAGGTTTCCCTCTGGAGGTCCGGCAGCTATCGCGTTTTGTTTCGGCGAAAGAGGCGCAGCAGACTCGAGACGGGCTGGCGCGCGGGACAGTCGATATTGTGATCGGCACCCATGCTCTGCTGGCGAAAGGTATCCGTTTCAACAACCTCGGCTTGCTGATCATCGATGAGGAACAGCATTTCGGGGTCGGGCACAAAGAGCGCCTGAAACAACTACGCTCTGACATCCACGTTCTGACTCTGACCGCAACGCCCATCCCTCGGACACTGCAACTGTCACTTACCGGAGTGCGCGACCTGTCAATCATCGGCACACCACCCATCGACCGACTGGCGATCCGCACGTATGTCAGCGAGTTCGACGCGGTGACGATCCGAGAGGCCCTACTGCGCGAACACTATCGCGGCGGTCAAAGCTTCTATGTGGTGCCACGCATCTCGGACCTGCCTGAGATCGAGGAGTTTCTAAAGCAGCAATTGCCAGAGCTGACCTATGTGGTTGCCCACGGTCAGATGGCGGCGGGTGAACTCGACGACCGCATGAACGCGTTCTACGACGGTAAATATGACGTGCTTCTGGCGACGACGATTGTCGAGAGCGGGCTTGATATCCCGACGGCCAACACGATGGTCGTGCATCGGGCGGATATGTTCGGCCTCGCGCAGCTCTATCAGATCCGAGGTCGGGTCGGGCGGTCAAAAACCCGCGCCTATGCCTATCTGACCACGAAACCCCGCCAGAAGCTGACCGCCACCGCCGAAAAGCGTCTGCGCGTTCTGGGGTCGCTTGATACGCTGGGGGCCGGGTTCACTCTTGCCAGTCAGGACCTCGACATTCGCGGCGCGGGCAACCTGTTGGGCGAAGAACAATCCGGCCAGATGCGCGATGTGGGCTATGAGCTCTACCAGTCGATGCTGGAAGAGGCGATTGCCAAGATCAAGGCCGGTGAGATGGAGGGGCTCTCGGACGCCGATGACCAATGGGCGCCGCAGATCAATCTGGGCGTACCGGTTCTGATCCCCGAGGATTATGTGCCCGATCTGGATGTGCGTTTGGGCCTCTATCGTCGCCTGTCGTCGCTGTCGACCAAGGTGGAACTGGAAGGGTTTGCCGCCGAACTGATCGACCGGTTCGGGACGCTGCCCAAAGAGGTGAACACCCTGATGCTGGTGGTCCGCATCAAGGCCATGTGCAAGCGCGCGGGTATTGCGAAACTGGATGGCGGGCCGAAAGGCGCGACTGTTCAGTTTCACAATGACAAATTCGCCTCACCCCAGGGGTTGGTCGAGTTCATCCAGAACCAGCGCGGCATGGCAAAGGTCAAAGACAACAAAATCGTTGTGCGCCGCGACTGGAAGAAAGACAGCGACAAGATCAAAGGCGCTTTTGCGATTGCCCGTGACCTTGCTGAGAAAGTCGTGGCTGAAAGAAAAAAGGCTAAAACGGGCGGATAGCGGGGAAGGGGGCGCTGCCCCCGCCGCGGCAAGCCGCGACTCCCCCGGGATATTTATAGCCAGATGAAGCATGGGATCCGGACTTCATCTGGCTAAAAATACCTCCGCCGGAGGCATCGCGCGCAGCGCGATTCAGCTCTGCATGGCAGACTGGGCGCAGAAACAGGATGCAGCGACTGCGCGGTCGGCCCTTGCCAGGGCCAAATCCAGCCTCTGTTTGATCTGAGGTAGCTCAATCGTATCGTCGCGTGCTTTCAGGCAATCGTGCAGGCCCTTCAGACTCCAGATATTGTCCGGATGTATCGAGGCGCGGCTGAGGGTTCCGTCAAGGCCCAGATCTTCTCGGTAGACGGCTTCCGCCTCGGTCAAATGGCCCTGTTCGAACAGCAGCGCGCCCAACGCGTGGCGGGTGGGTTGCATCCATCCCCAAGGCTCGTCGTAGGGCAAGGTGTCGTCCAATTCGACAGATCGGCGCAGGTGGGCGAAGGCGAGATCGAAGTTTTCCTTTCGGTATTCGATCTCACCGCGCAGCATTTCGGTCGCGATCTCCAGCAGGTCGATGACGCGGTTGTTGTGCAATCGTCGAGCCTCGGGCACTCGGGCCTTGGCTTTGTGGAACAGTTGCTCCTCGGCTTCGGCGTTGGGCACATCGCCGGTCGCGGCGAAAGCAAGCGCGCGGGCGTAGTGGGTGGTTGCCGTCAGCGTGCGGTACAGGTCGGGGTCTTCGGGCAGCACCAGCGCTTTTGCCTCTTCCCATCGGCCAAAGCGGATCAGGATGTGGGGCCCCATGGACATGTAGCTTTCAAAGAAATCCGCCATGGGTGGGCTCTCGATGCGCAACATCTCTTCGGGTGTCGTGTCCCAGATACCTTGATTGGCCCGCAGGGTCGGTTCGATCTGACCCAGAAACATCGCGCCGTAGATAGTGAAATGATAGTCGTGCTGGCGGTAGCCGGTGTAGATGTTGAACGCCCCTTCACGCTCATAATACTTCAGGTCCGCTTCCGAGGCTTTCTGGTTCCAATGCACCACGTTCTGATAGTGGCCGCAGAGGATATCTATATGCGTTGGCATATGCACAAGGTGGCCTGCATCGGGGACCAGAGTGCGTAGGATATCGCCCGCTTTGAGGGCCTTTTCGGGTGTTGGTGACATCTCCATCAGGTGGACATAAAGGTGCAGAAGGCCGGGATGAGACATAGCGTCGGGGTCGTTCTGCATGGCCCACTCCAGCGCCTCTTGCGCCTCAAGCGTGGCGGCCCCGTCGGCGGGTTGACCTGTTGACAGGTCCCACATTTGCCACGGCGTCAGGTTAAGCAGCGCTTCGACATAGATTGTGCGCAGGTCCAGATGGTCGGGCTGAGCCTGGAAGGCCGCGCGCATTGCGTCGGCAAAATCATAGTCCCAATCATGCATGCCCTCGGTTGTGTCGCGCTGCGGATAGCGGGACGGCAGGGCGTGGATCAGAGCCTTTTCAACCTCGGTACAGCCATCGGTTAGGCTCAGCGCCTTTTGCGTGGCGTCAAAGGCCTTTGTCAGTGCTTTTTGCCGTCCCCGGTCGTCTTGCAGATCCCAGGGCAGGTTGTAGTTCGGGCCGGCTGCGTAGGCGACGCCCCAATGCGCCATGGCGCAGGTTGGGTCATGTTCGGCTGCTTTCTCAAAGCAGGCGACGGCCTCGTCATGGTTGTAGCCATAGGTCCAGACCAGCCCTCGGTCAAACCAGAGTTGGGCTTCAGCGGATGCTGTCGAAACAGGGCAGGAATAGGTGCCCAGATCGTAGTACTCACTCATAACTGACCCTCCGCCATGTTGGTCGGTACAGCGTAGCGCGTTTGATCCGGGCTGAAAATCCTCAGGCGAGCAGTCTGTTTTCGATGCGCCCCATGTGGATCATCAGGCCGAAGGCCAGGATACACATGGTCAGAATGCCGGTGGTCAAAGGCACGATTGACCCGTCGAACAGCAGACCGACCGGGGCGGCAATGGCCGCGGCGAGCACAGTCGAGACCGATCCGATGACAGAGGCCGCCATTCCGGCGATATGCCCCATCGGCTCCATCGCGATGGCGTTCAGGTTGCCCATGGTCACACCGGCCATAAAGAATACGGTGGTTTGCCAGGCAACAAACAGGCCAAATGAGGCGTCGGGCGACAGCGGGAAGGAATTGGTCACGATGACCAACGCCGTGATGCCAATCTGCGCCCCCAGCGCCCATGTTACCATGCGGCGCATGCCGACGCGTACGACGAGCGCCGCATTCAATACGCTGGCTGAACCGGACATCAGAGCGACGAACCCGAACCAGAACGGAAAGCTCTCCGCCCGGTCGTGGATTACGTCATAGACGGGCTGAACCATGGTCAGCATGGTGAACAAAATCCCCATGCACAGGGTTTGTACCATGATCGACAGACGCACGGTTGGATGGGCGAACATCTCTTTCGTTGCGGCGACCATTAGCGGCAGACGGAAGGGGCGACGGTTCTCGACAGCCAGCGACTCGGGCAGGCGGGTTCCCATCCAGACGCAAACAATCAGCGCGAACAGAATGAAAGACACAAAGATACCGCGCCAGCCGAACAGGGCGATTACTCCGGCCCCCAATAATGGCGCCACGGCAGGCACGAGGGTGAACAGCAGCATGGCGATTGAGACGATACGCGCCATGATCCGGCCCGAGTACAAATCGCGGATGACCGCCATGGCCACAACGCGAGGACCCGCAGCGCCCAGCCCCTGCGCCACACGGGCGGCCAAAACCAGCTCGAGCGAGGAACTGGCCCAGGCCACGGCCGAGGCAGCAATATAAAGCGCGACACCACAATAGATGACCGGTTTGCGGCCAAACGCATCCGACAAAGGGCCAGTAAAGAACGTCCCAATCCCCATCCCAAGCACGAAAGACGTCAGGATCAGCTGTGCGCGATTGACGTCATCCGGGCTGAGCTGCGCGCCGATCTCGGGCAGGGCGGGCAGCATCGAGTCGATCGAAAAAGCGATGGTCGAGAACATCATTGCGATCAGCGCAATGAACTCTCCACGAGACATGCGGTTGGTCATGGGGACTCCTTACCTGATTGCGCTATCACGGCAGATCAGGTTGCGCCAGACCGGAATTTCGCACAGACCTCTGTGCTTCTATGCAGAGGAGGCCTCAAGTTGAGACATTATTTCTCCGATCACTTTCTCCCACATTTCAGGAGGTTGCGCGCCCGGAACGGCATGTTGGTTGGCAACAATGAAGGTAGGGACCGAGCTGACGCCCATCTCGCGTGAGTGGGTGTCACGGTTGCGGATATCCTCGCGGTCGGCGTCAGATTTCAGCAATTTCATTACCACCGCTGCGTCCATACCAGCGCTATCAGCGATGTCGGAGAGGACCTCCGGGTCGCCGATATCGCGCGCTTGAACGAAGTAAGCGTCGAACAGAGCATCGACAACGGCGTTCTGCTTGCCCTCGATCCCGGCCCAGTGGATCAGGCGATGTGCGTCCAGCGTGTTCGGCGTGCGCTTCATCCCCTCGAAGTCGATCTTGAGGCCTGCATTCTCGGCATGTTCGACCACGGGCGCATAGGCGCGCACCGCACCGTCCTTGCCGCCGAATTTCCGCTCCAGATATTCGCGCCGATCCATGCCCGCGTCTGGCATATCGGGGTTCAACTGGAATGGGTGCCACTCGATCACAAACGGGTGGTCCGGCACCGTTGCCAAGGCTTTGTCCAGATGGGTTTTGCCGATGTAGCACCACGGGCAGATCGGATCGGACAGGATATCAAGCTTGACGGTCTGGGTCATCAGTTGGACGCCTTGAAATAGGCCGGCAACGCGCGGCGCAGGAGTTTGCCGTTGCCGCCGGTTGGCAACTCGGGAAGGTGAACGAAGGCGCGCGGCTGTTTGTAGCGCGCCAGATTGGCTTGGACATAGGCGTGCAGAGCGTCTTCGTCCAGTCTATCTGGGCCGGAGTAGAAGGCCGCTATCACAAATGTGTCCTGTTTAACCTCGACGGCTGCGGCCCCGACCTGAGTAATGCCGGGATAGCGGGACAGGACGGATTCGACCTCAACCGGCGAGACGCGGTAGCCGCCCGCGTTCATCATGTCATCGTCGCGCCCCAGATAGGTGATCTGCCCATCGACGGCCATGGCGCCCTGATCGCCGGTCAGGAACCAGTCGCCTTGCAGTCGAGAGGCGGCCTCTTCGGGGGCGTTCAGGTAGGTCAGCATCAGGCCGGGGTCAGAGCGGTGAATGGCGATGGTCCCTTCGCTCCCTTGCGGCACGGGTCCCTGCGGCCCAAGGATCGCGACGCGGCGGCCCGGTTGCGGCTGTCCGAGGGAATCTCCACGCGCAGGATGGGTCGGGCTGGACGAGATGAAGGTCGAACATTCGGACATGCCAAACGCTTCGTAAAGCTCCGTGCCAGTGGCCGTTTCCCACTGGGTATACAGGGACCGAGACAGCTTTTCCCCGGCGCACAGACCGTGGCGCAGATCGGGCAGCTCGATCCGATCCGTACCGGACAGCATCTTGCGAAAAACGCCGGGCGCCGCGGCAAAGATCGTCGCGCGGTTCTGGCGCAGCATTTGCGGTAATTGAGACATATCGGTGCCGGGTTCAGGGATCAGGGCCGAGGCTCCGATCGTCCAGGGATCCATAAGCCCGGTGCCCAGCGTATAGGTCCAGTTGAACGCACCCGCGTGGCACAGGCGGTCCTTCTCAGTCAGACCGTACCAGCCATCGACCATCATCTGACGCGCCCAGATCGCACGGTGAGCATGGGCGACCGCGCGGGGCTTGCCCGAGGTGCCCGAGGTATAGACCACATAGGCCAGACGCTCGGGGTCGCCCATTTCGAACGATGCGGGCGTTAGGTCATGCATGGCGATCAGGTCATCCAGATGGATCTGATTGGGGTGCTCGGCACAAGCCACAGAGGGGTCGCGCAAGATGGCGGCGGGCGAAAGCTCCGCAATGATCCGTGCGGTTTCCGGTTCGGTCAGTTGCGATGAGGTCGGAACGGGCACGATGCCGACGGCGATAGCCCCAAGATAGGCGATGGGAAATTCGACGGTGTTTCCAAGACGCATCAGCACGATGTCCCCGGGGTGCAGTCCGGCCTGCAAAAGGCCCTGACCCGTTCCCAGAACGGCGGCTTTCAATGCGCGATAGCTCCAGTCTTCGGACCCGTTTCGGCGCAACACGGACAGGGCCGTTTTATCAGCCAACTCATCCGCCTTACCCAGCACATGAGCGGCCAGATTAAACGGGGTCGGGCAGGGCGTCGGTGGCCCCTGATCGAAGATTGAAAGCATGGCAACTGGCTAACCCGGCCCATGGCGCGTTGCAAGCGCGGCTTGTGCGCCCTATAGACGAAGTCATGAGTACCCAAGATCCCAAATCCCTGATCCGCATTGCCCGCGACGCAGGCGAACACACGGAACCCGAGCCTTTGGACCTGGGCGCCCGCGTGCGTGAATTGCGCAAGGCGCGCAACTGGACGCTGGAGCAGGCGGCCTCGCAGGCCGGGCTGGCGCGTTCGACGCTGAGCAAAATCGAAAACGGTCAGATGTCGCCCACTTATGACGCGCTGAAGAAGCTGGCCATCGGGTTGGAGATCTCGGTGCCTCAACTCTTCACCCCGCCGCAGCGCGAACAGGTGATTGGCCGTATGGCCGTGACACGGTCAGGCGAGGGCGCTGCACACGCCACTGCCACCTATGAGCATGAGCTGCTGGCCGAAACCCTGACCAAAAAGCAGATGCTGCCCTATCGCGCTCGCGTCCGCGCCCGTTCGATGGATGAGTTTGAAGGTTGGGTGCGTCATGACGGGGAGGAGTTCATGTACGTGCTGACCGGCGTCGTGCGGTTGTACACCGAATTCTACGAACCTGTTGAGATGCGCCGGGGCGACAGCGCCTACTACGACGGGAGCATGGGGCATAATGTGATTTCGGTTAGCGATGAGGATGCGACCATCCTCTGGGTGACATCACTCGCCTAGGGTCAGTTCAATTCGCGGTTCAGCGATTCCGTGAACAAAAAATCCTCGACCTCTTCGTGGGCTTCATTGACGGTCAGGTGGTGGCGTTCGGCCAGATAGGCTTCGAACTGTTTGCGATCCTTGCCGACGCGCGGCATATCCTGGTCCCTCAGGTTGGGAAAACGGCGTTTCGCGCGGGCGTAGCACGCGTTCCAGTCTTGTGTCAGATCGGTCCAGTTCAGCATCTGCGAGCTTTCCTTCTTCGGGTTTCAGGACGGCTCTCCCCTGTGAACAGCGTACGGACGAGTTGACGCAGCGGAAGACATGACAAGATGTCGCACCCCAGGCCGGATCAAAATTATGCCGATCAGAGTCAGGTTTGCGCGGTGGGTTTGGTGCAAAATGCGGTCGAGCGTCCATATATAGGGACGCTTTGTGATATGAGCGCATTATTTTGCGTGCCGCGGAATGTGCCAGTTTTTGCCGATCACCACGTGCATAAGGTGTCAGTTCCGGTGCATCACACCCTAAGCGCACCGTTCTAGTCTGCGTACCACCAGACTTCGGGCATGTATTGCGGGCCATCGCCATAGATCGGTAGGGTTTCCGGGTATTTCAGCGCACTGACATGGGCGATGCGGCCGACATCGAAGCTCCAGATCGGGATCACGTATCGGCCCGCCGTCAGAACGCGGTCGAGGGCGCGGGTGGCGGCCACGAAATCCTCGCGACTTTCCGAAGCCAGCATGGCGTCGATCATCCCGTCCACAGCCGGTGACGCGACGCCCATCAGGTTGCGCGTGCCTGGCGCATCGGCGGCCTCGCTGCCCCAATAGAGGCGCTGTTCATTGCCCGGAGACAGGGACAGGGCGCGGCGGAACGGGGTCATATCGAAATCCAGCTCAGACACACGTCCGGTATATTGGGCATTGTCGACACGTTCGGTCGTGACCTTAATGCCCAGACGTTCCAACGCACGGGTGTAGATCTCGATCGCTGTCTGCATCTCACCATCGCCCTGTTGCAGCAGAACGGTGATCTGGAACGACTCACCCGCTGCATTGCGCAGTACGCCGTCCTGTATGGTCCAGCCAGCCTCGGCCAGCAGTTTTGCCGCTTGCCGCAGGTTCGCGCGATTGCGGGCCGAGCCGTCGCCCTCTGGTGGGGCGTAGCCTTCAAGCGTTCCAGGGATCAGGTCTGCGCTATAGGGCGCCAGCAGTTCCGCAACGCGACCAGTCGCCGGTCCCGGTTGCATCGCCAGATCCGAGCCTGAGAAATAGGATGAGATCCGCGACTGCGCACCGCCGGTGATTGTGTCGTTGATGAATTCGAAGTTGAAGGCTAGCATCAGGGCTTCCCGCACGCGCCAGTCGTCGAACGGGGCTTTGCGGGTGTTCATCACCAGCCCGGTCATACCCGAAGGCTTGCCATGCGGGATCTCGGTCTTGATCACATCGCCACGTTGAACGGCGGGGAAGCTGTACTGCGTGTCCCATTTGTCGGCGTTGAACTCACGCACGGCCGAAAGCTCTCCGGCTTTGAAGGCTTCGAACAGAACGGTGGCATCGCCGTAGAATTCGATCCGGATGTCATCGAAATTCATCGTGCCACGGCGAAACGGAACATCAGCGCCCCAATAATCCGGATTGCGACGCAGGTTCACGTAGCGACCGGCCTCGTAATCTTTGACCACATAGGGTCCGCTGCCAACTGGAACGTCGTGCAGCTGCGCGTCGGCAAAATTCTTCCCCTCCCATTGGGCTTTCTGAAGGATAGGACGTAGCCCCACGATCAATGCAAGTTCGCGGTCAGCCTCTTTAAAGCTGATCCGGACCGAACGCGGGCCGGTCTGTTCGATACTGTCGATCTTGGACCACAACCCGCGATAGCGCAGATGCCCTTCGGTCCCGAGGGTCTGGAAAGACCAGATCACATCGTCAACTGTGACCGGAGTGCCATCGGAGAATCGAGCCTCGTCCCGGAGGGCAAATTCCACCCAAGAGCGGTCTGGCGCAGTCTCAACCGATTCGGCTAACAGCCCGTAAAGAGTGAAAGGTTCGTCCCAGGAGCGGCCCATCAAGCTCTCGTGGGTCCAAAATCTTAACTGCCACGGAGGGGTGCCTTTTTGCACAAACGGGTTCAAACTGTTAAAGCCGCCGGTATTTCCGAAAACGACTTTGCCGCCTTTGGGCGCCTCTGGGTTCGCATAGGGTAGAGACACAAAATCCGGTGGTAAGGCCGGGTCGCCGTACATAGCTATGCCATGAGTCGATTCTGCTTGTGCCAAAGAGGACGCAAAAAGCAGGGCGATTCCCGCTGCCAAACCACGAAGCGGGTGTGAAAAATACGGGCTCATTTTGGAAACAATCCTGCTCTGGCCTTATTTTGTTGGGATTCATCGTAGCGATGATTTTTCTTGTTTTCAAACTTTTAGCTTGGACGAAAGCGCAGAATTGCTTATAAAGGTCTCACTGCTCGATAGGTTTCTTGCCTGTATGAAACCTGCCTCAATAACTTAACGCCCGCTTCGTGCGGGCGTTTTTTTGGCAGATTTGCAGCCACTCATTCTGCAGTTCCCCGTTTTCTTTGCAGGTGCAGCATGGCACTCTGCGTGGCAGGTGAACTCAGAGGAAATGCAGTTATGAGCCTTTCGGGAAAAACGGCAATCATCACGGGATCAAATTCGGGCATCGGTCTGGGCATCGCGCGCGAGCTGGCGAAGGCCGGGGCGGATGTGGTTCTGAACTCGTTCACGGATCGGGATGAAGATCACGCGTTGGCCGCAGAGATTTCGAAAGAGACGGGTACCAACGCGCGCTACATTCAGGCCGATATGTCCAAAGGGGATGAATGCCGCGCCCTGATCGAGAAGGCGGGCTCCTGCGATATTCTGGTGAACAATGCGGGTATTCAGCATGTGTCCCCGATTGACCAGTTCCCGATCGACAAATGGGACGCGATCATTGCGATCAATATGAATTCAGCCTTCCACACGACCGCAGCCGCTTTGCCGTTGATGCGCGCGAGTGGGTGGGGGCGCGTCGTGAACATCGCCTCAGCCCATGGTTTGACAGCCTCTCCGTTTAAAGCGGCCTATGTGGCGGCTAAGCATGGCGTTGTTGGCATGACCAAGGCCGTCGCGTTGGAAACCGCGCAAGAGCCGATCACATGCAATGCGGTTTGTCCGGGCTATGTGCTGACACCTCTGGTCGAGGCGCAGATCCCCGACACGATGAAGGAATACAACATGAGCCGTGAGGACGTGATCAAGAACGTCATGTTGGAGCGGCAACCGTCCAAGGAGTTCGCCACGGTCGAGCAACTGGGTGGTACGGTTCAGTTCCTCTGCTCGGATGCGGCGGCGCAGATCACAGGAACGACGATCTCGGTCGATGGGGGCTGGACGGCTTTGTGAGGTTTCATGGGGGCTCTGCCCCCATACCCCCGAGGTATTTTTGAACAGAAGAAGGGTTGGGGACGTGAAGCAGATCAATCTTGCCTTGCAGGGTGGTGGAGCGCATGGGGCGTTCACCTGGGGTGTTCTCGACCGGCTTTTGGATGAAGAGGATATCGAGGTCGCGGCGATCACCGGAACCTCGGCCGGGGCTTTAAACGGGGCTGCGTTCAAGTCCGGCATGGTTGCAAATGGGCGCGCGGGCGCGCGGGCGCGGCTTGACGGGTTGTGGAAACGCATGGGGGCCCTTGGCGATATGCGTATGGCCAACTGGTTTCGCGGCCTTGAACCTGCGAACATCGCGCAGGCGATGGAGTATTCGCTGCCTTACTCCATAGGCGATGCGTGGTCGCGGATGGTGTCTCCCTATGCCTATGGCCCTTTCTATTCGAACCCGCTGGAATCTGTTGTGGATCGGTTCAACTTTGATGAGGTTTGTGCTGATCAAGGGCCACGTCTGTTTGTGTGCGCCACCTGCGTGCGCAGCGGCAAGATCCGTGTGTTTACGGGCGATGAGATCTCGACCAATGCGATTTTGGCCTCGGCCTGTTTGCCTACTCTGTTCAAAGCGGTTGAGATTTACGACCCCGAAACCGACAGGACCGAGGCCTATTGGGATGGCGGCTATACCGGCAACCCGGCGCTGTACCCGTTGTTCGAGGACGACCTGCCGGATGATGTGGTGGTCGTGAATATCAACCCTCTGGAACGGGACGAGTTGCCGGTTACGCCTCAGCAAATCCAGAACCGGATCAATGAGATCAGCTTTAACTCATCCCTGTTCCGCGAGTTGCGAGCGATCAATTTCGTTCAGCGGCTGCTGGAAGAGGGTAAGTTGAAAGCCGGTGAGATGAGCCGCGTGTTGGTTCACATGATTGCGGACAATGAGCTGATGAACAGCTTGTCCGTGGCAACCAAAACGGTGCCCAATCCGGTGATCCTGCACAAGTTGAAGCACGCGGGTCGCGACGCGGCAGATGGGTTTCTGGCACGTCACAAGGATGATCTTGGGCAGCACAGTACCGTCGATCTACCCGCAATGTTTGGCTGATTTCTCTGGCGGCTGCGTCGGATCTTTTTCGTTTGGATAGACAAGACCGGCCGAGATCACGAGCTTTGCGGCCTCTTCAATCGACATATCCAGTAGGATCACATCTTCTTCTGGGAAGAACAGCAGAAAGCCGGATGTTGGGTTGGGCGTTGTGGGGATGAAGATGCTTAGGAGGTTGCCGCCGGTTTCGGCGCGGGTGCTGACCTCACCCCTTGCTGTGGTCGATACGAACCCGATGGCCCAGATGCCACGCCGCGGATACTGCACGAGGCAGGCTTTCTCGAAAGAGCGCTCGGTCTGCGCGAACACCGTCTCCGAGATCTGTTTGATCCCGGAATAGATCGAACGGACGATCGGCATCCGATCGACGAGGCTCTCGGTGAACGAGATGAAGGACCGGCCCAAGATGCCTTTGGCGACCCAGCCGACCAGAATGGTGAACACCAGGAAGATGATGACCCCGACGCCGCGCAGGTTGATGCCCACATATTCTTCGGGGCGGAACTGCTGTGGCACCAGCGGTAGAACGGCGCTGTCGATCCAGCCCACGACGGACCAGATCAGCCAGATTGTCAGCCAGACAGGTGCAATGACAACGATACCCGTCAGAAAAGAACCGCGCAGGCGCGAGAACAGGCCGGGGCGGCGGTGGGGCTCTTCGTCAAACGGTGTGTTCATGACTGGTCCGAGTGGTTTGCAAAACTACCTAAGCAGTCCGAAGCGCCGGTGCAATAGGGCAGGTTTACGCGCCGTTTACCAGTGCCTTAGCGATATTCGCCGCCAATCGCGCGTTGTTGCGCACCAGGGCGATGTTTGCGGTGAGGGAGCGGCCCTCGGTCTTTTCAAAGATCCGCTGCAGCAGATAGGGCGTGACGGCCTTGCCGGTGATCCGATGGGCATCGGCATCCGCCTGGGCTGAGGCGATGATTGGGGCCAGTTCCTCGGCCGGGATCTGGTCTGCGGTCGGGATCGGGTTCGCGACCAGCTGACCGCCCGGCAGACCCAGCGCGCGGCGCGTCGCATGAGCCTTGGCGATGGCCTCGGCGCTGTCCATACGCAACGGTGCGGCATAGGGGGATTTCGCGGACCAGAAGGCGGGAAAGGCGTCCTGACCATAGGCGATGACCGGAACGCCCAGCGTTTCCAGCACCTCAAGCGTTTTTGCCAGATCGAGGATCGCTTTGGCACCCGCCGCCACAACCGTTACCGGGGTTTGGCCCAGCTCATGCAGGTCGGCTGAGATGTCAAACGTGGTCTCGGCCCCCTGATGGACGCCTCCGATCCCGCCGGTCGCAAACACCTCGATCCCCGCATATTGCGCGGCGATCATTGTTGCGGCCACTGTTGTGGCTCCGGTCCCGCCGGTCGAGATGCACGCCGCCATATCCGCGCGCGAGATTTTCGCAACACCCTGAGCCTGGCCCAAGGCCTGCAGCTGGTTGGGTTCAAGGCCCACATGCAGCACGCCTTCGATCACGGCCATGGTGGCTGGCACAGCTCCGGCATCGCAGATGTCCTGTTCCACCTGTGCGGCGACCTCAACGTTCTGAGGGTAGGGCATGCCGTGGGTAATGATGGTGCTTTCCAGCGCCACGATGGGGTGGCCTGCGTCTTTCGCGGCGCGGACCTCGGCAGAGTAGTGGATAGGGATCACAGCGGAGTTTCTCCTGAAACGTAGGTTGCAGCGGCGTGGAGCGCGCGGGTCAAAGCCGTTTGCACGTCGGCGCCGTCTGATTCTGAAGCGATATGGGCGGCCATGAACGTGTCACCAGCGCCGGTCACGCGGGTCACAAGCACGGACGGAGGTGTCTGGGTCAGAACGCCCGAGGCTGAGCCCACGGTGGCCGAATTGCCGCCATCGGTGACGAGAACGCGCAGCGCGCCCCGGTCCAGCAGGCCTTTGGCGGCGGATTCGGAATCGGTAAACTCGCGCTGGCACAGCAGGCCAGCCTCCTCGAGGTTCACATAAAGCGTCGCGCGGGCGTGTTTGAGGAAGGGCAGTAGACGTTCAGCCTTGCCAGGCGAGGCCGGTGCAACCCGCAGGTCCGCCTTGGCGAAGGCGGGGCTTTGCGCGATTTCTTCCAGCAAGTCCAGCGTCAGGTTGCCGTCCAGCGCAATGGGTCCTTCGAACGGTGTGTTCTCATAGCCCAGCGGTCCGTGCATCAACGGGCGAAGGATTTTCGCCCCCGAAGCCTCAAGTGAGTGGGCGTCAGCGATGGCCGCTATCAGGCCATTGGCTCCTTCGACGGCCATGTAGCGATCGGTCGGCAAGTCTTGCGAGCGGTAGATATGGTCGGTGACCATGCCCAGCCGGGCGCAGGCATGGACAAGCTCATCACCTTCCGGGTCGCGGCCAATGGCGGTCAGCAGGGTTGGGGTCATGCCAAACCGCACCAGCGTCATGGCGATGTTCATGGCGACGCCGCCGGGTAGGCGGGTGATCCGCCCAGGCACGTCCGATCCTTGCCGCATGGCACTGGCCGAGCGTCCGATCACGTCCCACAGGACCGAGCCGATACACAGGATTTCGCTGTTTTGAGTCATGGTGCTGTCATGCCGCAGCGCTGAGGGCCGTGCAAGCCAGAACGTCAGCGATAATAGCGATAAGGCCTCTGTGATCTCGCCCGCAGTTGTTTCGACTTGCGATCCGATGCGTTCGGCGGGACACTCGATGTGTATGATTGATGATTTTATTGATGAGCGTCGCAGATGAGCGGTATTTTCCGTTTCCTCCTGATTTTGCCTGCTTTTCTGGCCGTTTCGGCATGGTCCGCGAAGGCGCAGACCGCCCCGACGATAGTCGAGTTCTGGACGAAGGCAGACACTCTGTTTCTTGAGGTCACGCTGAATGCCGAAATGTTCCTGTCCGGGATCGACCCCGAAGCCCGCCCCGATTTCGCCGATGACGCCCGGTACAGAGAGCTGCGCCGGCGCGTCTCCTCAGAGCTGGAGCCTGAGGTTCGGGCTTTTGTCAAAGACTGGGCCGAGACGCTGAGGGTTGAGGTCGCAGGCGCGGCCCGCCTGTCCTATGAGGGCGTGCGTATTCCTATTGTTGGCGATCCTGATACTCCGCGTCTGTCAAAGCTGCTGCTGGCCGCGCCGCTGCCGGATGGGGCATCCAGTCTGCGCCTGACATGGCCCGAGGGGCACGGGCCTGCCGTCGTGAAACAACAGCGTGTCGACGCGCCCTACACGGGCTATCTGGTCGCCGGAGAGGTCAGCCCTCTGATCCCGTTGCAAGGCGGTGCCGCGCTCGGCCCGCAACAGGTGCTGGAGGTGTTTCTGCCAAAGGGTCTGTCTCGCATTCTTCCGCATGGCTTTCACGAAATCGCCCTTGTCCTGTCGCTGGTCTTTTTGACCCTCAGCCTGCGTCCGATGTTGGCGCAGATGCTGTTTGTGTCCCTCGGGCTGATCTTCGGTCTGGCGCTGTCGGTCTATGGCGCGGTTGCTTTGCCTTTCGCGGCCTCCTCTCAGGCGCTTACGGTTGCAACCCTCGTTTTGGCGCTGTGGAATGTGGTTCTTAGGCGGCTGACCGTATTCCGTCTGCTGGCGGTTTTCGGGACCGGATTGTTGTGTGGGATCACGCTCAGCACTTCGTTGGCGACGATTGGGGTGCCACCGGATCATTTGCCGCCCGCGATATTCGGCTATGCGGGCGGGGTGCTGGTGGCGCTTTACGCCATCGCTGCCGCAGTTTTTGCGGTCTCAGCTTTGATTTCCGGGGCGTCTGAGAGGATGCGAGGCCGGATATCGGTTCTGGCCTCGATCCTGATTGCGGGAATTTCCGTCTATTGGTTGGCCGAGCCCCTGATACTCAGCTAAGCCATATGGGACAAAAGCTCGTTCAGAGCGGCCGCCGGGTCCTCGGCCGACCAGATTTCATCGCCGATGCCGAAGAAATCCGTATGCGGGGACAGAGTGCGGATCAGGTCTGGGGTCAGGCCGCCCTCGGCCACGATCGGGACCTCAATCATCTCCGACCACCATTGGAACAGGTCTTTCTCGGCCAAGGTTCCATCGCCCAGAGAAGACGCTCCGACAGGACCGAAGGCGACGTAGTCAACGCCTGCTTCGCCAGCCGTCAGGCCATCATGGCTGGAGGACCCGCAAAAGCTGCCGACAATCGCATCTGCGCCAAGCTCTTTGCGAGCACCCCGGACCGAGCGTGCCGCGTCGTCCAAATGTACGCCGTCCAGCCCCAGCCGTTGCGCCAGCAGGACGTGGTTCGAGATCACGATGGCCACGTCACGCGCATGGGCAACCTCGCGGCAGGCATCTGCGGCGCGCGCGATCGTGTCCTCGTCATTCCCAGCCAAGGCCAGCCGGATGCAGGCGATCTCGGACCCGTCCAGAACCCGCGCCAATTGGTCGGGGAAGGTGCTAAGCGTGATGGTCGGCGGTGTGATCAGATAGATCTGAGGCTGCTCGGGGGTGTCCATTAGCGCGTCCTTCGCTTTCATTCTTTGGCGCGGTTTAGCGGATTGAACGCGGGAAGCAAACTTTTAAGCCTGCCGAGCGGGTATTTGGGAACAGAAGAAGAGGATCGGGTTGCCCTGATGAGGCTGGGTGATTAGAGCAGGCGGAGTTTTCGGAGACAGCCATGCCCAGTGACACCTCTCAGCCTTCCTTCGTGCTCGTGCGCCCGCAAATGGGCGAAAACATCGGGGCCGCCGCGCGGGCGATGTGGAATTTCGGGCTGGACCGGATGCGGATCGTGGCTCCTCGGGACGGGTGGCCGAACCCGAAGGCGGTGGCGATGTCCAGCGGCGCCGGTCGGCTTCTGGATGAGGCGCAACTGTTTGACGATCTGGCGGGGTCGCTGTCAGACACCACCTTTGTGTTTGCGACCACCGCACGGCAACGCGGGTTGACCAAGCCGGTCTACAGCCCGGAACGCGCCATGCAGATCGCGGCTGAAAAGGTTGCCGCGGGCGAAAAGGTGGCAGTGTTGTTTGGCCCCGAACGCGCGGGGCTTGAGAATGAGGACATCGCCAAAGCCAATGCTATCATCTCGGTGCCCGTGAACCCGGAATATGCCTCGCTCAACCTTGGACAATGCGTGCTGCTGACCGCCTATGAGTGGATGCGTCAGACCAGTGATGTGGTGCATGAGGCCACCGATCTGGGCAAGGGCGACTGGGCGACAGGGATCGAGGTCGAGAAGCTGGTCGAACACTATGAAGATAGGCTGGAAGAGGCGGGTTTCTTCTACCCGCCCGAAAAGGCCGAGGGCATGAAGACCAATCTGCGCAACCTGTGGTCCCGGATGCGGATGACGCGGGCGGATGTACAGATGCTGCACGGTGTCATGCGTCAGATGGTCCGTTGGAAAGACAAGGGGTAAGGCTGGACCTTGCCCCTCACTGGCCCTAGCTTGCGACGAAATCCAGGACATATGAGGACAGCATGAGCGCCAAGCGCAGCATCTTCGAAGAAGTCTCAGACACCGAAAAACAACAGGCCGTTCAACCCGGTATGATCGACAAGGGCCGGGGCGGGGCACGCAAGGCGATCCGGGCGTGGCTGATGATCCTGTTCGTTCTGGTCGTTGTGATGATCGCCGTGGGGGGCCTGACCCGTCTGACCGATAGCGGGCTGTCGATCACCGAATGGCGTCCGATCACCGGGGCCATCCCGCCGATGACCGAGGCCGACTGGCAATCCGAATTCGACAAATACAAGGAAATCGACCAGTGGCGCATCCAGAACCAGTGGATGGAGCTGAACGATTTCAAGTTCATCTACTGGTGGGAATGGGGCCACCGCCAATTGGGCCGCGTGATCGGCTTGGTTTGGGCGCTTGGTTTCTTTGGCTTCCTGATCGCGCGCAAAATCCCCACGGGTTGGACCGGCAAACTGCTGATCCCCGGTGCCTTGGGCGGCGTTCAGGGTGCGGTCGGCTGGTGGATGGTTGCCTCGGGTGTGACGCAGGGCGAAGGCATGACGGCCGTTGCAAGCTATCGTCTTGCGACGCATCTGGGCTTGGCCTTCGTGATCCTTGGGTTCCTCGCATGGTATATCTTTGAGCTGGGCCGAGATGAGCGCGACCTGATGCAGGCGCGCCGCGCGAAAGAGGCGAAACTGTTCTCGCTCTCGACCGGCCTCCTGCATTTCACCTTTTTACAGATACTCATCGGTGCGCTGGTCGCCGGGATCGACGCTGGACGGTCCTACACCGACTGGCCCCTGATCGGTGGGCAGCTCTTGCCGCCAGATGCGACCATGCTGGAACCGATGTGGCGCAACTTCTTCGAAAGCCCCGGTCTGGTGCAATTCATCCACCGTTGCGCGGGCTATCTGCTGTTCATCTTCGCCATCATCGTCTGGCGTCGGGGGCAGAGCAGTGCCCATCCGCAAACCCGTTTTGCCTTCAACGCAGCCTTTGCAGCCCTGTCTTTACAGGTGGTGGTCGGGATCGTCACGGTCGTCTACGCAGCCCCGTGGCAGATCGCCATTTTCCACCAATTCATGGCCGTCGTCGTCTGGACCCTGATCCTGCGCGCGCGCTTCCTGAGCGGCTATCCCATTGCAACCTCAATCCGTGGAGCGTGACCCGATGAGCGCCTTTGATGACCTGATGGCCTTTCAACGTGAAACTTCGGCCCTTGGTCAGATCGCCGGCCGGCTTGGCTGGGATCAGGAAACCATGATGCCGCGCGGAGCTGCCCCGCAACGGGCCGAGGAAATGGCCGCGATCGAGGCCGTTTTGCACGCCCGCAAATCCGACCCGCGCGTGGCCGAATGGCTGGACCAGGCCGACGCGAGTGATGCCTCGGGTCGGGCCCAGCTGCGTGAGATCCGTCGGTCTTATGAACGCACGATCAAAGTCCCCGCCGATCTGGCGAAGGCGCTTGCTCGGGTCACCTCTGCCGCGCAGGGCAAATGGGCGCAGGCGCGCGCGGATGAGGATGTCTCGGCTTTTCTGCCCGTGCTGGAAGAGGTCGTCGCGCTGAAACGCGAGGAAGGGGCCGCACTGGCGCAAGGTGGTGACGTCTACGACGCCATGGTCGAGGATTATGAGCCCTATACGACAG
This sequence comes from Ruegeria sp. R13_0, assembly GCF_017743995.1. Classification (GTDB taxonomy): domain Bacteria; phylum Pseudomonadota; class Alphaproteobacteria; order Rhodobacterales; family Rhodobacteraceae; genus Ruegeria. Next base: position 121,820 of record NZ_JAGHRB010000009.1, on the reverse strand, counting down.
GCGCCCAGATTGCCGAGATTTTCGATCAGATGCGCCCCCGCTTGGTGGCGTTGCGGGCTACGGTTCTGGATCAGCCCGCCCCAAAGGCTCTGGAGGGTTCGTTCGACGAAACCGAACAGATGCGCCTTTCTCAAAAACTGGCGCGTGCCTTCGGTTATGACCTGAACCGGGGCCGCGTCGACAAGGCGGTGCATCCGTTCAGCTCGGGCAGTGGCTCGGACGTGCGGATCACGACCCGGACCAGCGCGACCGACCCGTTCAACTGCTTTTACTCAACCATTCATGAGGTCGGCCACGCCGCCTATGAACAGGGTATCAACCCCGACTACGCGCTGACGCCTCTGGGGCAGGGCGTGTCGATGGGGGTGCATGAAAGCCAAAGCCGGATCTATGAGAACCAGCTTGGCCGCTCGCGGGCCTTCACCGGGTGGCTGTTCACCCAGATGCGCGACGCGTTCGGGGATTTCGGGATCGCGGATGCCGACGCCTTCTACGCGACCGTGAACCACGTCCAGAACGGCTATATCCGGACCGAGGCGGATGAGGTGCAATATAACCTTCACATCATGCTGCGGTTCGATCTGGAACGCGCATTGATGGCCGGAGACCTGCAGGTCTCGGACCTTGAGGCCGCGTGGAATGACCGCTTCAAGGCGGATTTCGGTTATGCGGTCGACAAGCCCTCGAACGGGTGTTTGCAGGATGTGCATTGGTCCGTGGGGCTGTTCGGCTATTTCCCGACCTATTCGCTGGGCAACGTCTATGCCGGGTGTCTCTATCAGGCGCTGCGCAGCGCTGTGCCGGGGCTGGATGGCCAATTGGCCGAAGGTGATACCTCGGGCGCGACCACGTGGTTGCGCGAAAACGTCCAGCAATATGGCGGGCTCTACGCCCCGCGTGAGGTCATCGCGCGTGCAAGTGGTGTTGAACCGGGGCCGGACCCGCTGCTGAGTTATCTGGAGCAGAAATTCGGTGCGCTCTACGGGCTGTAACCCGGACCACTCACGTTGCCGTGTGGCCGCGTGGTATTCCGCGTGGGATTGGCTAGGGTAGGGCATCTGACCCCGGTGGAGACGACTGTGCCCTTCACATCTTTGGTAAAACCCCGGCTGGCCGAAGTTATCACCAGCCGAGGTCTGCAAAACGCGCGTCGAGGCATGCATGATCTGGGCCGAAGGGCGCGTGGCGCGCGACACGAGGTTCACTATTTTCACGATGCGTCAGACCCGTATTGCGCACTGACGGCTCAGGTTTTGCCGGCATTTGAGGCGCGCTATGACATTGTGCTGCGCCCGCATTTGATCTCAGGCCCGCCAGTCGAGGCGGTTCCCGATCCGAAAGCGCATCGCGAGAACGCCTACAAGGATGCAACGCGTTTGGCGCAAAAGCTGAATTTGGACGCGCCGAAGGCGGATGGTGTGACGTCAGAGATCAACGCGCGTCTGGTCGCCCATCTTGGTGAGCCGGATTTCGCGCAACATCTCAAAGCCATCAGCGCTGCCCAATGGGCTGGGCGGGATTTACCTGTGGGGAGCGAGAGTGACCCGACTGCGGCCATTCGCGCCGGTGATCAGGCGTTGCGCGTGAAGGGACACTACCTCGGCGGCACGTTTTACTATGGCGGTGAATGGTACTGGGGGGTGGACCGGCTGCACTATCTTGAAGACAGGTTGCAGAGCGCCGGGCTGGGCAAAGGCCCCTTTCTGACGCCAACCCCAGAGCCGGTGTTTGGCAGCCAAGCCGCCTCGAAAACCGTCGAGTTCTTTTTCTCATTCCGCAGCCCGTATTCCTATCTGGCTTTTGACCGGGTTCAGCACTTGGCAGAACAATGCAACGCGGAACTGATCCTGCGCCCAGTGTTGCCAATGCTGATGCGCGGCCTACCTGTACCCAAGGCGAAGTCCCGATACATCCTGCAGGATTGCACGCGTGAAGCACGGCGGCTGGGTATCCCGTTTGGCCTCATCTGCGACCCTTTGGGGAGCGGGGTCGAGCGCGGCTATGCGCTATTCGACTACGCCGAAGCCGAAGGTCGAATGGCAGCGTTTTGCTCCGCCTTCATGCGCTCAGTCTGGTCGGAAGGCGTAGACGCGGCCAGCGACAAGGGCCTCTCTCACATCGTCAAGGCCGCCGGTTTGAATTGGACAACGGCGCGCGATGAGCTGAAATCACAGACTTGGCGTCGGCGGGTTGAGCAGAACCAAAACAGGCTGCAAGACCTCGGCCTTTGGGGTGTTCCCAGCTTCCACGTCGAGGGTCAGAGCATCTGGGGGCAGGATCGGCTCTGGGCTGTGGCTGATCTATTGAGGCGCTGAATCAAAACAGGCGCTGCCCGGGTTCGGATAGCGCCTGTTTCATGTTCTCTAGCTGCAAGACTATTCCTCGGCCTCGTCCTCATCGCCCTGATCGGCGATCCAGGCGACGCTGACGACCTCTTCACCCTTGCCGGTGTTGAATACCCGCACGCCGCCGGCGCTGCGGGACCGGAAGGAAATGCCATCGACCGGCACACGGATCGACTGGCCCTTCGACGTCGCCAGCATGATCTGATCGTCGATCTCGACCGGGAAGGAAGCGACAAGTTCGCCGCCGCGCATCGCTTTGTCCATTGCGGCAACGCCCATACCGCCACGTCCGCGGACGGGGTAGTCGTGGCTGGAGCTCAGCTTGCCCGCACCGCCCGCTGTAATGGTCAGGATCAGGTTCTCGGCGGCCGACATCTCGGCATAGCGTTCCTGAGGCAACACGCTGTCGGCATTGCCTTCATCCTCATCGCCCTCGGCCTCATCGGTAACGCCCGCCATCAGACGGCGCATCTTGAGGTAGGCGGCCCGCTCATCCGAGGTCGCATCGAAGTGGCGGATGACGGACATCGAAACCACTTCGTCATTGCCGGACAGGCGCACACCGCGCACACCGACCGAGGAGCGGCTGTTGAACACCCGCACATCCGTCGTTGGGAAGCGGATTGCACGGCCGGATTTAGTGACCAGCATCACATCATCCTCTTCCGAGCAGATGCGCGCGTTGATCAGCTTCGTCTCGGCGTGCTCATCTTCGAACTTCATGGCGATCTTGCCGTTACGCTTCACATTGGTGAAGTCGGACAGGCGGTTGCGCCGTACGGTGCCTGCGCTAGTGGCGAAGACGACCTGAAGGTTCTCCCATTCCTCGTCCGGAACGTCGACCGGCATGATCGCCGCGATGGAGACCCCGGTCGGGATTGGCAGGATGTTGACGATCGCCTTGCCCTTGCCGGTGCGCCCCGATTGCGGCAGGCGCCAGGTCTTCAGCTTGTAGACCATGCCATCGGTCGTGAAGAACAGCAGCTGCGTATGGGTGTTGGCCACGAAGAGGGTGGTGACCACGTCCTCTTCCTTGGTCTGCATCCCCGACAGGCCCTTGCCGCCACGCTTTTGCGCCCGGAAATCGGCCAGCGGAGTACGTTTGATATAGCCGCCCGAGGTGACGGTCACGACCATGTCTTCGCGTTCAATCAGGTCCTCGTCTTCCATGTCGCCGGACCAATCGACGATCTCGGTGCGACGGGGTACCGCGAATTGATCGCGGACTTCGCGCAGCTCATCGCCAATGATCGACATGATCCGTTCGCGCGAGGACAGAATATCCAGATATTCCTTGATCTTGGCGGCCAGTTGTTCCAGCTCGTCCGTGACCTCTTTGACGCCCAGTTGGGTCAGGCGCTGCAGGCGCAACTCGAGGATCGCACGGGCCTGAACTTCGGTCAGGTTATAGGTGCCGTCGTCGTTCATCTTGGACAGCGGGTCGTCGATCAGGCGCAGATAGCCTTCGATCTCGGCCGCAGGCCAGCGGCGCGTCATCAGCTTTTCACGCGCCTCGGCAGCGTCGGCGGAGGACCGGATGGTTGCAACCACTTCGTCCACATTCGAGACGGCCACCGCTAGACCACAGAGGATGTGGCTCCGCTCGCGAGCTTTGCGCAGATCGTATGCGGTGCGGCGGGCGACGACATCCTCGCGGAAGTCGATGAAGGATGTCAGGAACCGGCGCAGGGTCAGTTGCTCGGGCCGACCACCATTCAGGGCCAGCATGTTGCAGCCGAACGAGGTCTGCATCGGTGAGAAGCGATAAAGCTGGTTCAGCACCACCTCAGGTGTCGCGTCGCGTTTCAACTCGACCACCACGCGCACACCGTTGCGGTCAGATTCGTCCTGTACGTGGGACACGCCTTCGATGCGCTTTTCGCGCACGGCTTCGGCGATTTTTTCGATCATCGAGGCTTTGTTCACCTGATAGGGAATCTCATCCACGACGATCGCGTAACGGTCTTTACGCAGTTCCTCGACCCGTGTCTTGGCGCGGATGATGACACTGCCACGGCCTTCCAAGTAAGCTTTGCGCGCACCGGAACGACCCAGCATAACGCCGCCGGTCGGGAAATCGGGGCCGGGGACGTATTCGATCAGTTGTTCCGAGGTCAGATCCGGGTCGTCAATCAGCGCCAGCGTTGCATCAACTACCTCGCCCAGATTGTGCGGCGGGATATTCGTCGCCATGCCCACGGCAATACCGCCAGCGCCATTGACCAGCATGTTCGGGAAGCGGGCGGGCAGGACGGTCGGCTCTTTGTCCTTGCCGTCGTAGTTGTCCTGAAAATCGACCGTTTCTTTTTCGATATCAGCCAGCAGGGCAGCGGCAGGTTTGTCCATCCGCACTTCGGTGTAACGCATGGCTGCCGGGTTGTCGCCGTCCATCGAGCCAAAGTTGCCCTGACCGTCCAGCAGCGGCAGCGACATCGAGAAATCCTGCGCCATCCGCACCAGCGCATCATAGATCGCGCTGTCGCCATGCGGGTGGTATTTACCCATCACATCGCCGACCGGACGGGCCGATTTGCGATAGGCCTTGTCATGCGTGTTACCCGTCTCGTGCATCGCGTACAAAATCCGCCGATGCACGGGTTTCAAACCATCGCGCAGATCGGGGATCGCGCGGGAAACGATGACCGACATGGCATAGTCCAGATAGGACGTGCGCATCTCGGATTCGATGGAGACCGTCGGGCCGTCATAGACAGGGCGCTCGGGCGGGGTTTCATCCATGTTTTCAGGTGTTTCTGGCGTATCGCTCACGTAAACTGCTCGTTTCTTGTGCAGACTCTATATTTTGTGGTTCCACTCTATCAGACCCGGCACATAAGGTGCAAGCAAGCAACGAATCCGCGTGTGAAAATCCAAAGTAACACTCGGGTAACATCTTGTTATCCAACTGTTAGGTGGTTTTGCTGCTATCATAGAGAGACCCTGAATGAAATCGGAGGTCTGAATGCAGCAAAGCGAAACCGAATTGATACTGAAGGGATACGGTCTGACGACGGCGGAATTCTTCTACCATATGCCCGACTATATCCATGTCCTGAATACGTTTATCTGGCAGGAATATGATCTCGCGCCGGATCATCCGAAACTGTTCGAATTCATCGACTTTTGGCAGCGTGAGATTGAGGGGCCTTTGCACTCGGTCAAGTTCACCCATCGCAAGATGATCGCGCCGGGGGAGTGGCGCAATATGGTGGGTGAATTCCGCGTAAACTGACGCCTTATCCGGCGCGCCATGCGTAGACTGAACACCCGGTTGAGCCCGAGCTGGTAAAGCTGTTGCCATCTTCAGAAAGACGACCGCGCCATTGAACCGTGATGCCGGGGAAATAGTCGGTGCCGCTGATCTGTTGGTCATTCACATAGATCACCGTGTTGGCTTTTTGACCCAGCGAGTCGGTGAGGCTCCCGGTGTATTTATTGCCACCGGCATGAGAGTAGCGCACTGTTCCGGTCACTTTGACGACCACCGCGCAAGTGGCCTTGAACTGCCAGGTGCCAGCCATCGTCACACTCGCTGACACAGACGGGGCAGGGGCCGGTGTGGGTGCCGGTGCAGCGACAACCTTGCAGATCGTGCCGCTTTTGCCCTGCAACTCTTCCAATGCGTGCTGAGTTCCCAAATCATCTGCCCCCAATTGCGACGCGCTCGCGTCGCGGTAGCGTGCAAAGGCCTGTCTTGTGCGTGGTCCGGCGACACCATCTGCGCCTCCGGCACTGCAGCCCAGCGCGTTCAAGGCCGATTGCGTGGCGCGCATCACTTCGCGCGAATCTGAAATGACCGGGGTGTTTGTGGCTTCGGGGGCCGGAGTTCGCTCTGTCTCGATTGGCAATTCGACCGAGGCTAGGCTGTCGCGTAGCTGCAGAGCCACCTCGTAGGAGTAGTTCTCGGACTGATCCTCGTATTTCTCAAGAAAGGCGTCCAGCGCGGTCACCGTCCCGACCGAGCGCGCAAGCTCTAGATCCGCGCGCATGTCATCTGTCGGGGGCGTTGGCGTGGTCCGCGGGACTGTTGCGACAGCAGGGGTGAAATAGAACTCTCCCAGCAGCTCATCATAGTAAGCGGGGATTTGCGTGTGCTGAACAGTGCGGGACAGGTCGCGCACCTCGCGCCGCAGGTCCGATACCATGCTGCGCAGCTCAAGACCCGGTTCTGACAGGCGCGGCAGCAACGCGCGGGTGAAGACTGAGTTCTTCGCGGGTTCATCATCGCTAAGGCGGTCCAGGGCCATCTGGCCAGCCCCGGCGGAGAAGATCACGAACATACCCTCAGGCGCGTTGATGCGACCCAAGCCGCGAGTACGCCCGACACTGCGCCCCGATACAGTCTCGAACGGATTGTCGCGGCAGGCGTCTATGATCGCGATGGAAGTGCGCGCGCCGGTGGCACGGACGCGGTCCAGCAGATTCGAAAGGGCGATGGATTCGGATTTCACGAAATCGGTCTCGCCGGACGAGGGCGCGACGATATCGGTGGGCAGCAGGTAATTCTCGCCGTCGATCTCGACCCCGTGACCGGCGAAGAACACAAAAGCGGTATCGCCAGCCTCGAGCCGGGCCGTGAAGTCCGCGATTTTCTGGTTCATGCCGCGTCGGTCGAGGTTCAGACCTTGGATGGTTTCAAAGCCCAGATCTTCCAGCTTGTCGGAAACGGCCTCGGCATCGGCGACGGCTTTCTTCAGATCAACGACCGAGTTGTACTGATTATTGCCGATCACAAGGGCCAAACGCTCTTGCGCCCATAGCGGGGCGGCGAAACATGTAAACAGAAAAAACAGAAACTTGTTCATCTCAACAACCCAAACTGGAATGATCCTGTTACATCTATAGCGGAAAACCGCCGCGTCCCTCAGTGATTTGGATTACTTTGGCTTTACCAGTCGAATAAGAGGTGGTTTTCGGGTCATGTGTCGGAAAAAAGAAGTGCTGATGATTGCGCTAACATTGGACATGACCTTAGGGGCAGGTTAAGGACAACTCATGGTTTCACGCGTCATTCCCGTCGATCCGTTCGATCTGGTCATTTTCGGCGGCACCGGAGATCTTGCGCAGCGCAAGATCCTGCCCGCCTTGTTTCGCAGGTTCTGCGCGGGGCAGTGGCCCGAAAGCGCACGCATCATTGCGGCGGCGCGCAGTGAACTTTCGACGGATGCGTTCCGAAAACTCGTGGCCGAGTCGTTGCGGAGCTATGCGCCCAGACGGTCGGGCGAGGTTGAGAATCTGCAAGGTTTCCTGCAGCGCCTCGACTACGTCCAGCTGGATGCGCTCTCAACCGGCGGGTGGGATGAGCTGGCAGGCAAACTGACCCCGGACCGGGTGCGCGCGTTTTATTTCTCGGTCGGTCCCAGCCTGTTTGCCCCTCTGGCCGAACGTATCCGCGCACATGCGCTTGCGACCGAGGACACTCGCATCGTGGTTGAAAAACCCTTTGGCCACGATCTGGAAAGCGCGCGGGATTTGAATGCGACGCTGGCGGCGCATTTCGACGAAGGGCAGATCTATCGGATCGACCACTATCTGGGGAAAGAAACCGTCCAGAACCTGATGGCCGTGCGGTTTGGCAACATGCTGTTCGAGCCGCTCTGGAACAGCCAATACGTAGATCACATCCAGATCACCGTGGCCGAAACGGTCGGCGTCAAAGGGCGTGAGGACTATTACGAGCGCGCCGGAGCCATGCGCGACATGGTGCAGAACCACCTGATGCAACTGCTCTGCCTGATCGCAATGGAGCCGCCCGCAAAATTCGATCCCGATGCCGTGCGTGACGAAAAGCTCAAGGTCATCCGCGCGCTTGATCCGGTTGAGCCGCACCACATTGTACGCGGGCAGTTTGCTGAGGCCGATGGGGCGGGCTATCGTGAGGTTGTCGGAAATCCTCGTTCGACCACGGAAAGCTACGTGGCCCTGAAGGCGCATATAAGCAACTGGCGATGGGCTGGGACGCCGTTCTACCTGCGCACCGGCAAGCAGCTGGTGGCGCGCTCGTCGGTGATCAACGTGCAGTTCAAGGATGCACCGCATTCGATCTTTGGTGAGGCAGCAGGGCGACACGCCAATGCCTTGTCCATCCGGTTGCAACCGAATGAGGGGATCACCCTGAAGGTGACCATTAAAGAGCCGGGGCAAGGAGGTATGCGTCTGATCGACGTGCCGCTCGATATGAGCTTTGCCGAGGCGCTCGGGCCGGAAAATCAGGACCCGCCCGATGCTTATGAACGGCTGATCATGGACGTGATCCGGGGCAACCAGACCCTGTTCATGCGTGGTGATGAGGTCGAGGCCGCCTGGGCCTGGACCGATCCGATCATCGCCGGATGGCAGGCGCGGGGTGATGTCCCCAAACCCTATGACAGTGGCAGCACAGGGCCGGGCGACGCCGAGCTGCTGATGAAACGAGACGGTCGCCACTGGCAGGGAATCAAGCCATGAATATTCAGAAATATGCCGACCGCGACATGTTGGCGATCGATGTGGCCAACGCATTGGCCGGAGAATTGGAGGCCGCGTTGTTGCATGACGACACGGTGGCCCTCGCAGTGCCGGGCGGGACGACTCCGGGGCCGGTTTTTGATGTCCTATGTGCAGCAGATCTGGACTGGGCGCGGATACGCGTGCTGCCGACCGACGAACGCTGTGTGCCTGCGGACAGTGACCGCTCGAACGAGCGTCTGATCCGCGAGCGTCTACTGACCAACCGCGCCTCGGTGGCGCAATATGTACCTCTCTATGTCCCTGGGGCCGCACCCGAGGACGCTCTGCCTGAGATCGAATCATTGATCGCACCGGTGCTGCCTTTGTCGGTACTGGTGTTGGGGATGGGAGGCGATATGCACACAGCCTCACTGTTTCCCGGAATGCAGGGGTTGGCCGAGGCGTTGGACAGCAACGCGCCGACGCTGGCCGTGGCGCGAACGGATGTGCAACCGGAACCGCGCATCACCCTGACGGCTCCGGTCCTGGATGGGGCCTTGTCGAAACATCTGATCATCTTCGGCGCTGAGAAGCGGGAAGCGCTTGAGAAGGCCATGTCTCTGCCGCCTGAAGAGGCCCCGATTGCGGCCGTTCTGGGCGGCATGACCGTGCATTGGGCGGAGTGAGCCATGCAGCTGGATAGATTGAAAGCACTGGCAGCATCGCAGCAGGCGCGCATTCTCGACCTGTTCGAAGTGGACGCGGATCGTGCACAGGGGTTCTCTGCCTCAACCGGCGATATGCTGTTCGACTACTCAAAAACGCAGATCAACGGCGAGATCCGGGATGCTTTGATCCAATTGTGCAACCAAGCCGATCTGGCCGCGCGCCGTGAGGCGATGTTTTCTGGCCAGAAGATCAACGAGACCGAAGATCGAGCGGTGTTGCACACGGCGTTGCGAAACCTGGACGGCGGCGCTGTTGAGGTCGATGGTCAGGATGTCATGCCGGACGTTCTGGACACTTTGCAGCGGATGCGTGTCTTCGCCGAGGAGGTGCGCGGAGGCACGGCAGCCGGGGCAGGGGGCAGCTTTACCGATGTGGTGAATATCGGCATCGGAGGTTCGGATCTGGGGCCGGTGATGGCGTCCCATGCGCTGTCGCCCTACCATGACGGTCCGCGTTTGCACTATGTCTCGAACGTCGATGGCGCGCATATAGCGGATACGTTGCGCCAGTTGGACCCGACCCGAACATTGGTGATCGTGGCCTCAAAAACCTTCACAACGATTGAAACCATGACCAACGCCCGCACCGCGCGGGCATGGATGAGCGAGGGCGGAGGAGACCCCGCCAAGCAGTTCGCCGCCGTCTCAAGCGCGTTGGACAAAACGCAGGCCTTCGGCATCCCAGAGGACCGCGTATTCGGTTTCGCGGATTGGGTCGGAGGGCGGTACTCTGTCTGGGGTCCTGTCGGATTGCCGGTGATGATCGCGATTGGCTCAAATGCGTTCGATGCGTTCCTGCGGGGCGGACAGGCGATGGACCTGCATTTCCGCTCGGCCGACTGGTCCGAGAACGTGCCAGTGATGCTCGCCTTGGTCGGAATCTGGCATCGTCAGGTGCTGGGCCATGCCAGCCGCGCGGTGTTGCCCTATGACCAACGGCTGTTGCGCCTGCCGGCCTATTTCCAGCAGCTTGAGATGGAATCGAACGGCAAATCGGTCGCAATGGATGGCAGCGCACTGACAATGCCGTCCGGGCCTGTTGTTTGGGGTGAGCCAGGCACCAATGGTCAGCATGCCTTCTACCAGTTGATCCATCAGGGCACCGACGTGATCCCCTGCGAATTCATGGTCGCCGCTGAAGGACATGAGCCGGAGCTGGCCCATCACCACCGCCTGCTTTTGGCCAACTGCCTTGCGCAGTCCGAGGCCTTGATGCGCGGTCGTTCGCTTGACGAAGCCAGCGCCCGAATGGCCGCCAAAGGCTTGCAAGGCGACGAACTCGACCGTCAGGCACGGCATCGGGTGTTTCCGGGCAACCGGCCCTCGACCACCTTGATCTATCCCAAGCTGACGCCCTTTGTGCTGGGGCAGATCATTGCGCTTTATGAACATCGGGTGTTCGTCGAAGGCGTTCTTCTGGGCATCAATTCCTTCGATCAATGGGGTGTCGAATTGGGCAAAGAACTTGCCACCTCGCTCGGGCCGATCGTGGACGGAGAAGAGAGCGCGGACGACAAGGATGGCTCGACCGCCGCCTTGGTCGCCTATGCCCTGCGCCACCGCAATTGACGTGGTGAAATGCGGCCCAGGCCAATCTCGGTCTGCAATCTTTTTATTGTCAGACAAATAATTGCTTGGCAGGGTTCTCCCCAATGAACCGTCAAGATTGATCACCCGGCCACCTGCCCGCGTATCACTCTAAGCACGGAATGGCCGCCGACAGCGTGGCCTGAACAAAAAAGGGAGGATGTCCATGCTGGGACAGATGATGACGCAGCCCTTGCTGATCTCGTCACTGATTGATCACGCCGAGCGCTACCACGGTCAGACGGAAATCGTGTCGGTTGAGACGGACGGCACCGTAACGCAGACCAATTGGTCCGAAGTGGCCCGCAACGCTCGCCGGTTGGGATCGGCATTGACCAAGCTTGGACTGGAACCGCAGGACCGCATCGGCACTCTGGCCTGGAACAATCGCCGCCACCTTGAGATCTACTATGCCACTTCGGGCGCCGGTTTCGTGTGTCACACGATCAATCCACGCCTCTTCCCCGAGCAGCTGACCTACATCATCAACCACGCCCAGGATCGCGTTCTGTTTTTTGATGCCACCTTCATCCCTCTGGTCGCCGCGTTGCAAGAAGGTCTCGGCGAGGTTCATCACTTTGTGCTGATGGGCCCGCGTGACGACGAAGCGGCAGCGCAGATCGACGGGTTGCAATTCTATGACGAGTTGATCGAGACGGGTGATGCCGATTTCGCATGGCCGGACTTGGATGAAAACACGGCCTCCGGCCTGTGTTACACTTCGGGCACGACGGGCCATCCCAAAGGGGTGCTGTACTCGCATCGCTCGACCGTATTGCATGGCTTTGCCTCGAATGCGCGAGACGTCATTGGCTATTCGGCGATGGATGTCGTGATGCCCGTGGTGCCGATGTTCCATGTCAATGCCTGGGGGTCGCCCTATGGCTGCGCCATGTCCGGCTCGCGCATGGTTTTGCCTGGGCCGGGACTGCATGGTGAGGCACTCGTCAACCTGATTGACACCTATAGCGTGACGGTCGCGATGGGTGTTCCTACGATTTGGCAAGGCCTTCTGGCCCACGCCGCGCAATCCGACAGCAATCTCGCCAGTCTTGAGCGCACCGTAATCGGAGGCGCCGCTTGTCCACCCTCGATGATCGAAACCTTCCGCGAGGTCTACGACGTTGACACCGTCCACGCCTGGGGCATGAGTGAAATGAGTCCGCTGGGCTCAACCAATGTCCCGATTGCCAAACATCGCGACCTGCCGATCGACGAGCAGCACCGTCTACGCGAAAGCCAGGGGCGGCCTCCCTATGGGGTTGAGCTGAAGATCGTGGATGACGACGGTAACGATTTGCCCCATGACGGCGAAACCCAAGGCGACCTGATGGTGCGTGGCCCATGGGTGCTGGACAGCTATTTCCAGATGCAGGACGAGGCGCTTCTGCAGGACGGCTGGTTCGCCACCGGGGACGTCGCAACGCTGGATGCAGACGGCTACATGACGATCCGCGACCGCTCCAAGGACATCATCAAATCAGGCGGCGAATGGATCAGCTCGGTCGAGTTGGAAAACATCGCAGTCGCCCATCCAAAACTCGCCACAGCTGCAGTGGTTGGGGTGCCGCACCCCAAATGGGACGAGCGTCCGATTCTGGTCGCCGTGAAGGCCGAGGGAGAGGAGCCGTCAGAGGAAGAACTGCTATCCTTCTTCGATGGCAAGATCGCCAAATGGCAAGTGCCGGACAAGGTTGTGTTCATCGACGCTCTGCCGTTGAACGCCACGGGAAAGGTGCTGAAACGGACCTTGCGCACGCAGTTTGCCGACGCTTTGACGGGGTGATCTGGGGGAATTGGCTCCGGCGGTAGGGATCGAACCTACGACCAATTGATTAACAGTCAACTGCTCTACCGCTGAGCTACGCCGGAACGGTTCGCGCCGTATAGCAAGCTGTTTTCGCGGCGTCCAGTGGGGGATGAAAAGTTTTTTCTGCCGATCAGCAAAGCGCAGTTCAGGCCCGTCTGGACCATGACCAATTTCACCAGATTTTGCTGAGAAGATTGGCTCCGGCGGTAGGGATCGAACCTACGACCAATTGATTAACAGTCAACTGCTCTACCGCTGAGCTACGCCGGAACTGAGGGGCGTATAACAACCCCGATTTTTGACGTCCAGAGGGGAAGCGCGAGAAATCAGAATTTTTTGACGCACTCACAACCGCCGCCGGAAAACCGCATCTGACGCAAGCGGGCCATCGTAGGTGACTTTGGATTTTCCTGCCAAATCAATCAAATGCGCCAGGACGTTACGCTCGGCTGCGGGCAGCAGGGCTTTAGGGGTATCGGTGTAGATACGCTCGGCCAATTGCCGGGCCGAGCCTTGCCGATCTGCCAGAGCCGCCAGGATTTGCGCTTCTCGCCCCAAGCGATGTTGAATCAACCACTCCAACCGCTCAGCAGGGTTTTCGATCGGCGCGCCATGGCCTGCGTGAAAGACAGACCAGTCGCGCTGTTTCAGCCGATGACAGGCCGCCATGAAGTCGGTGAGGTCTCCGTCGGGGGGAGAGACGAGCGAGCTGGCCCAACCCATCACGTGATCCGCCGTAAAGCAGATATCGCCCCAAGCCAGCGCGATGTGATTGCCCAGATGACCGGGGGTGTGGATGACCTCGAGCTGCCAGTCGTCGCCCGTGATGCGTTCTCCGTCCGCCAATTCGATATCTGGCCGGAATGCGGTGTCGATACCTTCTCCGCCTTGCACCATGCCACTTTTGGCGAGGTCGGCCATGACCGCACTGCGCCCGGCCTCAGGGCCTCCAAAGGCCAGAATCGGGGCACCCGTGCGGGCCGCGAGAGGGGCGGCCAGAGGCGAATGATCCAGATGGGTGTGGGTCACGAGGATGTGGCTGATTCTCTGATCGGGTGTCAGCGCGTCCAGAATCGCCTCAAGATGCGCGCCGCTCAGCGGTCCGGGGTCGATCACCGCCAGATCCCGCGTGCCCAGAAGATAGGTGTTCGTGCCCCGATACGTCATCGGCGACGGATTCGGAGCCAGAATGCGCTGCAAACCCGGATGCAGCTCCTGCGCCACGCCAGCTGGCGGGTTGAATTCGTCAGGTGCCTGCATTCTGTCCTCTTTCTCTTGTCCGGGCAGCCCGCTAGGTTTAGCGCATGTCCACGCAATGGCTCAAACCCTATATGCCGCGCGGCCTGTATGTCCGGGCTGCGCTGATTCTCGTCCTGCCGGTGGTGGCCTTGCTGCTGGTGGTGGGCATTGCGTTCCTGCAAAAGCATCTGGAGGACGTGACCGCGCAAATGACGCAAGCCGCCGCGCGTGAGGTCCGACTGATCACTCAGACCATGGCCGAATCTGAGACCCGGCAACAGGCGCTGGCCGCCGTGCGTCCCGATCTGAGCGCTCTGTCGATGAATATGCAGTTCCTCGATGCGGATGAGATGCCGGAAATCGGCCGGCGCAGATGGTACGACTTTATTGCGCCACAGGTTGAGGCAGATCTGATGGCGGAATTGCCTGACCTTGAGGCGGTTGCCCTGCCCAGCGGGCAAGAGGCGCGCCTCTATATGCCCACTCATCTGGGTCTGTTGCAGCTGACCTTTGATCGACGGCGTCTGTCCCCTGCGGCGCCGCATCAGTTGATCGTGACGATGGTTTTTTTTGCCATCATCATGACCTCGATCTCGTTTCTATACATGCGCAACCAGCTCCGGCCCATCACACGGCTTGCGGATGCGGCACAGGCTTTTGGTCGAGGACGGGTGGTGCCGTATTCCCCCGGCGGCGCGGTCGAGGTCCGGGCGGCAGGCAACGCTTTTCTCGACATGCGGGCGCGGATCGAGCGGCAGATGGAGCAGCGAACAATGATGCTATCGGGTGTCAGCCATGACCTGCGTACTCCGCTGACACGGCTGAAACTGGGTCTGTCAATGCTGCCCGAAGAAGAGGCTGCGCCGTTGCAGCAGGACGTAACAGAGATGCAATCGCTTCTGGATGCGTTCCTCGACTTTTCCCGCGGTGCTGCCGAAGGTGCTCCTGAAGAGGTCGATCCCGAAGATTTGCTGACGCAGATCGTCAGCGATGCAAGACGGGCTGGCCATAAGGCGGAACTGGTTACCGTCGACGGGCAGGGGACAGCGATGTTGCGACCATCGGCCATGCGCCGGGCGGTCGAGAACCTGATCGGCAATGCCGTGCGCTATGGCAGCAAGGCGGATGTCAGCCTGACGCTGACGCCCAAATCGCTGCGCATCCGGGTCGAGGATGATGGGCCGGGTATCCCTCCCGAACAGCGGACCGAGGCCGTTAAGCCCTTTTCCCGCCTGGACCCTGCACGCAATCAGAACCAAGGAAGCGGTGTGGGGCTGGGCCTTGCCATCGTCGCCGACATCGCCCGCGCCCATGGCGGCGTCTTGCGCCTTGGCAAAAGCGAGAGACTGGGCGGGCTGTGTGCCGACATCATCGTAGGGCGCTAGAGGTGTGGTATTCTAAGGAAAACAGCGGAATTTGGTAGGCCCGGCAGGACTTGAACCCGCAACCAAAGCGTTATGAGCGCTCTGCTCTAACCAATTGAGCTACAGGCCCGCCTGAGCGCTTTGAGTACCACGGTGATCGCCCGCGTCAAGCCTGACCGTTGCATCAAAGCGCACAATCGACTAACCCGCCCGCAAACCATTCATGAGGGATAGGCCATGACAGCGGGCAAGAACGGAATCACCTACGCCGACGCGGGTGTGGATATTGATGCAGGCAACGCCCTGGTCGACCGCATCAAGCCTGCCGCCAAACGCACCAATCGCCCCGGAGTCATGAGCGGTCTGGGCGGGTTCGGCGCGCTGTTTGACCTCAAGGCCGCAGGCTATGAAGACCCCATTCTGGTGGGGGCCACCGACGGTGTTGGCACCAAGCTGCGGATTGCGATTGATACCGGTGTTGTCGATGGCGTCGGCATTGATCTGGTCGCCATGTGCGTCAACGACCTGATCTGTCAGGGCGCTGAGCCATTGTTCTTCCTTGATTATTTCGCCACCGGCAAGCTGGACACCGACACCGCCGCGCGGATCATCGAAGGCATTGCCGAAGGCTGCGCGCAGTCGGGTTGCGCCCTGATCGGTGGCGAAACCGCCGAGATGCCGGGCATGTATCCCGATGGTGATTTCGATCTGGCCGGGTTCTCGGTCGGAGCGATGGAGCGGGGTGCCGATCTGCCCGACGGTGTGCAAGCAGGGGACGTTCTGCTGGGGCTGGCCTCGAACGGGGTGCATTCCAACGGCTACTCTCTGGTGCGCAAACTGGTCGAAATTTCCGGGCTGGGTTGGGAGGCCGACTCGCCGTTTAGCGACGGCACGCTGGGCGAGTCGCTGCTGACGCCGACGCGGCTCTATGTGAAGCCTGCTCTGGCTGCGATCCGCGCCGGGGGTGTGCATGCGCTGGCTCATATCACCGGCGGCGGTCTGACCGAAAACCTGCCGCGTGTTCTGCCCGAAGGGCTGGGTGCTGAGATCAATCTGGACGCATGGGACCTGCCGCCCGTCTTCGGTTGGATGGCCGAAACTGGCGGGATTGCCGAAGCTGAGATGTTGAAGACCTTCAACTGCGGCATCGGCCTGATCGTGGTCTGCGCTGCCGATCAGGCTGAGGTACTGACTGAATTGCTGGCCGAGGCGGGTGAGACTGTGTCGCGCATCGGCACCGTGACTAACGCGGTTGGCGTGGCCTATTCGGGCGAACTGCTGTGAGCCACAGGCGCGTCGCGATCCTGATTTCCGGCGGCGGGTCGAACATGGTCTCTCTGGTCGACAGCATGACCCGAGACCATCCTGCGCGCCCATGTCTGGTTCTGTCCAACGACGCGCAGGCCGGTGGTCTGGCAAAGGCGCGGGATCGCGGCATCGAAACGGCCGTGGTTGATCACCGCCCCTTCAAAGGGGATCGGGCGGCGTTTGAGGCGGAACTCCTGAAACCGCTTGAGGCTGCGCAACCTGATATCGTCTGTCTGGCCGGGTTCATGCGGGTTCTGACCGGCGATTTCGTCTCGCGCTTTCAAGGACGGATGCTGAACATTCATCCCTCGCTGCTGCCGAAATACAAAGGCCTGCACACCCATGCCCGCGCGATCGAAGCAGGCGATGCCGAACACGGCTGCACCGTGCATGAGGTCACCGCAGCGCTGGATGATGGCCCAATTCTGGGGCAGGCGCGGGTAACCATTGCACCCGAGGACACCCCCGACAGCCTCGCCGCCAAAGTGCTGCTTTATGAGCATCAGCTCTACCCGTCGGTGCTGCGGCGGTATGTGGAAGGCAACAGGTCCGTTCTTATGCTGCCCTGATCGCCCTTGGGTGATTTACACCCGGCGGAAATTCGTCCTATGGTCGCCGATAACGCTCGGGACGGTAGAAAAACGGGCAGTCACACAAAGAACAAGAATAGTACGGCGCATGAGAACTCTGACAACGACGCAAGAGCTGGCTGATTTCTGCTCGGCTGCTGCTGCCTTTCCCTATGTCACTGTAGATACCGAATTTCTGCGCGAGCGGACCTACTATTCAAAACTGTGTCTGGTCCAGTTGGCCGTCCCTTCTGAGGATGAAGACAGTGCCGTTCTGGTCGACCCATTGGCCGATGGCATCTCGCTTGAGCCGCTCTATGAGCTGTTCCGGAATGAGGGCGTGGTCAAAGTGTTCCACGCCGCGCGTCAGGATCTGGAAATCTTCTGGGTCGATGCGAACGTATTTCCAACCCCGCTGTTTGACACGCAGGTTGCCGCGATGGTCTGCGGCTTTGGCGAACAGGTCGGCTATGAGACGCTGGTGCGCAAGATCTGCAAGCAGGGGGTGGATAAAACCTCGCGCTTTACTGACTGGTCGCGGCGTCCTTTGACAGATGCGCAAAAGACATATGCGCTGGCCGATGTGACCCATCTGCGCAAGATCTACGAACATCTCGCGGCTGAGCTTGAGAAAACCAAGCGCAGCCATTGGGTATCCGAGGAACTGCGCATCCTGACCCAGCCCGGCACCTATGACATCCGGCCCGAAGATGCGTGGAAACGTGTCAAAACGCGGACGAATTCGGCCAAGTTTCTGGCGGTTGTGCGAGAGTTGGCACAGTTCCGCGAATCTCACGCACAGGACAACAACATCCCGCGCAATCGCGTGTTCAAGGATGACGCGCTGATCGAGCTGGCCTCGACCAAACCCAAAACGCCGTCGGACCTTGGCGGCTCGCGCCTATTGCTGCGAGAAGCGCGCAAGGGGGCGATTGCGGAAGGCATTCTGGCGGCTGTCAAAAAGGGTGTGAACTGTCCGCCCGAACAGCTGCCCAAGGTCGACACGAGCCGCGACAAACTAAAGGTGAACCCAGCGCTGGCCGATCTGTTGCGGGTGCTGCTGAAATCGAAAACCGAAAGCTCGGGCGTGGCGGCAAAGCTGATCGCCACCAGCGCCGAACTGGACCAGATTGCAGCGGGCGAGCGCGGCCTTCCCTCCATGACCGGCTGGAGGTTCGAGGTGTTCGGTGAGGATGCTCTGAAGCTGTGCGAAGGCAAGATCGCACTGGCTGCAAAGGGGCAAAACGTGAAGGTCGTGCCCCTCTGACCGTTTAGCGGCGGCGCGATTCCAAGGCGTTTTGCTGGCCGACCACACGGACCAGACGAATGCCTTCAAGCTCCTGTCGGGAGACGTTGATGGCGTCGGAGACCATGCGCGAACGCTCAGTGCCCTGCGCCGTTTGCGCCTTGGGGTAGTTCACTCGGAACGTAAACTCCATCACGCCGTTCTTCTGGTTTTCTTCCGACTCCACGGGAACCAGACGGGCGTTGAACGCGCCCTGGCGTTGCGCCGTGCCCGAGGCATAGACGATCGCTCCGGTTGGCGTTGCGTCGATCCGCAACTCGTCGATTTTTGCAATCGGAACGCTGGTGTCTTCTTCTTCGGGGCGGTCAAACAGGCCGATGCCCTCGCGCTGTTTGGGGACCAGGGCATAGGCCTCGTCCACCGGAGCGGTTTCGACTGGGGCGGGTTGGCTGGATCCAAACCAGTTGGACGGGTTCGCCCGCGAATCGCGCCAGCTGTTGCAGGCAGACAGGGTCAACGCGGCGACGACAAGAAGAGACAGTGATTTTTGCATGGACCCACGGCTTTAACAGTCATTCATGCAATGGGTTAGCGTAATTTGCCTGCCTTGAAAAGCCACGGCGAGGGCTGGACAGGGGGCTATCGTCGGCATAGGTCACACTTGTGAATGAAACAGAAGGACCGCCGCGCCATGGCAACGCCCGCCTTTGAAGAAATTGTCGAAGATTTCGAGTTCCTCGAGGATTGGGAGGACCGCTATCGCCATGTGATTGAACAAGGCAAAGCGATGGAGCCGCTGGACGACGCGCTCAAAGTTCCAGCCACCAAAGTCGACGGCTGCGCCAGCCAGGTGTGGCTGCACCCGATGATCGACGGTGGCGTGTTTCGGTTCGATGGGGATAGCGATGCGCTGATCGTCCGTGGCCTGATCGCGGTTTTACGTCTGCTTTACAACGACTTGCCAGTGGCCGAGGTGATCAAGGTCGACGCTGGCGGAGAGCTTGCGCGGCTGGGCCTGAATGACCACTTGTCCGCTCAGCGGTCGAACGGTCTGAGGGCGATGATCGAACGCATCCGTGAAGTCGCGCAGGAGAAAGCGTAGCGTCAGCGGGTTCTCGTCGCCCAATCGGTCAGCGTAGTTTCCAGATCGCCATAGCCGGTCAGGCGACGCTCAAAATCCAGACCCATACGCTCGGCGCATTCCTGCGCGCGCGCCGTCAGCGCGGGATCATCTGTTTGGGCTTGATAGACCAGTTTGGTGTAGTTCCCGAAATACATGTCTCGCAGTTGGGGGTGGCGATCCAGACCCAGCGGTTTCCAGACAAAGGCGTCGAACTGCCGGGCCAGAAAATCGGTCAGGTAGAAGGCGGTTGTCTCGTCCTCACCCTTCGCGGCAAAGACCTCATTCCCCTCGAAAAACGAATAGCAATGTGGGCCTTTGACCATCTCGACACCCAGCCGGTCGCACGCCTGTTGCAGCAGGCCGCCGGTGCCGCAATCTGCGTAGACCACGAAAACCTGATCGTATTTCTCACGATGCTTGGCAATTGCATCCTCGACGGCCTGAGTGATCTTCTCAGGGTGAACATGAAGGATCGCGGGCAGGCAGGTCAGATCCATATGGTCCCAGCCCTTGCGGGTCTTGAGATCCAGAATCTCGCGCGCCAAGGCCCCACAGGCCAGCAACAGAATACGGCCCTTGCCGGTTTCGTCATATCCATCGGTCGTCAGACTGGCGTCATCGGGATGTTGGTTCTGTGACATTCCGGGGTCCTCTGGCTGGCTGGTCCGGGTGATTTCGCCCGAAACCGTGGCTTGGAACAAAAAAGGCCGCCCGAAATCGAGCGGCCCCTTCAGAACATAAAACGGTGTTCTTATCCCGCCAACTGGTTGTGCTTGCGCGAGACAAAGTCCTTTGCCATCTCAACCGCAACGGCGGCGTCACGGCAGTAACCGTCTGCACCGATGGCTTTGCCGAACTCTTCGTTCAGCGGCGCGCCGCCGACCAGAACGATGTAGTCGTCGCGAAGGCCTTGTTCCACCATCGTGTCGATCACGACCTTCATGTATGGCATTGTGGTGGTCAGCAGGGCGGACATGCCCAGGATGTCGGGCTGTTCGTTTTCCAGCGCTTCCAGGTAGTTTTCAACCGGGTTGTTGATGCCGATGTCGACAACTTCGAAACCTGCGCCTTCCATCATCATCGACACAAGGTTCTTGCCGATGTCGTGGATGTCACCCTTCACGGTGCCGATGACCATCTTGCCAACGCGCGGTGCGCCAGTTTCAGCCAGCAGAGGCTTCAGGATCGCCATACCGCCTTTCATCGCGTTGGCGGCCAGCAGAACCTCGGGCACGAACAGGATGCCGTCACGGAAGTCGTGACCAACGACAGTCATACCACCGACCAGTGCTTTGGTCAGGATGTCGTAGGGGGTCCAGCCGCGCTCGAGAAGGATGTTGGTGCCTTCTTCGATCTCTTCTTTCAGACCGTCGTAGAGATCGTCGAACATCTGTTCAACAAGCTCTTCGTCATTCAGTTCGGACAGGATGATGTCTTCTTCGTCGGACATGGGATGATTTCCTGAGCTATGCGGACTCGTGGCCCGGGGTGGCATTTTTTTCGTTTTGGCCAAAACGTCGCAGATTTACTGTGACGATTGCGACCTCGGCGGTTTCGGGACCGACGTTTATGTCAAAAATCGGCATCGGGCGACAGAATAATATGCATGATCATCCTGTGTCTGGCTCAGGTTAGCAAAAACAGGGGGTGGTTGCCTCGCGTTCAGTATTCGCTTACCTATAGGGTGGGAACGTAAGGTGAACAAATGCAGCCTCAAACCAATATCCGCGCTCGAGGGACCGCATCCAATGACGCGGGTCGCTTTGAAAAACTTGCCACGGTCCAGACGGATGACGGTTGGGACATCGAAGAAGATCAACCGCTTCTGAGAACCGAGGTTCGGGACGAGGTGGCGCGCAGTGTGATCACCTATAATCGCTCTCCCGACCTGCCGTTCGACCGCTCGATCAACCCGTATCGGGGGTGCGAACATGGCTGCGTTTATTGCTTTGCGCGGCCCAGTCATGCCTACCTTGGACTGTCGGCAGGGCTGGATTTTGAGACCCGTTTGACCGCGCGTGGCAATGCGGCTGAGGTATTACGCAAGGAATTGTCCGCGCGGTCCTACAGGGTCGCGCCAATCGCCTTAGGCACTAACACCGACCCTTATCAACCCGTTGAAAAAGAACGCGGGATCACGCGGGCCTGTCTTGAGGTTCTGAGGGATTTCAACCACCCCATAGCGATCGTGACCAAAGGGACCTTGGTCGAGAGGGATCTGGATATTCTTGCGCCCATGGCAGCGCTGGGGCTGGTACGCGTCGGGATATCGCTGACAACTTTGGACGCGGGCCTATCTCGCCGAATGGAGCCGCGGGCTCCGTCTCCCAAACGGCGGTTGGAGGTCATCCGACGTCTCACCGGGGCAGGGGTGCCGGTGCGGGTGATGACCTCGCCCGTTGTGCCCGGGCTAACCGATCATGAGCTGGAGACCCTGCTGGAGGCCGGGCATGATGCCGGCGCCGACACTGCGAGCTGGATCATGCTGCGCCTGCCCCGAGAGGTATCGGCGCTGTGGCAGGACTGGCTGGCCGAACATGAGCCCGCACGGGCCGAAAAGGTCATGGCACGGCTGCGCGAAATGCATGGTGGTCGCGACTATGACCCGCGCTGGGGTCATCGGATGCGCGGAGAAGGCGAGTATGCCGAATTGATCGCAAAGCGCTTCAAGGTGGCCGTTAAACGTTTGGGCCTGAAGGTGAAATCTGATGAGCTACGTCGCGATCTCTTCGCAAAACCTCCGCAGCCGGGCGATCAGATGAGCCTGTTTTAGACGGTACGTCAGAAGCTGATGCCGATCCCGGCTGTGAACCCGTTGACCGTGTCGCTACCATAGTAGCGCACCATGATCCGCGTGGTGCTCACCCACGGAACCCAGGTGTCGGACAGATCGACCTCGATCCCGCCGCCGACGCGTGCCAGCCAATCTGTGCCCAGAACCAGTGACTGATCCCCGATCAGGTAAGAGAAAGACAGATCTCCGACCCAGCGAACCGGGCGGCCAAACATCCGACCGCCTGTCGGAAACCGGTACCGTGACCAAAGCACGGCATTTGCAGCCGTCGATTGCACCAACAGGTCTTCGTCGTCACCAATGGGCCAGTATTCGATATGGGTGTAGCGAAAGCTCATCTCGAACTCTCGGTCATTGGTCTGAGGCCGTGCGTAGTCCAGCGTCAGCGAACCGCCAGCACCTCCAGCCCAGAGGCCACCGCTTTCGAGAAACTCCCCCTCGATGCCAAGCCGCTCGGCGATCACTTGGGTGGCGACCGAGGCATCAGACTGGGTGCGCCCGATCGAGATATGGGCCATGGGCGTCAGTTTCCAGCGCTCTCCCAAGTCGAACTGGTAACCGATACCGCCTGTTACAGCGGCGCTTGTCCATTTGAGCGGCAACGTAGTGGTCTCGCCGGAGCCAGAAAAGAACAGGACCGGGTCATAGCGCGCATAGCCTATATAGCCTTCAAGGTAGATGGGCACGCCTTCGCTCAGTCGAAAGCCCCCGCCCAATTGCGCAGATTTGAAATCATACTCGCGGTTTCCCGTGTTCGATTGCAGTGAGATCGCACTGGCCGAGTCATCAGGGATGCCAGCAAGGCCCAAAATTGCCAGAGAACCCGCCGCGTTTTCGCGCTGGATCTGTTTGAAAATGTCCTCAAGAATCCCTTGCGCCAAACCAGACGCCGGAAACGCAAAGAACGCCAGAAAGACTATTTGAAGGAACCGACATACCATCGCAACACAGGGTTTCTACAATTTCACGAGACCATATCCATGGTCTTAGGCTGAGAGAAGCAGGCGCAAAAACCGCCGGGGCAAGTGACGCAGTGCTACAACAAATCAGGATCAAAAAAAGGCCCCGCAACACCCGGAGCCTTGGTTTTGTTTGGTCTAGCGCGCGGTTCAGCGCTTTTCGATATCCACGTAGTCGCGGCTCGTCTCGCCCAGATACAGCTGACGCGGGCGGCCAATCTTGTTCTGAGGATCGGCGATCATCTCTTTCCACTGGCTGACCCAGCCGACGGTGCGCGACAGGGCGAAGATCGGCGTGAACATCGAGGTTGGGAAGCCCATCGCCTCGAGGATGATGCCCGAATAGAAGTCCACGTTCGGGAACAGCTTCTTCTCGGCGAAATACGGATCTTGCAGAGCTTCTTTCTCAAGCTCTTTGGCGACCTGCAGTTTCGGGTTGTTTTCAACACCCAGCAGATCCAGCACTTCGTCCGCAGATTGCTTCATCACCTTCGCACGCGGGTCGAAGTTTTTGTAAACCCGGTGGCCGAAGCCCATCAGGCGGAACGGATCATTCTTGTCTTTGGCGCGGGCGATATATTCCGGGATACGATCGACGGTGCCGATCTCTTCCAGCATCTCAAGACAGGCCTGGTTCGCACCACCATGCGCCGGACCCCAGAGGCAGGCGATACCGGCAGCGATACAGGCAAACGGGTTCGCGCCCGAAGACGAGGCCAGACGCACGGTCGAAGTCGAGGCGTTCTGCTCATGATCCGCATGCAGGGTAAAGATGCGGTCCATCGCACGGCTGAGGATCGGGTTCACCTCATATTCTTCGGCCGGAACGCTGAAACACATGCGCAGGAAGTTCGACGCATAGTCCAGATCGTTGCGCGGATACACGAAGGGCTGACCGGTGTGATACTTGTAAGCCCAGGCCGCAATTGTCGGCATCTTGGCGATCAGGCGGTGCGAGGCGACCTCGCGCTGATGCGGGTCCGAGATGTCTGTCGAATCGTGATAGAAGGCCGACATCGCGCCGACGACACCAACCATGATGGCCATCGGGTGCGCGTCACGACGGAAGCCGCGGTAGAAATACTGCATCTGCTCGTGCAGCATCGTGTGGCGCGTGATCGTGGATTCGAAGGTTTCAAGATCTTTTGCGCCCGGCAGTTCTCCGTAAAGAAGCAGGTAGCAGACTTCGAGGAAGTGGGATTTCTCGGCCAGCTGATCAATCGGGTAGCCGCGGTGCAACAGCTCACCTTTGTCGCCGTCGATATAGGTGATGGTGCTGTCGCAGCTGGCGGTCGAGGTAAAGCCGGGATCGTAGGTGAACACACCTGCCTGACCGTAAAGCTTGCGAATATCGACAACATCAGGCCCAGCAGTTGGAGAGTGAACGGGCAACTCATACTCTTTGCCATGGACGGTCAGAGTTGCTGTCTTGTTGCTATCAGTCATGGTTGTCCCTTCTTCATTTGTGCGCAGGTCAGTTCATCGCCCTGACCTGCGGGCAATGACTGCGCGCGGGCGCGCAGCCCGGGTGTGTTAGCGGTGCAGCGTTACCCGAATATGAAGATTGGGTTTAATCCGCTGCTTCAGAAAGCCGCGCCAAGGTTTCATCGCGCCCCAGCACAAGCATCATGTCAAAAACCGAAGGAGTGACTGCCCGACCAGCCAATGCCGCCCGAAGCGGGCCTGCCAGCTTACCGAACTTGACCTCCTTTGCTTCTGCAAAGGAATTCAGAGCCTCCTCCAGCTCGTTCCGGGACCAGCTAACATTTTGCAGCTGCGGCGTCAATTCACTCAGTATACCATCGGATACAGACGACAGCGCCTTTTGGGCTTTCTCATCGCACTCGATAGGGCGCGAGGTCAGTACAAAATGCGCTTTTTCAAGCAGTTCCGGGAAAGTTCGCGCGCGGTCCTTGAGACAATACATCGCGCTTTCCAGATCACCGGATTGTGTCTCCGAGAGAGGTGGCAGACCGGCCGCTGCCAAGTATGCTTCGATTTCACGCCGCAGCGCAGCATCATCTGAGATCGCAATATGCTGGCCGCACAGGTTCTCGAGCTTTTTCAGATCGAACCGCGCCGGGCTTTTGCCGATTCCACCCAGATCGAACCATTCTTTGGCCTGTTCATCGGTAAAGAACTCGTCGTCGCCGTGGCTCCAGCCGAGGCGGGCCAGATAGTTGCGCATCCCTGCGGCGGGGTAGCCCATCGCCTGATATTCCTGCGTGCCCAAGGCACCGTGACGCTTCGACAGCTTCTTGCCGTCCGGCCCGTGAATCAGCGGGATATGGGCCCAGACAGGAACATCCCAGCCCATCGCTTCGTAGATCATCATCTGGCGCGCGGCGTTGTTCAGGTGATCGTCACCCCGGATCACATGCGTTACGCCCATGTCGTGGTCATCCACCACAACCGCGAGCATATAGACCGGTGTCCCGTCCGAGCGCAGCAGAATCATGTCGTCCAACTGGTCGTTCCGGATGGTCACGTCACCCTGTACTTGGTCTCGGATCACGGTGGCGCCGTCCTGCGGGGCCTTGATGCGGATCACGAAGGGCATATCCGGATGCGTGGCCGGATCAGCATCGCGCCAGGGGCTGCGGAACAGGGTCGATTTACCCTCGGCCCGCGCCTGCTCACGAAAAGCCGCGATTTCGTCCTGGGTCGAGAAACACTTGTAGGCTTTGCCCTCTGCCAGAAGCTGATGCGCCACTTCGGCATGACGCGCAGCCCCTTCGAATTGGCTGATGACATCTCCGTCATGATCCAGTCCCAGCCATGCCATCCCTTGCAGGATCGCCGCCGTGGCCTCGGGGGTCGAGCGTTCCCGATCCGTGTCCTCGATCCGCAACAGGAACTTGCCGCCGCGTCCACGAGCATAGAGCCAGTTGAACAGCGCAGTACGCGCGCCGCCAATGTGAAGAAAACCGGTAGGCGAAGGGGCGAAACGGGTGACGACCTGATCGGACATTGTGTTGATTAACCTTTTGGTAACCGCGATGGGCTTAGCTTGGCGCCTGTCTAACGAGCCTCAAGGACGGGGGCAACCATGCGTGTTCTCGCACAGGTCCGGTTGGCGCTGCTGAACCAGATCGGGTTTTTGTTTCCGTGGTCTCCGGTGTGTTTGGGCCTTGGGATCGGTCTCTATTTCGGATTGCGGTTCGAACCTGAGGGGCCTTTGTACTTGGGTCTGGCCGTGGCAGGCTTGGCTTTGATCGGCTTGGGTCGTGTGTTGCCCGCCGGATGGGGCGCGTTGGCAATCGGGGGGGCGCTGGTGGCGGCTGGCTTTCTGCTGGCAGGTGCCCGCGCCCATATGGTGGCGGAACCGGTTCTGTCATGGCGATACTATGGCCCAATCGAGGGGAGGGTCGTCGCCATGGACCGCTCCGCCTCGGATGCGCTGCGATTGACGTTGGATCAGGTGCGGGTAGGGGACGTGCCAGAGTACCGGCGTCCGCAGCGCATCCGTCTTTCCGTTCATTCCGAGGTCGGGCCCATCGCGCCGGGACAACGGATCATGACCACGGCGCATCTGTCCCCGCCGCAAGGCCCTGTCGAGCCCGGAGGGTTCGATTTCCGCCGTCACGCCTGGTTTCAGGGGCTGGGCGCCGTTGGGTACACCCGGGTACCGGTGATGACCATCGCGCCGCCGCAGGACGCTGTGCAGGGCGTTCGGGTCACGGCCATTCGCATGGCAATCTCGGACCATGTGCGCGCCCATCTTCCGGGCGAGGTCGGAGGATTCGCAGCCGCCGTCATGACAGGAGACCGCAGCGGCATGGGGCAAGACACGCTCGATGCACTTCGCGCGTCAAACCTGGCGCATCTTCTGGCGATTTCAGGCCTGCATATGGGGTTGCTGACCGGGTTTGTTTTCATGGTTTGTCGCGTTGGATTGTCAGCGATCCCCGCACTGGCCCTCCGTGTACCCGTCCGCAAATTCGCCGCTGGATGTGCGTTGTTGGCCGCCGTTATTTACCTGATGTTGTCCGGCGGCAATGTCGCGACCGAGCGGGCCTTTGTCATGGTCAGCGTCATGTTCGGAGCGGTCCTGATCGACCGGCGCGCCATTTCGCTACGGGCCGTCGCGGTGGCCGCATTGATTGTGTTGACCCTGCGCCCCGAAACGCTGCTCAGCCCCGGTTTCCAAATGTCATTCGCGGCGACCACCGCTCTGGTCGCTGTATTCGGAGCACTGCGTGATTTCGGACCCATGCCGGGGCCGAAATGGTCCAAAGCTGCGATTGGTCTTCTGATGTCCTCGGCCATCGCGGGCCTTGCGACCGCACCAATCGGAGCGGCGCATTTTAATACAATGTCGCACTACGGCCTGTTGGCCAATCTGCTTTCCGTGCCTGTCATGGGGTCCATCGTCGTGCCCGCAGCCGTTGTCGCGGCGCTGTTGGCGCCTTTCAGGCTGGAGTGGATCGCGCTTGAGGTCATGGGGCTGGGACTGTGTTGGATCCTGATGATCGCGGAGTGGGTGTCCGGGTTGGACGGATCTCAGGGCTATGTGGTTGGCCCGCCATGGTTTGCCCTGCCCATGATCGCGTTGGGGGCGCTTTGGCTGGCTTTGTGGCAGGGCCGAGTGCGATGGGTTGGGGTGGCTCCGGTGGTCTTGGCCTTTGTGCTTTGGACCTCGGGCAACCGGCCTGAGGTTCTGATCGCCGAATCCGGTGGGCTGGTCGGCGTCATGACCACTGAGGGCCGCGCGCTCAGCAAAGAGAAGGGCAGCGGATTCGTGGCCACGGTCTGGCTTGAGAATGACGGAGACGGTTTGACACAAGGGCAGGCGGCCAGTCGATGGCCTGGCCATGCGGGTCAAGTGCAAAGGATCGCTTTGACCGGGGCAGAGGTGATCCACCTGACCGGCAAACGCGCGGCGCTTGAGTTTGACGAATGCAATACCGGTCAGATCATTGTGTCTTCGGTCGATCTGAAACTTAGTGGAGGTTGCACCATCTTCGACCCGGACCGGCTGTATGAAACCGGAAGCTTGTCGATCTCAGGTGGTAAAATCACTTCAAGCGCTGAAAGGATTGGGGATCGGCTGTGGTCCCCGAAATCCACGGGGACCCGCTCGAATGCTGGCAATCAGTAGGTCCGGATCAATCCGACCAGACGGCCCTGAACCTTGACTTTTTCCTGCGGCAGAACACGAGTTTCATAGGCGGGGTTCGCAGCCTCCAGCGCGATGGCTTTGCCACGGCGGAAGAACCGTTTCAGCGTCGCCTCCTGATCTTCGACCAGAGCGACAACGATATCGCCATTGTCTGCGGTTGAGGTTTCGCGGATCACCACAACGTCGCCATCATTGATCCCGGCGTCGATCATCGAATCTCCGCGGACCTCAAGTGCATAATGCAACCCCTGGCCCGAGACCATCGGGCCGGGCACTGCAACGCGGTGTGAGACATGGCTGATCGCCTCGATTGGCACACCGGCTGCGATCCGGCCCATGACTGGTAGCTCCATCGCGTCGACCGAGACTGGCTCGAAATTGGCAGGGCGCGGGCCCTCGGGCTTGTCGCCTTCGATCACGCGGGGGGTAAAGCCCGCCGTGGGCTCTCCGCCTAAGCTCTCTGGAAGTTTGACAATCTCAATCGCGCGGGCGCGGTGTGCCAGACGCCGAATAAAGCCGCGTTCTTCAAGCGCGGTGATCAGACGGTGGATGCCGGATTTGGATCGAAGGTCCAACGCCGCCTTCATTTCGTCAAAGCTCGGCGGAACACCGTCCGCTTGTACGCGTTTGTGGATGAATTCCAGCAAATCCAGCTGCTTCTTGGTCAGCATCGCTCATACCTCGTCGCTTATGCGTTTGCATTTGTTCTACGCATGTTCACGTTTTGTGTCAACGATTTTGAGGATGTTCTACAGCAGCAGGTATTGAACTTTGGCCCCTGCGGGCAAGGCCGGATCCTGCGGCGGGCGCATCAGTAGAGCATTCGCGTCGGCCAGAACGCTCAGCAAGGAACTGTCCTGATCCGCGCAGGCCCGAATGCCGTTTTCATCGAAAACCGCGCGCATGTAGTGTTCACGCGGACCATTGGCTGCAAGCGGTTCCGTCAATACGGTCGTTTTGAACGGGTTGAGAATGGCCTCCAGCCCCAGCATCCGCCGGACCAGAGGAACAAGGAACAAATAGCCGCAAACCATTGCACTCACAGGGTTTCCAGGCAGACCGACCATCGCTGCATCCCCCATGCGACCGGCCATCAGAGGTTTTCCGGGCCGCATGCGAATCTTGTAGAAGGACCGATCCATGCCCAACGCCTCGGAGACGTCAGAGACAAGATCATAGTCGCCGACAGAGGCACCTCCGATCGTGACCACCAGATCCGCGCCTTTGGCCAGACCAAAGGCGGTTTCCAGCGACGATGCGGTATCCCGCGCGATGGGGAGAATGCGAACATGCGCGCCCTCGCGCTCCAACAGCGCCTTCAGGCCGAACGTATTGGACGCGATGATCTGATCCGGACCCGGAACCTCTCCGGGCATCACCAACTCATCCCCGGTCGAGATCAATGCGATCTGTGGTTTCCGAGTCACGGGGACCTGAGGGATATTCATCGCCGCCATGAGCGCCATATCCTCGGGGCGGATCACGCGCGGGGCGGTGATTGAGGTGCCCTTGTTGAAGTCTATGCCCGCCGGTCGGATATTGGTCTTTTGGCCGGGATCGTCGCTGATGGTGATGAGGTCGCCCTTGCGGTCGACATCTTCCTGAATTACAACGAAATCAGTACCTTCCGGCACTGGCGCGCCGGTGAATATACGCACGGCCTGACCCGGACCCACTACGCCGTCAAAGCGGTTTCCGGCTGCCGATTCACCCACCAGTTTGAACATTGCGTGCAACTCAACCTCGGCCGCTTTGACCGCATAGCCATCCATGGAAGAGGCCGCGAAAGGCGGTTGTTCACGCGTAGCGCTCACGTCCTGCGCCAGCACACGACCTGCGGCCTCAGCCAGAGGGACGGTTTCTACGGGCAGCGTTTCAACCAGATCAAAAAGTAGGGCGCGGGCGTCTTCGACAGTGATCATGTCGCCTCGTAACGCCCTGATTTACCGCCATCTTTCAGCAAAACGCGAATGCCGCCGATCTCCATCGCCTTGTCGACCGCCTTGGTCATGTCATAGACGGTCAGCGCTGCGGTCGAAACGGCGGTCAGGGCCTCCATCTCAACGCCTGTCTGGCCCGAGGTCTTGACGGTGGCCTCGATCTGAACACCAGGCAGGTCGGGGTCCAGCGTCAACTCGACCGCGACCTTGGTCACCGGCAGAGGGTGGCAAAGCGGGATCAGGTCCGGGGTTTTCTTGGCCCCCATGATTCCCGCAAGCCGTGCGATACCCAGAACGTCACCTTTCTTGGCGCGACCTTCTGAAATCAAATCAAAGGTTTCCTGGGCCATCTTGATGTGACCGGCGGCTACTGCCACGCGGTCGGTCACCTCTTTATCCGAGACATCGACCATATGAGCCTGTCCCTGCGCATCAAAATGGGTGAGAGGCATCACATCACCCCGGGGATCAGCGGGTTGGAGAGGATGTGGCGGGTGGCCGAGGCAACGTCATCCTGTCGCATCAGGCTTTCACCGATCAGAAAGCAGCGCGCGCCGTAGCGAGCAATGTCCGCCAGATCCTCGGGTGTACCCAAGCCGCTTTCGCAGACGATGGTACGATCCCCGGGCACCAGCTTGGACAGGCGACGCGTTGTATCCAGAGTTGTCTCGAAGGTCTTGAGATTGCGGTTATTTATCCCGATCAGAGGGCTTTTGAGTTCGGTTGCGCGCTCCAGCTCTTCCTGATCGTGAACCTCGATCAGGACGTCCATACCCCAGTCAAACGCCGTCTGTTCCAACTCGGCGGCCTGAGCGTCCTCGACCGAGGCCATGATGATCAGGATGCAGTCGGCGCCCAAAGCGCGGGCTTCGACCACCTGATAGGGGTCATACATGAAATCCTTGCGCAGCGCGGGCAGGTTGGTCGCGGCACGTGCGGCGGTCAGGAATTCCTTGGCACCTTGGAAACTGGGCGTATCCGTCAGGACCGACAAACAAGCCGCGCCGCCGTCTTCATAGGCTTTTGCCAGCGCCGGCGGATCAAAGTCGGGACGGATCAAGCCTTTGGACGGGCTGGCCTTTTTTACCTCGGCAATCAGGCCATAGCCAGACCGGGCGGCTTTACGCAAAGCCTCGGCAAAGCCGCGAACTTCGGGCGCGTTTCTGGCTTCGCTTTCAAGCTCATCCAGGGATTTTTGCGCCTTGTCCGCTTCGATTTCTTCCAGCTTGTAGGCTTTGATTTTGTCCAGAACGGTCTCGGTCATGCGGCTTCCTGTGTGATCCGCGCCAGCGCGGTGACTTTTTCTTTTGCTTTGCCACTGTCGATGCTATCAGCAGCCATTTCAACACCTTCGCGCAGATCTGACGCGGCATCAGCAACGACCAGAGCGGCCGCTGCGTTCAACAGCGTCGCATCGCGATAGGCCGAGGGCACGCCGTCCAGCAAGGCACGGAATGCGACAGCGTTGTCTTCGGGTGTTCCGCCGACGATATCTTCGAATGGATGGACGGGCAGACCGGCATCTTCGGGATGTAGTTCGACCTCTTTGACGCGACCGTCTTCCAAAGCGGCGACCCAGCTGATGCCGGTGATCGTCAGTTCATCTGTGCCGTCTGAGCCATGTACCAGCCACGCGCGCTCGGACCCCAGCAGGCCCAGCGTTTCGGCCATGGGGCGGATCAGCTCGCGCGTGAAGGCGCCGGTCAGCTGGCGTTTGACGCCTGCGGGGTTGGTCAGCGGTCCCAGAATGTTGAAGATCGTGCGGGTTCCAAGCTCTTGCCGCGAGGGCATGACATGGGCGATCGCAGGGTGATGCATTGGGGCCATCATGAAGCAGATACTGGCCTCATTCAGCGCCTTTTCAACCACTTGAGGGCCAACCATTACGTTGATACCCATCTGCGCTTGCAGATCAGCGGTCCCCGATTTGGAGCTGAGATTGCGGTTGCCGTGTTTGGCGACCGTCACTCCGGCCCCGGCAGTCACAAAGGCCGTCGCGGTGGAAATGTTGAGCGTGTGCTTGCCATCACCGCCCGTTCCGACAATGTCCATCGCGCCCTCGGGTGCCTTCACCGCGTTGCATTTGGCACGCATAACGGCGGCGGCGGCGGCATATTCCTCGACCGTTTCGCCGCGTGTGCGCATTGCCATCAACAGACCGCCGATCTGGCTGGGCGTGGCTTCGCCGTCGAAGAGGATGGCAAAGGCCTGCTCGGCCTCGGCACGGGTCAGAGGGCGGTCGGCGGACGCTCCGATCAGCGGTTTCAGGGCGTCGCTCATGCGGGGACTTTCAACTCTTGCAGGAAGTTCTTGAGGAGGGCGTGGCCATGCTCGGACGCGATGGATTCCGGATGGAACTGGACGCCGTGGATGGGCAGCTCTTTGTGCTGCAGCCCCATGATGGTGCCGTCTTCCAGTTCTGCCGTGATCTCGAGGCAGTCGGGCAGGCTCTCGGGTTCAACCACCAGCGAGTGATAGCGCGTGGCCTCAAACGGAGAAGGAAGCCCGGCGAAAACACCTTTGCCGGTGTGGTTCATGGTGCCCATCTTGCCATGCACGATCTCATGGCAACGCACGACTTTACCGCCAAAAGATTGCCCGATGGTCTGGTGCCCCAGGCACACACCCAAAAGCGGAGTTTTGGTCTCGGCTGCGGCTTCGGTCAGGGCAAGACAGATGCCCGCCTGATCCGGGTCGCAGGGGCCGGGGCTCAGCAGGATACCGGCGGGATTCATCGCCATGGCCTCTTGCACGTCAAGCGCATCATTCCGGCGAATGACCATTTCGGCCCCAAGTTCGCCCAGATAATGCACCAGGTTGTAGGTAAACGAGTCGTAGTTGTCGATCAGCAGCAGCATTTGGCACTTGTCTTCGCTTGGGCATTTCAGGCTGGCGATGCAGCCCCGGGCCACGGTATAATGTCGGGACATACATGCTCAGGCTTGTGAGGCAGCGTCAAGAGGACATCCCGTTCTTGACCCGCTATCAGGTCGAGCGCCACAAAAGATGGCGCAGAATGGGCGAGGCAAGATAAGAAGTCGAGAGGCACGAGCAATGCGTGGATTTTTCGGAGGAATGATCGTCGGGGCGGTCGTTGTTTTGATCGTAGGGGTGATGTTGTCGCTCAACACGCCGCTGGCCAATAAGCCAGTGGTCAAGACCCAGGCTCCCGAACCGGTAGATGTTGAAACACCCGAAGCACCGGAACAAATCGCCGAGACCCCGTCGGACGCGGATCTGGTCGAACTGCCGCCTGCTGGGCCGAAACCCGCCGAAGCGCCGGATGAGGCGCTTGATCTGTCCGATCTGGAAACGGTGCCGGACGAACAGCCCTCCGTGGCTGAGGCCGGGGACGCGTTGCAGGAGCCTCAGGCCGAGGATCAAACCAGCGTGACCGTCATGACCGACGCGCCGGCTGCTCCGCAGGCACCCAGTACCGCCCCCGCGTCGCCGGAAACAGACGCGGCGCCGGTTGTTGTGGATGAAGCGCCGGAACCCTCTGCCGAGCCAGAAGATGTGGCGACGCTTTTGCCCGAACTGCCATCGCAGCTTGCGCCCGAAGAGGCTGAGCTGGATGAAGAGAATCCCTTTGAAAACAGCCCAATCGCTGTGGAAGGGGATGAGGACACCTTGCCCCGCAATCTGCCCAAACTGGCCGCACTTCCCCAGATCGGCGGAGAGGACACGACCTCGACCAACACATTGGTTGGCACGCGCGTTGTCCCCCTGACCGAGCGAGACGATACACCGGTCGAAACCGATGAAGCGGTCGTAGACGAGATGACCGGAAAGCCGATCGAGGACTACGCTGCCAGCTTTGAAAACCCCGAAGCCAAGCCTCTGATGTCGATTATCCTGATCGATGATGAGGGCTCTTTCGGAGCCGAAGCGTTGCAGGACTTCCCGTATCCCGTCAGCTTCGCGATCAGCCCATCCGACCCTGACGCCGCCGAGAAAATGGCCCGCCATCGCGCCGCCGGGTTTGAGGTTCTGGCCATGGCCGATCTGCATGAATCCGCCAGCGCGCAGGATGCCGAGGTATCGATGGCCGTATGGCTGGACACGCTGCACGAGACAGTTGGTATTCTGGAAGGTGTCGAAAGCGGAATTCAGGGCAATCGGAAACTGGCCGATCAGGTTGCGTCGATTGCGGCGGCCACCGGTCGCGGGTTGATCACGCAGGATAACGGGCTGAACACGGTCCAGAAACTGGCCGCGCGCAACGGCATCCCCTCTGGCGTGGTGTTCCGCGATATCGATGGTGCGCGGCAGGATCCGAAGATCATGCGTCGTTTCCTGGATCAGGCAGCATTCCGCGCCGGGCAGGAGGGGACGGTTGTAATGCTGGGACGCGTGCGCCCCGAGACAATCTCGGCCCTGCTGCTGTGGGGGCTTGAGGATCGCGGCAACCGGGTTGCCATGGCGCCGATCTCGGCGGTTATGAAACGCGAAGTTCAGTAACGTTTCCGCAGAAAAGCGAAGGGCGGTTGATCCTGTGATCAGCCGCCCTTTCTTTATGAGTTCCTGTTGCCTGTGAACCGGGCCGCATCCGCCGCCGCCCGTCGTATGGCGTTGGATTTATGGACGGTTTCCATATACTCGGCCTCAGGGTCGCTGTCATAGACAACGCCGCCACCGGCTTGGATATAGAGCTTGTGATCCTTCACGATAGCCGTACGCAGGGCGATACACATATCCATGTCGCCGCCTGCACTGAAATACCCAACACCGCCGCCA
Source organism: Ruegeria sp. R13_0 (assembly GCF_017743995.1). Lineage (GTDB taxonomy): Bacteria > Pseudomonadota > Alphaproteobacteria > Rhodobacterales > Rhodobacteraceae > Ruegeria. Next base: position 86,520 of record NZ_JAGHRB010000009.1, on the reverse strand, counting down.
TAAACGCCGCGTTTTTCGGGCTCCAGCTCATCAATAATCTCCATCGCGCGCACTTTGGGCGCGCCCGAGACGGTGCCCGCAGGCATCCCGGCAAAGAACGCATCCAACGCGTCTTTGTCTTCGGCCAGCTCTCCGACCACGTTCGAGACGATATGCATCACATGGCTGTAGCGTTCGATGATGAACTCTTCGGTTGGGCGAACGGTGCCGATCTTGGCGACGCGGCCGGTGTCGTTGCGACCCAGATCCAGCAGCATCAGATGCTCGGCCAGTTCTTTTTTGTCGGCCAGCAGGTCAAGCTCGTTTGCCTTATCCTCTTCCGGGGTTGCGCCACGCGGGCGAGTCCCAGCGATCGGGCGGATTGTCACTTCGCTGCCGAAGACGCGCACCAGAATCTCGGGGCTCGCGCCCACGACCTGAAAGCCGCCGAAGTTGAAGTAAAACATGAAGGGCGACGGGTTCGTGCGGCGGAGCGACCGGTAGAGCGCAAAAGGCGGCAGCGGGAAGTCCTGCGTCCAGCGTTGGGCTGGGACGACCTGAAAGATATCGCCTGCGCGGATGTACTCCTTGGCCTTTTCAACCGCCTCCATATAGCCGGATTTGGTAAAATTCGACACCGGAGGCGCAACCTCATGCGCATCCCCCAGATCGCGGGTCTCAGTGGGCATGGCGCGTTCCAGATCACGCACCGCGTCCATCACACGCTCGGCTGCCTGCGCATAGGCGGCCTTGGCCGATTGGCCTTCGGTCACCCACGCCGGGGACACGACGGTCACCTCGCCCTTAACACCGTCCAGCACCGCAATGACCGAGGGGCGTTGCATGATGGCGTCCGGCAGGCCCAGCGGGTCGGGGTTCACATCAGGCAGATATTCGACCAGACGGACCATGTCATAGCCCAGATAGCCGAACAGCCCAGCCGCCGCTTGGGGTAGATCATCGGGCAGGTCGATGCGGCTTTCGGCCAGCAGCGCGCGCAGGTTATCCATCGGATTGCCTTCTTGCGGCGTGAAGGCTTCGCCATCAAACCGGGCCGAGCGGTTCAGCTCGGACTCCTCGCCCCGGCAGCGCCAGATCAAATCGGGTTTCATACCGATGATCGAGTAGCGCCCGCGCACTTCGCCTCCGGTAACCGATTCCAGGACAAAGGCATCTTTCTGCGCCCCTGTCAGTTTCAGCATCAGCGAGACAGGTGTGTCGAGATCGGCCGCAAGGCGCGTATATACGACCTGGTTTTCGCCCGCTTCATAGGCGCGCGCGAAGCTTTCATATTCGGGTGTCAGGGCCATTTGGGTCTCGTTCAATAACTCGCCTGTACGGCGTTCAGGGCCTGCTGGTCGACAACCGGGCGCGCGCGGGTTTGGGCGTCGCGCACATAGGCGTCAAAGATGTTCTGCGCCAGCGCCTGATTCATCTGCGCGGACAGAGCGTCGCTCAATTGACGCAGCTCATCGCTTTCTGCCGGGGGCAGAACCTCGTCCAGACGGACGATCAGGGCAGTTCCTTCGCCGTCAACGACGCGCAGGTCGCCGGGCTCCATCTCGAAGACTTCGTTCATGAAGTTTGCGGGGACGTCATCCAGAAACGCAGTCCGCGTCAGGGCGTTTTCCACGCGGAACGGCAGGCCGGTGGCGGTGAAATCGCCATCCGTTGCCAGGGTGGTGACAACAGAATTGGCCTGCTCTTGCAGCGCTTTGGCGGTTTCGGCGGCAACCCATGCAGCGGCGACGCGGTCACGGGCGCTGTCCAGAGGCTCCGGGCGTGGCGCCAGTTCTTCGTTCAGACGCAGAGCGAAGATCGAGCCGTCCTCCAGAAAGTCGATCTCGGGGAAGTCGCCGTCGCGTACAGCCTCAGCCGCGCTGCGGAAGCCGTCATAAGCGGCGACTTCATCCACACTGTCGCGGGTCCAGTCGATTTGGCCCAGCTCCATATCGGTTTCCTGGGCCAGCTCTTCGAGCGTGGCGCCACCGGCGAGCATATCGTTGATGTCTTCGGATTGTGCTTCGATCAAACGACGCGCGCGGTCCGAGGCCAGTTCTTCCCGCAGGGCAGGCTCGGCATCCTCGAACGGGACGTTGTTGGCCGCCAGTGAGCCGTTGATGCGGAACAGCGCCGGGCCGAACACGGAAGGCAGAGGGCCAACGACCGAGTCCAGCTCAGCAGCAAAGACCTCATCCGCAGCTTCTCCCAGATCGTCGCGGGTCACATCGCCCAGATCAATATCGCTCAGCTCAAGCTCGCGTTCGCGCACGAGTTGCTCGAAGGTGGTGCCACCGACCTCCAACTGGGCTTTGGCGTTGTTCGCGGAGTCCTCATCCGGGAAGTTCAAGCGTTCGACCAAGCGGCGCTCGGGCTGCTGATACTCATCGGCGCGCTCATCATAGAGGCGGCGCAGCGTGTCCTCGTCCACTTCAACTGTATCCAGCAGCATTTCTGGCGACAGGATCGCATAGGTCAGACGCTTAGTGCGGGGCAGGGTGAATTGGTCGGTGTTCTCGTCGTAGTAATCTTGGATCTGCGCGTCGGTCGGATCACCCACCGGCGTTTCCAACGCATCCGTACCCAAAGTCGCCACGGTAAAGCTGCGGCGCGCGCCGATGTAATTTGTCAATGTGTCGGTCAGCGTTGAGGGCATTTCAACACCGCCGATGATCGCGCCCTGTACGATGGTGCGCGAGGATTCTTTGCGCAGGTCCGATTCGAACTCGGTATCGGTCATCCCGATCTGTTCCAGCTGAAAGCGGTAGGCTTCGCGGTCGAACGTGCCGTTCACGCCCTGAAAGGCCGGGATCGAGACGATCTCATCTTGCAAGTTCTCGTCGCCAATGGACAGGCCCAGTTGACCCACCTCGTTATCTAGCGCGGCCAGAGCGATCAGGCGGGACAGGGCGAGCTGTTCCAGACCCAGCTCACGCGCCTGAGACATCTGCAGGGCTTGGCCGGTCTGCGCCTCAACCGCGCGGATTTCGCGTTGAAGTTCGCGGACATAGGCGTCGACCGAGATACTCTCATCCCCGACCTGCGCAACCGTGCGGATGGTGCCGGTCAGGCTGGTGGCGCCAAACCCTGCGAGGCCTACGAACAGAAGGCCCATCAGAATCCAGACAAAGGTTTTCGAGATGCTGTTTTTGCCTGCGGCCATGATGCCCTCTTACTGCTTGCCCTGTTGGTTGCGGCCCTGAATACGACGGGCACCGCCGGGGGGCAAGCTTAGAAGGACAGAGCCTGCAACCGGTCGAACAATTGGGCGATCCCGGCGCGGTCGAGATTGGCGAACGCGATGCGCACCTGACGTTTTCCGGCCGGGTCGTGATCAGGCATGAACATGGTGCCGGGCAGCAGCAGGATACCGGCCTCGGGCACCAGTCTTTGCGCCAGCTCGTCCGACGGGAGGTCGAACGGGTGCTCGAGATAGGCGAAATAGGCACCAAGACCCAGCAGGCGCCAACCTTTGGCCTCGAGCTGAGGCATGCCTTCAGCAATCGCGGCGCGGCGGTCGAGGATTTCGTCCCGCTCTCCGGCAAGCCATTGCGACAGGTTCTGCATTCCCCAAAGGGCGGCAAACTGGCCGATCTGACCAGGGCAGATGGCGACAGTGTCGAGAAATTTCTCGGCCTCGGCCAGCAGGCTTGCGCTGGTTGCAACCGCGCCGACGCGATGTCCGGTCAGGCGGTAGGCTTTGGAGAAGGAATAGAGATGCACCAGCGTCTCATCCCAGCCGGGCTTTTGGAACAGGTCATGCGGAGGGCCACTGCGGCTGTCAAAATCGCGGTAGGTTTCGTCGACCAGCAAGCGAATGCCTACCTCGCGCGCGAGATCGTAGAAGGCGCTGACCAATTCGGCCGGATATTCGACGCCGCCCGGGTTGTTTGGGGTCACAAGAGAAATGGCGCGGGTTTTCTCGGTGATCAAAGCGCGCGCCGCCTCTGGATCGGGCAGCAAATCGTCGCCCGTGGGCAAGTCCACGGCCCGCACACCTGCCATGTCCAGCCACATTTTATGGTTGAAATACCAAGGGGTAGGGAGGATGACCTCATCCCCTTCGTCGGTGAGCGCCGAAATCACGGCTGAGAATGCTTGATTGCAACCTGATGTTATGGCGATCTGATCAGGTAAAACCTGTCCGGCATAGTGATCGCTGATTTGCGCAGCCAATTCCGCGCGCAGATCGTCATTGCCAAGAACAGGCCCATAAAGGTGGGCGCTGTCTTCGGCCACGGTGAACTCGGCTATGGCCTGCCGCATGGATAGCGGCGGAGGGTCAACCGGCGCGGCCTGGCTGACATTGATCAAAGACCGGTCGTTGGGAAACACCACACCGTCCAACCAACGCCGCGCCTCCATCACTGGAGGGGGGAAGGTGGACCGAGTTCGTGTTTGGGACATGGCAGACTCTTTGCGAGGCTCTGCCTCGCGCTCCGAGGTATTTTTAAACAGAAGAAGTTAGTCGGTGCCGCGATAGGGCTCGACATATTGCAGGGCCATATCCCAGGGGAAGAAGATCCACGTGTCCTGGCTGACCTCGGTGATGAATGTGTCCACCATCGGGCGGCCTTTGGGTTTGGCGTAAACGGTGGCGAAGTGCGCCTTTGGGTACATCGCGCGCACCAGTTCCAGCGTTTTGCCGCTATCGACCAGATCGTCGATGATCAGAACGCCTTCACCATCGCCCATCAGATCTGCATCGGGGGCCTTCAGGACTTCGGCTTCGCCTTGTTCCTGATGGTGATACGAGCGGACGCTGATTGTGTCGACGGTGCGGATGTCTAGCTCGCGGCTGACGATCATGGCGGGGGCCATGCCGCCGCGGGTGATCGCAACAACGGCGCGCCATGCGCCGTCATCCGGGCCTTGACCATCAAGCCGCCACGCTAAGGCGCGCGAGTCGCGGTGAATTTGATCCCAGCTGATGTGGAAGCCTTTTTCGTGGGGCAGGCGGTCTTTGGCGCTCATTTTTTCTTAACCCTTTTCAACGTCCGGGGCATCGACGGCTTTCATGCCTACGATGTGGTAGCCCGAGTCCACGTGCAGATTCTCGCCGGTGACACCGCTACTGAGGTCGGACAGCAGATACAGGGCCGAGTTGCCCACATCGTCGATCGTCACGTTGCGGCGCAAGGGCGAATTGTATTCGTTCCACTTCATGATGTAGCGGAAATCTCCGATGCCGCTGGCGGCCAGCGTCTTGATCGGACCCGCCGAGATCGAGTTGACGCGGATACCGTCCTTGCCCAGATCTTCGGCGAGATACTTGACCGACGCTTCGAGCGCGGCTTTAGCGACACCCATCACATTATAATGGGGCATTACCTGCTCGGCGCCGTAATACGTCAGAGTAATTGCGCTGCTGCCCTCGGACATCATCTTTTCGGCCCGCTGCATCACGGCGGTGAAGGAATAGACGGACACATCCATGGTAAGTTTGAAATTTGCACGGCTGGTGTCGACATAGCGTCCGCGCAGCTCATTCTTGTCCGAAAAACCGATGGCGTGGACGACAAAATCCAGCTTGCCCCATTTTTCTTCCAGTGAGGTGAACAGAGCGTCGATCGAAGCTTCGTCGCTCACGTCGCAGGGCAGGACGATTTCACTGCCGAGTTGCGCTGCCAGAGGGTCGACACGTTTTTTCAGAGCATCGCCCTGATAAGAAAAGGCCAACTCGGCCCCGGCGTTGGACAAGGCGCGGGCGATTCCCCATGCGATTGATTTGTCATTGGCCAGTCCCATGATGAGGCCGCGTTTTCCGGCCATCAACTGATTTGACATGATTGGTTCTCCGCCTGTCGTCGCGTTATGTTCCGATGGGTTTATGCCATTGACTGCCCTGCTTCAAGGCCGTGTGGTCTTGCCCGCGGCGGGTAATCGCCCTAGGCTTCCATCAAATACTTTCCAGGGGATGGAAATGACCGAGCGTGATGGCATTTTTGCTGGCTCCGATCCGTTTGAAATAGCGGCGCGGTGGCTGGGTGAGGCCGAACAGAATGAACCGAATGACCCGAACGCGATTGCCCTGGCGACCGTGGACAAGGACGGTATGCCCAACGCGCGCATGGTTCTTTTGAAAGACATCGAGCCGGAGGCCTTTGTTTTCTATACCAACTACGAAAGCGCCAAGGCGGCTGAGCTGGATCAGGCCGAAAAAGCCGCTTTTGTCATGCATTGGAAATCTTTGCGGCGTCAGATTCGTGTTCGTGGTATAGTCAGTCGGGAAAGCGGGCCAAAGGCGGATGAATATTACGCGTCAAGGTCGCTGAAAAGTCGGCTGGGCGCTTGGGCGTCAAAGCAGTCGCAACCCCTGAGCAGCCGAACGGCCCTGATGGCCGAGGTTGCCAAGGTGACGGCAAAACTAGGGGCCAATCCGCCGCGCCCTCCTTTTTGGGGTGGGTATCGGTTGGTTCCGACGGAAATTGAATTCTGGGCCGATGGCGCATTTCGCCTGCATGATCGGTTCAGATGGCGGAGGGCCGATCCGGGTTCCGCTTGGGATGTGCAGAGGTTAAATCCATGACGTTCACGTATCGCGAAATGCAACAGGCCGAAATCAAAGGTTTTTTTCAGCTTGAATTTGCCTGCCATTCCCATAAAAACCGAAACCTTAACGCACTACTAAAACATTCGATGGAAACACCGTGCCAGAAGACCTGAACAACATGTACCGCGTTCGTGGACACGTAAAATGGTTCGATCCCGCCAAGGGATACGGGTTCGTTGTGTCTGATGAAGGCGGCCCGGATATTCTGTTGCATGTGAACGTGTTGCGGAATTTCGGGCAGAGCTCGGTCGCCGATGGGGCAGGCATCGAGATCATGACCCATCGCACGGATCGCGGTGTTCAGGCCGTCGAAGTTGTTGCTGTTGATCCTCCGGTGCGCGCCGACTCGATGATGTTGGCTGACTTTGCCGAGCTGGATCCGGCGGCGATTGCGGCAGCGCCTTTGGAAGCTGCGCGGGTGAAATGGTTCGACAAGGGCAAGGGATTCGGATTCGCCAATGTGTTCGGCCGGGATGAGGATGTGTTTTTGCATATCGAAGTCCTCCGCCGTTCTGGCCTTGCCGATCTGCAGCCGGGCGAGGCGCTCGCCATGCGGGTGATTGATGGCAAACGGGGCCGTATGGCGGCTCAGGTCCTGGCCTGGGAAGCGGCGCTGGATCACTGACAGTATGATGCGGTTTTGGGCTTCTCTGGCAGTATGCGTAACATTTCTGGCAGAAGGCGTGGCCGCCGAATGTCGTCCTGACCGGGTAGAGTTGCGCAACGATCAGACTCATGTCCGATTTGATGTCGAACTGGCCGTGACCGGTCCCGAGAAATCGCGTGGGCTGATGTTCCGCGAGCACTTGCCGAACCGCTCTGGCATGCTCTTCGTCTATGATCCACCGCAACAGGTGGCGTTCTGGATGAAGAACACACTGATTCCTCTGGATATGATTTTCGTCGATCAGGCAGGCGTTGTGACCCGCGTGCATGAAGGTGCGATTCCCGGTGATCTGACCCCGATTGAAGGGGGCGGCGACATCTTTGCCGTGCTTGAAATCAACGCCGGTTTGTCCGCCCGTTACGGCATTCAGCCCGGCACCCAGATGCGGCACGAAATTTTTTCACAAGCGAGTGCGATTTGGCCCTGTTAGGGCTTTTCAAATCAGATCAGCATCGTTAGGAACGGCGCACGGTCCGGGGCGTGGCGCAGTCTGGTAGCGCACCTGTTTTGGGTACAGGGGGTCGTAGGTTCGAATCCTGCCGCCCCGACCACTTCTTCACTTATGTTGGTGAACCACCCATCGCTTGGTAGAGCGCGCTCAGCGCTTTATCCAGCGTTTTGCTTTCAACGGGAACTTCGACGGTTGCGCCGCTTTTTTGCGGCACTTGAAAGAACAGCCGCGCATCCACGCGGTACCCGCCAGAGGTCTTGGTTGAGGTCATGCGCATGATGCTCTGCGGTAGATCCTCAGGCGAGCCATCATAGCTGAGAATCAAAAAGGCTGTGGTGTCCGGTGGTAGAAACTCGCGGCACTCATAAGAATTGGCGTCGATCTTCAGGAACGTCTCGCCGGGGCCTTCGCAACTGGTCTGGAAGGTTTTGAACAACCTGTCGGGGTAGGCGCTGAATTGAGCGCTACGCGACGCCGTTGGCAATTCTTGTGCTGTGCAGGCCGCGATCAGGGCGCCTATCGGGGCGAGTTGAAGCAACTTCATCGTTTTGCCTGCTCTTTTTTCAATGGGTTGACGCGAGGATATGGCCGAAAGGCCACAACGCGATTCCCTGCCAGCTTAGCCAGCACAGGACTGGATGATCAAACCCGGATAACCATGCTGGTAAAAAAGGCAATTTCATCTGGCCGGTTTTGCGATCGGCGCCGTCCCGCCGTGGATCATTCTGTGGAGGAATCAGATCGCCCAGCACCCGACAAACAGGTCAACACAAAAGATTTCAAAAATGACTTAAAAAGGTCGTTGACCTGATATGCAAAGATACGCCAGATTGTATGGGCCGAATATGACGCCACTACATCTGGTATGAAAGCCGGGGAGGGCGCAGGGCAGGGACGGAACGCACACGAGTAGATTTGTGCAACCGCAGCGGCGGTATCGCGCTCATACGGGCAGCGGTTGGTCCTTTGCGTCTGTCAGGTTCGGCATTGCTGGTGGCTTTGCATTTCCCAAGCCGCAGCGAGGGTTGACGGACATTAAAAGGCGGCGGACATGAAGATTGAAAGAAAATTTACCAAATCAGGGCAGGATGCGTATGCGGAGCTCGATTTCGTTTCGGCAACCTCCGAGATTCGAAACCCTGACGGCACAATCGTCTTTCGTCTGGACAATATCCAAGTCCCCTCAAGCTGGAGCCAGGTGGCCAGCGATGTCATCGCGCAGAAGTACTTCCGCAAGGCTGGCGTTCCCAGCAAGCTGAAAAAGGTCAAAGAAAAGGACGTACCCGAATTCCTGTGGCGCTCGGTCCCGACTGACGATGCCGAGTTCGAAGGTGAGACGTCTTCTAAACAGGTGTTCGACCGTTTGGCGGGCGCTTGGGCCTATTGGGGCTGGAAGGGTGGCTATTTCTCAACCGAGGAAGACGCGCGCGCTTACTTTGATGAGATGCGCTATATGCTGGCGACCCAGCGTGCCGCGCCGAACTCGCCTCAGTGGTTCAACACGGGTCTGCACTGGGCTTACGGGATCGACGGCCCGGCGCAGGGGCATCACTATGTTGATTACAAAACCGGCAAGCTGACCAAGTCGAAATCCGCTTATGAGCATCCGCAGCCGCATGCGTGCTTCATCCAGTCCGTCGATGATGATCTGGTGAACGAGGGCGGCATCATGGACTTGTGGGTGCGCGAGGCGCGCCTGTTCAAATACGGCTCGGGCACCGGCACCAACTTCAGCCATCTGCGTGCAGAAGGTGAGGCGCTGTCGGGCGGCGGCAAGTCCTCGGGCCTCATGGGCTTTCTCAAGATCGGCGACCGCGCCGCTGGCGCGATCAAATCAGGCGGGACAACCCGTCGAGCAGCAAAGATGGTAATCGTCGATGCGGATCACCCGGATATCGAGCAATTCATCGAATGGAAGGTGATCGAAGAGCAGAAGGTGGCCTCGATCGTTGCCGGATCGAAGATGCACGAGAAGATGCTGAACGGCATTTTCGAGGCCATCCGCAGCTGGGACGGTGCGCAGGACGATGCGTATGATCCCAATAAGAATGACGGTCTTAAGAAGGCGGTGCGCGAAGCCAAAAAAGTCGCGATCCCCGAGACTTACATCAAGCGCGTTTTGGACTATGCGCGGCAGGGGCACGATAGCATCGAGTTCCCGACCTACGATACAGACTGGGATTCAGAGGCCTATAGCTCGGTCTCGGGTCAGAACTCGAACAACTCGATCCGCGTGACCAATGCTTTCCTGACCGCTGTTGAGAAAGACGCCGATTGGGAGTTGATCAACCGCACCGACGGCAAGGTCGCCAAGACCGTCAAGGCGCGCGATCTGTGGGAGAAAGTCGGCCACGCTGCTTGGGCCTGCGCCGATCCGGGTATCCAGTTCCATGACACCGTTAACGAATGGCACACATGCCCCGAAGACGGTGAGATTCGCGGCTCCAACCCGTGTTCGGAATACATGTTCCTGGACGACACGGCCTGTAACCTGGCGTCCATGAACCTGCTGACCTTCCTGAAGGATGGTGAGTTCCAGGCGGCCGATTACATGCATGCGGCGCGCCTGTGGACGCTGACGCTGGAAATCTCGGTGACCATGGCGCAGTTCCCGTCGAAGGAAATCGCCAAACTCTCCTATGATTTCCGTACCTTGGGTCTGGGTTACGCCAATATAGGCGGCCTCCTGATGAACATGGGCTACAGCTACGACTCGGACGAGGGTCGGTCGATCTGTGGTGCGCTGACTGCAATCATGACCGGTGTGGCTTATGCGACCTCGGCTGAGATCGCCGGAGAGCTAGGGCCTTTCAAGGGCTATGAGCGCAACGCGGACCACATGTTGCGCGTCATTCGCAACCACCGCCGTGCAGCGCAAGGCGTGACCAATGGGTATGAGAAACTGGCCGTAAAGCCGGTGCCTCTGGATCACGGTAGCTGCCCGGACAAACGTCTGGTCGATCTGGCTATGTCGGCTTGGGATGAGGCGCTGAGCCTTGGTGAACAGAACGGTTATCGCAACGCGCAAGCCACTGTGATCGCGCCCACCGGCACAATCGGTCTGGTGATGGACTGTGACACCACAGGGATCGAGCCGGATTTTGCTTTGGTCAAATTCAAGAAGCTGGCCGGTGGCGGCTACTTCAAAATCATCAACCGCTCGGTGCCGTCGGCGCTGGAGAAGCTGGGCTACTCCTCGTCTCAGATCGAAGAGATCGTGGGTTATGCGGTTGGTCACGGCACGATCGGAAACGCGCCGGGGATCAACCACACCTCGCTGACTGGTCATGGTTTTGGCCCCAATGAGTTAGCGAAGGTGGACGCTGCGCTGGAAAGCGCCTTCGACATCCGTTTCGTGTTCAACCAGTGGACTCTGGGTGAGGATTTCTGCACCGGCGTGTTGGGCATCCCGGCGACCAAGCTGAACGATCCGACCTTCGACCTGCTGCGCCATCTGGGCTTTACCAAGGCCGATATCGACGCAGCGAACGATCATGTCTGCGGGACCATGACTCTGGAAGGCGCGCCGCATCTGAAGGAAGAGCATTATTCGATCTTTGACTGCGCCAACCCGTGCGGCAAGAAAGGCAAGCGTTTCCTTGGGGTTGATAGCCACATCACCATGATGGCGGCGGCACAGAGCTTCATCTCGGGTGCGATCTCGAAAACGATCAACATGCCGAATGACGCGACCATTGAGGATTGCCAGAAGGCATACGAACTCAGCTGGTCGCTGGGTGTGAAGGCCAACGCTCTCTATCGCGACGGCTCGAAACTGTCTCAGCCTCTGGCGGCGGCGCTGGTCGAGGATGATGATGAGGCGGCAGAAGTTCTGGAAAGCGGCTCGACACAGGAAAAAGCTGTCGTTCTGGCCGAGAAGGTGATCGAGAAGGTTGTGGTCAAGGAAATGATCCGCAGCCATCGCGAGAAACTGCCGCATCGCCGCAAGGGTTATACCCAAAAGGCGATCGTGGGCGGCCACAAGGTTTACCTGCGCACCGGCGAGTTCGAAGACGGCAAGCTGGGCGAGATCTTCATCGATATGCACAAGGAAGGCGCTGGCTTCCGGGCGATGATGAACAACTTTGCCATCGCCGTGTCGGTCGGTCTTCAATACGGTGTGCCGCTTGAGGAGTTCGTCGACGCCTTCACCTTTACCAAATTCGAACCGGCCGGGATGGTGCAGGGCAACGACTCGATCAAGAACGCGACGTCGATTCTGGACTACATCTTCCGCGAATTGGCCGTGTCCTATCTGGATCGCACCGATCTGGCCCATGTGAAACCCGAAGGCGCGAGTTTTGATGATCTGGGTCGTGGCGAGGAAGAAGGCATCTCGAACGTCTCCGAGATCAGTGACAGTGCGGCGTCCAAGTCCTTGGAAGTGTTGAAGCAAATCAGCTCCACCGGGTATCTGCGGAAACGCTTGCCGCAGGATCTGGCGATGTTCAACCCGCAAGCCGAGCTCAACGGAATGTCCGAACCGGCAGCCGCGTTTGAAGCGTCGGCGGAAACCGCCGTGGCGACCGGCATGGACGCACGGACCAAAGCCAAGATGCAGGGCTATGAAGGGGACCCTTGCGGTGAATGCGGAAACTACACGCTGGTGCGCAACGGCACCTGCATGAAGTGCAACACCTGCGGCGCGACAAGCGGGTGTAGCTGAGTTTAGCGCCCCGGCAACCCGGGGTGCAGGGGTCGGTCGCTGCCTTATGTACCGGCCCCGACGAATACGGAGCGTGGCGCTGAGACTTACCATCAAAGCCATGTTCCACTCGGCCGACATGCCCGTGTTGGCCGGGAACAGGGTGGGGCGGAATATTGCTCCCTCCCACTCTTTCACGGGGCGGGTGCGCTCGCCCCATGCGCAGTCCAGGCCGCAGGCAAAAAAATACCGGGCGGTCAACGAAATGAGCCTGGAAGGCGAAACTGACAGGGGGCTTCGGCCCCCTTTCTTTTTGTCTAAAGCGTCTCAGGTTTAACCCGAAACGCGATAAAGACCGGCCGCTAAGCTGAGTTTTGCCAGATCACCTCAAAACCGTCGGGCAAGTTCTGCCGAGGCGCGATGGGGGATTTTTGCCCGGCAACAAGCCGCAGAGGCGACTCGGCCAAACACGCGGAGATTGGCGCGAAGCAGGTGCAATCCCGTTAGACGGGTGACGTTGGCCCAGTCCTGAGGTTTCTTGCGCTCGTCCGGACGCAAAATCCAAATATTCACTCAGGAGGCAAACTTATGACACCGAAATATCTGACCGCTCTGGCGGCTGTTGCGCTCGCACTGCCCACTCTGGCCGCTGCGCAATCGGCTGCCGACGCAAATGGAGACGGCGTGCTGACCATCGAAGAGGTTCAAGCCGTCGTGCCCGAGGTTAACGCTGATACGTTCTCGGCCATGGATGCAAATGGGGATGGCGCGTTAGATGCGGATGAAATCGCCATCGCGCAAGAAGCTGGTTTGCTGCCCCCAAGCAACGGCTGATTGCCGGCACAATATAGCGGCCCGAGTGAAATCGGGCCGCTTTTCAATTTCTTACAACGGTAAGTGAATGTTGAATTTGGCGCGAAGTTCCGCGTCTAGAAGAGGATCGAAATTCGCTGCAGACGGGCTGGAGAGGATTTCGTTTTTGCGCGCGATTGCCTTTTCGATCAGATCAGGCTTGTCCAATTCGGCCCATTCTTTGGGTGAGGTGCGATCACCGAAGGTTGGGTAGACATAATCCGCCTGCATCCGGCTGAGCGTCGCATCGGTGCCAAGATAGTGGCCGGGGCCGCCCAGACAGACCTCGGCGATCTGATCCAGCGCTAGAGTTTCGTCCGAAACTTCGATCCCACGCACACAGCGCTGCGCCTGTCCGATGAGGTCATCGCCCAGGATCAGGCTCTCAAGGCAGAACCCGAGAAGGGACGCGTGCATACCGGCAGCCTCATAGATCATGTTGGCGCCAGACAGGCCGGTCATGACGTTCGAACACATCTGCTCCCATCCGGCCTGCATGTCGGGCAGTTTCGAATCTGACGCTCCGGCGGCGGTTCCGCCCGGAAGGTTGTAGAAGTTGTGCATTTGGGCGCATCCTGCGCTCAGCAGCGCCTGTTCGCCCGATCCCACGGACATCGCCCCGGTGCGCAGGTCCAGACCAAAGGGCCATGTGCCAAAGACGGCAGGCGCGCCAGGCACGACGGCGTTTACGTAGACCAGACCGGCCAGGCATTCTGCGGTCGCTTGAGTGATGGCGCCAGCGATGGTCGACGGTGCGGTCGCTCCCGCCATGCCAGCCGACAGCAACAGGACCGGCATCCCGGCTTTGATGACCGCTTCCATGACTTCGCAGCTTTCGGTTGCGAATTTCATAGGTGGCACAACAAAGCAGTTCGAGTTCGAGATGAAAGGACGTTCTCGCCATTTATCCTCGCCGCCGGCGATCATGTGGATCATTTCCATAGCCGGGGCGACGTGGCTGGGTTCGGTAAAGGATGTGCCGATATGTTTGAACGTACCTGCGCATGCCGCGTAGATCGTGTTCAGGTCCATCTCGAGGTTGTCGGCGATGTCACGACACACCATGGGGCGCTGAACGAAGTGGATATTGTCGAGCTGCTCGCAGATGCGAGAGGCATCGTGCAGATCCTGTACGGTCGAGTCGCGGTAATTCCGCCCATCCACGTCGACCATGCTGACCGCGGCACCCGCCGTGCCGTAGTGAACCTTCGTCCCGCTCAGCTCCAGATCGGTCTTGCCGTTTCGGCTATACAGAGTGACCGAGCGGTTTGCCTTTGCGATGGTGTCTTCGACCAGTGCGCGAGGGAAACGAATGCGCCCGTCTTCACCGAGACTGCACCCAGCGCCCACCAGATAGTCGATCCCGCTTTGCGGAGCGTCCGCCAGCCCGATGGTTTCCAGAGCCTGAAGCGCCGTTTCGTGAATACGTTCCATCTGCTCTTGGGTCAGAGGCTTGTAGGTGCCGCCCTCCATCCCCGGGCGGACCGGGCGCAGGTGGTCGGGCAGGGCCGCGGCGCGGGCGGCGCGACGCGCTGCGCGTCCGCCAGTTCTTGCAGAGCTGCGAGTTTGTTCGTTCATTGTGGGTATCCGATAATTCAGGTGATTGAGATTGCGATCAAAATCAGGCCTGTGCTGGACGCCCCCGTGCGGCACGCCCACGATCCGCGCCAATCGTGCGGCTGATCAGACGTATTTTCCAAACTTCGTTCGGCATTCAGTTCCTCGGACTTGCAGCATCATCCTCAGCAGCGGTAGTTTTAAGTCTGTTCTGTTTGCGACCTCGCTGTCAATTGTGTTGCTTTCTCGGTCGCATGACGTTTGCCCATTGTCTTTTCCACAGGACTGCTTTTATTGTGTCCGAACGGGCTTGGCGATTTTGACGCCCATAAGTCCCGCTTTTTTGAGTTTCGCTGCTGTGCCGCATGTGATGATCGATCTTTCACTGCATGGCAGACCGATTGTGCCCCCGTCGGGGCAATGGAGTGCCTGAGCCCGGAAAATTCCGGGCGAAAGGAATAAATGGGCAGGCTGCGACCAAGATCGCGCCTGTCGGAGAAGAACCGCGATGACGCGCGCGCAACGTTTGAGAGACCGGGCAGGGGGCCACAGCGCCAGACCCTGCCGCGCGCCGTCTGATATCGCCCGTACAAGACACCTCCCCAAAAGTGCCTGTCCGCCTGGATGGGTCAGGACAACGCGTTTGGCGCGGTGCATCAAGGACACATGGCTAAGAAAATGCTTATCGATGCCACCCACGCCGAGGAAACTCGGGTTGTGGTGGTTGACGGAAACAAGGTCGAGGAGTTCGATTTTGAATCCGAAAACAAACGTCAGCTTGCTGGCAATATCTATCTAGCAAAAGTTACCCGGGTCGAACCGTCTCTGCAGGCGGCGTTCGTGGACTATGGCGGCAATCGTCATGGTTTCCTGGCGTTTTCGGAAATTCATCCCGACTATTATCAGATCCCCGTCGCCGACCGTGAGGCGCTGATGGAGGAAGAGCGCGCCTATGCCGAGGCGATGAAAGCGCGTGATGAGGCCGAGGAAGCCAAACCCAAAAAACGCCGCTCGCGGTCGCGCAGCAAGGCAGCAGACGTCAAGTCGAACGACCCGGTCGAGACCTTGGATGTCTCGTCCGAGCCGACCGGTATGGAGACCATTGATCTCGACGACAGCGAAGAGAATGATGATCTGGCTGTGCCCGAGGGGACCTCTCCGATGGAGACGGTTGCCGAGACGCCGGTGGAAGAACCTTCTGAGGATGAAGCGTCTGAGGGCACTGACGCCCCGGCTGCCGAGGAAGAGACTGCTGAGGTTGAGGCGGTTGAGGTCGAGACCGTTGAGACGACCTCCGATGAGCAGGCTGAAACCGAGGCGGAAGACCAACCTTCAACTGAAACGGAAGAAGCCAAGGCTGACACCGAGGAAACCGCAAAGGCTGAGCCTGAGGCAGAAACCCCTGAGGCAGAGCCTGCCGAAGGCGACGACTCGGACGACGAAGAGAAAAAACCTGATGCGACCGCCAAGGATGATTCGATTGAATCGGTCGCCGATGAGGACGACAGCGAGGATATCCGTCCTCCGCGCAAGCCGCGCCCGCGCCGCTACAAGATCCAGGAAGTGATCAAAGTGCGCCAGGTTCTGCTGGTGCAGGTCGTTAAGGAAGAGCGGGGCAACAAGGGCGCCGCGCTGACCACCTATCTGTCGTTGGCCGGTCGCTACTGCGTCCTGATGCCCAACACTGCGCGTGGCGGCGGCATCAGCCGCAAAATCACAAATGCGCCCGACCGTAAGAAGCTGAAGGAAATCGCAGCCGAGATCGACGTGCCAACCGGCGCAGGACTGATCATCCGGACCGCAGGGGCCAAACGCACGAAATCCGAAATCAAGCGCGACTATGAATACCTGCAGCGTATGTGGGAGCAGATTCGCGAGCTGACTCTGAAATCCATCGCGCCCGCGAAAATCTATGAGGAAGGCGACCTGATCAAACGGTCGATCCGTGACCTCTATAACCGCGACATCGATGAGGTTCTGGTCGAAGGCGAGGGCGGTTACCGCATCGCCAAGGACTTCATGAAGATGATCATGCCGTCCCACGCCAAGAACGTGAAACGGTATGAGGACGCGCTGCCGCTGTTCGCGCGCTATCAGGTGGAAAGCTATCTGGCCGGGATGTTCAACCCTACCGTGCAGCTGAAATCCGGTGGCTATATCGTGATCGGCGTGACCGAAGCGCTGGTGGCGATCGACGTGAACTCCGGTCGGGCAACCAAGGAAGGCTCGATCGAGGAAACTGCGCTCAAGACCAACCTTGAGGCGGCCGAGGAAGTGGCGCGCCAGTTGCGTCTGCGAGACCTTGCCGGTCTGATCGTCATCGACTTCATCGATATGGACGAGCGCAAGAACAACTCGGCCGTTGAAAAGCGGATGAAAGACAAGCTCAAGACCGATCGCGCGCGCATTCAAATGGGCCGCATCTCGGGCTTTGGTCTGATGGAGATGAGCCGCCAGCGCCTGCGCCCCGGTATGCTCGAGGCGACGACGCAGCCGTGCCCGGCCTGTCATGGCACCGGCCTGATCCGCTCGGACGACAACATGGCGCTGTCGATCCTGCGCCAGATCGAAGAAGAAGGCACCCGCCGCCGCTCTCGCGAAGTTCTGGTGCGCTGCCCGGTCAGTATTGCCAACTTCCTGATGAACCAAAAGCGCGAACATATCGCCCAGATCGAGGCGCGCTATGGTCTTTCCGTGCGCGTCGAAGGCGACATGCATCTGGTCAGCCCTGATTTCTCGCTGGAGAAGTTCAAGACCGCCAGCCGGATCGTGCCCGAAGCGACCGCTCCGGTCGTGTCTGTCGATGCGTCACTGATGGATCTGGTTGACGCAACCGAAGAGGAAGAGGCCGAAGAAGAGGCGGTTCAGGCCGAAGAAGAATCCAAGCCCAAGCGCAAGCGTCGTCGTCGTCGCCGCAAGAAGGGCGGTAACGATCAGCAGGAGGCTGAGGCAGCGGACGCGTCTGATCGCTCGGCTGCCGAGGCTCCCTCGGACGATGCAAAGGCTGAAGACGCTCCTGAGGCATCGGACGAGGGTGAAAAGCCCGCCAAGCCCAAGCGTCGCCGTGCGCCGCGTCGCAAGAAGAAAGACGTGGAAGCCGAAGCGCAGGATGCCCCCGAACAGCAGGCAGAGGCTAAGGAAGACGCCCCTGTGGAAGCAGCCGATGTGGTTGCCGAGGCTGAGGCCGCTCCGGAACAGGCGGAAGAGGCTCCGGCGGACGTCGCGGAGGTTGCAGAAGCCGCACCGGAACCGGCTCAAGACGCCGAAGAACCTGCTGAGGCTGTTGAAACGGCAGAGCCTGCCGAGGCGGTTGGAGCAGAAGAACCGGTCGAAGCTCAACCGGCTGAGGAGCCAGCTCCGGTCGAAGAGGTTGCCGAGGTTGAAGCCGCACCCGCAGTTGAGGAAACCCCTGCGGAACCTGTTCTCGAAACGGTTTCGGAAGAGCCGGAAAAACCAGCAGAGCCGCCCAAGCCAAAACGGCGCGGTTGGTGGTCGCTCGGAAGCTGAATGAGAAGCTAAAATGAAAAGGCGGGCTTGAGGCCCGCCTTTTTCGTTTGGACAGCTCGGGACTTAGCCCGCTTTCTGGATCAGATAGACCTGATGGCCGTTCTCTTCCCCTTGCGACAGCAGCGTGTGGCCGCTCTCCGCACAGAAATGCGGGACATCAACAATCGCCGCAGGATCATCCGCCAGTACGCGCAACACGGCGCCACCGGGCAAGGACTTCAACCTTTTGCGTGCTTTGAGCACAGGCAAAGGGCACAGCAGGCCCAGGGCATCGAGGGTTTCAGTAGGATTTGACATAAGGCTCAGATATTTCGCCCAAGGCGCAGTGTCCAGCGCGCAACCACGAGGATGTGACCGAATAGCCCCGTGACGAAGCCGCCTTCATACCATATGTGCTGAAACATGTTCGGAATAGATATCATCGACGCGGGCCTTTTGCCCGCCATGTTCATCGCCCTGATCGGCGGTTTGATCAGCTTTCTGTCGCCCTGTGTGCTGCCCATCGTGCCGCCGTACCTGGCGTATATGAGCGGTGTCAGCATCAACGAGATGCAGGATCAGGCCCGCGCCCGGCGCAAGGCGACTTTGACCGCCTTGTTCTTCGTTCTGGGTCTGTCGACCGTGTTCCTGCTGCTTGGCTTTACCGCCTCGGCCTTCGGGGCGTTTGTTCTGAAAAATCAGGTGCTTTTCGCCAAGCTCTCGGGTGCGGTGGTGATCGTCTTTGGTTTGCACTTTCTGAACGTGTTCCGCATTCCTCTGCTGGACCGCGAAGCGCGGGTTGAAACCGGAGACTCCGGTGGCTCGGTCTTTGGTGCCTATATTCTGGGTCTTGCGTTTGCCTTTGGCTGGACGCCGTGTATTGGCCCTCAGTTGGGTGCAATCCTGTCTCTGGCCGCGTCCGAGGCATCGGTCGCGCGGGGCACTTTGTTGCTCGGCGTCTATGCGGCGGGTCTGGGGATTCCGTTCCTGCTGGCGGCGATGTTCCTGAATCGCTCGATGGGCGTCATGAACCGGATCAAACCCTATATGGGCATGATCGAGAAGGTCATGGGCGGGCTACTGCTGTTCGTGGGCATCATGCTGATCACCGGCCTGTTCACTGAATTCAGCTGGTGGCTGCTGGAAACCTTCCCGGCACTGGCGGTTCTGGGCTGATCCACCTTACCTTGGCCGCAATGCTGCGTTAACCTGCGCAGCAGAAGGTAAGGCCATGAGCAGTCAGATAAATCAGCCACAGCTGCGCAGGCGGCGTGTGTTCTACATTCCCGGCTACGACCCGATCCCCGCGCGGCGCTACCGCGAGCTGTATCGGACCGAGTCGAAGGCGCAGGCTGAGATCTCGGGTTATCAGATCAACCTTGCGCCAAAGACGGGCGATGGCCCGTTTGGCTGGCATGTTTCGTCCGTTCAGGACGGGGTTGAGGTTCAAACGGATGTCGAGGTTCTGGTCTGGTCTGATATCGTGCAGGACAGCATGTCGGGCTCAATTCTGGCGACCTATCGGCAGCTTGGTCAGACGGCGTGGACCTATATCTCAACAGGAACGTTGAAGAGGCTGCGGCAACTAAGGAAGGGCCCGGTGATTGCTGCGCTTTATCCGGTGGGGATGCTGCTTTTGCAACTTCTCGCCGCCATTTTCGTTGTGATCCTTGCGGTTGGTCTAATTGGATGGTGGGGGCTGCTGCCGGGTTTGATTTTGGCCTATGGCCTCCTGCGTTGGTTTCGCAAAATCGACAATCGGCTTTTCGCCTATTACCTGATGCATGATTACGCATACTCGGCGCAATTTCAGGGGGAGATTCCGGACAAGCTCCAGCACCGCTTGGAGGAGTTCGCGGATTTGATCGCGGCCGCGCTAGAGACGGATGTGGATGAGGTTCTGGTCGTCGGCCATAGTTCGGGCGCGCATCTTGGCGTTTCAGTTCTGGCGGATGTTTTGCGCAGACAGACCGCAGGTGGGCCGACACTTTCGTTTCTCACACTCGGGCAAGTGGTGCCGATGGTCTCGTTCCTGCCCAAAGCACAGAAACTCAGGTCGGACCTTCAGTTCCTGTCTACGCAAGCGACTTTGACATGGGTGGATGTCTCAGCACCGGGGGATGGCTGCTCTTTCGCCCTATGTGATCCGGTCGCCGTTAGCGGTGTCGCGGGTCCCGACAAGAAATGGCCTCTGGTCCTGTCCGCCGCGTTTACACAGACGCTGTCACCGGAGCGGTGGAAAGCCCTGAGGTGGAGGTTCTTTCGGTTGCATTTTCAATACCTCTGCGCCTTTGATCGACCGGGAACCTATGACTATTTTCGCATCACTGCGGGACCTCTGACATTGGCAGAACGGTTCAAAGACCGCGCGCCGTCGAACAGCCGGATTGAGACGCCGGTCTCGAAATACACGGATACGTGCTGATGAAGCCGCCCAAGCCGCAATCTCGTACGGATCGAGTCTCTCTCTGGCGCTATCTGAAATTGTTCCGGCAGGACCTTCTGTCGGCGCAACCTCAGCGCCTCTACCGCGCGTGGATGGCCGAGTTTCGCACGCCGTTCTTCCGGTCCTACATGATCAATCAACCGGATTTGGTGGATGAAGTCCTCAAGAAACGTCAGGATGATTTTCCGAAATCCAACCGCATCAGGGAGGGGTTGCGGCCGTTGCTGGGGGAGTCCGTGTTTCTCACGAACGGGGCGATGTGGAAGCACCAGCGTCGTATCATTGACCCTGCTTTTGAGGGCGGACGGCTGAAGGATACGTTCCCCGCCATGCTCGCCGCCGCTGACGCTTGTGTGGATCGGCTGCGACCTTTGGTGGGAACGCAGGTCGAGTGCGAACAGGTCACCAGCCATGCCGCCGCTGACGTGATTTTCCGAACTCTGTTTTCCGTGCCTATCGAACACGACATCGCCGCACAGGTATTCGACAGGTTCCGAGCGTATCAGCGCGAGCAGCCCTTGTTGAACCTCGCCGCTTTTGTGCCGCTCCCGCGCTGGTTGCCCCGGTTTCATTCGCGAAAGACCCGCGGAACCGCGCGAGAGATCCGCGCCCTGATTGCCAAACTGACGAAAGACCGGGCTGCGGCGATTGCTGCGGATCGCGCGCCCGATGATCTGGCAACCAAGATCATGACGACACCGGACCCGGAAACCGGCAAGTGTTTTGAACCGGAGGAGATGGTCGATCAGGTTGCGATCTTCTTTCTGGCCGGGCACGAAACCAGCGCCTCGGCCCTTGCGTGGACGCTCTACCTGATGGCGCTTTACCCCGAGTGGCAGGAGAGTCTGGCGAAGGAAGCTGATGCGCTTGAGGATCGGTCTTTCGCGGTGATGTCCAAGCTGAAACTCAGCCGGGATGTGTTCCGTGAGGCCCTGAGGCTCTACCCGCCGGTGCCGATGATGGTCCGGCAGGCCAGTTGCCCCGAGAGATTTCGCAACAGAGACATTCCAAAAGGGTCACAGATCGTGATCAGCCCGTGGCATCTGCATCGGCAGGAGCGGCTGTGGGACAACCCGGATGGCTTCGATCCAACTCGTTGGAGTACTGATAACGGCAAAACCTGTCAGCGTGAGGCCTATATTCCGTTCTCGACAGGCCCGCGCGTCTGTCCCGGGGCCGGGTTTGCGATGGTTGAGGGGCCCTTGATCCTGTCCACGCTGCTGCGCCATTTCAGATTCGAATCAATCCCTGATAAAACGCCCGTTCCGGTGGCTCATCTGACGGTCAGATCACGGGATGGCATTTGGTTGCGCGTGGTTGAGCGCTAACAAACTACCATCACCCAGAACTGTGCTGTATGCGGTGAAGGAAATCGGAATCAGTCTTGAACGGGAAAATACTATGTCCAAAGCAGAACAGCGCGCGCAGATGTCAGACGGAGCAGGCTTTATTGCAGCACTGGATCAAAGCGGCGGATCAACCCCGAAGGCTCTGGCGCTTTATGGTGTGGACGCGGCGCAATACGCTTCGGAGGAGGAGATGTTCGGCGAAATCCAGAACATGCGCGCGCGGATCATCCTGGCGGATGACTTCACGAAGGACAAAGTGATCGGTGCGATCCTTTTCGAGCGCACCCTTGGCGAAGAGATCGATGGCCGTAAAGTCGCTGATTATCTATGGTCCGTCAAAGGGATCGTGCCGTTTCTGAAAATCGACAAGGGTCTGGAAGAGACTGCAAACGGTGTGCAAATGATGAAGCCGATCCCAGGCCTGGCCGAGACTCTGGCCCAGGCGGAGGGCGTGTTTGGTACCAAGGAACGCTCGGTTATCCACGAAGCCAACGCCGAAGGCATCGCCGCCGTTGTTGCCCAGCAATTCGACGTAGCCCGCGTTGTGACCGACGCTGGCATGGTTCCGATTGTCGAGCCTGAGGTGAACATCAACTCGGAGACCAAAGCCGAGGCCGAGGACATCCTGAAAGCTGAAATCCTGAAAAACCTCGGCCAACTGGCCGAGGGGCAGGAGGTCATGCTGAAGCTGACCATCCCAAGCACCGCGAACCTCTATGATGAACTAGCCGATCACCCGCGTGTTCTGCGCGTCGTAGCCCTGTCGGGTGGCTACTCGACCGAGCAGGCCTGTGATCTGCTGGGTCAGAACGGCAAGATGATCGCATCTTTCTCACGCGCGCTGACCGAGGGGCTTTCGAAACAGCAATCGGATGCGGAATTCAACGCCGCCCTCGGCAGCAATATCGACAAGATCTTCAAAGCGTCGGCCTGACCCCTAAACCGGTTTGACGAAATCGCGGCGCATCTGTGCCGCTTTTTCCCGGCTGACGCAGCCTATCGCGTGATCATTGATCAGCCCCATCGCCTGCATGAAGGCAAAAACGGTGGTGGGGCCGACAAATTTCCAGCCCCTCTTTTTCAGGTCTTTCGACATCCCCACCGACTCGGCTGAGGTGCTGGCAGTCTGTGGCTCTGGCGGAGAGGTCGGTTCATACCGCCAGACATACGCCGCGAGGGAACCTTCCTGCGCCACCAACTCCTGCGCGCGGCGGGCGTTGTTGATCACGGCTTCGATCTTGCCGCGATGGCGGATAATAGCTGCATCTTGCAAAAGACGTTCGATATCTGCCTCCGAAAACTCGGCCATCTTGTTGAAATCAAAGTCGCAAAAGGCCCGGCGAAAATTCTCGCGCTTGTTCAGGATCGTGCGCCAGCTGAGGCCGGACTGAAAACTCTCAAGACACAGTTTTTCGAACAATCGCTGATCATCGGACACCGGGTAACCCCATTCCATGTCGTGATAGTCGAAAAACTCAGGCGCCGATTGACACCATGCGCACCGGGCGCGGCCATCTGGACCCAAAACTGTTTTGCTCATGAGTGTACCTATTTTGTTCTCACTCAGGCTACACTCAAAGCTGAGGCTCTGACAAGCGTCAAAGCTTGTCGCGGTACCAGTTCAGAATGAAAACCCGAATGGCCGATGCCAACCCTGTTTCAGGGTCACGTGCAACATCAATATCTGCCGCCAAAGCGTTGATGGGTTGTTGTTTTTCTTCGGCGATATCGCGGAACGCACGCCAGAATTCATCCTCAAGAGAGACTGACGTCCGGTGCCCCTTGAGGGTCAGAGAGCGTTTGACCGGAGGGCCGCTCATTCATCCAACTCGTGATTGTCCAGATCGCGGGTCTGCTTGTCCTTTTGCAGCTTCACGACCTGTTTTTCGGCCTTACTGCGCCCGAAGGCGACCGCATTTTGATCCGCGCGGGCCTTTTTCTCGGCCCGCGCTTTCTCTTTCCGATACCGGTTCAGATTGACCGGCTTACCCATCAGTCTTTCGGACCGATCATTTGTTCGGGGCGCACAACGGCGTCAAAGGTTTCCTCATCGACAAAGCCCAGTGCAATGGCCTCTTCCTTGAGGGTCGTTCCGTTTTTATGCGCCGTTTTGGCAACCGTGGTGGCGTTGTCATATCCGATGGTCGGGGCCAGAGCGGTCACCAGCATCAGCGATTCCTTCATCAGCTTGTCGATACGCGGCTCATTGGCCTTGATGCCCTGCAGCATCCGCTCGGTAAAGCTGTCGGTGGCATCGCCAAGCAGTTGGATCGACTGTAACAGGTTGTAGGACATCATCGGATTGTAGACGTTCAGCTCAAAATGCCCTTGCGAGCCGGCGAAGGTCATCGCGGCGTTGTTGCCCATCACATGTGCCGCGACTTGGGTCAGCGCCTCGGCCTGTGTCGGGTTCACCTTGCCGGGCATGATCGACGAGCCGGGCTCATTTTCCGGCAGAATCAGCTCACCCAGACCCGAGCGCGGGCCAGAGCCGAGGAAGCGAATGTCATTGGCGATCTTGTAGCAGCTGCCCGCAATCGTCGCCAACGCGCCCGACATGAAGACCATGGCGTCATGGGCGGCCAGCGCTTCGAACTTGTTGGGCGCGGTCACGAAGGGCAGGCCGGTGATCTCGGCCATGTGGCCTGCGACCGCTTCGCCCCAGCCGTTCTGCGTGTTCAGGCCGGTGCCGACGGCCGTTCCGCCTTGGGCCAGTTCGTAAATACCGGGCAGGGCGGCTTGAACGCGGGCGATGCCCTGACGAATCTGATGGGCATAGCCACCGAATTCCTGACCCAGGGTCAGAGGTGTCGCGTCCTGCGTATGTGTCCGGCCGATCTTGATGATGTCTTTGAATTCTTCGGCTTTCTGCTCCAGTCCCGATGCCAGTTTCTCAAGGCCCGGCAGCAGCACATCGCGCACGCTCATCGCGGTAGCGATATGCATGGCGGTGGGGAATGTGTCGTTCGACGACTGGCCCATATTGCAGTGATCATTGGGGTGAACCGGGTCTTTCGAGCCGATGACGCCGCCCAGA
This sequence comes from Ruegeria sp. R13_0, assembly GCF_017743995.1. Classification (GTDB taxonomy): domain Bacteria; phylum Pseudomonadota; class Alphaproteobacteria; order Rhodobacterales; family Rhodobacteraceae; genus Ruegeria. The sequence goes on along the minus strand of NZ_JAGHRB010000009.1, from coordinate 61,498 downwards.
ATCTCGATCGCGCGGTTGGCGATGACCTCGTTCGAGTTCATGTTGGACTGCGTGCCCGAGCCAGTCTGCCACACGACCAGAGGGAAGTTGTCGTCAAACTTGCCCTCGATCACCTCACCGGCGGCCTGAATGATCGCGTCGGCGATCTTTGCGTCCAGCTTGCCGGTCGCTTTGTTCTCCATCGCGCAGGCTTTTTTGATCACGCCCAGCGCACGCACGATGGCCACGGGCTGCTTCTCCCAGCCGATGGGGAAGTTCATGATCGAGCGCTGTGTTTGCGCCCCCCAGTACTTGTCAGCGGGAACCTCGAGCGGGCCAAAGCTGTCGGATTCGGTGCGGGTCTGAGACATCGGGTACTCCGTCTGGTATGCAGTTGTATGCCGTTTAGCCAAGGCAGCGCCGCAACGCAATTGGCCAGTTGAGCGCAGCTTAAACTCAACAAAACCCAAGGTATAGGCGCAAGGCGGGTGAAATTGTTCCAATCGCGCGCACGAGCCCCATTGTGCGCGCCTGCCGCTGAGCTACAATAAATGTGTGGCCATCGTGGAGGATGAAATGCCAATCTCAGCTCGGATGATCCCGTTGAAAACCATGCTGTTGGCCATGGGGCTGGTCCTGCTGGGCACGCTGGCAAACGCATCCAGTATCACGCCTTTCGTCGGGGACTACACCGGATCCGCCAATGTTGTCGACGTAGATGGAACTGCAACGCCTCGGGATATGAGCGTTTCGATCCATGAGACCCGCCACGGGTTCAATGTCAGCTGGACCACAACGACCTACAAGCTGGACGGGCGGGTTAAGCAACAGAAATTCTCGGTCGACTTTGTGCCCTCGGACCGGCCCGATGTGTTTTCTGCTGCCATGCAACGGAATGTGTTCGGCCATGAGGTGCCCCTGGACCCAATGAAAGGCGAACCTTTTGTCTGGGGCCGGATTGAGGGGGACACGATGACCGTATTTTCCCTATTTATTGATGCGCAGGGCGGCTACGAGTTGCAGCAATATGACCGTACATTGGCCGAGGGCGGTCTGAACCTGTCTTTCTCACGCTTCATCAACGGAAACAAATCCCGCGCGGTCGAGACCTTTTTACAAAAACAATAAACCCCGCGACGGGCGCGGGGCTTGATGGGTTACTTGCGGAAGCTATCCAATGAGACGACGTCCGCGTCGTGATGAACCTCGGGTTCTTCGACCTCAATTGTCTCTTCTACGAATTCCTCTTCCGCGTCGTCATCCTCGGGTCCTTCAAAGCGCAGGCCGAATTCGACAGACGGATCTACGAAGGTTTTGATGGCCGTGTAAGGGATGTAGAGCGGTTCCGGCGCGTCGCCGAAGTTCAACGTAATCGCAAAGCCGTTTTCGCCGACCTCGAGGTTTTCGAACCAGTGCTGCATCACAATCGTCATCTCTTCGGGATAGCGGTCACGCAGCCAGTCTGCGATGTCGACGCCGTCTTCTCTTGTATCGAACGTGATGAAGAAATGGTGCGCGCCTGGTAGCCCGGTTTCAGAGACACCGGTCAGAACGGTTTTGATCAGCCCGCGCATGGCTGTGTGCATCAGGTTTCCATAGTCGATGTCTTGCGACATGTGTCATCCTCGAAAGTGGTTGCATCCAGCATAGGCGTTTTAGCTGGAAACGAAAGGGCGGGTATCGCCGGATTGATCATAATAGCTGGATAGCGATGCCAGTGACGGACATCAGTGCCAGAACCGTTGCCATCCCTAATTTTGCCCGAAAAATCAATACCCCAGCGGCGATAGTAAGCGCAACCGCAGTGAGGTTTAGCGAGTCCCACCCAGGCAGAGGTATCGAGACAGGCCCCCAACTGTATTGCGTGAGTGCACCGAATAGAACGTTCAAGGCGAACCACACGGAGAGGTTGAGAATCACACCTACGACGGCTGCCGTTATGCCATGCAAACCGGCAGAGAGCCGAGGGCGGGTCGCCAGTTTGTCCAAGTACGGAGCGGCCAGAAAGATCCAAAGGAAACACGGAACGAACGTCGCCCATAGCGCAACCGCACCTGCGGCGAAGGCCAGCGAGACCCCTCCGTTGATTTGTCCGGTCAGCATCGCGACGAATTGCGTGACCAGAATCAACGGGCCGGGGGTGGTTTCCGCAAGGCCCAGCGCGTCAATCATCTGACCGGTACTGATCCATTGGTATTGATCGACGACGGTCTGGGTCATGTAGGCCAGAACCGCGTAGGCTCCGCCAAAGGTCACCACGGCCAGACGGGCGAAGAACCATCCCAAGTCGCTGAGCAATTGATGACCGGACAGGGACAGGAGGACCAATGGGCCGAGCCAGAGCGGCACCCAAATGGCAACCGTGCGTAGGGTGCCGGAAAAACTTGCGCGTGGGGAGGTGTCTTGCTGCGCAACGGGTCCCTTGAACGACGCATAGCCCCAGAGTGCAGCGGCCAGAATGATCAGTGGGAAGGGCAGGTTGAACAGGAAGATACCCAGGAATCCGATCCCCGCGATGAGGCGGTGTTCCGTGTCGGTCAATGCTTTTCGTGAAAGCTTCAGGAGCGCTTGCAGAACGATCACGATGACCGTGGCCTTGATTCCCAGAAAACCGGCTTGCACAAGGGGCAGGGTGCCGAAGCGAGCATAGAGCAGAACCAGCGCGGCAATCACCATGGCCCCCGGCAGGACAAACAGGGTGCCAGCAATCAACCCTCCGGTCACGCCCCGAAGACGCCAGCCCGCATAGGTGGCCAACTGCATTGCCTCTGGCCCCGGCAGCAACATGCATAGGGACAGGGCGCGCAAATAGGTTTCCTCAGACAACCAGGCGCGACGGTCTACCAACTCCTGATGCATCAAGGATATCTGTGCCGCAGGGCCGCCGAAGGACAAAAGACCAATTCTGCCGAAGACCAGAACAAGCTCGTGCATCGAAGGCGTCATGTCACGTCTGCCCGACGGTCAAAATGCGCTCGGATGGCTGGATTTTTCGATCACGAAGCATGACCCGTTTCCCTGCAATAGCGGCCGCGCTCGGAATGCGCGCAGCACATATGGCCTTAGCTATCGCGTTGGAAACTTGGGGGTCAAGGCGGCTTGGGTGTTCAGCTCCAATCCAGTCGCTGACCGGTCATGCAGACGGGCAGGGTATCCTGCGGAAATTGCCCAAGCTGTTCAAAAAACGATATGAAATCGAACTGGTTGTATGCTTCGACCATCTTGTCGCCTTTGAAGCGAGCCATGACCTGACCTGTCACCTCAAGCGGTGCGCCATTGTCGGCGCGGAAAGTTTTGACGTGCAGAATGCCGGACACCCAGTCCCCGCTTTCGATGATCTTTGGCAGCTCGACCGAGATGTCACCCAGAATATGCCGGAAGGCCATCACCAGATCGCGAAAATCATCGGCCCCAACCTGCATTTCAGGGATCAGCCCCTCGGCCATGGTTTCTGGTGCAAAATATTGATCAATCGCATCGGTATTCCCTTGTTCCCAAACTTCCGAATACCAAGCTTTCAAGATATCTGAGTGGGTCATCCCGGCCCTCCTGTCTGTCTGAGATGACTTTGGACAAAAGGGATGAATAAACTCTGAATCTGAGCCGAAATAAAAATAAACGCAGACAAAAGGCGTGAAAGAATGCAGGTTTCTGTTGCCAGGTACCTGCGAACCCCGCCTTACGCGGCTAGGCGCAAGGGCTTAAGTTTCGGTCTTGTTACTGCTTACGCAGCAACTGCAACCGGAGCACGATTGTCGTTTGCAATTGTACTAGTTTCGCCGATAACGGTGGCAGACAGCCGAGACAAAGCTAACCCCTTTAGACGTTCGTCGATCCTATTTCGGCCCCAAAATCCTCAAACGAAGGATGGTTGGTGGAGCCGCCGGGTACCGCCCCCGGGTCCGATCCGCTTATTACGAGCGCGTTTATGTCCATAGTCCCGAAGGACAGAACTTATATAGGTGAGGAGATTTCGGGATGCAAACCCGGAAATGCCCTCAGGGCACTGTAAATCACGAGGTGCGGTTCAGATTTGCAGCGATCAGCCAGACGGCCAGGATCAGTTCAATTCCCCCGAAAATCATGGCCTTGGCAAGCGGAGGGTTGTCCAGCAGCACCGACACGAACCGCCCCAAAGCCGCCCCGGCATAGGCTACGCCCAGCATGGCGTATGCCATTGGATGGTTTAGCCAGATCACGGCGATGCCCGTCACGACGAACAACCCTCCGACCGAGGCGCGCATCTCGCTCAGGCCCATGGTGCTGTTGGTCGGGGCCAGATCCAGCGCCGTCGCGGTGTGCAAAGGTGCGAGAAAGCCGAACAGGCCAAAGCCGATGGTCAGCAGAGCCGCGATGACGTTGAGGATATGTACCATGATCGTGCCTTTATCCGGTTACACCGCGTAGGCGGCGTCAAAAAAGTCTTTCTCCAGCTCAACCGCCCGGTGGAAAAGTCTTGTGACCTCGGCTTGCGCCTCGGGCGTCAAGGTGGGCCAGGTCTTGTCGAGCTGTCCACGCAGATACTCGACCACGCCCTCAAAACCTCCTCCGGCATGTAGCGTGATCCATTCCGCGAACCAGAAGGGCAGGTCGGGTTTCGGCGGATTTTCCGGGCTGACCCAGCTGAGATAGACCCATTCGGCGACAACCAGCACTGCAAGCGTGTTCTCATACCGGCCCGAGGCCGCAGCCTCCGCCATCAGGTCCTGAAACGCCTTGGTGGCGGGGGCAGCGTCGGTGCTGGGTTGTGTGCCCAGAGCCTCGAGCGAGCGCAGGAAGTAGGTGTTTTCAGGACCGGTAATCACCGCTAGAAATTGCGCGGCCAGAACGCTGTCGGCCAAGGTGGGCGCGTGTGCGATGGCGCTGGCCAGCAGGCGGACGAAGCCATCGACGAACTGATAGTCCTGTTGCAGATACCAGCGCATCTTGTCCTCGGGCAGGGTGCCGTCTGACAACTCGCGCGTGAAGGCATGGGTTGTTGCCGCCTGCCAGTCGGCAGCCTTGCCCTGACGCAGCATTTCCGTGGGGCGCGTGTTCTGGGACACTTCGAAAACTCCTAACTTCTTTCAAAGCAGGACAAAGCGGTTTTTCAAAACTTGTGCAAGGTGATCGTGCGGCGACTAGATTGCCGACCAAAGCCCCATCACGCCGACCAAAATCAGGCTGAGTGCCCAGATGAGTTCAAGGTTGAACCACGTGCGTGAGAGGAATTGCAGCCCCAGCCAGCGATAGACGCCATAGGCCAGAAGACCGCCTCCTAGGATCATTGCCGCCGTGTGGAGCGCGGCCACGGCCAGAACCAGCAGGGTGTTCGTTGTCATGATCTGAGAGATGGCCTGATGCCCGGCGTCTAGCTCATCCAAGTTGCATAGGCCCAGATAGATCGGAACCAGCATCAAGGCCGCGCCATGGGCCAGCGCGACCAAAAAGGACCACAGCGCGAGTTTGCTGGGCGGCACACGCGACAAGAACCGAGGGTGGTTGCGTGTGACGGCAATATAAAGCCCCATCGCAATAACGATCAGCGCGGCCCCAATGCGGATTTCGCGTTGGTAGTCGATCAACACGGCCATCATTGCAAATGGCAACAGGACACCCAGCATCGCCAGGAAATGACCGCCAGCAAGCGCCGCCAGCGCGCGCCAGAGCGCCGACTGGCGCTGCTCCATCAACGCTGACGAGACGGCAAGCGGCCAGCCCATACCGGGATTCAGCCCGTGATAGGCACCGCTGAGAACAACGGCTAGCCAGAGGCCAGCCGTTGATGTCATCAGAAATTCCAACTCAGACCGAAGGGTAGCAGAAACTGTCGGTCGAACAGTCTCCGCCCTCCAGCCGGATCTGGTGGCTGCGATAACCTTTGGGGAACTCGACCCAGAACTTAGGATCCAAGGTCAAGCCTCCGTTCTCGCCGACATCCGCCTTGACCATCGCCGCTCCACGTTCACCGGGATAGAACTGGTCATCCCAAGTGGAATAGAGCGAGTTTGTCCAGTAGACCCGTTTGCCGTCGCGGCTGATTTCGACCATTTGCGGGCCATAGCCAAAGTCCTGACCGTTCGGATGTTTGGTCTTTTTGACGATCCCGCCAATTTCGACCTTGCCCGCGAGTGTCGGGTTCATCGGGTCCGAGACGTCATATTGGTGCATCTCACCGGTGCCCCAGCAGGCGACATAGAGGTACTTGTCGTCGAGGCTCAGGTCGATATCTGTCACCAGCGGTGGAACGGCCGAGAAACCTTTCAGCAAGTCCGGCAGGTCATCCGGGTCGGCCGGTTGCGGGTCGATGGTGATGGTTTTCTTGGCCTCAAACGTGCCGTCATCGTTTCTCCACCATGTGAAGATCGCACCTTGCAGGTTGGTTGTGTCCACAACGACGCCGCAGAAGCCATACTGTTTGACCGGATCATGCGCAGGCCGGATTTCCAGCGCCATCTGGTGGTTTTCGCCCAGATCAATGGTTTGGATATTGGTACGGCTGCGCAGGTTCCAGAAATGGATGCTGTGACCGTATTTGTTCGATAGCAGGTCCTCGGCCACGATTCCGTTTTCGAACTGTGGCGGCAGCCCCCATTCGGAACTGACCATGTAGTCACGCGGTAGGTTCCACCAGAAATCATAGTGCTTGTCTTGAACACCGCGCTCGATCTCATACCGTCCGATGATCTCGAAACTTTCGCAATCCATGATGAAGATACCCGGAGGGCCATCGGTTCCGTCCTCTCCGCCACCGCCCAAGGTGCTGACATAGATGCCCTCAGGTCCGCAATGAATGGTGTGGGGGCGAGAATAACCTGTCTTTGCAAAGACTTCTTCGGGTTCGATGATCTTGTGGATCTTGGCCTCAAGCGGGTTCTTCACGTCGATCACGTAGATCCGGCTGGAGCGGATGCCCGGAATGATCAGATAGCGCCGCTCCAGAAACGCATGGCCCGTCAGTGGTGACAGCGCGGAAGAGCAAGCATTCCAGCCAAAGTGGTGAAATTCATCGCCTTTTTCCGGCATGATGACCTGATGGACGATTTTTCCATAGTCGTCAGAAGTTGGATCGACATTCACAACCGCCAGCCCGTCAGGTTGCGAAAAATCCGGGCTGAGCATCAGCGTAAAAGCAAGCGTCTCAGTGGGGCCCTCCATCGCCAGCTTGGCAGATGGGTAAAAGGTTGGGTCCGGTCTCGTGTTCATAACATCCTCCCGTAAGTCATTGATCTTCAATTAATTTTGAGAGTTCCGGTCTTGCCGCCGGGTGACATCCTGCCTGCTCGTGCTTCCTTTCTGCCTGTTGGTCTGCGTCAGATTTCGGGCCTGGGTGTCAGGCGGTTTTACGTTTGCGCTCAGCCACGTCTCGGGCCAGTTGGCGCGTATAGGTTTCTAGTTCGATCAGCGTTGCGTCTACCGATGGGGCATCGCGCGCCTCAAGCGCGTCGGCGATCTTGGTGTGCAGCGCAATGATTTCTTCGCGCGAGCGCGCGGTGAAAGTGATCATGTTCATCAGAGGCTGCATGGCCTCGACCGCACCCGCCAGTTGATAGGACAGCACTGGATTGTCCGCGCCATCGACCAGCGCGCGGTGAAAGGCGACGTCCGAGGCGCAGAAGGCCTCATCTGTCAGGCCCGGCTGAGCCTGACGAAAGATCTCGGCCCGCATCGTTGCCAGTTGATCCGCGGTGCGACGTTGGGCTGACAAAGCCGCGCAGGCGCGTTCCAGCGCATACCGCGCCTCGCATGCCGTATCGAAACTGACGGCGTTCATCGACAGCAGCAGGGTCGAGGTGGTTATTTGCTGCGAATAGGCGTCCTCAAAGCTGATCCGGTTCACAAAGGCCCCGCCGGTTGCACCGCGTTGGGTGCGGATCAGGGACTGCGCGGCCAAACGCTTCAGGGCCTCGCGTACCGTGGGGCGCGAAACCTGAAACTGATCTGCAAGCTCCGATTCAGAGGGCAGGCGCTCATCCACGATCAATTCGCCGGACACGATCGCGTTCCGAATGGCCTGTGCGATCTGGGCAGAGAGGTCTGCGGGATTGGCGGGATCTATCTTCATTTTGGAGCCGGTCTGAAAATTTTATTTGTCTGACATTTAAAAGTCTGACATTTGAAAAGCAAGAGAGTTGAGTCGGAGGATCACATGAGTCGCGCAATGTTCCGCAGCGGGATGTGGCTGGCGTTCTACGCAGTGATCCTGTGGGCCTGGTGGGTCATGTTCTCGATGAGCCGAGACATGGACCTCGACTTCATTGGCCGGCCAGGGCCGATGGGACAGGCCATGGCGGCGATGGATCCGCGCATGGATATGTATATGCCCATGGCGGAGTTCGGACCTTTGTTCTGGATGTGGGCGATCATGATGGCTGCAATGATGCTGCCGACGCTTGTGCCGACGCTCCGCAGCTATGACGACCTGATACGCAGCGCCAATGGTACGCGGGCTGGATGGCTGGGCGTTCTGGCCGGGTATTTCATCGTCTGGGTGGGATTTGCGGCGCTTATCGCGGGCGTTCAGCTTGCCCTGCTGTTCGGTGGGTTTGTCGATATGCTGGGCATCGCCAAGTCCCATTGGGTGGCCGGAGGGCTGCTGATCGTGGTCGGCGCCTTCCAGTTCACTCGCGCCAAAGAGGTTTGCCACGGCGTCTGTCACGCCCCAATGACGTATTTTTTAAGCCATTGGAAAACCGGCTTTGCGGGCGGTGTGAGAATGGGGCTGGGCCTGGGCGCGTTCTGCGTCGGTTGCTGCTGGGGCTTCATGGCGCTCGGCTTTGTCGGTGGCGTCATGAGCCTTTTGTGGATGGGTCTGGCGACCCTGTTCATGGTTTTGGAAAAACTCCCCCAGATCGGGCATGCTGTGACCCGACCCATGGGGTTCATACTGATTGCAGGCGGTGTTGTGCTGCTGATCTATCCCTTTGCTTACGGAGGATAAGCTGATGGCAAAAAACAGAAAACCCGAGGCCGACCGGCTTCCGATTAGTCAGCGGATCGACAGCCGTATGCCCAACCCGAAACGGCGTGAGATGAGCCCGACGGATTGGTCCATCAAAGGCGAGTTGATCCTGAACTGCTCATGCGATGTGTTCTGCCCTTGTGTGGTCTCATTGGGTGCGCACCCTCCGACCGAGGGTCATTGTCACGCCTGGATGGGTGTGATCATCGACGAAGGGCACTACGAGGGCGAAGACCTGTCTGGTCTGAATGTCGGCCTGCTGGTCGATATTCCGGGTCGCATGGGCGAGGGGCAATGGAAAGTCGCCGCTTACGTCGATGAACGCGCCAGCGGTAAGGCCTATAACGGGCTGCTGCAGATTTTCAGCGGTCAGGCCGGGGGCACCACGGGTCTGTTCACAATGCTGGTGAGTGAGATCATCGGGGCCGAGCGTGCTCCGGTCCAGATCGAACGGGACGGCAACAAGCGCAGGATTGCGATCGGTCGCAAAATCCAAGGCGAGATCGAGATGCTGGGCGGTAAAGACCCTGAGCATCCGGTGATGGTGTCGAACTCCAAATACTGGATGGGGCCAGACATCATCGTGGCGCGCGGAAACAAATCGAAAGTGCGCGATTATGGGCGCGTCTGGGATTTCGGTGGTAAATCCGCCGAGATCTGCCCGATCGACTGGCATGGGCCCAAGTGATGATCTCCGGAGCCTATGCAAGGGAAATGGCGCGCTACAACCACTGGCAAAACAGCCAGTTGGCAGAATTTCTTCAAGCGCTCTCACCCGAGGAACTGATGCAGGAACGCGGTGCGTTTTTCGGCTCGATCATGGGCACGGCGAACCACTTGCTGTGGGGCGACTGGATCTGGATGTCACGCTTTGACAAAGGGCCGGGACCAGAGAGCAATATCCACCGACCCGGAGGCGGCATCCACGAAAGCGTGCATCTCTGCCCTGACCTCGACAGCTGGCTGGCTCTGCGCGTGGCTATGGATGACCGGATCTCGGACTGGGCGGATACGCTTGGCGATGAGGTCCTTTCCGGGCCTTTCACATGGTACTCAGCCGCAAAAGAGGCTGATGTTACTTTGCCTTACGCGCAATGCGTGATGCATTTCTTCAACCATCAAACCCATCATCGTGGACAACTCCACAAAATGCTGACTGAAGCCGGTTCCGAGGCCCCGGTCAGCGATCTTTGCTTCATGCCAAAGGAGGGCTGAATGCCGCAAATATCCCTGTCTCGTCGCCTGCGTCGTACGCCGTTTTCCGAAGGCGTCGAAGCCGCTGGTGTCAAAGGCTACACGGTGTACAATCGGATGTTGTTGCCGACGGTTTTTGAAAGTGTCGAGGCCGACTACCATCACCTGAAGAAGAACGTTCAGGTCTGGGACGTCTCCTGTGAACGTCAGGTTGAACTGCGCGGGCCGGATGCTGCCCGTCTGATGCAGATGCTGACACCGCGTGACCTGCGCGGGATGCTGCCCGGGCAGTGCTTCTATGTGCCGATTGTGGACGAAACCGGTGGTATGCTGAACGATCCCGTAGCGGTGAAACTGTCGGAGGACCGCTGGTGGATCTCTATCGCCGACAGCGATTTGTTGCTATGGGTCAAAGGGTTGGCCAACGGATATCGTCTGGATGTGCTGGTTGATGAGCCGGACGTGTCGCCCTTAGGCGTTCAGGGGCCAAAGGCAGATGAGCTGATGGCGCGCGTATTCGGTGATCGTGTGCGCGATATACGTTTCTTCAAGTTCGACATGTTCGAATTCGAAGGGCGCGACCTTGCGGTTGCCCGTTCGGGATACTCAAAACAGGGCGGGTTCGAGATTTATGTCGAGGGCAGCGATATTGGTATGCATCTGTGGAACGCTCTGTTCTCGGCGGGCGAAGACCTGGACGTGCGGGCCGGGTGCCCCAACCTGATCGAGCGGATCGAAGGTGGGTTGCTGTCCTACGGCAATGATATGACCGACGACAACACACCGCATGAATGTGGGCTGGGCAAGTTCTGCAATACGCATACCGCTATTGGCTGTGTGGGCCGGGATGCGTTGTTGCGCGTGGCCAAGGAGGGCCCGGTGCAGCAGATCAGACCGATCGCAATTGACGGAGATGCAGTGCCGCCTTGTGTTCAGCCGTGGCCTGTCTTTGCGGGCGGAAAGCAGGTGGGTCAGGTGACGTCTGCGGCCTGGTCTCCGGATTTCTCGACCAATGTTTCGATAGGTATGGTCAAATTGAGCCATTGGGACGCCGGAACAAAGGTTGAGGTTGAAACGCCTGACGGAATGCGGGGCGCGACGGTGCAGGGGCAGTTTTGGATCTAGCGGAGGCTGGGGGCTCTGCCCCCGTCGCTGCGCGACTCCCCCGGGATATTTTGGGCCAGGTGAAGGATTGGGCTGGCCGCCAAAAATGAAAGGATAGCAATATGTTCAATGCTTTGGTTATGGAAAAGGATGAAGAAAGCGGTCTGGCAAGCCCCTCGGTCAAGCAGCTCTCGCTGGAGGATCTGCCTGACGGAGAGGTAACAGTGGCTGTTGAGTATTCGACGGTGAACTACAAGGACGGTTTGTGCCTGTCGGCCAAGGGTGGTGGGCTGGTGCGGAACTATCCGCACATTCCCGGTATCGACTATGCAGGAACGGTCGAAGCGTCTTCGGATGACCGTTACACGCCCGGTGACAAGGTGGTTCTGACCGGCTGGCGAGTGGGTGAGGCCCATTGGGGTGGGTATTCGCAGAAGGCCAACGCTCGGGCCGATTGGTTGGTGCCTTTGCCGGATGGGTTGGATGCTCGGCAGGCGATGGCCGTTGGAACAGCCGGGTTCACGGCCATGTTGGCGGTTATGGCACTGGAGGATCACGGTTTGACGCCGGATCGTGGGCCTGTGCTGGTGACTGGCGCTGCGGGTGGTGTTGGTTCGGTGGCGACGGCCATTCTGGGCAAGCTGGGTTATGAGGTCGCGGCTGTAACCGGACGTCCTGAGACCGGAGACTACCTGAAATCGCTTGGCGCCACGACCATCGTGCCGCGTGAAGAGCTGAACGAAACCACAAAGCGCCCGCTGGAAAGCGAAACCTGGGCGGGCTGTGTCGATGCAGTTGGCGGTGACATGCTGGCGCGCGTTTTGGGTCAGATGAAATACGGTTGCTCGGTCGCCGCTGTTGGACTTGCCGGTGGTGCGGGGTTGCCTGCAACAGTGATTCCCTTCCTGCTGCGTGGGGTGAACCTTCTGGGGATCGATAGCGTGATGCAGCCCTATGACAACCGTCTGCGGGCTTGGCAGCGCATCGCGACCGACCTGCCGATGGACAAGCTGGAGGCCATGGTGCATCCGGCCGCTCTGTCCGATTTGCCGCAGCTGGGTGCGGATATTCTGAAAGGTCAGGTCAAGGGGCGCGTTGTCGTCGACGTAAACGCCTGATAAAGGAAAATAGCCGGGGCAGAACTGCCCTGGCTTAACCTTCGGGTCGGCAAAAGGACCGAAACAGTTCTGGTCATTGCCACAATTCATGCTCATGATTGCTATACATCCCAAATGCGATGGCTTAAGACCCATCCAAACAGCACTTGAAGACGGGGAGTGAGCAGCATGTCTGACGACTTCGAACTGGACACCGACGATCTGAAACGCCGCATGGATGGCGCGATGTCCAATCTCAAAACTGAATTTGCCTCTCTGCGCACCGGGCGGGCCTCGGCCTCGATGCTGGAGCCGGTGATGGTGGATGCCTATGGCTCGATGACGCCGATCAACCAGGTTGGCACGGTCAATGTGCCTGAACCTCGGATGGTGACGGTGAATGTCTGGGACAAGGGCCTTGTGGGCAAGGTGGAAAAGGCGATCCGTGAAAGCGGGCTGGGTATCAATCCACAGCTGAACGGCACAATCATCATGCTGCCGATCCCGGAACTGAACGAAGAGCGCCGCCGCGAGCTGGGCAAAGTTGCCGGGCAATATGCCGAAAGCGCGCGGGTTTCGATCCGCAACGTACGCCGGGACGGTATGGATCAGATCAAGAAAGCGAAATCGGATGGAATGTCCGAGGATGACCAGAAGTTCTGGGAAAGCGAAGTTCAGGATCTGACCGACACGATGATCAAAGCTGTTGATGCCGCGCTTGAGACCAAGCAGTCGGAAATCATGCAGGTCTGAGCCGGTACTGATGCCCAAGGATCCCCATACGGACGTGCAGGCTGGCCCAAAGCATGTCGCAATTATCATGGATGGCAATGGTCGGTGGGCGCAGGCGCGTGGCCGGCCTCGGCTTTTTGGTCACCACGCAGGTGCGCGGCGCGTACGAGAGGTGGTCGAGGCCTGTCCGGGGTTGGGCATCAAATACCTGACGGTTTTTGCGTTTTCGACGGAGAACTGGAAGCGGACTCAGGTCGAAGTCGCTGGCCTCATGAGCCTGTTTCGGCGGTATATCATCAAGGAAACCCGCACTCTGGCTGAGAATGGCATTCGCGTGCGCTTTATCGGCGATCGGGTCCGCTTGGATGCCAAGCTGATCGACCTGATGGATTCGCTGGAAGAGGCAACGAAGGACAACGATTTGGTCCATTTGACCGTCGCGTTGAACTATGGCGGCCGGGATGAGGTGGCGCGGGCCACGAAACGTCTTGCACGGGACGTGGCCGAGGGGCGGCTGAAGCCCGAAGATGTGGATGAAGAAACCCTGCCCAAGTATCTGGATACACGTGTTCTACCCGATCCCGATCTTGTCATTCGCACCAGCGGAGAGGCGCGGATCTCGAACTTTCTCCTGTGGCAGTCGGCCTATTCCGAATACGAATTTATCGACACCCTCTGGCCGGATTTCACTGCCGCCGAGTTGGAGCGTCTGTGCCGCAACTACGGCGCGCGCGAGCGGCGTTTCGGAGCGGTTCTGGCATGAGCGAAGGCCGATGGTCTGATCTGACCGCACGGGTTCTGTCCGCAGTCGTTTTGGTCGCAATCGGCGCGGTTGAGGTCTGGCTGGGCGGCTTGTGGTTTGAAAGCTTCATCGCGGTTGCCTGCGGTTTGATGACTTGGGAACTTGTACGCATGATCGAACCGCAGCGCGGAGGCATGGCCATGCAACTCGGTATTCTGACCGGGGTTGCGGTGATCATCAGCTATCACGTGCCGCCGCTCTACAAGCTACCGTTTCTCGTTGCTCCGGCGCTGGTCGGGGCAGGGCAGGTCACCCGTTCGCGCGGGTTGTACTTTCTGTTTGCTTTGTGGATTGCGGGCGCTGGTCTAGGCTTCATTTCCATACGTGAAAACATGGGCTTCGGCTGGATGGTCTGGCTGATCGCGGTCGTCGTGGCAACGGATGTTGCCGGGTATTTCGTGGGCAAGGCCATTGGTGGCCCGAAATTCTGGCCCAAGGTCAGCCCCAAGAAAACATGGTCGGGCACGGCAGGTGGTTGGGTCGCGGCGGGCCTAGTTGGCGCGGGTTTCGCAATGCATGGCGGGTTCGGGGTACCGTTCGTTCTGGTCTCGGTTCTGGCGTCCATGGCCAGCCAGGCGGGCGATATCTGTGAAAGCGCGGTCAAGCGGAAATTCGGCGTCAAAGACAGTTCGAACCTCATACCGGGGCATGGCGGGTTTCTCGACCGATTTGACGGCATGATGGGCGCGGCGTTGTTCGTGCTGATCGCAGGGCTGGTTTACGCTCCCGGAGAGATGTGATGCGCGAAGTCTCGATCCTTGGGGCGACCGGATCAATTGGTCAGAATGCGATTGACCTCATTGCGCGCGATATCGAAGCCTATGATGTGGTCGCCCTGACAGGTGGCGCGAACATCCGGAAACTGGCCGAGGATGCCCGGCGGCTTGGCGCGCAAGTCGCGGTCACCGCGTTTGAGGACCGGTTGCAGGACCTCCGCGATGCGTTGCAGGGCAGCGGGATCGAGGCAGCGGCGGGTCAGAGCGCGATCGTCGAAGCCGCCGCGCGCCCCGCCGATTGGGTGCTGTCCGCGATTGTTGGCGCCGCCGGTCTGGCCCCCGGAATTGAGGCGTTAAAACAGGGCGCAACGCTGGCGCTTGCCAATAAAGAAACTTTAGTCTGTGCGGGCGCCCTAGTTTTGCAGACGGCCCGCGAGAACGATGCGCGTGTACTGCCTGTCGACAGTGAGCATTCAGCGGTGTTTCAGGCATTGGCCGGTGAGGATATGGATGCGGTCGAACGCGTCATCATCACCGCAAGCGGCGGAGCGTTCCGGGATTGGCCGCTCGAGGATCTGGCGTCCGCAACCGTTACACAGGCCTCAAGCCATCCGAACTGGAACATGGGGCAGCGGATCACGATTGATAGTGCATCCATGTTCAATAAAGCGCTTGAAGTCATTGAAACCCGAGAATTCTTTGGCGTCGGTCCGGACCAGATCGAGGTATTGGTGCATCCCGAATCCATAGTGCATGCGATGGTCGGGTTTCGGGACGGGGCGCTGATGGCACATCTGGGCCCGCCTGATATGCGGCATGCAATTGGTTATGCTCTGCATTGGCCCGAAAGGCGCGATCTGCCGGTTGATCGGTTGGATCTGGCGCAGCTCAGCCAGTTGCGCTTTTCCCATCCCGACCTGAACCGCTATCCCGCGCTGAAACTGGCCCGAGACGTGATGGCGCGCGGCGGCCTTTCGGGGGCCGTTTTCAACGCCGCGAAAGAACGTGCTTTGGATCACTTCATCGCAGGCCAAATAGGTTTCACGACCATGGCAGAAGTCGTCTCACGCGTTCTGGACCGTTTTGATGCCGAGGATGGCCTTATTAACGCCCCTTTGACCCTTGATAACGTACAGCAAACGGACCATCTCGCACGGCAGTGGGCGGATGAAGCCGTGATCAAACGAGCAGGATAGAGTTTTGGACGTACTTTCGCTGATCCCTCAGTTCGGAAATTTGCTCTGGACGATTGTGGCCTTTGTGATCGCCCTGTCCGCGATCGTCGCGGTTCACGAGTACGGGCACTACAT
This sequence comes from Ruegeria sp. R13_0, assembly GCF_017743995.1. Classification (GTDB taxonomy): domain Bacteria; phylum Pseudomonadota; class Alphaproteobacteria; order Rhodobacterales; family Rhodobacteraceae; genus Ruegeria. The sequence continues at coordinate 45,623 of NZ_JAGHRB010000009.1, read as the reverse complement.
CGTCGGCCGCTGGTCCGGCATTCATGCCGAGGTGTTCTCGATCGGGTTCGGCCCTGTTCTATGGAGCCGCGTGGATAAACGCGGCACGCGGTGGCAGATCGCGCTGTTGCCCTTTGGCGGCTATGTGAAGTTCCTTGGTGATGCCAATGCGGCCTCGGGCAAGGATGAAGACGCGATGGATGACATCGCGCAGCAGCAGCCGGAATACCTGCGCCACACCATGCACGGAGCACCCCTTTGGGCGAGAACCGCCACTGTGGCGGCGGGGCCGGTCTTCAATTTCGTCATGTCGATTCTGGTCTTTGGCCTGATCTTCTGGTCTCAGGGCGTTACGCGTGAGCCGCTGACGGTGGGCGAACTGAAGCCGCTGCCGGGAACAGAGCAGGGGCTGCAGGAGGGCGATGAGATTCTGGCCATTGCCGGGATTGAAGTGCCTGATTTCGACGAAGAAGGCGCGTGGAGCGATTTCACCGACGCTCTGCCGGTCGAACCGGTGCTGGACTATACGGTCCTGCGCGATGGCGAAACGCTGGATGTCTCAGCCCCTTGGCTGTTCCCGCCGCTGATCCAGCAGGTCACGCCGCGCAGTGCGGCGTTTGATATCCAGTTGGAAGGGGGCGACGTCATCACCTCGGTCGATGGAGATCCGATCTTTGCGTTCGAGCAACTGAAAGAACATGTTGAAGGTTCGGACGGTCGGGTGTTGTTGTTGAACGTCTGGCGTGACGGGGCCGAGCTTGAGTTCGCGCTTGCTCCGCGTCGGACCGATGAACCTCAGCCGGATGGTGGGTTCGTCACCCATTGGCGGATCGGGATCGTTGGCGGCATGATGCTGCAACCCGCGACCGAGCCTGCGGGGCTTTGGGATTCGCTGGTTGGCGGTGTGGGTCAGACCGGGCGCATCATAGAAGGGTCTCTGTCCGGCATGTGGCACATGATTACCGGCGCGATCAGCACCTGTAACATCTCGGGTCCGATCGGAATCGCCGAGACCTCGGGTGCCATGGCCAGCCAGGGTGCGCAGAATTTCATCTTCTTCATCGCGGTGCTGTCAACGGCTGTAGGTCTGCTGAACCTGTTCCCGATCCCGGCCTTGGACGGAGGGCACCTGGTGTTCTACGCCTACGAGGCCGTCTCGGGCAAACCGCCCAGCGACAAAGCGCTGCGGATTTTGATGACCCTCGGAATTGCAGTCGTTCTCAGCCTCATGGTTTTCTCGGTCAGTAACGATCTGTTCTGCTGATTGTGGCGCAAGCGGCGCATTCGCGCCGCATTGATGCCGCATTTCAGGCGTAGAAAGTGGCCGCTGAAAAATGAGGCGGCCATGACCAAAGCTATTCAAAAATCCTATCAGAGTGTCAGCATCCTGTTCGTTCTGAACTGGGATGTGCTTTTGTGCTTTGGTCTGACAGCGCTGGCACTTGCCGGCGGTGCGTATCTCGCCGGTCTCTGATTCCCCAAAAGCCCTGTAAAAATGCTTGTCAGGTGACCTATCGTCGCCCTGATGGTTTTGGAGTTTTGACAAGCGCATTCAATCCCGCTACTCAGCATTAAGTCCTAAATTTTTGGGTAGAGAAAAAATGGCTGACGGGCGAGGCGCGGGTATATCCTGCGGAGGGCAGATGACAACAAACAAGATTTTGTGGCGCACACGATCATTTCTTTTTCTTACTGCGGTAATGGGTTTACTGGCTTTGCCGCATGCAGCGCAGGCTCAAAACTTCACCATTAATTCATTCGAAGTTGAGGGGAACCGGCGCATCGAGACCGGCACAATCATTCAACAGACGGGAATCGAGCCGGGGCAGACGGTTTCGGCAGGTCAGTTGAATGACGCGTATCAGCGTGTGCTTGACAGTGGTGTTTTTGAAACAGTCGAATTGACACCTCGTGGCTCGACTCTGGTGATCGAGGTGCAAGAGTATCCAACGATCAACCAAATCAGCATCGAAGGGAATCGCCGGGTCAAAGATGATCTTCTGCTGGACGTGATCACATCCGAGCCGCGCCGTGTTTTCACGCCCCAGGTGGCCGAGGCGGATGCCGATCTCATTGCCGAAGTCTATTCTGCGCAAGGTCGGGTATCGGCAACTGTGATCCCGCGCGTCATCCGCCGGAATGATAACCGCGTCGATCTGGTGTTCGAGGTTGCAGAAGGCACCACGATTGAGATTGAACGTGTCAGTTTTGTCGGCAACCGTGCGTTTTCCGACCGCCGTCTGCGTCGCGTGCTCGAGACCAAACAGGCCACTTTCCTGCGGACGTTCTTCCGCAATGATACGTTCATCGGAGACCGGATCGAATTTGATAAACAAGTGATCCGGGATTTCTATTTGTCGCGCGGATTTGCAGATTTTCGTGTGAACAGTGCCAACGTGGAATTCACCCGCGAGCGGGACGCCTTTTTCCTTGTTATGAACATCACCGAAGGGCAGAAGTTCTCGTTCGGCAAAATCACGACCGTCAGCGAGATCCCGGGTGTGGATGCGTCGATCTATCAGGACGCTTTGAAAATCAAACCGGGCGTGACCTATTCTCCGACCCTGATCGAGAACTCGATTGCCCGTCAGGAGCGGTTGGGCGTGAAACAGGGCGTGGATTTCCTGCGCGTCGAGCCGCGCGTCACGCGCAATCCGCGTGATCTGACGCTGGACGTTGAATTCGTCCTTAGTCGCGGCCCGCGAATTTTCGTGGAACGCATTGATATCGAGGGCAACACAACCACGTTGGACCGGGTGATCCGTCGTCAGTTCGACACCGTGGAAGGCGACCCGTTCAACCCACGTGAAATTCGTCAGGCGGCTGAGCGGATCAACGCTTTGGGTTTCTTCGCTCGTGCCGAGGTCGAGCCGCGTGAAGGATCCTCGCCCAGCCAGGTCATCCTGGATGTGGATGTCGAGGAGCAACCCACCGGATCGCTCAGCCTTGGTGGTAGCTATTCGGCCTCGGATGGTTTCGGTATTGCGATTGGCTTGAATGAATCGAACTTTCTTGGCCGGGGCCAGAATATCGGGGTACTCATCTCAACTGCCCAGGACTCCGAGCAATACTCGCTGACCTTTACCGAGCCGTACCTTTTGGGCCGTAAACTACGTTTTGATCTGGGATTGGGCATTGCAGCAACGAATTCCAGCTTTGCCAGCTATGATACTGACCGAGCGTTCTTTACTCCGCAGCTGACATATTCGATTGGCGATTTGTCGGCCCTGCGTGTGCGCTATGGTTGGGAACGGTCTGAAATGACCCAGCAAGGCGATCAGCCGAACGGCGCTGTCATCAGTTCGGAAATTGCCCAAGGTGAGCGGGTCAGCAGCACCCTTGGTCTAACCTATGTGTATGACAGCCGTCTGGGTGGTCTGAATCCAAACGCCGGTGTTTTGTTCGAACTCGGGTTTGACGCAGCGGGTCTGGGCGGTGACAACAAGTTCTTCAAGACGACTGCGCGCAGTATCGCACAGACCCGTGTGTGGAACGAAGAGGTCGTTCTGCGGGCAACTTTTGAAGCCGGTGCGCTGCATTGGTCGGGGAATGACTTCAGCCGTACCATTGACCGTTTCATTCTGGGGCCCAGCACGTTCCGGGGGTTTGAACCGGCTGGTATTGGACCGCGAGATTTGTCCAACGGGCAGGATGATGCAATCGGCGGCAACTATTATTGGGTGGCGCGGTTCGAAAGCGACTTTCCTCTTGGGCTGCCGGAAGAATTGGGCCTGCGGGGCGGCGTGTTTTACGACGTAGGCAACCTCTACAATGTCAGTAACGTCAACACAGCGGGTGCGAATATTGTGGGGGCTGATGGCTCGATCCGCCACGTGCTTGGTGTGTCGGTTCTGTGGGAAACACCGTTCGGCCCACTGCGCTTCAACTTCTCAAAAGCTCTGAAAAAAGAAGATTTCGACAAGGAACAGAGTTTCGACCTGACCGTTCAGGCAAGGTTCTAATCTGGCATGCTGTTGCATTCATTCAGGCAAGCTTGGGGCCCAGTTCGGGCCCTTTGCGTTTTGCTGGGCCTTACGCTTGCGTCTCAGGGGGCGTCGCAACAATTGGGTGTACGTGACCCACTTGTTCTGACGATCGCAAGCGACCGGTTGTTCGCGGATTCGGCCTTCGGTCAGCGTGTTTTGACCGAGATCGAGTCTGAAGGGGCACAGCTTGCGGAAGAGAATGAGCGGATCGTCGCGGAACTCAGTGCCGAAGAGAAAGACCTGACTCAGAAGCGCGCCGAGTTGGCCCCAGAGGATTTCCGCCCTTTGGCGCAGGCCTTCGACGAAAAGGTGCAATCGCATCGCGACGGCCAGCGCGCCAAACTGGACGCCTTGGCCCGGCGCAGCGAAGAAAGCCGCCAGACGTTTTATGCCCTGGCGCAGCCCGTTCTGATCGAACTGATGCGCGAGACGGGGGCCGCCGTGGTGCTGGAACGCGCGAATGTATTCCTCAGCGCTGACACTTCCGACATCACTGATGAAGCGATTGCCCGTATCAATGCCGCAATCGGCGATGGAACCGGCCTTCAGGACGGCTCAGGCGAATAGGTTCGCTTGCCCTCAGGGGCCGGTATTGCTAACCACGCGGAAACTGACACATCCAAATAACGGGACGATTGAACGATGACGACGGAAACAAAAAGCGCCGACATTCAGCTGATTCAGCGGATATTGCCGCATCGCTATCCGTTTCTGCTGGTCGATAAGGTGGTCGACATCGATGGCTATCAATCGGCCCGTGGCATCAAAAATGTCACCATGAACGAGCCTCATTTCCAGGGCCACTTCCCCGGAACACCGATCATGCCGGGCGTGACCATTGTTGAGGCGATGGCGCAGACCTCGGGCGTGATGTTGGGTGTCGGCATGGATGTCATTGATACAGAGCTGCTGATCTATTTCATGAGCATCGACAAATGCAAATTCCGCCGCAAGGTGGTGCCGGGTGACGTGCTGGAGATGCATGTCGAAACCCTGCGCGGCAAGAAGGGCGGCAAGCTGTTCAAGTTCAATGGACGCGCGACCGTTGATGGTGAGGTCGCAGCCGAAGCCGAATTCTCGGCCTACGTGGATTGGGACATGGAAAAAACGACATGAGCGGCATTCACCCAAGCGCAATCATCGAAGACGGTGCGCAGATCGGTCAGGACTGTGTGATTGGTCCGTTCTGCTACGTGGGTCCTCAGGTCAAACTGGGCGACCGGGTCGAGCTGAAGACGCATGTGGTCGTCACGGGTGATACTACGGTCGGCGACGATACTGTCATCTTTAACTTCTCGGTGATCGGAGAGATCCCGCAGGATCTGAAATTCGGCGGCGAGAATACAAGGCTTGAGATCGGCCAGCGCAACCGCATCCGCGAGCATGTGACCATCAACACCGGCACCGAAGGCGGTGGTGGTGTGACACGGATCGGTGACGATTGCCTGTTCATGGCCGGAGTTCACGTGGCCCATGACGTTCAGATTGGCAACCGTGTGATCATGGTGAACCACGCGGGCGCGGCGGGGCATTGTATTGTCGAAGATGATGTGATTGTTGGCGGAATCTCGGGCTTGCATCAGTGGGTCCGTGTCGGTCGCGGTGCCATCATCGGTGCACTGACCATGGTGCCCAATGACGTTATTCCCTACGGTCTGGTGCAAGCGCCGCGTGGCGAGTTGGACGGGTTGAACCTTGTCGGCCTGAAGCGGCGCGGTGTATCGCGTGAGGATATCTCGGCTCTGCGGGCGGCGTTCAAGGAACTGTCCGGCGGCGAGGGGACCTTTCAGGAACGCGCTCATCGCGCAGGCGAGGGGACCGACAGCGAATATGTTCAGCGCATTGTCGAGTTCGTCACCGGTCAATCAGATCGCTCGTTCCTGACGCCGAGGAAGTAATCAAATGCTGGCTTTGATCGCAGGGACAGGTGTTCTGCCGGAGGCTGTCGTGGGCGCTCTGCCAGACCGTCCGTTGGTCTGCGCGATGGAGGGTTTCGAGCCCGAGAGCCTGACTGTAGACGTCGTTTTCCGTCTGGAGCAGCTCGGCAGCTTTCTCGCAGATCTCAAGGCGCGCGGCGTGACACAGATCTGCATGGCGGGCGCGGTGCAGCGGCCTAAAGTCGATCCCGCGCGGATTGATGCCGCTACGATGCCTTTGGTGCCGATTATTCAAAAGGCAATGATGTCGGGTGACGATGGCGCTTTACGCGCTGTGATCGGTATCTTTGAAGATGCGGGCCTGGTCGTCAAAGCCGCGCATGAGATCGCACCTGATCTGCTGCCTCCGCTGGGATGCCTGACCGAGGCGCACCCGTCCGAGGGTGATCTGGCAGATGCCGACCGCGCCGTTGGTATTCTGCGCGCGATGGGCAGCGCCGATATAGGACAGGCCTGCGCCGTCTCCAAAGGGCAGGCTCTGGCGGTTGAGAGCATTTTTGGCACTGCGTGGATGTTGCAATCGCTGACCCAGCGCCCGGATGCGGGCGGAGGCGTTCTGTTCAAAGGTCCGAAACCAGATCAGGATCGCCGCGTTGATCTGCCTGCCATCGGTCCGGAGACCGTCACTGATGCGGTGGCCGCCGGTCTGACGGGCATCGTTATCGAAAAAGGCGGGGTGATGGTGCTGCGACGGGATCATGTTGTCGCCGAGTGCAACCGCCTTGGCCTGTTCCTCTTTGTCCGCGAGCGGGCCGTCTGATGCGCGTTTTTCTGGTCGCCGGGGAACCTTCGGGCGATCGGCTGGGCGGCGCGTTGATGGAGGGCCTAAAGGCGCTGGTCCCTGATGTCTCGTTTGACGGGGTTGGCGGGCCGCTGATGCAGGCTCAGGGTCTGAACAGCCGCTTTCCCATGTCCGAACTCAGCGTCATGGGGTTGGTCGAAGTTCTGCCCAAGTTCTTCCACCTCAAACGCCGGATATCTGAGACGGCACAGGCGGTGTTGAACACCCAACCAGATGTTCTGATCACCATCGACAGCCCGGATTTCTCGCTGCGTGTGGCCAAACTGGTCAAGGAGAGCGGTGACATTCGCACTGTTCACTATGTCGCCCCCAGCGTGTGGGCCTGGCGTCCGGGTCGTGCCGACAAGATGGCCAAGGTGATCGACCATGTGCTGGCGCTGCTTCCTTTCGAGCCGCCCTACATGGAACGCGCGGGGATGGAGTGCGATTTTGTCGGCCATCCGGTCGCCAGCGAGCCGCAGGTGACGGAGGCGGATATCAAGGCCTTCCGTGATGCCTATGATCTGGGGGATGCGCCGCTGTTGCTGGCTCTGCCGGGGTCACGTCGGGGCGAGGTCGACCGGCTTGCACCTGTCTTTGGCGAGGCGCTCTCGCTCTACCTGAAACCCCGCCCCGAAACACGGGTTGTAGTGCCAGCGGTGGCCCATATGGTCGACACCGTGACCGAACATTTACGCAGCTGGCCCGGATCGCCTGTGGTGGTTGATCCACGTGATTTGCCCTCGGATCAGGCGGTGGCGCAAAAGCGAGCGGCCTTTGCGGCTGCGGATCTGGCATTGGCAGCGTCAGGGACTGTGTCGCTGGAACTGGCGGCGCAAGCTGTGCCAATGGTGATTGCGTATAACCTCAACTGGCTGACAACTCTGATTGCCAAGCGGATGGTGCATCTGGACACGGTGACGCTGGTCAATCTGGTCTCGGACACGCGGACAGTGCCCGAGTGTCTGCTGGACGATTGCCAGCCCGACCAGATCGCCGAAGCCTTGGCGAATGTCGCCGCGAACCCGGAAGCGCAACGTGAGGCCATGGCGGTCACGATGGATCGTCTGGGCCGCGGCGGTGAGGCACCGGGCCTGCGCGCCGCCAGGGCCGTGTTGGCCCGGATGACCAAAGCTGATGCTTGAGTATCTGCTTTTTTCGATCTCGGCCGGGGTTGTGATGGTGTCGACCAATCTCGACAATTTGGCCGTGTTGTTGGGGTTGATGCTGGTGATGGATCACCGCCGCTCGTTGATGGGGTTTGCCGTCGCGCATGGGCTTGTCCTGTGCCTGTCCTTGGCCGTCGCAACAGGCCTGAGCCAGAGCGGACTGCCAGAGTGGATCGGGTATCTTGGGATTGTTCCATTGGCTCTGGGTCTGCGCGGTATCTGGCACCAGATTTCAGGCGTTGAGCAGACAGACGACACCCCAAGTGGCGCGGTGACCTCGGTCGTGACACTGTTTCTCAGCCTCTCGGTCGATACATTCGCCGTGATGACGCCCTTGCTGGCAGATTCCAGCCCCGCGTTCCGGTTGGCCGCGCTTATAGGTGCGGCTTGCGCTTCGGCAGGTTTGGCAGCCGTTGCTGCCTGGGGCGCGCCTCATGCGCAGAAATTGGGTCCACGGGTCACTCGGCTCGAGAGGATCGCGCCCTATATCATGGTCTGTGTCGGACTCTACATCCTGCTGAACTCGCCGACCGATATCCTCTGATCTGTGTCGGTGTTGTGAACGAAGCAGCGTTGCAGTTGGACCTGCGGCTTGCGATACCCTGCGGCAGAAGGAGAACCCTTATGACCCGTATTCCCGCTTTGACCGACGATGACATGACACCGGCCGCGCGTGCTGCGCATGCGGAATTGGACGCATATGGGCCGTTCGACAATTGGGCGCGGATGGCGGCGCATTGCCCTCCGGTTCTGGAGCATGTCAGCGGGATGCTCACCACTTTGCGCGCGCAGGCGACCCTTCCACGCCGCGCGTTGGAGCTGGCGATGGTCACCGTCTCCAAACTGAACGCCTGCGACTATTGCGTGTCGCATCACACGCCCTTGCTGACTGTGGCGGGTCTCAGCGCGGAAGGCGCAGCGCGGTTACCGGAGGTCGAAGATCACCCCGAGCTGGACGCCTGTGACAGGGCAGTGGTCCGCTATGCCGAAGCAGTGACCACCCGTTCAGGCCGGATGCGCGATGCTGAGGTCTTGGACCTGAAAGAGTGGTTCACTGACGCACAGATCGTTGAGCTGACATGGCGCATTACCCTATGCGGGGCGTTCAATCGGTTCAACGATGCGCTTCAGATCCAGATCGAACCCGAGGTTACGCCGGTCTCGGCCTAGTAGCCGCGCCAAATCCAGCCGCCGCCAAAAATGCGACTGCTGTTTGGGTCGTAGAACACGCAGGCCTGACCGGGCGATATCCCTTCCTCAGGTGTCAGCAATTCGACCTCGGCCGTAGTTTCAGACAATGGCCGAATGATCGCCTCGCGCGGGGGGCGGGTCGAGCGAACTTTGACCGACACATGCCATTCGTCGCGTGACGTGAAGGGTTCATCGCCCAGCCAGTTGATCTCGCGCACGGGAACCGTTCGCGTGGCCAGCATCTCTTTCGGGCCGACAACGACCTGTTTCTTGTCGACATCCAGTTTCACCACGTAGAGCGGCTCGCTCAGGCCTCCGATACCCAACCCGCGGCGCTGTCCGATCGTGTAGTGGATCACGCCGTTATGCTGCGCCAGAACGCGGCCATCGGCATGGACAATCTCACCCGGTTCAGCTGCACCGGGGCGCAGCTTTTCGATAACGCTGGCATAGTTGCCGTTGGGCACAAAGCAGATGTCCTGACTGTCGGGCTTGTCCGCCACCGCCAGCCCGTATTGCGCTGCCATTTCGCGGGTCGCATCCTTCGAGGGCAGGTGCCCCAGAGGGAAGCGCAGGAAATCCAGCTGCTCGGGCGTGGTCGAGAACAGGAAGTAAGACTGATCGCGGTTCGCATCCTCAGCGCTGTGCAACTCGGGTCCATTCGCGCCCATCTTGCGCTGGATATAGTGGCCGGTCGCCATGCAATCAGCTTCCAGGTCTTTGGCGGTTTCCAGAAGGTCCTTGAACTTCACGCGCTCGTTGCAGCGTATACAAGGGACCGGAGTAGCCCCCGCCAGATAACTGTCGGCGAATTCGTCAATTACCGCGTCCTTGAAGATGTTCTCATAATCCAAAACGTAATGCGGGAAACCACGCTCCTCGGCCACACGGCGCGCGTCGTGGATATCGATCCCAGCACAGCACGCACCTTTTTTGGCCAGCGCCGCACCGTGGTCGTACAGCTGCAGCGTGACGCCCACGACATCATAGCCCTGATCCGCCAGATACGCAGCCACGACCGAGCTGTCGACGCCGCCCGACATAGCAACCACCACCCGTGTTTCCGAGGGTGGTTTGGCAAAGCCAAGCGAATTGAGTTGGGTCTCGGCGGCGAGGGCCATGGCGATTCCGTTCGGGTTAAGAAAGACCGGCAGAATATAAGAAAATTCTAGACACTCTCAAGGGGCGGTTTCACGCAGCATTAAGTAGGCTGGTGTCAACTTTGTCGCAGCAGAAAAGGGTTGAGAGATGTATTTGCACAAAGTTGAAGGTCCGCGGTCTGTAACCCTGCCGGATGGCACGATTTTGTCGCAGGCCGATCTGCCGCCGCCGGATACGCGGCGCTGGGTGGCATCGCGCAAGATCCTGGTCGTGCGCGGGGTGTTGTATGGCCTGATTACCTTGTCCGAGGCCAAAAAACGCTACGGCATCAGCGATGAAGAATTCAACCTCTGGGTCTCAGCCGTGGCCGAGCATGGCGTTGATGCTCTGAAGGTCACCGCACTAAAAAAATATCGACAACCTAAGGGTGAAAGTGAATAAATGATTCAACGGTAACGCAAGATTAACCATTCTTGGTCAGGTTTATTTTTAATTGGAAGTTTTGACCCGAATTGGAGCAGTGAAATGAGAATACTTCTTGTCGAGGATGATCCGACCACGTCCAAAAGCATCGAATTGATGCTGACGCATGCCAACCTGAACGTGTATGCGACGGACCTTGGGGAAGAAGGGATCGACCTGGCGAAACTCTATGATTACGATCTCATTCTTTTGGACCTGAACCTGCCGGATATGAACGGGCATGAGGTTCTGCGCCAACTGCGTATTGCGCGTGTGGAAACGCCAATTTTGATCCTGTCCGGTGCCGATGACACCGAAAGCAAAATCAAGGGCTTCGGGTTTGGTGCAGACGATTATCTGACCAAACCGTTCCATCGCGAGGAACTGGTGGCCCGTATCCACGCGATTATTCGCCGCTCTAAAGGGCATTCGCAATCAGTGATTCACACCGGTCGGGTGGCGGTCAATCTGGATGCGAAAACCGTCGAGGTTGATGGTCAGACGGTGCATCTGACCGGCAAGGAATACCAGATGCTCGAACTGTTGAGCCTGCGAAAAGGCACAACCCTCACGAAAGAGATGTTCCTCAACCACCTTTACGGCGGCATGGACGAACCCGAGTTGAAGATCATCGACGTGTTTATCTGCAAGCTGCGCAAGAAGCTCAGCAATGCGACGGGCGGAGACAACTACATCGAAACCGTATGGGGGCGCGGCTACGTGTTGCGAGACCCGCAAAGTAATTCTGTTGATGAGACGCGGATGGCGGTCAACGCCTGACGTCCGAAGACACTTGCCACCCATGGTCCAGAGGGTGGCATCTCCACTCACGGCTCAGCACGTCTGGACCTGGCCATGACCTCGCCCTATCACTGAGGTCCAGAATAAAGTGACAGGGCGAGGCCATGAGCAATTCCATCTCGATAGCAGACCTGACAGAGGATGAGGCACGCGCCGAACTTGCGCGCCTTGCAGAATTGCTGTCGCGGGCCAACAGGCTGTATCACGGAGAAGACACGCCGGAGATTTCGGATGCTGAATACGATGCGCTGAAACGGCGAAATGCCGAAATAGAAGAGAAATTTCCGCATCTAAAACGCTCTGACAGTCCAAGTGATCAAGTTGGCGCGCGCCCGGCGGACGGGTTCTCCAAGGTCACGCATGCACAGCGCATGATGTCTTTGGGCAATGCGTTTGATGATGAGGATGTCGCGGATTTCGACCGCTCGATTCGCAAATATCTCGGCCTGTCTGTGGATGCGTCATTGGCTTATACGGCTGAACCCAAGATCGATGGACTGTCGCTGTCCCTGCGGTATGAGCAAGGAAAACTGATCCAAGCCGCCACGCGGGGCGATGGAGAAGTGGGAGAGAATGTGACGGCGAATGCCCGAACGATCTCGGATATTCCGCACATAATCGAAGGCGCCCCGGATATTCTGGAAGTGCGTGGTGAGGTCTACATGTCTCACGCGGATTTCGAATCGCTCAATGAACGTCAGGCTGAGGCTGGCGGCAAACCCTTTTCCAACCCCAGAAATGCGGCGGCCGGTTCGTTGCGACAGCTGGATGCCGAAATCACCCGCGCGCGTCCGCTGAAGTTCTTTGCCTACGCGTGGGGAGAGCTGTCGGCCCCTCTGGCTGAGACGCAAGATGAGGCGATTGAGCGTCTGAAAAGTTATGGGTTCTCGACCAATCCGCTGACACGTTTGTGCAAGACAACGCAGGACATGTTGGCGCACTACCGGTCGATCGAAGAACAGCGCGCGACGCTGGGTTATGATATCGACGGTGTGGTTTACAAGGTGGATGATCTTGGGCTGCAAGCCCGTCTCGGGTTTCGATCAACGACACCCAGATGGGCCATCGCGCATAAATTCCCCGCCGAATTGGCCTGGACCCGGCTGGAAGCAATTGACATTCAGGTCGGTCGCACCGGCGCGCTCAGCCCTGTTGCGCGTTTGCATCCGGTTACGGTTGGCGGAGTTGTCGTGTCGAATGCAACGCTACACAACGAAGACTATATCGCCGGGCGCGATGCCAAGGGTGGCACCATCCGGGATGGCAAGGACATCCGAGAGGGGGACTGGGTGCAGGTCTACCGCGCCGGGGATGTGATCCCCAAGATTGCGGATGTCGACCTTTCGAAACGGCCCGAAGATGCGGTTCCTTATGAATTCCCACATAGGTGCGGGAAGTGTGGAAGTGCGGCGGTGCGCGAAGAAGGTGACGCGGTGCGACGCTGTACGGGTGGCATGATCTGCCCGGCGCAAGCTGTTGAGAAATTGAAGCATTTCGTGTCTCGCAAGGCCTTCGATATAGAAGGCTTGGGCGCAAAACAGATCGAGATGTTCTATGAAGATCCCGTTCTGCCGATCAAAACGCCTGCTGATATCTTCGATTTGGAAGACCGGGACTCGAGCGCTCTGTCCCGTTTGAAAAATCGCGAAGGATGGGGGGACACCTCAGCCAGTAATCTGTTTGCGGCCATTGATGAGAAACGGACCATACCCTTTGCTCGCTTGCTGTTTGGCCTTGGAATCCGCCATGTGGGTGAGGTCGTCGCGCGTGATCTTGCGCTACATTACCGCGACTGGGAGGCGATGTCCCAAGCTGTCGATTCCGCGCGCCCGGCGGCGCTTGCGTATCGCGCCGCGGATCAAGCGGAAGAGGCTGAACGGGTGGCCGCAGACTCGCAAGGGCGTCGGGCACGGATCAAGGAAAGCCGCACCGCCGCCATCGCGGAATTGTCCGTGCCCGAGGAGGCCTCGGCTGCGTGGTCGGATCTGATAGCGGTTGACGGGATCGGTGCGACGGTTGGTTTGGCTCTGTCCGACGCCTTCGCCAATGTAGAGGAGCGACAGGCCTTTGACGCGCTCAAGGCGCATTTGACTGTCGTGCCACCTGATGCGCCGGCCTCAGAAAGCCCGGTGGCGGGCAAGACGGTAGTTTTCACTGGCACGCTGGAAAAGATGACACGCGCCGAAGCCAAGGCGCGGGCCGAGGCGTTGGGGGCCAAAGTCTCAGGGTCGGTCAGTAAGAAAACCGATATTCTGGTTGCGGGGCCGGGCGCTGGTTCGAAGGCCAAAAAGGCGGCAGAGCTGGGGATCGAAACCCTGGATGAGGATAGCTGGTTGCAGCTGATTGAAGGCGCATGAGCGGACGGCCAGAAACTTTGTTTCCCCTGTTTGCAGGGGTCGAAACCTTGGAGGGGGTCGGCCCGAAGACCGCTCAGGCGATGGCGCAGGCCGGGATGGAAAGCCCGCGCGACGTTCTGTTTGGCTTGCCCTATGCCGTGATTGATCGACGCAGGCGCGACACGATCCAAGGGGTTGATCTGCCGTCGACGTTGACGGTTGAGGTGACGGTCGGACCGCATCGCCCATCTCGGAACAGGGGCGGCGCGTATCGGGTCCATGTCGAGGACAGTCAGGCCGATTTCCAATTGGTGTTCTTTCACGCGCGTGGCGACTACCTGAAGAAAGTCCTGCCGGAGGGATCGCGCCGTGTGATCTCGGGCAAGTTGGAACTGTTCGACGGCATGGCGCAGATGGTGCATCCCGATCATATGCTGCCGGTGGATCAGGCTTCGGGCATTCCTGAGTTCGAGCCGGTCTATCATCTGACGCAGGGGATCACGCAAAAGACCATGTTCAAGGCCGTACGTAGCGCTTTGACGCGCGCACCGGTCCTGGCCGAATGGGCTGATCCAGCGCAGATCAGCAGTCAGAACTGGCCTTCATGGCACGCGGCAATTCAGGCTGCACATAACCCTCAAGGCGCGGATGACGTGGCCTCATTCGCCCCGGCGCGCGAGCGTTTGGCTTATGATGAGCTGCTGGCGCATCAGTTGACGCTGGCTCTGGCAAGGCAACGGGAACGCAAAGCACGCGGGATTGTTAGTGTTGGCACAGGCGCGTTGCAATCAAAGGTTCTGGCGAGCCTGCCGTACCGGCCGACTGGAGCACAGACGCGGGCGATAGAGGAAATCGCGGGCGATATGGCCTCGGAATCGCGCATGAATCGGCTGCTCCAGGGTGACGTAGGTGCAGGCAAAACTCTGGTGGCGTTCATGGCTCTGCTGGTCGCGGTCGAGGCCGGAGGGCAGGGTGTCATGATGGCTCCGACCGAGATTCTGGCGCGCCAGCATCTTGAGGGGCTGCGTCCCTTGGCCGAAGAGGCTGGCGTTGTGTTGGAAATCCTGACCGGACGCGACAAGGGGGCCGAGCGTCGGGCCAAGCTGGCTGCTTTGGAGGCTGGCGATATCCAGATACTTGTGGGCACCCATGCGGTGTTCCAGAGTGATGTGGCGTTCAAGGCGCTTCGTCTGGCGATTGTCGACGAACAGCATCGCTTTGGCGTGCGTCAACGGATGGAGTTGTCGGAAAAAGGGCAGGGTGCCGATGTTCTGGTCATGACGGCCACGCCGATCCCACGCAGTCTCGCTTTGGCGCAATATGGCGATATGGATGTCTCGGTTCTGGATGAAAAGCCGCCGGGGCGAAAACCGATCAAGACCGCGATTGTAAGCACGGGACGGATGGAAGAAGTCGTCGCCCATCTGCGCCGCGCCATTGAGGAAGGGCGGCAGTGTTACTGGGTCTGTCCGCTGGTCGACGAATCCGAGGTCTCCGACCTGACAGCGGCGGAAGAGCGGTTCAAACGGCTGCGCGCGATTTTGGGCGAGGACGCCGTAGGTCTGGTCCACGGGCAAATGCCGCCTGCCGAAAAAGATGCCGCCATGACCGCGTTTCAGACGGGTGAAACCAAGGTTCTGGTGGCGACGACCGTGATCGAGGTCGGCGTGAACGTCCCCAATGCCTCAATCATGGTGATCGAACGGGCCGAGATTTTCGGTCTGGCTCAACTGCACCAGTTGCGCGGACGCGTTGGCCGAGGGGATGCGGATTCGACCTGTCTGCTGTTGTATCAGGCGCCTCTCAGTGAGGGTGGTCGCAAACGGTTGGAGGTCCTGCGTGAGACTGAGGACGGCTTTCGCATTTCTGAGACTGACCTACAGATGCGTGGTGCGGGCGATCTGATTGGCACGGCCCAGTCGGGCCTGCCCAAGTTTCGCATTGCGGATCTGGAACGGCAGGCCGGATTGATGGCCGTTGCCCAAACTGATGCACGAGCCTTGCTTAATACCGATCCCAAATTGACCACAGATAGAGGCAAAGCTGCGCGTGTTCTGCTTTGGCTGATGAAACAGGATCAGGCGATCCGTTTGATTTCAGTGGGTTAGCACGAAAGTATCCATAAAGTTCGCAAATGTTCTCAGAAAGTTCTTTACCGACTCGGGGAAATATGAGAACAAAAGGTCAACAAAGGATTAAATCCCTAACCCGGAGGTGACCCATGCTGACCCAGATCAAGACCGTAATCACGCGCTCGCACTCGACCATCTTGCAGGATGCAGCGGGTGTTGCGTCTCTGGTCGTTATGCTGATGGTCGCTCTTCACCTTCCGGTTGGTTTCTAACCCCTTTTGCCTGCGATCTCGTGCCGAATAGCCCGCGCCTGTCATCCCCAGTGAAATCAAGGGTGACCTGCCTGTCCCAAACCCCTTGAGGGGCCATGCCTCGGCCCCGCGCGGTGTCCCGGACCCCACACGAGAAACGCATTGCCTGCCGCCGCCCTTCCCGCCCGGAAGGAGCGGCGGTTTTTTTACAGCTGGCCTGTTTTGATGATTTCCAACATGGCCGACAGAACGGAATTCACCGCGACCGAGGCCAGGATCATCCCCATCACACGGCTGATGATTGCCGCGCCGGAGTGACCGATCAGGCGTATGATCGGTTCGGCCAACAGCATCAGAACAAAGGCGATAAGCACGACCGACAGCATGACCAACGCAGTAATCCCCTGGTCGGCGGCGCTGTAGCGGTGGTTGTCGGTCAGGATCACGATCGCTAGCATCGCACCGGGTGACGCCAGGGATGGTACAGCCAGAGGGAAGATCGCTGGGTTGTGCTTATGGACCTTATCTTCCTTGTCGTCTTCGGCGGCGCGTTGTTCGATCTCCTGTTTGCTTTCGCCAAAGATCATCGTCAGCGCGAACAGGAACAGGATGATCCCTCCGGCGACCTGGAACGAGTTCAGCCCGATATCCAGCGCCTCGATCAGCAATTGTCCGAAGACGAGGAAGAACAGCAGCACCCCGGCGCTGATCAGCGCTGCGAGCATCGCCGTTTTACGCCGTGCAGCGGCTTCGAGGCCCGCGGTGACCGCGATGAAAACGGGGATTGTGCCGATCGGGTCAATGACAACCCACAACGTCACGAAATGTTCGAGCAGGTTGTTCAAGCCCATTCCTCCAAAGAAGTTTGGGTGAAATTAAACAGGTTTAGGCAAAAACACCAAGCTTAAGCGCAGTTCGACTGTTCGGCTTGTTCCATCGCCTCAGCTGTTGCCTCAAGCGCCAGCATGATTGAGGCATGGCGGTTTTTGTATTCACGGGCGGGGATCAGAACCTCAAGCCCGTCAAACGGGGCGTCCGGGGCAGGGCCGTCCTTTTTTAGCATGGCCTTCAGCTGATCTCGGGCGGTTTCAACTTGTGCCCGCGTGGCACCAATCACCGCATCGCCAACCACTGAAGCAGCGGCCTGACCGAGGGCGCAGGCTTTGACGTCCTGCCCGAATTCAGCGACGCGCCCATCTTTCATATTCACGTCGACGGTTACGGTCGATCCGCAAAGCGGCGAGCGTTTCTTGACCGTCGCATCGGGCTGATCCAGCCGATCCAGATGCGGGATATCAGCCGCCAGCGCCAGAATGCGCCCGGAGTACAGCTTTATCAGGTCATTCTCGCCGCTCATGGCTTTCCCTCGTTCCGTGTTCCCCATACATAGTGGTCAGCCCTCGGGATGCAAAAGGTTTTTGTCATGTCTGACACTGTCACGTTCGATCCATCCAATCTCAAATATAACGAAGCCGGGCTGATCCCCGCCATTGCCCAGGATCACGCCTCGGGTGAGGTCCTGATGATGGCCTGGATGAACCAGCAAGCGATTGAGCGCACGTTGGAGACGCGGCGCGTCACCTATTGGTCGCGCTCGCGTCAGGCGTTCTGGATCAAGGGCGAGACGTCCGGCCACATTCAGGAACTTGTTGATTTCCGCTTTGATTGTGACCGGGATTGCATCTTGGTCGTGATCCGTCAGACCGGCGCGGCGTGTCACACCAACCGCCGGACGTGTTTCTACACGGCCGTGCGCGAGGGTGGGGAAGTCGAGTTGATGAAGCCGATGGAGTGAATGGCGCGGGGCGCCATTGCCTTCGGCGAGAGTATTTTTGAAAAGATGAAGCCGGGTCAGAGGCCGGCCATGGTACGGATGTCCTGACGGGTTGCGCCTTCGGCCCTGTATTTAGAAATGGCGCGAGCGTCGTCTCGTTTGGCGAGACGTTTGCCGTTCGGGTCGCGGATCAAGTGGTGGTGCAGGTATTCGGGCGTGGGAAGGCCCAGCAGAGCCTGTAGGAGAACGTGGATACGCGTTGCCTCAAACAGGTCTTGACCGCGAACGACGCGGGTAATCCTCTGCGCTGCATCGTCGAGGACGACGGACAGGTGGTAAGAGGTGCCCATACCTCGGCGGGACAGGACAACATCACCGATCGTTGTTTCCAGTTCGGTTTTGTCGAAGGAAATCCGTCCGGTTTCCCTGTTTGGGCCAGTGCCAAGCTCGAGAAAACTGCTCTGATGTGACAGAACGGATTGTGCCGCCATGGCCATATCAAGCCTCAGGGGCGTGTCTTTAGGTCGTTCTTTTCTGTTTCGGCTGGCTTTATGCCGACAAGTGCCGGGATAAATGATCCCATCCGGCCCGTGCAGAGGAGCCCCTTCCTGAGGGGCGCTGGCCGCTGCGGCGATATCCTTGCGATTGCAGGTGCAAGGATACAAAAGACCTTTCGACCATAGGGTATTGAGGGCCTGTTCGTAGATCTGGATGCGCTCAGATTGCCTCAGAACCGGTGTCGGCCAGCTGAGGCCCAGCCATTCGAGATCTGCGTAGATCTGTTTTTCCCACTGCGGTCGCGCACGGGACTGGTCGATATCCTCGATCCGCAGCAGGAAAGTGCCGCCTTCAGACACAGCCATGTCACTGGCCAGCATCGCCGAATAGGCGTGACCAAGATGCAGGGGACCTGTAGGGGAAGGCGCGAAGCGAGTCGTAAAAGTCACGTCTTTTCGAGTATGTACACGTCAGATTTCATGTTCATTCCGGGCAAATGAGGCCCGTATTCCTTAAACAGCAGGCGCGCGGCCCCCATGTCCAGCCAGTCGTTCAGGCGTGTGGTGTAAGAGTGGTCGGCAAGTGTATGATCGTTAAAAGAGAATGCCAAAAGACCTTCCTTGGGCAGCGCTTGCATGAGGAGGTCCAGAGTTTCAGGCGGTGCTGCTCCGGCACCGATCACTCCGATGGCCGAAATGGTTGAGTAGGCGTCGTGTTCAATGGGTTCGAGATCAGAGATGTCAAAGCCGATCAGCGCCCGATAGACGTTCTTGGCTTTGGCCTCCTCGAGCATATTGGGCGTGGGGTCCATTCCGTCGATCACTTCAAACCCAACTGAGCGTAACGCAACACCAGACAATCCTGTGCCACAGCCATAGTCGAGAATAGGCGTTTGTGCCTCAGGCCTCTTGGACCACAGCGCTTTGGCAACCCGGCCCGGAGTAGCATATCCCTGTTCCGCGACAGAATCCTCATAGGTTGCGGCCCATTTCTGGTAGTGCGCTTGGGTGTCCTGCGGAGATTTCGATCCGTATGTGTCCTTGAAAAACTTGTCACTCATAACTGCATGTTAAGCCGTTGGATCGTCTATCGTCCAGTCAGCTTTGCGCGAGCCACTCCGTCCATTCAGCCTTGGCGCGGTCGGTGTAGGCTTTGTAGCGGTCTTTGCGTCCCCGGCGGCCACCTTTCAGGCCATCCACAGGGCGGAACAGGCCGAAATTGACGTTCATGGGCTGAAACGTCTTGGCCTCGGCGCCGCCGGTGATGTGATGAATCAATGCGCCCATAGCGCTGTCTTGCGGTACCTCGGGCAGGGTGCGGCCCAGAATTTCAGCGGCCGCCATTCGACCTGCCAAAAGCCCCATAGCCGCGCTTTCGACATAGCCTTCGACACCGGTGATCTGACCGGCGAAGCGGATGTTCGGCTTTGATTTCAACCGCATCTGCGCGTCGAGCAAGGTCGGAGAGTTGATGAACGTGTTGCGATGTATTCCGCCAAGACGTGCGAAACTGGCGTTCTCCAGGCCGGGGATCATGCGGAAAACCTCAGCCTGTGCACCGTATTTCATCTTGGTTTGGAACCCCACGATGTTGAACAGCGTGCCAAGCGCGTTGTCGCGGCGCAGCTGCACAACGGCATGAGGTTTCACGTCCGGCTGATGGGGGTTGGTCAGGCCGACGGGTTTCATCGGCCCGTGGCGCAGGGTCTCACGACCCCGTTCTGACATCACCTCGATCGGCAGGCAGCCATCGAAGTAGCCTGCGGTCTCGCCCTCGTGGAACTCGGTTTTATCAGCGGCCAGAAGGGCATCAATGAAAGCCTCGTACTGATCGCGATCCATGGGGCAGTTCAGATAGGCAGTACGCTCTTCCTCGGTCTCGCCTTTGTCATAGCGAGACTGCATCCAGGCTTTGCTCATGTCGATGCTCTCGGCATAGACAATCGGCGCGATGGCATCAAAAAACGCCAGCGCGTCCGAACCGGTTTCGGCTTGGATGGCTTCACCCAGCTTGGCTGAGGTCAGGGGGCCGGTGGCAAAGATCCACTGGCCGTCGTCGGGAAGTGAGGTAACCTCTTCATCCGTCACCGTGATCCGGGGATGCGCGCGCAGTTTAGCGGTGACCGCCTCGGCAAAAGGGTCGCGGTCGACGGCCAGCGCCCCGCCTGCGGGCAGGCGGTGGGCATCGGCGGTCGTCATGATCAAGCCGTTTGCGGCGCGCATCTCCCAATGCAGCAGACCCACGGCGTTTTGCTCATCATCGTCCGAGCGGAACGAGTTGGAGCACACCATCTCGGCCAGATTGCCGGTCTGGTGCGCAAAGGTGCCCACGGTGGGGCGCATTTCGTGGATCACAACATCCACGCCCATTTTCGCCGCCTGCCATGCGGCCTCGGACCCGGCCATGCCGCCGCCCACGATATGCAATGCTTGTGTCATGCGCTGCCACATAGGGCAGAGCCCAAGCAGGCGCAACTGAGCAACCGTCAAATGCTTCAGAATTTAGGGGAGGTCTTGGGGTCGCCGCTGCGGGAATGTCAACGCTAGTGAGAGAAACCAGCTTGGAGGGACCTTCCGCCCACGGCGACCCAAAAGTGTGCTGAAGCCTTAGCCTCGACCCAGCATTGCCACAGTGTTGCCCTTTTGAAAAGTGCAAAAATGACAACAGTGGTGAAAAATGTTCGGAATAATAGCCTTATTGAGACCAATTCGGCGGGCGTTTTTCAATAAACGCAGAAATGCCTTCTTCGGTGTCGCGATGCAGCATATTCTGCACCATTACCTCTCCGGTATAGGCATAGGCCTGATCCAGCGGCATTTGAAGCTGTTGATAAAACGCCTCTTTCCCGATTTTGACGGCGATGCCCAGCTTGTCTGCGATTTGTTCGGCCAAGGCGAGGGCTTGGTCGTTGAGTTGCGTTTCAGGGACAACCCGATTGACTAGCCCCAGTTCCTGCGCGCGTTCGGCTGAGAGGAAACCTCCGGTGGTCAGCATCTCAAATGCCTGCTTTCTGGGAATATTGCGGCTGAGCGCGACCATGGGGGTCGAGCAGAACAGGCCGATATTCACTCCGTTCACCCCAAAGCGCGTGCCCTCGGCAGCGACGGCCAGATCGCAGGTGGCGACCAATTGACAACCGGCGGCTGTGGCAATGCCGTGGACCTGCGCGATAACGGGTTGGGGCAGGGACTGAATCGACATCATCATCTGCGCACAACGGTTAAAGAGGTCTTGGAAATAGACCTTGCCGCCATCCTCGGACTGGCGACCGGCTGTCATCTGTTTCAGATCATGTCCAGCGCAGAAGGCCTTGCCTTCGCCCGACAGAACAACGGCCCGGATCGAGCGATCATCGCGCAGCGCGTCGAACTCGGACTGCAAGGCGGCCAGCATCTCGTCGCTCAGCGCGTTCAGCCTTTCGGGCGCGTTCATGTGCAGCCGCGCGATGGCACCTGTGTCGTTACGTTCCAAAATTGCCATCTTGCCCTCCTGTCGACTGTTGGGCCAACTCTAGGGTGAGAAGTGAAGGAGGGGAAGCATGGGATTGGCGTTAAGCAAAGACGAGCTGTCGCAGTACCTTAAAGAGGTATTCCCACAGGTTCATCGCGATTTCGTGGTTGAGGACCTGACCGAGGAGACGATCACCATGCGCCTTGTGGTCGAGGACCGTCATTTACGCCCCGGTGGTACAGTTTCAGGGCCGTCGATGTTCGGTCTGGCAGATGTTTGCGTCTATGCCATGGTGTTGGCGCGCAAGGGGCGTCAGTCCTTGGCGGTGACGACCAATAGCTCTCTGGACTTTTTGCGCAAACCTGAAGGTGGTAAGGATCTGATCGCTGAATGTCGCTTGCTGAAACTGGGGCGCACTCTGGCGGTTGGCGATGTGTTGATTTACTCGGTCGGGTCAGATCAACCCGTGGCGCGGGCCAGTATGACCTATTCCATCCCACCTGCTGGGTCTTCGGCTGCAAAATTCGGATAAAAAGGGCCGGGGCGAACCCCGGCCAGGGAAGAGGTCCCAAATGAATTTGGGACTGGGGATGGCTTAAAGCTGCCAGAAATAGCGCTTGATTTCGCGGTCGGCTTGCAGACGGGTCAGGCCCACGTCCTTGAGCAACCTGTCATCCAGCTTTCCCAGATTGACGCGACTGCGACGACGGCGTTCCCATTGAGTGACCGCCGCCGCAAACTGCACGGCCAGCACAGCGATCAGCGGCAGCCGGGGGCTGGCGTTCAGCAGTGTAAGGGCGGGCGTGTGCATTGTGCGTGTCATCTCAGTATTCCTTTCAAATTGTATTGACACAAAGTAGCAATGTTCGGTACATGTGTTTGATACATTCGCAATTGTGTCAAATGCAAAGGAAGAATTGTAATGGATACAATTTGGCCGGAGTCGCTGCCGAAATCCAAAGGGCCCAAGTACACCTTAGTGGCTGATACAATACGAAAAGCGATTGAAAGTAAGACGTTAGATATCGGGGCCAAACTGCCCCCTGTGCGCGAACTTGCGTATCGGCTCCAGATCACTCCGGGAACCGTCGCGCGGGCCTATACGATTCTGACCGAAGAGGGTTTGCTACAAGCTGAGGTCGGACGTGGTACATTTGTCGCCCCTCCGAAATCTCCGATTCTGGACGATGTTTGGTCTCGGCAGCTTCATCTAGCCGAAGCTCAGAATGCCAACCACGTCAGCCTGTTCAGCCCGAGGCTTGCGGATATGGGGCAGGTTTCTCTGATCCGCGAGTGTCTAAAGAAAGTCGCGCAGTCCGATCCGGCTTTGTTCATGAACTACCCGACACGCGATGCGTATAAACCCATGCGTCAGGCGGTTGTTGAATGGTTGTCGGACCTGCCGCTCGGCAAATTGAGCGACGACGACATTGTCCTGACACACGGCGGTCAGAACGGCCTGTGCCTTGTATTCCAGACCATTCTGCAGGGTCCCAAACCGATCGTGATGGTCGAAGACCTCTCTTATGCCGGGTTCCGTCGCGCGGCAGAGTTGATGCGGGCCGATGCGGTTGGCATCCGTATGGACAAATGGGGCATCGACCCAGCAGCGATGGAGCATGTCTTGCGCCAGACGCCAGCGCAGGCGGTCTGTGTTTCGCCCGAGGTTCAGAACCCGACCGGGCTGCACACCCCTTTGGAGCGGCGCAAGGAAATCGTGGAAATCGCACGGAAATACGATGTGCAGATCGTTGAGGACGACTGCTACCGGATGGGAGACGCAAAAGAACCCAGTTTCCGCGCGTTGGCCCCCGAGCGGGGATGGCACGTGTCTTCGATCTCGAAAGTGCTGACACCGTCCTTGCGTGTCGGCTTTGCCATTGCGCCCAGGGACCGGAGCGTAGATCTGCGCCGTTCAGCCGAATACGGATATTTTGGCCTGGCACAGCCGCTGGCCGAACTGACCCGGCTGCTGCTCTCTGACCCTCGCACGCGCCAAATCGCGCGGGATGTGCGCTCGCGGATGGGAGAGTATGTGCGGGTAACAGTGAATGCTCTGGGTGGGTTCGATCTAAACTGGGCGCCGGATGTGCCGTTTGTTTGGCTGCATTTGCCGTCAGGTTGGCGGGCTGCTGCTTTCAGTCGCGCGGCTGAGCGCGAAGGAATTCAACTGCGATCTGCGGATGAGTTCGCGCTGCGGGACGGGCGCGCCCCGAATGCGGTGCGCATTGCCATGAACGGGCATGTCTCTCTGCAGCGGTTCGAGGACGCGATGCTCCGTCTACGGGCTTTGCTGGACAATCCGCCCGAGCAAATCAGCGTTTAAAAACAGACACTTTCTTTCTTGTTAAATTGAATTCGAACTAAAGTAAGACTAAAGTTCGAAATTCATGAATACATATTACACTGTTGATAAATCAGCAAATTAACTGAGTTTAATCTGGCTAATGTCGAATCGATCTATGGCGTTACAGGCATTCATTGACGAAAGTTATGCACCTGGCGGCGTGTTTGTTCTCGGTGGCTACGTTTCAAGCGCCGAACGTTGGGCCAAATTCTCACGAGAGTGGGAGCGAGGCCTCAGGAGGTTTGGTGTTCTAGACCACAAGGCAAATAGCTATCACTTTAAATACAATCAAATGGCATCCAATCCGGAACGCCGCGAAAGAATCAAGATCTTTGAAAATATTGTCCATGAGCACGCCATGTTTGGCATCTTCTGCCGCATCAACACAAACGATGTAATAAACGCTGTTCGCAGAATACAAATACCGGCAGCTCAATCCGTCGACTTCGGAAGATTGAAAAACCCTTACCACGTTGCATTTCGTTGTATGATGGACAAGTTTCATTCGTCACGGTCTGAATTCCCGGAAATCGTCCCTGCTACCGAACCCATCGATTTCTTTTTTGACGAACAAGTGGGAGAGCAACGGGCCATTATGGGCTTCTGGGACGAATATATCTGCAACCGCTCCGACAACGTTCGCAACTTGTATGGAAGAAAACCAGTGTTCGGCGACGATAAACAGTTTCTTCCACTTCAAGCCGCTGACCTATTGGCAGGCCTAGTTCGCGAGACCTCGGTTCGCGGTAACTTTGCAGACGCGTTCGCGAAAGATTCTGCAGACAATAAGTCTTTTCCGGTTTTCGGTATTGAATTCAACGAAGATCATCTGGCTGATACGTTCTCAATAATAGTGCGAGATCAAGTTGACGCTCAAGTTTTTGATGTAAAGTGGGGTAGTGTATTGGTTTGATAGAGAAGTCGCGCGATCTAAGAAAATCGCAGACTTGGGCACCAACATCAGCGTCCAACCAATCAGCCCAAAGGCTGAGGGTCGCCGAAAAAGCCAGACAAAGACGCTATCTTTCCGTCTTCGCCCAACTGAATGAAATCGTGGCCAGCGACCATCTCGGCCCCATCCGCGTCGATCATGTGCCAAGTAAAGTGCACAACGTTGTGGTGCGAAACCGGTTTGCTGGTCAGCTCCACGCGACCTTTCGAGCTATCCAAAACTTCACCGATATGTTTACTCAGCGCGTCCCGCCCACTGACATCGGCCGTAGGGTCGACATAGCGACCGTCTACAGCAAAACAGCGGATCAGCAAGGCCAATCGGGCGGCGTCATCATGCTCTTGCCAAGCGGCGCCGTAGTCGGAAATTACATGGGTTAGTGTGGGCATCTGAACCTCTTTGGTGCAAGGTCTCCGCGATGAAGGGCTCGAACAGCTAAGCGGACAGGGGTTAGAAATGTGGGGTAAAATAATACCCATTTTATAAAGCATTGTTTTTACATTGTTAAAATTGATTTGTGGTGGTTGACCTGCACATCCCTAGGTCATAGAACCCGTCCATCGAATTCGGACCGCTCTGTCTTGGGGCGGTCTTTCACATCAAACAGGACTATCCTGCCATGAAAACCTTTTCTGCAACACCTGCAGACATCGACAAGAAATGGATCCTGATCGACGCCGAGGGCGTTGTTCTGGGCCGTCTTGCCTCGATCGTCGCCATGCGCCTGCGTGGCAAGCACAAAGCGTCGTTCACCCCGAACATGGACATGGGCGACAACGTCATCGTGATCAACGCTGACAAAATCCAGATGACCGGCAAGAAGCGCGAAGAGAACTTCTATTGGCACACTGGCCACCCGGGCGGCATCAAGTCGCGCACCAAACAGCAGATCCTGGAAGGTGCCCACCCCGAGCGCGTCGTGACCCAGGCGGTCAAGCGCATGCTGCCGGGCAACCGTCTGGCGCGTCAGCAAATGACCAACCTGCGCGTTTACGCCGGTGCCGAGCATCCTCATGAGGCGCAAGCGCCCGAAGTTCTGGACGTTAAGTCCATGAACAAGAAAAACACCCGGAGCTAATGACCGATGGCTGATCAGATCAATACTCTCGAAGAGCTGAGCGCCGTCGCAGGCGTTGAAACCGTGGCCGAAGAAGTCATCGTACGTGAACCCGTACGCGACGAGCTGGGCCGCTCCTATGCCACCGGCAAGCGTAAAGACGCTGTTGCCCGCGTTTGGATCAAGCCGGGTTCCGGCAAGGTCACCGTGAACGGCAAAGACCAGGACAAGTACTTCGCGCGTCCGGTTCTGCAGCTGATCCTGCGCCAGCCGTTCCAGGTTGCCGGTGTGGAAGGTGAGTTCGACGTTGTTGCAACCGTCAAAGGCGGTGGCCTGACCGGTCAGGCCGGTGCGGTCAAGCACGGCATCTCGAAAGCGCTGCAGCTGTACGATCCGTCGCTGCGTGGTGCTCTGAAAGCCGCTGGCTTCCTGACCCGCGACAGCCGTGTTGTGGAACGTAAGAAATACGGTAAGCGCAAAGCGCGTCGTTCGTTCCAGTTCTCGAAGCGTTAATCGTTGCGAACTACGAATTTCAAAAGGGCTCGCATGTGCGGGCCCTTTTTTCTTTTCATAGGGTTAGGGCGTGATCATCACCTTCCCGTCACTCGTTTTCAAAGCGTCCGCTAGGTTGGAGATCAGATCGCCCAGTGTCAGACGCTCGGACACATCTGTTTTCCAACGCCCGTCTGCGAAACGCGCCTGAACCTCGGTCACAACGCGCATCTGATCGGCCGGAGGGGTGGTCATCATCCAGTTGGTCAGCCAGAATCCTTCGATCCGTTTGCCCATGAAGATCAGCTGCCCGGTTTGGGTCAGGGTCGGGGCGTCGCTGCCGAGTTTGCCATAGCAAATCCAGCGCGCGCGATTGGGCATGGCGCAGAAAATCTGCTCGGACAGAGGGTCCATGACAGCGTCGAGAAAGACGCGGGGCTTCAGCTTGGCGCTCAGTTCGGCAAATTGGCGCGCAACGTCAGGGTCCGTTGTGACCAGAACTTCCGCAGCCCCAAGCTCTTTCAGCATCGGAGCAGTCTCAGCGCGCCGCACCATAGCGATGGGCTTCAAGCCCAGATCCCGCCCAAGGCTGCACATCAGCTTACCCAATTGGCTGGTGGCGGCTGAAACGACAAACGCGTCGCCGTCTTCGTTGGCTATATCAACCATAGCCATCGCGGTCAGCGGGTTGACGATCTGCGCAGCCCCGTCATCGTCCGAGATGTCAGGGCGCAGAGGGATGCACATTTGCATCTGGGTTACGACATATTCCGCCCAAGCCCCCGATCCGGCAGCGACAAAGGCGACGCGCAGGCCTTGTAGACCTTCCGCCCCTTTGCCCGTTGCTACAACATGTCCGCACCCTTCAAAGCCCGCAGCGGTACCTTTGACACGGGGTTGGCCGTATTCGCCTTTGATGAAGTGAATGTCTGACGGATTTACCGAGGCAGTGCGCAGCCGGATCAGAACCTGTCCGGGGCCGGGGGTAGGGACGGGCAATTCGGCATCGACCAACCACTCAGACGCGTCTGTGATTGTGGGGCCTGTCATGGTGCCGGAATAGCCGTCATGTTTCAGGACAACGGCGCGCATGGTAGAGGGCAAGTCGGTCATTGGTCAGTCCTTGAATTGCGCGTTTCTCCGGATCAGGGGTAAGCCTGATGGCAAAGAAAAACGGCGCGGGGTTCGTGTTGGGTCAAGCCAAACAAAAGCCCCGCGCCGCGTCAATTCTGCCGCTGTCTAACGTCGCGGCATGTGAAGAAGGCCGCCCATGGACGGCCTGACCCTTATTGGCTCATCGCTTTTTGCAGGTCCTGAAGTTTGGTCAGAACCGCCTCGGGCGAGGCTTTGATCTCATCCAGGATCTTGATCACCTGATCTTTGACAACCTGTGCCATCTCGCTGTTCTGGACCGAGGCGACCATGGCGTCATAGTCAAAGTTCTGAGCAGTTAGCATGCCCTCTTGAACCCAGGAGTTGAACAGCTCCTGGCCCTGATCGGCCAGCGAGGCGACCTGATCACCGGCTTGATCTGCAGCCTCGGAGGCCTGATCTGCGATCGAGTTGGCGGCCTCAGTAGCCTGATCCGCAACAGATGACGCGGCCTCAGTGGCCTGATCGGTCAGAGATGACGCCGCTTCGCTGGCTTGTTCTGTGGCCGATTCCAGTGCTTCGCTTGCGGCTTCCTGCACGGCCGAGGCCGCTTCGCTGACCGCATCGCCCGCATCCTCGGCTGCGGCTTCAAGTTTTTCAGCCGGCGTCGGTTCGGGTTGGTTGAGATAGAAATACCCGCCCGCGCCAAGGCCGACGAGGACGATGATGATAAGAAGAGTACGCGACATTATATGTCTCCTTTGGAAATTTGTGCCGCTGGGATGATCCAATTCTAGGACGACTCAAAGGGGGAATTCTTGTGATTTCTCAGCAGAATACGGGTTTGGGCCAAGCTACGCTGATTGGGCGGCTTGATCCGGCGACAAAGCGCCCACCGTTTTGGATTTTGCGTTGAATTTTAACGAAAACACATTCTGCGGGTCGCTCGGCAGTCCGTGAACGAGAACATGGAGCCGAGCGAGGTCCGCATTTTACGGATCGGTCGAATTTTTGGTCTTATGTGAAGGACTTCACTGCCTTTGATCCCAAAATGACCGACACTGCAGTCAGACAGGGTAAATAAGACATTTTGCGGATCGTGATCGGGTTCGGTTCCCAAATTAGCGAGTAACGACTTTTGTTTGCATAGGCCTATTGGGCCAAAAGGGGCACTGATCTCTCACTTTGTGGTTGAATGTGAGGGGCGGTGTGAGGGGGGCTGGATGAGGGGGTCTTGGCCAGCCCCTCTCTTTGCGCAGCACGACAGACCTGTCGGTCTGTGAAAGCAAAGAAACCATTTGGAAATTATGGCGGAGAGACAGGGATTCGAACCCTGGGTGGGCTTGCACCCACAACGGTTTTCGAGACCGTTTTAGGCATCAAACCAGAAGACCTCGGATCAATAAAACAAGGGTCTTGTGACGGTAAGGTGGGCAGGTTCGGCACAGAAAGCGGGTAGGGGTGTCATAGGAAAGCGTCATAGTGATTGAAGGTGAGTGAACTTCGTCAGCGGTTACTGAACGCGCATTGAGGTTCTGAAGGCGGGAAGCGGTCTTTCGCTGCATGTGCGAAAAACCAACAACGCACACCTGAGAGCAGACATTGATTTATCGACGGCGATTGTGATGTTTCCATGATCGCAAGCGTCTGAGCTCTGGTCCTCCTTGAAGCATGTTATTCCAATGGTGGGTCACTATCGGTGGTTTCAATTTCCAGTCTTTGCTCAGTTTGAAGTGCCAAAATCACCAACTGGCCGAGATGTACTGAGTTTCCATGAATTCCAGCATACCCTCGTGGCCACCTTCGCGCCCAATGCCTGATTGTTTGACGCCGCCAAATGGCGCCGCAGGGTCACTTACCAGTCCTCGGTTTAGGCCGACCATACCGTATTCCAGCCGTTCGCATATCTGTAATGCGCGTTTGAAATCACGCGAGAACACATATGCCACAAGGCCATATTCTGTGTTGTTCGCCCGGCGGATTGCATCCTCTTGGTCAGTGAACGTCTGTATGGCAGCGACCGGTCCAAAAATCTCATCATGCACGCAATCGGCGTTTTCCGGTACGTTTGACAGGACAGTTGGTGGGTAAAAAAAACCTGTCCCGTCAGGCGTGGCACCACCACATTCAACACGGGCCCCTTTTGCGACCGCATCAGCAACGAACTCAGCGACTTTGTTACGAGTGTCAGAGTTGACCAATGGGCCGACGTCAACGGAAGGATCGGTACCATCCCCGACTTTCAACGCAGACATTTCTTCCGATAGGCGCCTCGTAAACTCTTCGGCGCGGGATTCGTGGACATAGATGCGATTGGCGGCCGTGCATGCCTCGCCCAGATTGCGCATCTTGGCCAGCATCGTGCCCTCAATCGCGGTCTCCATGTCAGCATCTTCCAGAACGATAACCGGTGCGTTGCCGCCAAGCTCCATTGCGGATTTCAAAACCTGATCCGCCGCGCCTTTCAGCAGTTTTCGACCCACACCGGTTGAGCCGGTAAAACTCACAACGCGCACACGCGGATCATGCATCATGTGATCCACCAAAGCACCGGTGCGCCGTGATGGTAGCACATTGACCAAACCGGGTGGAACTCCGGCCTCTTCCAACAAAGGCATCAATGCCAACATGGTCAGTGGGGTTTCTGAGGCGGGTTTGATAATGACGGCACAACCGGCTGCAAGGGCCGGGGCGATCTTGCGCGTGCCCATGGCGGCGGGATAATTCCAGGGTGTCACCAACACAGCCAAGCCAGCGGGCTTGTGCTGCACCATGATCCGCGCACCCGAGCTGGGCGCGTGGGTGATCATGCCGTCCGCGCGCACGGCTTCTTCGGCAAACCAGCGAAAGAATTCTGCGGCATAGGTTGCCTCACCAATCGCATCCGCTCGTGCCTTGCCGTTTTCCAAAGTGATCAGATGGGTGAACTCCTCAAGGCGGTCCGTCATCAGCTCCCACGCTTTACGCAATACCTCAGAGCGTGCGCGGGGCGTGCGTGCGGCCCAATCTGCCATCGCCGCTTCGGCAGCGTCCAATGCGGTGTCTGCATCCGCGATTTCGGCGGATGCGACCGATGCGATAACCTCTTCGGTTGCTGGATTGACTACGTCAAATCGTTGATCTGCAGCGCCGGCATGCCACTGACCATTGATGTATAGATCGGTGTTTTTCATGGTGAGTCCGTTCAGGTCATATCAAATATTGCAAAGGGTCGGCCAATCGTTCGGCAAAGCCTGAAATCAGCGCGATTGCGGCCTCGCTCTCTAACTGGTCCGACGTGAATTCAAGGCTGAGGCGCAACATGTCTCTGTCGCTTGCGACGCTCAGAACCGGCGTGTCAGGGGGACCTAATCGCAACCCGGTGATGGGGCTGTCCGTCATGTCTCTCAATACCAGATCTGCGTGACTATCCGGCACCTCCATCTGATGGAGCAAGCGCGTTTTGTCAGGGTTCTTCAGAACTGCGGTTACGCCGGTCAGATTCGAAAGTGCAATTATCAGATCCACTGTGTCTGGCATCGCAGAACGCAGTGCTCCCGAGGCGAAACTGGCCCACAGTGCAGTTGGTGCAATGGTAATTCCGCCGTCTTCCAGCATCCAGTTGAGGAAGTCATCCGTGCCGGTTCGTGGCACACATGCTGTGATCTGAGAAAGATGGGCCGAAGTGGCTGCGTTGCTGCCGGTTTTGGGTAACGTTCGAAGCACCTCGATGTCGGCGACATGATAAGGCTGTGGATGCCCGGCCAATACCAGCCGGTTCAGGTCCAACCCTGCTTCGTGGGCAAGGCGGCGCGCTTTGGGCGAGGCGAGAATGCGTTCGTTCTCTGCGACCGGTGCGACGGCGATGTTTGTGTTTTGACGCGACCCAACGGGTGGATCAGCGACCTTGTGTGTTGGGATTGCGGCCGTAGGTTCTGCGTCGACCTTTTCCGCGACTTGGGTGTCAATGAAGTCGCTGGGCTCCTGCGTAAGCCCTTCACCCTCGGCAGTATCCGAAATCAGGGCGATGATCTGACCCACTGGTATTTCTGCACCTGCTTCGGCTTTGAGATCGGTCAAAAACCCATCCGCAGGTGCCTCTACTTCCATGGTCGATTTGTCGGTTTCCACTTCGAAGAGCGGATCACCCAGGCTCACCGCCTCGCCCGGCGCTTTCAGCCAGTTGACCAAAAGACCCGTGTCCTGCGCCATGCCAAGGGCCGGCATGATCACCTCATGCGGCATGAAACATGTCCCCCGCCATGAGCCTGCGGGCGTTTTCAGCAACACCTTCCGGGGTTGGAACAGTAATGTCCTCCAGTGCGGGCGAGAACGGGACGGGCACGTCCATGGCCCCCATCCTCAGCACAGGTGCATCAAGGTGGTAGAACGCTTTCTCATTGATACGGCTGGCTATTTCACCCGTCACACCATAGCTTTGGTGCCCTTCATCCACAACAATCACACGGCTCGTCTTGCGGGCAGAGGCAAGTAGCGTTTCTTCGTCCAATGGAACAATTGTACGTGGATCAATCACCTCGGCTGAAATCCCTTCGGCTGATAGAATCTTAGCGGCCTTCTCACAAACTTGAACCATCGAAGATGTGCCGATCAACGTAATGTCTGTGCCATGGCGTTTGACATTGGCCTCGCCAAAGGGAATGAGGAACTCTTCTTCCGGGACCGGTGCCTTGTCGTTGTACATCAGCTTGTCTTCGAAAATCACAACCGGGTTGTCATCGCGGATTGCGGTCTTTAGCAGTCCCTTGGCCTCGTAGGCCGAAGAAGGTAACGCCACTTTCAAACCCGGAATGTGGGCCACAAGCGCATGCAAGGATTGGGAGTGTTGCGCAGCGGATCGTCGAGTCGCGCCCAGATTTGTGCGCAGGACCAACGGCGCGTTCATTTTGCCACCAGACATGTAGTGGATCTTGGCCGCCTGATTGCAGAGCTGGTCCATGACCAGGAAGATGAAATCGCCAAACATCAGATCAACGATGGGACGGGTGCCGGTCATGGAGGCACCAACCGCAAGCCCCATGAACCCTGGTTCCGCAATTGGGGTGTCGACCACGCGATCTGTGCCAAATTCTTCGACCAGACCGGAAAGGATCTTAAATGGTGTTCCTGCTTCGGCCACATCCTCACCGATGATGAATGTAGAGGGATCGCGACGCATTTCTTCGGCAAGCGCTTCGTTGACAGCCTGAGACAGAGTAATTTCTCGCATATTCTGCTCCTCAGGCCAGCGCGTGTTTGACGTCTGTGAACACATGCATGTCGACTTCGGCGGCGTCTGGATAGTCGGCGTTCAGGGCGTATTCGACGGCGGCGGCAGCTTCGGATTTGATGTCAGCGTTCATGGCTTCAATCTCGGCCTCCGATGCAATACCTTCTGCAACAAGCCAGGATCGGAACCGCGTGATCGGATCGCGGTTATCCTTCCAGTGCTTTTCTTCTTCTTTCGACCGGTAATACTCGCGATTTATGTCGCCCACGTGGTGGCCGTGGTAGCGATAAGTCATCAGTTCTATGAAGAACGGACCCTCGCCCTTGCGTGTACGCTCGACCAACTTCTCGGTCAGTTCATTCACGGCCAGCACATCCTGCCCATCGACCTGATGGGCCTCGATGCCAAAGGCTTCGGCGCGTGCAGTGATGGTGCCTGCCGCGATTTCATCCGTGCGGGTGTATTCTGAATACCCGTTGTTTTCGCAGGCATAAATCACGGGCAACTTCCACAAGGCGGCCATGTTCATGACCTCGTACATCAGCCCCTGTGCAGTAGCCCCATCGCCAAAAAAACAGACAGTGACGTCATCTTTGCCCAACAGTTTAGCTGAAAAGGCAGCTCCTGTTGCGATACCCATCGACCCGCCAACAATCGCGTTCGCGCCAAGGTTCCCATTGGACTGATCCGCGATATGCATGGATCCGCCTTTGCCGCGGCAATATCCTTCTTCTTTGCCCAGCAACTCGCAGAACATTTCCTTGAAATCGGCACCTTTGGCGACGCAATGGCCGTGGCCACGGTGGGTCGAGGTGATTTTGTCGGTCACTCGCAAAGCCTCGCAAATACCAACCGCCACGGCCTCTTCTCCGGAATACATATGCGTCAGCCCCGGCATTTTGGCCGACAGGTACAACTGGTTTGCGTTGTCTTCGAATGTTCGGATGCGAACCATCTGGGCGTACATCCGCAGATAGTCCTCAGTGTTGGTCTTTGCGGCGCTCATGATAATCTTTCCTAAGAAGTGACGCTGGCCCCTAAAGGACCGGTTGGATAAGCGTCAGTAGCGGTTGGCGATTGGCAGGTCCTCGGCCGGGAAAAGGCTAATCACTTCGCAACCGGTTTCGGTTACCACGACCTCTTCCTCAATCCGCGCGGCAGAGTATCCGTCTGTAGCCGGGCAGTAGGTTTCAAGCGCGAAGACCATTCCCGTCTTGATCTCCATTGGATGATCAAGGCTGACAGCGCGGCTGATGATCGGCCGTTCATGCAATGCAAGGCCCAGCCCGTGACCGAACTGAAGGCCAAAGGCAGACGCTTCGTCGGGAAAGCCGAACTCTTCGGCCTTTGGCCAAACCTCAGCCACCTTGTCGGTGCTGACCCCCGGTTTGATCATTGAAATCGATGCGTCGATCCATTCGCGCGCCTTCACATAGGCGTCGTTTTGGGACGGCGTGGACCGGCCGATGTTGAATGTCCGATAGTAACAGGTGCGATACCCCTGATAGGATTGCAGAATATCAAAGAATGCCTGATCACCAGGACGGAACAGCCTGTCGGTGAAGTTGTGCGGGTGCGGGTTGCAGCGTTCGCCGGAAATAGCGTTGATCGCCTCAACATCGTCGCTGCCCATCTCATAAAGCATCTTGTTCGACAGCGCGACGATGTCGTTTTCACGCACACCCGGTTTCAGCTCTTCGTAAATCATGTGATAGACGCCGTCGACCATCGAAGCAGCTTGCGTCAGTAGCTGGATTTCATCCCAGTTCTTGATTTCGCGTGCTGCCAACATGATTTGTTGGCCGTCGACGACATTTATGCCCTCAGCCTTGAGCGCTTCGAACATCGCTGTTTCTGCATAGTCCAATCCAACCGGCATATCCCCCATTCCTGCTTCGCGGATTAGTCCGGCGATTTCTTTGGCGTATTTGCGCATCAATCCAAACTCGGGCGGGATGGTGCCTCGCATGCCGACTACACCTGCACGGCAATGATCCGGCACCAGCCAATCCGAATATTTTCTGTGATGCATCGCAGCGGACCCGAAATCCCAGACATAGGGCGCGTCGTCGCCGGTCAGCAGGCAGAACCGGCACATCTTGTCGCGTTCCCATTCCCCAATCTTGGTGGCCGAAACGTAGCGAATGTTGTTTACATCAAAGAGCAGGAGCGTGCCCGCATTCGAAGCTCTCAGAGCCTGACGCGTGCGTGCCAGGCGATAACGGCGCAGGCGGTCATGATCAATTCGACGCTCAAAGTCGACGGATGTATGACCCCATGCGGGCAATCGCCCTTCCCATTGCCAGTTGGGTTCAAGATCCTGCGGAGTAAGCAGGTTGGGCATTAGTGCTCTGGACATGACGGCTCCTTCGGGTGGTCGAACCACCGATATGTTGTGTAGGGACTGCGCGGTGTTGCTGCGTTACTGAATGCACCAGCCGCCATCGATGTGGATCATCTGGCCGGTCATATAGTCGCTGTCATCGCTGGCCAGGAACGATGCGGTACCCACGATGTCGTTTGGATAGGAGACTCGTTTGACCTGAAGTGCATCACGCACGATGTCTTCATACGCTTGCCCTTCGCGTTCCTTAAAACCGATATCGACCAGATCTTTGTCGAGCTGTTCCCAAAGTGGAGTTACAACGACGCCCGGCGCATAACCGTTGACCGTGATTTTATGCTCGGACAGCGCAACGGCACCGCAATGGGTCAGGGCCAGGCAGCCATACTTCGAGGTGCAATAAACCGTCACATCAACAAGTGGTTTGCGCGAGGCGATCGAACCGACGTTGATGATCTTGTAAGGATGTCCCTCCATCGGGCCTTGTTTGATCATCTGACGCGCAGTTTCCTGCATACCCAGCCACATCGCCTTGGTGTTGACGTTCATGATCATGTCCCAGTTGTCTTCATCGATATCCATGAAAAACCGGGGTTTGTTCAGGCCCGCGTTAAACAGACCCACGTTGATGCTGCCAAAGGCGTCGACGGTTGCCGCAACGGCCCCCGCATTGTCTTCGCGCTTGGTCACGTCCATTTTTACCGCGATTGCGCTGCCGTTGCCGTTGGCATTGATGCCATCCGCAACTTTCTGCGCCTCTGCGTGATCAATGTCCCCAATGCAGATATTTGCACCCTGAGACGCAAAGCACTCGGCGTTCGCCTGTCCCATGCCGCGAGCGGCACCAGTAATCAGAATATTCTTACCTTTCAGGCGATTGGGGTCCATGATCTTCTCCTTGGGGTTCTATCTTCGACGCTTGCCACTTAGCGTTTCGTCAGCACGATCCTGCGCACGGCGCAGAGCTTCTTTTGGGGGTATGATCCCACGCAGCATGTCGTGGAGTTCCTCCCCGCAGATGCGAATGACATCGCTGATCTCCGGTACGGGAGGGCGTGGCCAGAATTGCAGCTCATCTCGCCAGGACATCGCGTCAACTGCTTCGAAAATCGGCGACGATCGACGTACTTCGGGGTCGGCACCAACCGAATAACGCGGGTTGGTCCGGCTGCCGTTCTGGACATACAGCTTCTGAGCCTCGGGAGACGTGAAGACCCGCAACGCTTCTGCTGCTGCGGCACGACGCTCGACCGGCAGATTGGAAGGGATGCCCATCACATAACCGCCGACCGGTGCCACCTGAGTGGCGCCACGTCCCGCAGGATGTGGAAGAAAACCAGTCTGCCCATGTGCGGGTGACGACGGATCGGCTTCGAAGTAAGGCGCCAGTAGCGTATAGCCATATGCCATCGCCACCTTGCCTGCGGCAAAGGGACGGATACGTTCGTACCACGACATCGACAAAATGTCGGGCGGCGAGTATTTCAGCAGTTCCATCAGATACTCAGCCGCACTTAGCCCCACAGCCGTGTTGATGGTGAATTGGTAGCTGTCATGGTGTAAGTCTTCGGTGTCAAAACCGCCGGCTATCTCTTTTAAATCAACGATCGGCTGCCCGAAATCTGAAAGCGTCGTCAGGAATGTATGTCCAAGCGCAGTACCACGCGCTGCGTTCCACGCTATGCCATATCGTCCGTGCTGCGGATCGTGGAGAACCTGTGCCGCTGTCAGAAGTTCATCCGTTGTCGCAGGTGGTTCAAGCCCGGCATCAGCAAACTGATCGCGCCGATAGAACAAAAGCTCTGGTGTGGTTTGCGCCGGGACACCATAGGCTTTCCCGCCCCAATGTGCCGCTTTCCAGCCTGCAGTATGAAAATCGGCCGGATCCAGCACGGCCAATTCCATCACGTCCTCCAGAGGCAGCAGTACTCCTTTTTCGACAAACTCACCGATCCACGGAAGATCAACCGCGATAATGTCATATCGGCTGGTTGGGCGTTCCGCGTTTTTGAGAGCTTCTTCTCGCAGGCGATCAATTGAAAAGGCACGTTGATGGATCGGCGAGCCAATCACTTGTTCAAACTGCCGCTTGAGCGTTTCCATCACCATGAAGGTCGGGTCGCCATGAACCAGAACGCGAACCCCACCAGCCAGTTTAAGGGGGTCTCCCAAAACTTGAAGTGGTGGGATCGACTTGGTCGCCATGTAAGATCCGCCGAAATAATAGTCGGTGGATTCTGCGCGTTGTTCGCTTGTTCCAAATTCAATCTCTGCCAGGCGCCGTATGCGGGTAGATAACTGCATCCATCCGTCAAGTAGGTGTTCGCTGGGATGAAGAGAGAAGCTTTTGCCGGAACTGGTACGCGGGCGCTGTTCAATCAGTCCTGTTTCGATCATTTCCTTCACGCGGCGCGACGCAGTGGCATAAGGAATGTGCGACGCCGATATGAGTGACGTCGGGGTGACGGTCTTACCCTCAATGTGATTTCGGATCAGGAAAAGGGACATCAGGAAAAACGGGTTCGGGGCAAAGACCTCGATCACGTCTTCCAACTCTTCGCAAAAACTTTCCAGAAACGAGACGACCTGAAGCATTTCGGTCTTGTCCTGAAAATAACCTTGCTGAAATGTCGAAGCTGAGCCGTCCATGGGTTTGTACCGCTTTGCACCCTGATCATGAGTTTGGGCCGAGTCCGGCGCTGGATTGTTCGATTTGGACAAATTCGATTCGTTCATATTGCCCTCCCTCTCAAAATGTTCAGAATGATCGTGGTGCAGTATTGCTTAGATATCCGTTCTGGATACCATGATTCTCAATTTGGATATTTTCGGGGGGTCTTAGCGCGGAAGTTTTCGCGAACCTGTCGGGGCTAATCCGATCTACGGATGATGATTCCCGCGGAGGAAAGACGGGAGTTGGCAAGACCAAGAATTTACCCGGGAGGAAACCGAATGAATATCCGCAAAACTCTTGTGGCGACCACCGCCCTGGCCCTGACGGCTTTCGGCGGGGCAGCTATGGCTGATACAATGACCATTGGCATTACGCAAAACAATGTCGGCGTCGACAGCTACCAGACCACGTATGAAAAAGCCTTTATCGCAGCCGCCGAGGCGAACAGCGATGTCGATGTTGTCGTTCTGGATGCAGGTGGTGACGTAGCCCGTCAGATTGCCCAAATGGAGGACCTGATCCAACAGGAAGTGGATGCCATCATCATCTGGCCAACCAATGGCGAAGCCGTGATCCCGGCGGTACGCAAGGCGCACAAGGCCGGTATCCCCGTTATTGTCACCAACTCAAACATCGCCGAAGCAGGCTTCCCGTTCGTCGCGTCCTTCTCTGGCCCCGACAACATCACACAAGGTTCGCGTTCAGCGGAAATCATGTGCGATAAATTCAAGGACATGGGTATCGAAAATGAAGCACGTGTCGTTCAGATCTCGGGGCAGCCGGGCTACACCACGGCCATCGAACGCCAAAAAGGCTTTGATGATCGCCTGCCGGAAGTTTGCCCCAACGTGACGCTGGTTGAAACCCAACCTGGTGACTGGAACCGTGAAAAATCCCAGAAGGTCATGGAAGCTTTCCTTGTGAAGTATGATGACATCGATGGCGTCTATTCCGGCGATGACAATATGGGCGTGGGCGCATTGAACGCCGCCAAAGCTGCTGGTCGTGAAGGCATTATCTTTGTTGGTGCCACCAACTTCGCTGTTGGCTACGAAGCTATGGAGCGTGGCGAATACTGGGGCTCGATCTACCAGTCGCCCGTTGACGATGCCGAGGCTGCATTGAAAACAGCGATCGAAACGCTCGAAGGTAAGGAACTGCCGTTCTTGAACTACTTCGACACACCGAAGATCACGCAGGAAAACCAAAGCGAGTTTACCAAGCCGGTTTTCTAAGTCTCCCCCAGATGCGCGGAGCCCATTGGGCTCTGCGCAGTTTAATAAACTCATTTGAACAGGGAGAAACCCATGGGGCGAGTCTCTGGACGTTCCTGTATTGTCACGGGGGCAGCTCAAGGTATCGGGCGTGCAATCGGCGAAGCGCTGTTGGAACAAGGCGCTGATGTCTGTTTCGCCGACATAAACGGCGACAAGGTGGCGACGGTTGCCGCTGAGAACAGACAGAAAGCCAACAGCTATGGCGGTCAGGTCACCCATGCAGCCGTCGATGTGACCGATCGTGAACAGGTCCGCGCCATGATCGACCATACGGTAAGCCAGTTTGGAAAACTGGATGTGAAATTTAACAATGCCGGTGTGAACAAGCCGATGAATTTCCTCGATGTGACAGATGAGAACTGGCATTTCATCATGGGCGTTAATGGGTTGGGATGCATGATAGGCATGCAGGAGGCCGCACGTCAGATGATTGCTCAGGGAACCGGTGGAAAAATCATCAATACCGCATCAATTGCAAGCCGACAGGGGTTCGACAACGTAGCGCCTTATTGCGCCTCAAAATGGGCTGTTGTTTCGCTGACCCAGTCGGGTGCGCGGGATTTGGCAAAGCATGATATCACGGTGACGGGCTTCGCCCCGGGCGTGGTCGCGACGGAAATGTGGGAAGAGGTCGACCGCGACCTGATGGAGATTGGCGCTGCCGAGCGTCCCGGACAGGCGATGGAGGAGTTTTCGGCTGAAATATTGCGCGGACGTGTTGCCCAGCCTGAGGACATCACTGGAACGACAACGTTTCTTGCGTCGCAGGATAGCGATTACATGACCGGCCAGATCGTGATGATTGATGGCGGCATGACGCTGGTATGAACACGCTGCGCCCGGTGAGCGCACGAATAAGATAGATGCTCCGGCTTGTCGGAGACGGGGAGAACGGGATGGCGCAACTGAAGAAATCCGACATCGGAGGCATACTGGCCCGGCAAGGTATTCTTGTTGCTTTTGTCGTGTTCATCATCGGATTTACGTTGGCGAACCCCAGATTTCTGGATCCGGACAACATTATGGGCGTGATCCGCTCATCTGCCATTCTGGGTGTCATGGCGCTGGGGGTAACCTTTGTTGTGATCAGCGGCAATCTTGATCTGTCCGTTGGCTCAATGATGTCCTTTTCGACAATTGTTGTCCTGGACCTTCACGACAAGATTGGGCCAACGCTGGCAATCCCTTCGATGTTTGCCATGACCATGTGCCTGGGAGCCCTGATCGGGTTTCTTGTTGGTTACCTGAAACTCAACTCTCTGATCGTGACGCTTGGAATGCTGTCGGCCATCCACGGGCTGACGCTAACCTATTCTGGCGGCAAGAATATGGATATTGCCGACAAGGAAGGCACTTGGTTCAGCGTTTTCGGCCAGGGCGACGCGTTGGGCATTCCTGTTCCAATTCTGTTGTTTGTTCTGTTGGCCGCTTTTCTGGGTATCGTGCTGGCCAAAACCCCTTTTGGCCGCAAGGTCTACGCTGTGGGGGGCAACGGTGTCGCTGCAACCTTCGCGGGCATTCGACGTGCGCGCGTTGTTTTCGTCTGCTATCTTGCGTCGTCCTTTTGTGTCGCGACCGCCGGACTTATTCAAGCGAGCCGTTCGATGGGCAGCCAGAACACCGTGGGCCAAGGTCTGGAACTTGAAGTGCTGGCAGCGGTCATCCTCGGAGGTGCGTCTTTGCTGGGAGGGTCCGGGACAATCTTCAAGACGGTGATTGGCGTCCTGATGCTTGGGTTTATTCAGAACGGGCTACTGCTCGTCGGCCTCCAATTCTACGTCCAATATGTTGTGACCTGGGTGATCATTATCTTGGCGGTATGGCTCGATATTGCGGCCAAGCGCGGCAAACTCTGGTCACCAATCGCTTAAGGGAAACGGATACATGCAAGCTGGTACTCTGAGCACTTTCCTGAAGCGAGGCGCCATCTGGGGTTTTATCGTTTTCGAGCTGATTTTCTTCAGCGTTGCGGGAGAATATTTGTCACTCAGTGACAAGGCCTTCATGGATCTCGATAACATGCTGCTGTTGTTTAAACAGTCTGCTCCGATCGGGATCATCGCGATGGGTATGACCATCGTCATGATCAATGGCAATATTGACCTAAGCGTCGGAGCGACCTTTGCACTCTGCGCAATTGTCTTGCTGGACAGCCTGACATGGCCTGTCTTTGCAGGTCTCGGGGATTGGGTCATCCCAATCTCGTGGAGCCTTGCGTTGCTGACCGGCATCGTGCTGGGCGCCATTAACGGATTGATCGTCTGGAAAACAGGGGTCGATGCGTTCATCGTGACGCTTGGCTCGATGCTGGGCTATCGTGGTCTGGTGTTCATGTACAATGGTGAACAGCCGACAAGTCATCTGAACTGGACATTGGTTGATTTCGCCGAGGCTCAGTTTCTGGGCCTGCACACTGCCACCTGGTTCCTTCTGGCGGTGACCTTGGTGATCTGGTTTGTGATGAATCGCACCATCCACGGACGCAATGCCTATGCCATTGGCGATAACCGCGAGGCAGCGGTGAATGCGGGTATCAGGGTCGGCCCACACATGATGGTCAATTTCATGATCATCGGGTTTCTGGCGGCCCTTTCGGCCGTGGTGTTTTACTCCGAAAGCGGATCCGTAAACCCGAATGATGGTGAGTTGTACGAGCTGTGGATTATCACAGCGGTGGTTCTTGGCGGCACCAAGCTGACCGGTGGCGCTGGCTCGGTGATCTCGACCTTTGGGGGCGTGCTGGCGATCCAGCTTTTGCGCAAGGGTTTGGGGCATATCGGTGCGGACACCTCAACCGTAAATTTGGTGATCGGTCTGATCCTAATCGCCGTGCTCTATCTCGACAAGCAACTGAACCGCAAAGGTGCAGAGGAGCTCAAGACATGACCGAAAGCACACCCGCCCTGCGTCTTGAAGGGATCGTAAAGACATTCCCCGGTGTTCGCGCGCTTGATGGCGTTTCCTTTGCAGTCATGCCCGGAGAAGTGCATGCGCTGATGGGGGAAAACGGAGCCGGGAAATCAACACTGATGAAGGTTCTGGGGGGTATCTATCAACCCGATGAAGGCCAGATCCTGATCGAAGAGTCTCCGACTGCGATGACCTCACCACTGGAAGCCAAGGCTAAGGGTGTTGTGTTCATTCATCAGGAACTTAGCCTCGCAGACGAATTGTCCGTGGCCGAGAATGTCTATCTCGGTGAGTTGCCGCGCAAGTCTTTCGGGCGGGTCGATTGGGACAAGCTATATGCCGATACAGCGAACATTCTGGATCGGCTGAAGGTCGGTTTTACACCAAAGACCCTCGTCGGGGATCTGTCCATCGCCAACAAGCAAATGGTCGAGATTGCTCGCGCCCTAACAGTCGACGCCAAAGCCGTGATTTTTGACGAACCCACCGCATCACTGACAGACACGGAAAAGGATGTTCTGTTCGAAGTGATCGCCGATCTGAAAGCGCGGGACGTGGGCATTATTTACATCTCGCACAGGATGGAAGAGATCTTTCGCATTACCGACAGGGTCAGTGTTCTGCGGGACGGGCAGCACACCGGCACCGCGATCACAGCTGAAACGGATGAAGAATCCGTCACCCAGATGATGATCGGGCGAAAGTTGGACTTGTCCCGCAACGTCTCGCACCACGAATTGGGGGACGTGGCTTTGGAGGTGCGAAACCTGAGTTGCGGCGATCTGTACCAAAACGTAAGTTTCAAGATCAGACGCGGCGAAGTGGTCGGTTTTTATGGGTTGGTTGGCGCGGGGCGAACCGAGATTGCCGAAACCCTGTTTGGTTTGCGCGATCCATCCGCCGGACAAATCCTGCTTGATGGGGAAGTGATACGCATCCACACACCTTCAGACGCGATCGAGCGGGGCATCTCGCTGGTCCCGGAAGACCGCAAAGGTCAGGGGCTGGTCTTGGGCATGAACTGCCGGGACAACATGACCCTGCCTCAGGTTGATGATCTCAAGGCTGGTCCGTTTGTGGCCGAAGGGGCCGAGATCTCGATCTTTGATCAATACCGCGACCGGCTGGACATCCGAACGCCCGGTTGGAGGCAACTTGTCGGAAACCTATCAGGCGGAAACCAGCAAAAGATTGTCATCGGAAAATGGCTGTCCATGCACCCCAACGTGCTGATTGTTGATGAACCGACCCGGGGGATCGATGTCGGTAGCAAAGCAGAGATTCACAACCTGATTCGGGATCTTGCCGCGCAGGGATATGCGGTGATCGTCATAAGTTCGGAAATGCCTGAAGTGTTGCACGTTGCGGACCGGATCTACGCTATGTTCCAAGGGCAGATCACACAGGAATTCACGTCTGAAGATGTGACCGAAGATAGTCTGGTTCGGGCTATCTCGGGCCTCTCTGACAACGGCACGACGCAGGTCGCGTGATGCGGGTTGGTTTTGCAGGATTGGGTCGCATGGGGCGCCGGATGGCAGCCAACTGTGCCCGGGCAGGGCATGAGGTCACGGTCTGGAACCGCAGCACCGGTCCTGCGCAGGATTTTGCACAGAGTGTTGGCGGCGGAATTGCCAACACTGCTGCAGAATTGTCCCGAGTTTCTGATGTCACAGTCTCAATGCTCGCAGACGATGCAGCCGCACGGGCAGTCTATTTCGGAGATGCAGGTCTTATCTCGGCACCAGGCGCGCAATTATTGATTGAGATGGGCACAATGAGCCCGGCTTTGGTTTCCGAGATTGCAGAGGCTGCCGAGACAGCCGGAAAACGCTTTGTTGATGCGCCGGTTTCCGGGGCAACCAACGCCGCTGAAGATGCCACGCTTCTGATTATGGTAGGCGCCGATGCTTCGCTCGCCCCGACGTTGTCGCCCCTTTTTGACGCGATGGGGCGCAAGACCATCTGGTTGGGGCAGGTCGGCGCTGGCGCTGCCATGAAACTTGCGGTGAATTTGTTGATCCACGGTATGAACCAGACGGTCTCTGAGGCGCTCTGCCTTGCCGAACGCTCTGGTATTGCCACCGACCTCGCATTCGATGTGATTGAAAACTCTGCCGCTGCGGCGCCGATGTTAAAG
This sequence comes from Ruegeria sp. R13_0, assembly GCF_017743995.1. GTDB lineage: Bacteria > Pseudomonadota > Alphaproteobacteria > Rhodobacterales > Rhodobacteraceae > Ruegeria. The sequence continues at coordinate 1,341 of NZ_JAGHRB010000009.1, read as the reverse complement.
TTCCGCCGCCCAATTTATCTGAACGAAGCAAGTCAGGCTGTGACGTTCACAGTTGCGCTTGCACGCAAGGATGTCGGGCTCGCTCTGGCTCTGGCGCATGATGTCGGTGTGCCGATGCCACAGGCTGAGACCACTTTTCAGGTGCTGAAAAACGCCGAATCACAAGGCTTTGATGCGCGCGACATGGCGTCCATCTTCAACTACATGCGAGGACAATCGGGATGAAAGCCGCACTTTTTGTTGGAGGCTGGAAAGGTCACGCCCCCAAGCAATTCAGCGATTGGTATGAGGCGCTCCTGAAGGAAAACGGGTTCGAAGTGGATGTCTACGACACGTTGGAACCTTTGGAAGATCCGGATGAACTGGCCGATCTGGATCTGATCACACCAATTTGGTCATCTGCCAGATCCGGCCACAAAGACAAATATGGGAACATGACCAAACCGCAGGAAGACGGGCTTTTGAAACTGATAGGGGATGGATGCGGGCTTGCTGGATGGCATGGCCATATGGGTGACGCGTTCCGGGACCGACCAACCTACCACTTTCTGATCGGAGGCCAGTTTGTTGCTCATCCACCTGGATGGCCTGACAACCTTCAACCACGCGAGGATTACATTGATTATGATGTAACCATTTGCAAACCCGATGACCCAATCGTTGAAGGGATCAAAAGCTTTCGTCTGACAACCGAGCAGTATTACATGCTGGTTGATCCATCTAACGAAGTGTTGGCGACGACAACCTTTTCCGGTGATCATCTGTGGTGGATCGAGGGGACAGTCATCCCGGTGGTTTGGAAGCGCCGATGGGATAAGGGGCGCGTTTTTTATTGTTCAATAGGGCATGAATTGGACGACTTGAAACAACCTCAGGTCAAGGAGATCATTCGCCGGGGTGCAATTTGGGCCGCTGAAGGAAAACGATAGTGCCGCAATCAGGCTTGTTTGCTAAGCCAAGTCGGCGGCTGCTATTTCAATCTAACGATTTTCCGTTTCCAAGATGCCTCGACTTTGCCCTTCGACCAACGACCGTTTTGGGGAAACGCAGCAGTGCTGAGATGGATCGGCATGCTAAAGTCAGCTCTGGGCCGGTCACTCCGGCCTATTTATTATTCCGCCTTGTTCAGATCGCCGGTTGTCAGGATCGCGCCGGCCTGAAGGTCTTCGGCGTCGAGCATCGTTGCAACCCGTTCGAGCGCGGCAACAAGCATCGCCTGCTCCCAGTCCTCCATCTGCTTGAACCGCTGCACATAGAGCTGTTGCAGCGGATCTGGAGCGTCCTCCAGGGTTTGCCGCCCGCGATCCGTGATCAGGATGTTGGTCTGCCGTCGGTCGGTCA
>NZ_JAGHRB010000008.1 GCF_017743995.1 Ruegeria sp. R13_0 | reverse complement strand
CCCGCAAAGCCAGCCAGGGCTGCGATATATGAGGTCTCCGCCCTGCCAGGCTTTGCTCTCCTCAGCGCAGTATAAGTGACATTTCTAATTTGCAGACCGGGTGACATTTCTACTTGGTTGCAACACGGATCAAGTCTTTAGTTTAAATAAAGAAATCCGAACATAAATAGAACGTCTTTCAATCCAAAGCGAAATGTATACCCTATTCCTCCAAAGCAAATCTGTAGTTTTGGCAGCATCGCCTTTGCTAGTTCCACGACGTTGAACGGTTTGCGACATGCTTCGGCACCAAGGGAGCTCCGGCGTATTGCCCAACCGCCCTTTATGACATTGTTTACCAAGCTAGTGATAGAGATCGCGCGGGAAAGCCAGCGGGTTCAGAGGTAGTCCCTCACTTCGATGCGACGCATGCGGCAGCCCCTTTATGGCGGTCGTGATCATTCTCCATCGCAACCGATTGCGATTCTAATGCAGGTTGATCATAGGTTCGAACGTCGGCACAGGCTGAAACTCTGGCTGTTATAAAACCACCTCTTGGGGGGCCAATCAAGAAACCTCGCTGCGCCAGATGACTCCGCGAAATCCCAAACAATTTCCACGATTGTCAAATTTTCGCAGAGAGAGCTGTCGCCTCCTTACCGCTGGTTCGATCCTCGGAACCGGAGCATATGTAGTCGGGCACGGCTTTTCTTCAGGAGCACACATGAGCAAGCACTACTACGCACCCCACGGCGGACACCCCGGACAAGACCAGCTGCTGACGGACCGCGCCGTGTTTACCGATGCCTATGCCGTGATCCCCAAGGGCACCATGCGGGACATCGTGACGAGCTTTCTGCCGTTCTGGGACGATACGCGCCTGTGGGTGATCTCGCGCCCGCTGACAGGATTTGCCGAGACCTTCTCGCAATATATCATGGAGGTGCAGCCGGGCGGAGGTTCGGATCGGCCCGAAACCGACCCCGAGGCCCAAGGTGTTCTGTTCGTGGTCGACGGCACCGCGACACTGATCGCTGAAGGAACGCGCCATGAGTTGACCCCTGGCAGCTATGCCTATCTTCCTCCCGGATGCGACTGGACCCTGCGCAACCACTCTGAAAACACCTTGCGATTCCATTGGATTCGCAAAGCCTATGAGGCCGTTGAAGGGCTCGGGACCCCGGATGTCCTCGTGCTGAACGAAAACGATATCGCGCCGACTCCAATGCCTGGCACAGATGGCAAATGGGCGACAACGCGATTTGTCGACCCGAATGACCTGCGCCACGACATGCATGTGACCGTGGTGACATTCGAACCCGGTGCGGTCATCCCTTTCCTCGAAACCCATGTGATGGAACACGGCCTCTACGTCCTTGAGGGTAAGGCGGTGTACCGGTTGAACAATGACTGGGTCGAGGTCGAGGCAGGAGACTACATGTGGCTGCGCGCGTTCTGCCCGCAGGCCTGTTACGCTGGCGGTCCGGGCAAGTTCCGGTATCTGCTTTACAAGGATGTGAACCGACACATGCCGCTGCGCCTTGGATCCGCTGCCAACCGGCGATAGAGGCCCTTCACTTGACGGTGCCTCCGATGGCCTGAGTCAACGCTTGGCCCGCCTCGATCACGGGGCGGCTGAGCTGTTCAATCCCATCCTCGCGCACCCGGCTGGTGGGCCCCGAGACGGAAATCCCCGCAACCGCTTCACCGTTCACGTCGAACACCGGCGCAGCGATACAGCGCATGCCCTCGTTCTTTTCTTCATTGTCGATCGAAAAACCTCGCGCGCGGATAGAAGTCAGGTCCCGTTTCAGATCTTCTACAGTCGTGATCGACCGGTCCGTGAACGCCTGCAACTGGACCGAGGACAGCAATCTGTCCAACCGGTCCTCATCCATATGCGCCAGCAGGACCTTCCCGATCCCCGACGCGTGCATCGGCGATAATGTCCCGGGCGGGAAAAAGGCTCGGATGCTGGCATGGGTTTCAACTTGGCTTAGAAATAGGACTGAGCCTTCTTTCTGAATGCCCAAATTGGCGGTTTCACCCGTAGCTTCCATCAGCTTGCGCATCACCGGTCTTGCCCGATCCACAAGGCTGGTGCGCCGAAGAAATCGCGAGCCTATGACGAAGGCACGGGGGCCGATATGCCAGATCTGCTCGACGGGATCGAACTCTACCAGGCCCCTGCCCTCAAGCGTGACAAGGATGCGATAGACCGTGGCCGGGGACTGCTGCATTTCATCGGACAGCATCGTCAATGACTTGCCTTGCGCCTCGCTCAGATACTCGAAAACCTCCATCGCTCGGTCGAGGGATTTGATCGTGTTCTGAGCCGTTTTGTCATCCCACGCCCGCGGCCTTCCCCGCGCTTTTCGAGGGGAACCAGCGCCATTTTTTTGAGAAACCATAAGAACCTTCGGATTTCTTCGAAATTCTCATTCACCATATGAAAAACGCAACCCATTGACAACTATAATTTAAATATCAGTTGCTGGTTTTTGAAAATCGTTTTCAAAAAAATTTTAAATCAAATGGCTTGGTCTTAAGATGACCACAACGACGGAAGGAGACCATCCATGAGCTTTCAAAATCCCGTTTTCATTCCGGGCCCGACCAATATCCCTGAAAGCCTGCGCAAGGCTTGTGACATGCCCACGATCGACCACCGGTCGCCGCTATTTGGGCAAATCCTGCACCCTGCCCGCGCGGGCGTACGGAAGGTTCTGAAAAGCGACAGCGCCGAAGTGTTCATCTTTCCCTCGACCGGAACAGGTGGCTGGGAAACAGCGTTGACCAACACCCTATCCGCCGGAGACAAGGTTCTGGCCGCGCGAAACGGTATGTTCAGCCATCGCTGGATCGACATGTGCCAGCGCCACGGGTTGAATGTCGAGATCGTCGAAACCCCGTGGGGCCAGGGTCTGCCTGCCGACCGCTATGAAGAGATCCTGACCGCAGACACCAACCACGAGATCAAAGCCGTTCTTGCCACACACAACGAAACGGCGACCGGCGTAAAGTCGGACATTGCCGCCGTGCGCAAGGCGCTGAACGCGGCAGGGCATCCTGCGCTGCTGTTCGTTGATGGCGTCTCGTCCATCGCGTCGATGGATTTCCGCTTTGATGAGTGGGGTGTCGATGTGGCCGTCACCGGATCGCAAAAAGGATTCATGCTGCCTGCAGGTCTCGCAGTCGTCGGCTTTAGCCAGAAGGCGATGGAGGCAACTAAAAATGGCACCTTGCCTCGCACGTTTTTTGACGTCCACGACATGGCCAAGGGCTACGCAAACAGCGCCTATCCTTACACGCCTGCCGTCGGCTTGATGAACGGCCTAAACCAGGCCTGCGACATGTTGTTGAAGGAAGGGTTGGAGAACGTCTTTGCCCGCCATACTCGCATCGCCGAAGGGGTGCGTGCCGCTGTCGGCGCATGGGGGCTGGAGCTTTGTGCCGCGAACCCTGCGGTCTATTCCGACACGGTCAGCGCAATCCGCACGCCGGATGGTTTCAACGCGACCGATATCGTCACCCATGCCGCCGAGAAATACGGTGTCGCCTTTGGCGTCGGCCTTGGCGAAGTCGCCGGCAAAGTCTTCCGGATCGGACATCTCGGTAGCCTGACCGATGTCATGGCCCTGTCGGGAATCGCGACGGCCGAAATGTGCATGGTCGATCTGGGTTTGAACATTCAACTGGGTTCGGGCGTGGCGGCTGCACAGGAATACTATCGCGGACATCCAGCCGCCGTTCAGAAGGATGCTGCATGATGAAGGACCTCTCGTTGTATATCCCGACTTATGAGGACATGCTCGAAGCGCATACCCGGATCGAGCCTTACATCCGCCGGACCCCGGTTCGGACCTCGGACTACTTGAACGAATTGACGGGCGCCCAGCTGTTCTTCAAATGCGAGAACTTTCAGGAACCGGGTGCTTTCAAGGTACGCGGCGCGACCAACGCAGTGTTTGCCCTAGAAGAGGAACAAGCACAGAAAGGTGTTGCGACCCATTCCTCCGGCAACCACGCGTCGTGCCTATCCTATGCCGCATCGAGGCGCGGTATTCCGTGCAACGTGGTGATGCCGCGCACGGCGCCTCAGGCCAAGAAAGACACGGTGCGTCGCTACGGAGGCAAAATCACAGAATGTGAGCCCTCGACCACCTCGCGCGAGGCGACTTTCGCCCAGGTTCAGGCGGCCACGGGAGGGGATTTTGTCCATCCTTACAATGATCCGCGGGTGATCGCCGGACAGGGCACCTGCTCGCGCGAATTCATTGAGCAGACCGATGGTCTGGACGCGGTGGTTGCCCCCATTGGTGGCGGTGGCATGGTGTCCGGCACGTGCCTGACCCTGTCCACCCTTGCGCCAGAAACCGCAATCATTGCGGCGGAACCCGAACAGGCGGATGACGCCTATCGCAGCTTCAAGGCGGGTCACATCATCGCCGATGATGCGCCGAAAACCATCGCTGACGGCCTGTTGGTGCCGCTGAAAGATCTCACGTGGCACTTCGTTTCGAACCACGTTTCCGAGATCTACACGGCCTCGGAACAAGAGATCATCGACGCCATGAAGCTGACGTGGAAACACCTTCGGATCGTGATGGAGCCGTCCTCGGCCGTGCCTCTGGCTACGATCCTCAAGAACCCCGACGCGTTCAAAGGCAAGCGGGTCGGCCTGATCATCACCGGTGGCAATGTCGATCTGGACAAGCTGCCCTGGCTGAACACCTGACCCAGCCGCAACAGACATCAATCCCGACACAGGAATACGGACATGAAAGATATGACCAATCTCGACGCATTCGAAGTGGGCTATGACATTCCGGCCAAGCCCGGAATGGATGAAGCAGATATCCAGACCCCCAGCCTTGTGCTGGATCTCGATGCGCTTGAACGCAACATCAAGAAGATGGGCGACTATGCCAAAGCCCACGGCATGCGCCACCGTGTTCACGGCAAAATGCACAAATCCGTCGATGTAGCGAAACTTCAGGAACGCCTCGGCGGAGCAGTGGGCGTGTGCTGTCAGAAGGTCTCAGAGGCCGAAGTTTTCGTGCGCGGTGGGATCAAGGACGTGTTGGTGTCGAACCAGGTGCGCGACCCTGCCAAGATCGACCGCCTGGCCAGCCTGCCAAAACTCGGCAGCCGCATTATCGTATGTGTCGACGATGTTGACAATGTCGCCGATCTTTCGGGTGCTGCGGTCGATCACGGCACTCAACTTGAGGTCTTTGTCGAAATTGACTGCGGAGCGGGACGGTGCGGGGTGACCACAATACCTCAGGTGATCGAAATTGCCAAAGCGGTCGAGGCGGCCGACAACCTCAAATTCACCGGCATTCAGGCCTATCAGGGTGCGATGCAGCATCTCGACAGCTACGAGGCGCGTAAGGAAAAGCTGGATACCGCAATTGAGATGGTCAAAGACGCCGTTGACGGCCTTAAGGCGGAAGGCATCGATTGCGAGTTGGTTTCTGGCGGCGGTACCGGCTCATACTACTTCGAGTCCAACTCGGGCGTCTACAATGAGCTCCAATGCGGGTCCTATGCCTTCATGGATGCCGATTACGGCCGCATTCTGGACAAAGACGGCAACCGTATCGACCGGGGCGAGTGGGAGAACGCTCTGTTCATCCTGACCAGCGTCATGAGCCACGCCAAGGCTGACAAGGCGATCGTCGATGCGGGCCTCAAGGCGCAATCGGTAGACAGCGGCTTACCCGTCGTGTTTGGACGCGACGATGTTGAGTACATCAAATGCTCGGACGAACATGGCGTTGTGATGGATACGGATGGTGTTCTCAAGGTCAATGACAAGCTCAAGCTGGTGCCCGGTCACTGCGACCCAACAGCCAATGTGCATGATTGGTATGTCGGCGTGCGCAACGGCAAGGTCGAGGCCGTCTGGCCCGTATCCGCCCGCGGCCGCGCCTACTAAGGCCAAAAAATCAAAGAAATCTGGCTCGACAGCAGCCTGAGCCTCGCCCGTGTGCCTCCTCTCCCTTCGGGACAAGCGCACGGGCGAACGAATTCCAAGTGGAGATTGACATGTTGATCGTACCCGAGCGCGAGATCGCCGGATTGATGACCCGCCAAGCGGCCTTTGATGCCGTCGAAAGCGTCTTTGCAGCAATGGCCGCAGGCGATGCCTATAACTTCCCTGTCGTGCGTGAGGCCATCGGCCACGAAGACGCTCTGTATGGCTTCAAGGGTGGTTTTGACCGCACCGGCCTGACTTTGGGCCTGAAGGCAGGCGGTTACTGGCCGAACAATCTTGAGAAACGTGGGTTGATCAACCACCAATCCACGGTTTTCCTGTTCGATCCCGACACAGGCAAACCTTCGGCGATGGTTGGCGGCAACCTACTGACGGCACTGCGCACAGCGGCGGCCTCATCCGTGTCGATCAAACATCTGGCCCGCGCGGATGCCAAAGTGATCGGTATGATCGGAGCAGGCCATCAGGCCGCCTTCCAACTGCGCGCCGCGCTGGAACAGCGTAGCTTTGAAAAGGTCATTGGCTGGAATTACCACCCGGAAATGCTGCCCAATATCGAGAAAGTCGCTGTTGAGGCAGGTGTCCCATTTAAGGCGGTCGAACTTGACGGAATGACCGAGGCGGATGTGATCATCTCGATCACTTCGGCCTTTGAACCTTCGCTTATGGCGCGCCATGTCAGCCCTGGAACGCATGTCGCTTGCATGGGAACAGACACCAAAGGCAAGCAAGAGGTCGAATCCGCCCTGCTGGCCGGGGCGCGTGTCTTCACGGACGAGGTCGCGCAATCCGTCACCATCGGCGAGGCACAGCACGCCGTGGCCGAAGGACTGATCAGCCAAAGCGACGTCGCGCAGCTTGGCGCGGTCATCAATGGAACGTACGAGGGCCGCTCGGCAGATGATCAGATCACATTGTTCGACGGCACGGGCGTTGGCCTGCAGGATCTTGCGGTGGCCGCAGCGGTGGTCGACCTTGCCGTAGAAAAAGGGATCGCGATCAAGGTTGATTTCTGACCTCGCTGGCACCTGTTTCCAAGCGGCAAGTCGCCCCTCGGTTTGCAACGGCCGGGGTTCTTGCCCCGGCCAATGTCATTCCACCCGGAAGGTGTTGCTAGGCGCTGGGTTCTCGCCGCAGCTCCAACCTCGTGCGCAGAGAAGGCGCGATACCCCGCGCGCTTTCTGGCGAATTATTCGACGATAAGGTACGGGACCTCGAACCAATGCTCCTGCAGGTTGGGTCCAGTTCCAATTCTATCCACGACCGCAAAAAGGCCCGGATCATGGAGCGGGGTCAGAACGCCGTGCCAGGTGTTACGGTGATAGTTCACCCCCTGCCCCGGCGCAGTTATGAACGCAATCGGGTGGCCGGGTTTTCCATCTTCATCTGGCGCGACAACCACAACGAACGGCTTTTCGGAAAATGGTAGAAACGCCTGACTGCCCTCAGGGTGACGCTCCATCATATCCAGCGTGATCGGCAGGCTGAAAGCCTCGGACTGGAACACGCTGATCCCCGAACGACCGTCTTGGAAATCCAATTCGGCCCGGTCATGATAGCGGGCGCATTTGCCCTGATTGATGTACTTGTCCACCTCACCCGCCGCTTGAATCACATCTCCAAACGGCGCAAAGGCCTCGGGGGTCAGGGGCTGCAGTTTCAGCTCGATGGTCATTCCGAGAACTTCTCGATCAAGCGCAGCTCGGCAATCCTTTCGACCTGTCTGCAGGCTTCGTCGAACTCCGTATCCCGATCACTGTCAATGCGGCGGTGAAAGGCCTCCAGGATGCTGGCCTTCGTGTTGTCCTTAACGGCGATGATGAAGGGAAAGCCGAATTTGGAGGTATAGGCCTCATTCAACGCGGTAAAGGTTTCGCGTTCCTCATCTGTCAGCATATCCAGACCAGCCCCGGCCTGTTCCGCCGTGCTTTCCTTGGTCAGCCGCCCAGCGGCGGCAAGCTTGCCCGCCAGATCCGGGTGCGCGGTCAGAACGCCAAGGCGCTGTTCGGTCGAGGCCGTGCGGAATACACGCGCAAGCGCGTTGTGGACGCCAGCCGGATTATCATGTGTCGGTCCGAGTTCGAGGTCAAACGCGCCTTCGGCAATCCATGGGCTGTGTTCGAACACGCCGCCAAATTCGGATACAAAGGTGGCCTGGTCCATTTCGGACGGGGTGAGGCGTTGCATCGGCGGGTGTTCCTTTGCCCAGTGATCGGCAATCTGCTCACGTGTCGCGAACCAGACACCATCATGTTGTCTGAAATAGTCCAGCGCGCGTTTTAGCGCCATGGCGCGACCCGGACGACCGATCAAGCGGCAGTGCAACCCGATCGAGAGCATTTTCGGCATACCCGCCGTGCCCTCGGCATAGAGCATGTCGAAGCTATCTTTCAGATAGCTTTCGAACTGCTCACCATTTGTGTATCCGGCCTGAATTGCGAAACGCATGTCGTTGCAATCCATCGTGTATGGCACAATCAACTGATCCTTGCCCCCTGCCTTGATCCAATAGGGCAGATCATCGGCATAGCTGTCCGCGATATAGGCAAAGTCACCCTCTTCAGCTGCAAGATCGATCGTATTCATCGAGCACCGACCAGTATACCAACCGCGCGGAGGATGGCCGGTGACTTCCGTGTGCAAACGGATGGCTTCGCGGATCTGGGAACGCTCGTCTTGCGAGTCCATGTCCTTGTGTTCGATCCATTTCAGCCCATGGCTCGCGATCTCCCAGCCTGCATGTTTCATCGCCGCAACCTGTGCCGGGGCGCGCGCCAGAGCGGTCGCCACGCCATAAACGGTCACGGGCAGGTCCTGCAAAAGGTGGTGAACACGCCAGAACCCAGCACGGCTGCCGTATTCGTAGATCGATTCCATGTTCCAGTGCCGCTGCCCCGGCCAGGGGGCCGCACCAGTGATCTCGGACAAAAACGCCTCAGAGGCCGCGTCACCGTGCAAGATGTTGTTTTCGCCACCTTCTTCATAGTTCAATACGATCTGAATCGCGATCCGGGCCCCATTGGGCCAGTTGGCTTTCGGCATTTGACTGCCGTAGCCGGTCATATCTCGTGGATAAGGCTTCACATCTGTTTCCTTCTTCTTGAGTTCCTCAATACTCCGGATAATCAAAGAAATTTTTCAAAAAATACGAAAAGCAGTTTCGGACAGTCTGGCTTTGCCCTCGGACGAGAAAACAGACTAAGAAATAAGCAACTTTAGGAGTGGCACAAATGACCGGTTACCTGACCACACACGTTTTAGATACAGCGCGGGGGTGCCCCGCCAAAGGGCTGAAAATCGAGCTGTACCGTATCAATGGCACAGACCGCACTTTGCTGAAAGCGCTGGTGACAAATGACGACGGCAGAACCGACGAACAGATTCTGCCGCAATCCGAGTTTTCAACGGGCGAGTATGAACTGGTTTTCTATGCTGGCGCGTATCTAGATGCCTCAGACACCCCGCCAGAAGATCCCCGTTTTTTGGATGTAATCCCGATCCGGTTCGGGATGTCCGAGCAGTCTCACTATCACGTGCCTCTACTTCTTTCCTCCTTTGGATACTCGACCTATCGCGGCAGCTAAGGTCTCCGCTTTAGGTATTCGCGGATATCGAAGATCTGATACGCTCTATGATGAACTCCATAAAAAGCCGCGTTTTGGGGTCTTGCATGCGGCGGTGCGTAAACAGGCACGCCATCTGAATGGGTTCCGGTGGCGTTTCTGTTGCGACCGGAACCAGATTTCCGGCCTTAAGGTGCTGTGCAATCTCAAAGATCGGCTTCAGCGCGATCCCGTGACCTGCAAGCGCCCAATCCGTCAATACATCGCCATCGTCCGATTCATAGCGACCAGAGACGCGGAATCGCTTTGGCCCAGTTTGAGTTCTGAGAAGCCACTGAAACTCGGTCGCGCCCGGAAAGCGAAGGTTTAGGCATTCGTGATTGTCGGCGATTAAATCGTCTCCACTTGCCGGCATCCCGCGTTTCTTAATGTATTTCGGAGAGGCGCACAGAACCCTTTCCACATCGGCGATCTTGCGAATGCGCAAGTTGCTGTCCTCGGGCTGCCCTAGGAAAAACGCAAGATCCAAACCTTCTGTTGTCAGGTCGACCTTGCGATCTGTCAGCCTCAGCCTGACGTTGACCTCGGGGTACTCGGCCAAGAACTTTGGCACCTGCGGCGCGATCAGCCTGCGACCTACACCCAATGGCGCTGCGACATAGAGAGAACCTTTCAGATTCTCGGTAATATTGACGATCTGAGCCTCGGCATTTTCGACGGCCTCAAGGATTTCAGCGGCCCCCCGATAAAACGATTGCCCTTGTTCGGTCGGCGTTAGGCTGCGCGTCGTGCGTTGAAACAGCCGCACGCCCAGATGCTCCTCCAATTGCGATATCCGCGCCGAGGTGACGGCCGGAGAAACCCTCAGATCGCGGCCTGCGGCGGACATGCTGCCCAACTCGTAGACTCGGACAAAGGTTCTGATGTTATCTAGATAGGACATTTTTTTGCATTTTTTGATACTGCTTGGTCTTTGCTAGCAATACCAGAACAAAGCAGTCTCGCATAGAGTGAGCAGAAGCAAAGAATCTTAGGAGCAAACCCATGTATGATCTGGCCGTAATGTGGGAGTGGATTGCCTTTTCGGTCCGCTGGCTGCACGTGATCACTGCGATGGCGTGGATTGGGGCATCTTTCTACTTTATCGCATTGGACCTGATGCTTAAGCCAAACCCTGCGCTGCCGGATGGGGCCTATGGCGAAGAATGGGAGGTCCACGGCGGCGGGTTTTACCACACCGTAAAATACCTGGTGGCGCCCGCCCGGATGCCCGAGCATCTGACCTGGCACAAATGGCAAAGCTACACCACATGGCTGTCCGGTGCTGCGCTCCTGATGATCATTTACTGGGTCGGAGGAGAGCTGTTCCTGCTGGACCCGACCAAGGTCGATCTGGCGCTGTGGCAGGGAATTCTGATCTCGGGTGGCTCATTGACCATTGGCTGGTTGCTCTATGACCAGATGTGCAAGTCTAAGCTGAGCGATCATCCCAACGTTCTGATGCTGTTGTTGTTCGTGATCCTTGTGATCATGTCCTGGGGCTACAACCAGATATTCACCGGTCGGGCCGCGCTATTGCACCTTGGGGCGTTTACCGCAACGATCATGACGGCCAATGTGTTCTTTCAGATCATGCCGAACCAGCGCATCGTGGTCGCAGACCTCAAGGCAGGTCGGACCCCTGACGCCAAGTACGGCAAGATTGCCAAAGTACGCTCGACCCATAATAACTATCTGACCTTGCCGGTCGTGTTCCTGATGCTGTCGAACCACTACCCGCTGGCGTTCGGCACTGAGTATTCATGGATCATTGCAAGCCTGATCTTCCTGACCGGGGTCACCATTCGCCACTACTTCAACACGATGCATGCGACTGGAACAGGCCCTCATTGGACCTGGGCAGTCACGGTCCTTCTGATGATCGCAATTGCATGGCTGTCCTCGGTCCGGTCCGGCGAGACATGGGAAGAGGCGGAAGCGCGCGAACTGTCACCCTATGAACAGAAATTTGCCTCGGCCGAGGGGTTCGAGGCCGCTTATGATACGGTTCTGGGCAACTGCTCCATGTGTCACGCACGCGAGCCGGTCTACGGCACAATGAAATGGGCGCCCAAGAAAGTCTATCTTGAAACGCCCGGCGATGTCGCCCGCCAGGCTGATCAAATCTATCTGCAGGCCGGGATCAGCCACGCGATGCCGCCGCCAGCCGCGGTTCAAATGGATGACGAAGCCCGCCAAACAATCATTGCTTGGGTACGTGAGGTCAGAGGCCAGTAAGCCCCGACTTGTAGCAGTTGATACAGGACCCTCCTGCCGCTTTATCCAAAGAACCTTTTGCTGTGTTTCGCGATGTGTTCGACGAACAGGCGTATCTTCGGGTCCTGAAGTTTCTTATGCGGATAGAGGCAGCCGAAGATGGTCGGCAAGGGCGGTGTTGCCGGCAGAACCTCGACCAGTTGGCCTGACACGAGATACTCTTTCACATCAAAGCGCGGTTTGTTGACGATACCCTTGCCCGACAAAGCCCAATCCGTCAGGACATCGCCGTCATCCGCATCGTATTTGCCCCGAACCTCAAGTTTGCGCGGCCCCATGTCGGTGTTCAAAGTCCAGAAATACTCGGGCGATCTGGGATAGCGCAGCAGCAGGCAATTGTGCTGAGAGTGCAATAGGTCATCCGGCGTTTTGGGCACGCCGAAATCTGACAGATATTCGGGCGAGGCACATAGCAGCCGGTCACAATCCGCGAATTTCCGCAGTTTCATCGTGGAATCGCCCGGCTCTCCGATAAAGAACGCAATATCCAAACCATCGGCCATCATGTCCACTTTGCGATCGGACAGTCGCATGCGGATCTCGGTCTCTGGGTAACGCTCCGAGAAATCAGGGACCAGAGGCGCAACAATCCTACGCCCCACCCCCAAAGGCGCTGTGATGCGGATTGCGCCGCGGGGGGCGTCCGAAAAACTGGCGACGCGCGCCTCGGCGTGGTCCAACGCCAGCAAAACGGCTTTGGCCTCATCATAGAAAACCTCGCCGACTTCTGTTGCCGTCATCGAGCGGGTCGTTCTATTGAACAGGCGCACGCCCAGATGGTTCTCCAGCTCTTTCAGGCGTTTGCTGGCCACGGCCGGTGTCAGCCGCAGGTCACGGCCGCCGGAGGTGATGCTGCCCAACTCCATCACCCTGACGAAGACCCGCAAGCTTTCGATGTATGACATTCATTCCTCCCACTGCGGGAAGACTGCGACGTCGGACTTTCTTTTTCAACGATTTGTTGAAAGTATTTGTCATTTCTGACGATTTTAAGACTCAATCTCCGACTCTATGGTCTTGCGGCGACCCACCCGAAGGCAGGTGTAGAGGGAGATTAGCATGACGCCGCGCACTGACATCCGATTTGTCCTGAATGGCAAGGATGTATCCGTTCCAGACGTATCAGCCGACCAGACTCTTCTGGACTTTCTACGTCTCGAGCGCCGACTGACCGGCACCAAAGAAGGCTGCGCCGAAGGAGATTGCGGTGCATGTACGGTGCTTGTCGGGCGGCTTGGGCAGGCGGGTCTTTCCTATGCTCCGGTGAATGCGTGCATTCGGTTCCTTGCCTCTTTGGACGGCTGCCATGTCGTAACGGTTGAGCATCTGTCCGGCCCCGACGGTCGCCTGCATCCGGTGCAGCAAGCCATGGTTGATCATCACGGCAGCCAGTGCGGGTTCTGCACACCGGGCTTCGTGATGGCTCTCTACGCGCTGTGGATGCAAACGCCGGAGCCAACAGAGGCGCAGGTCGAAACCGCCTTGCAGGGCAATTTGTGCCGCTGCACCGGGTATGAGCCGATCATTCGGGCGGCTGTTGCTGTCAGCCGCTACGGCACCCCGGCCTCGGACCACCTGAACACCGAACGTGAGGCCATGACAGGTCGTCTGGCCGCGTTGAAAGACGGGCGGCGCGTCGTCTCGGGACCGCAGGACAATCTGAGTATCCTTCCCTTCAGCGCGGATGATCTGGCCGAGTGCCTGCAGACTTACCCAGAGGCCACTATCGTCGCGGGCGCAACGGATGTGGGCCTTTGGGTCACGAAATTCCTGCGCAAAATCGGACCGGCGATCTTTACCGGACATCTCGAAGACCTGAAAGCGGTCGAAAAACAGGGCCAGCACCTGCTGATCGGTGCAGGTGCCAGCTACACCGATTGCCAGGATCTGCTGTCCGAGCATCTACCGCACCTGACGTCCTACTGGGATCGTATTGCCGGGTGGCAGGTGCGCAATATGGGGACAGTGGGCGGCAACATCGCCAACGGCTCCCCCATCGGGGACACGCCGCCACTGCTGATCGCGCTTGGAGCGGAAATCACACTGCGGCGAGGGTCGGGTGTCCGGACCATGCCGCTTGGAGCCTTTTTCATTGACTACGGCAAACAAGATCTTAAACCAGACGAATTTGTCGAAAGCATCCGCGTTCCCCTACCCCAGGCAAGGGATCTGAACGCAGCCTATAAGATCTCGAAGCGCCGGGATGAAGATATCTCCTCGGTCGCGGCTGGCATTCATATGACGGTTGAAGATGGCATCATCCGCGACGCCCGCATCGCGATGGGTGGCATGGCCGCGACGCCAAAGCGCGCAGCTGCTGCCGAGGTCTCTCTGAACGGTCAGCCCTGGTCGAGGGAAAGTTTCGAAGCTGCGGCAACGGCGTTGGCTCAGGATTTCTCGCCCCTGACCGATTGGCGAGCCTCGTCCGACTATCGGATGCTGATTGCCCAGAACCTGCTGCGTCGGTTCTTCCTCGAACATGACGCCCAGACCGATACCCCCGTTCAACTGGCCTGTGCTTAACAAGGAGACGACACAATGAAAGACACCGTTTCCATCGTTGGGGCCGCCCACACCGACGTCAACCACGACAGCGCGATCAAGCATGTTACCGGAGGGGCCGATTACACCGACGATATCGCCCTGCCCCAAGGTGCGCTGCACGCCTATCTCGGCGTGTCCGACGTGGCCCATGCAAAACTGCATAGCATCGACTTCGCCAAGGTTCTGGAGACACCTGGTGTTGTTGGGGTTTTGACGACAGATGACGTGCCCGGGATCAACGATATCAGCCCGACGCATCTGAACGACGAACCGGTTTTCCCAACCGATACCATTCAGTTTCACGGCCAACCCCTGTTTGCTGTTATAGCCGAGACCCGCGACATCGCACGCCGCGCCGCCGAGCTGGCAGAGATCAAATACGAAACCTTGCCCCATGCGCTGGACCCCATTGAGGCCCAAAACGCCGGCTACCCGCATGTCACCGCCCCCCTCAAGCTAGAGCGAGGGGATGTTGCCCCGGCTCAAGCGGCGGCCCACAATCGGATCCGAGGCCGGATGCGCGTTGGCGGTCAGGACCACATGTACCTTGAAGGTCACATCGCCTTTGCCATTCCGGGCGAAGATGACGATGTGGTCGTGCATTGTTCGACCCAACATCCATCTGAGGCGCAGCATATGGTGGCCCATGTGCTTGGGGTGCCGTCCAACGCCGTTGTGGTCAACGTGCGCCGCATGGGTGGTGGCTTTGGCGGCAAGGAAAGCCAAATGAACCTGTTCTGCGTTGTGGCCGCCATGGCCGCGAAGAAGTGGAACCGCGCCGTCAAGATCAGGCCCGACCGGGATCAGGACATGACGGCGACCGGCAAACGCCATGACTTTGTGATCGACTATGACGTGGTCTTTGACAATGCCGGTCGCATTCAAGCTGTTGAAAGCAGCTTTGCCGCGCGCTGCGGATTCTCGGCAGATCTGTCGGGGCCGGTGACCGACCGGGCGCTGTTTCATGCAGATAACGCCTATTTCTACCCAAATGTACGCCTCAACAGCCATCCGATGAAAACCAACACGGTCTCAAACACCGCATTCCGCGGATTTGGCGGGCCGCAGGGTGTGATCGCGGCGGAAAGGATGATCGAGGAGATTGCCTATGCCACGGGTCAGGACCCTCTGGATGTGCGAAAAGCCAATTTCTATGGCACCGAAGACCGGAATGTGACGCCTTATCATCAGGTGGTCGAAGACAGCATTCTGGACCGGTTGGTCGGAGAGCTGGAGGAGACCTCAGACTACCGCCAGCGCCGTCAGGACATTATCGCTTTCAACCAATCCTCCCCGATCCTGAAGAAAGGGATCGCTCTGACGCCGGTGAAATTCGGCATCTCGTTCACGGCGACGTGGTACAATCAGGCTGGCGCGCTGGTGCATGTCTACAAAGATGGCTCGATCCATTTGAACCACGGCGGCACCGAAATGGGGCAAGGCCTGAACACAAAGGTTGCGCAGGTGGTGGCCGAGGCCTTCCAGGTTGATTTCAGCCGGATCAAGATCACCAAGACAACGACCGAGAAGGTCCCAAACACATCCGCCACCGCAGCCTCTAGCGGCACCGACCTGAACGGAATGGCCGCGTTGAACGCGGTCGAGCAGATCAAGGAACGGCTGGTGAAATTCGCCTCGGAAAACTGGGATGTGAGCCCCGAGCAGGTGATCTTTCTCGCCAACCATGTTCACATCGGCGAAGAGGTTCTGCCCTTTGACGCCTTCATCAAACAGGCCTATCTGGCGCGTGTACACTTGTCGGCAACCGGGTTCTACAAAACCCCCAAGATCCACTGGGACAGGGACAAGGGCCAAGGCCGCCCGTTCTACTACTACGCCTATGGGGCATCCTGTTCGGAAGTGACCATAGATACCCTGACCGGAGAATACCGGGTCGACCGCACGGATGTGCTGCACGATGTCGGACGCTCACTAAATCCCGTTCTCGATAAGGGTCAGGTTGAGGGGGCCTTTGTTCAGGGCATGGGCTGGCTGACCACCGAGGAGCTTTGGTGGGATGATGCCGGTCGCCTCCGCACTCATGCTCCGTCGACATACAAGATCCCGCTGGCCTCGGATCGCCCGCGTGTCTTCAATGTCAAACTCGCCGATTGGTCGGAAAACCGAGAGTTGACGATCAAGCGCTCCAAAGCCGTGGGCGAGCCGCCCTTCATGCTGGGTATTTCGGTGTTCGAGGCCCTGTCGATGGCTGTGGCATCCGTCGCCGACTACCGGGAATGTCCTCGCCTGGACGCCCCCGCCACGCCCGAGCGTGTCCTGATGGCCGTTGCCCGCCTGCAAAACGGTGCCTAAACAATGCCTGCCGCACGGTCCCTGAAGACGTTTCTGTCCAAACAAAACAGCGTGATCCGCATCGCGCTGACGCGTGTGCGCGGGTCTTCACCCCGCAACGAAGGGACAGAGATGTTCGTGGCGCCTAACGCGCTGTGGGGAACCATCGGCGGTGGGCAATTGGAGTTCATGGCCATCAACGCCGCGCGAGACATGCTGCGGGATGGGTCGCTACACCGGGAAATGGATGTGCCGCTCGGGCCAGAAATTGGCCAATGTTGCGGTGGACGGGTCGAGTTGCAACTGACCCGCATGCGGTCCTCGGACAAGGTGGCCGCAACCGACCGTGCGGCGCTGCGCGAATATGCCTTGCCACATGTCTACGTGATGGGGGCGGGTCATGTGGGACGCGCACTTGCGGATCTTTTTCAGCACTTGCCTGTGCGCTGCATCCTCGTTGACACACGGGCCGAGGAGATCGACCTCTGCACTGCGGATGTTGAAACCCGGCTGAGTGCAATCCCCGAAGCCGAAATCTTCGGTGCGCCTGCGGGCAGCGCCTTTGTCGTTCTGACCCATGATCACGGGTTGGATTTCTTGCTGACCACCGCCGCTCTTGAGCGTCAGGATGCGGCCTATGTCGGGATGATCGGATCCGCGACCAAGCGGATCAAGCTGAGGAACTGGGCACACAAACAGTGTGACGGACAATCCATAGAACACTTGAGATGCCCCATCGGGGCAAGCGGTAGCCGCGACAAGCGGCCCAGCGTCATCGCCGCCTTCGTGGTGGCCGAGGTGATTGCTGAACTGACCTCTGAAACTGCCGCGACCGCCCCGACCGGGGCAACCAAGGCGCCCCTTACGGGCCAACATCACGACCGGAGAGGGAGATCCGCCTGACATCCACCAGGCAATTCCGGTCCTATCAGAGGAGGAGACCGTCATGGACGGGAGGACCTACGAATACAAGCTGTTTACCCGCAGCGACTTCAGCGCTTTCTGGGCGCTTTTTACAGATAACCTGGTAAACCTGCTGATCCTGTCCGGGGTCTGTCAGTTCGTGTTCCAGATGCCAGCCGAGATCGTCTTTGGCCGCATCGTACCCGGTGCCGCCATAGCAATCCTAGCCGGTGTCGGAGTCTACACGTTTTTAGCCAAATGGGCGGCCACCAGGAAGGGCGAAGATGTCACCGCCCTGCCCTACGGCATCTCGACCCCGGTCATGTTCGTCTATCTTTTCGGCGTAATTGGACCTATCTACTGGGCCACCAACGACCCGATGCTGGCCTGGCAGGTAGGAATCGGCGCGGGCTTCATGGGAGGAATCGTTGCAGCCCTTGGGGCGTTTGTGGGTCCTTACCTCAAGCGAATTACACCGCGCGCCGGGATGCTCGGCACGCTGTGCGGTATTGCGCTGGTCTTTATCGGCTCGGTCCCGCTGGCCGAGGTGTTTGAGAACCCGATCATCGGTTTTACCTCGTTGCTGTTCATCCTTTGGGGTCTGATCGGGCGGTTCCGCCTGCCGGGCAACGTGCCTGCCGGTCTGGTCGCGATTGCGGCTGGTACGGTGATTGCCATCATCCTTGGTGAATCGAAAATCGACACAAGCGGCATCGGCTTCTACCCACCAATCCCCTATTTCGGTGACCTCATCGCCGGTGTGCAGTACCTGGTCGCCAACCCAGAGCTGTTTCTGGTGCTAATCCCGGTCCAGATCTACAACTTCATCGAAACCATGAACAACGTGGAATCCGCCGAGGCCGCGGGCGATCACTACCCCGTCGGGCTGTGCCAGGTAACGGATGGCGCGGGCACGATGCTGGGCGCACTGTTTGGTTCTCCTTTCCCGACGACCGTTTATATCGGTCATCCGGCCTACAAGCGGCTTGATGCACATGCGGGCTACATCGTGGGTGTGGCCGTCGTGATCGCAGCTGCCGCTTTCCTGGGCTTCCTGTCTTTCCTCGCGGGTCTGATCCCAATTGCGGCGGCGGCACCTGTTCTGGTCTTTGTCTCGGTCAGCCTGATCACCAACACGGCCTGGGCGGTGAAGCCGATGCACATGGCCGCGGTCTCCTTCGCGATCCTGCCACATATCTCGGCCTTCCTGATGGTCAAATGGGGGTCGCTGATGAACGCGCTGCGCAGTAGCGGCGTCGAAGGCCTGCCTGCGCTGGGTGACAAAGGCCTGACCGCGGCGCTGTTGATGGAGGGTGCCCATTACGAAGGACATCTGGCGCTAAGCCAGGGTGCGATCATCACCGGTCTGATCTGGGGGGCCATTGTGGCCGACGTGATTGACGGCCGGTTCCGGATGGCAGGGGCGTTTGCCGTCGCAGGCGGGCTGATGTCAGCGGTGGGGATCATCCACTCTTACACGCTGCAATTGCCGCAGTTCGACGGGATTACCATCGGCTATCTGATCGTTGGCGGGTTCCTCTACCTCTACCCGATGCTCGCCCCGAAAGAGGATCTTGAGCATCGCGTAATCGTTCCAGATGAGCCCGATCTCATCGACGACGACTCACCTGCACAACAGGCCTGATCCACGGCGGGGTAGCCTATGGGCTGCCCCTCTGCCCGTTTTCCCAAGACATACGAGACACTCCATGACACAGAGATTGCTACGCGGTCGTCTGCTGACCTTTCATCGCGAACCCCAGAACGGCGAAGATACCGACGCCTATACCTATCTTGAGGACGGCGCGCTGCTGATCCGGGACGGGATCATTCAGGACACAGGCCCCTTCCCGACGATCAGCGCAAAGGCCGGCGATGTACCAGTGACAGACCATCGCCCTCATCTGATGATGGCCGGGTTTATCGACACCCACATTCACTTCCCTCAAGTGCAGGTTATCGCCTCATGGGGCGCGCAGCTCTTGGACTGGCTCAACACCTACACCTTCCCAGAAGAAACCCGCTTTGCTTCGGACGGACACAGCGCAACCATGGCGCGGGCATTCTATGATCAACTGATCGCGCATGGCACCACGACGGCGGTTGCTTATTGCTCGGTCCATAAGACCTCAGCTGACGCGTTCTTTACCGAAGCGACCAGACGCAACATGCGCATGCTGGGAGGCAAGGTCCTGATGGACCGCAACGCGCCCGAGGCGCTGCAGGATACGCCGCAAACCGGATATGACGATACCAAAGCCCTGATCGCCGACTGGCATGGCAAAGGTCGCAATGGTTATGTCATCACGCCCCGGTTTGCGATTACCTCGACCCCGGACCAGATGGCCATGGCCCAGGCGCTGGCGCAAGAGCATCCCGACTGTCACATCCAGACACACCTGTCGGAAAACAAGGACGAGATTACCTTTACCAAGCAACTCTATCCGCAGGCGCGGGACTATCTGGATGTCTACCAGTCCTACGGTTTGCTGGGACGGAGAACCCTGCTGGGACATTCCATCCATCTTGAGCCGCGCGAGATCGACGCGCTTGCTGAAACAGGCGCTCATCCCGTGTTCTGCCCGACCTCGAACCTGTTTCTGGGAAGCGGCCTGTTTGATCATGCCGGGCTTAGCGCGCGCGGGATCGCCAACGGGATCGCAACGGATGTTGGTGCTGGCACCAGCTATTCGATGCTGCAAACCCTGAACGAAGGCTACAAGATCCTGCAACTTCAAGGGGCAGTCTTGCACCCTCTGCAAGCGTTCCATTGGGCAACCCGCGGCAATGCCTGCGTTCTGGGCCTCGAAGACAAAATCGGCACGCTCGCCCAGGGAAGCGAAGCGGACGTCGTTGTTCTAAACGCACGCAGTACCCCGGCCATGGCCCTTCGCATGGACCGCGTGGAGAACCTAGCGCAAGAGCTTTTCGTTCTACAGATGATGGGAGACGATCGCGCGATTGAGGAAGTCTATGTGTCGGGGACACCCAGCAAGTTTGCAGGGCCGCAACCTGAACGAGCCAAAGTCCCTGCCTAGCGGCACCTAGAGCGCGGGCTCATTTCCGGCCCGCGACGGTCTTTGATTTAAAGCGCGGATCAGTTGACTTGCTCGATCCGGGCTAGACCCAGCAGAAACGTGCGGCCAAGTCCCTCACCGCATTAAACAACTAACGCGAGATGCCTCAGGTGCCCAATAAATCCTTCTGGCGCAATGAAAAATCGATCTGTATCCCGTCATTCCACAAATTGAGTAACAAGGCAGGTGACGGTATCATCTGCTGCGACTTGGCGGCGAATACAAGTGTGTTAGGTTAGGAGGCGGGTCTGCAAGGAGATTTGATCTTCTTGCAGCCACCACTTCCAATCCTTCAACTTGCGATGTGGGGTTTCGACTTGTTTGATTGGCTTCTGCCTGCGTTTTTCGTGATCCCGAGTCTACCCCTCAAACTTCAAGGCGATGCTTTCTTGCGTCGCAACGCTTTGACAGCAGAGGATGAGCCCTTTCGAGATATCTCCGTCTTCAAGTGCAACTCGGTTCCGCATATGGACGGCCCCTTCGGTAAGGCGGGCAACACAGGCACCACAAACACCAGACTGGCAACTGTATGGTGGACTTAAGCCTTTCAATTGGGCAGCTTCCAGTATGGTTTGACCCGCAGCCACCGGTACGTCATGCCATGCACCATGCAGATTTATGCGTGCTGTCGCCGCGACTCCTGACGTGCTGAGATCGGGTTTGACATCGCCACCAAAGCTTTCCGTGTGAATGCGATCGTCAGGCACGTCCAAATTCTTGAGCGCGGCTCGCAGGTCCGTGTTCATGCTGCCTGGACCGCAGATCCAGTATTTCGTGTCCTGCGCCACAGGTGGCGTCTCGGCAATAGCGGCGTGAACGGCGTTTGCGTCCAACCGCCCCGTGCGCCAAGGGCTGAACCAACTGAACACCGAAGGGTGGGACAGAACATGGCGCACAGAAAAGCGTTTCGGGTATCGCGCTTGAATTTGCTCCAACTCGTCCCGAAAAATGATGATGTTCGCGTTGGTATTGCCAAAGATCAAATTTGCAACAGAGTGCGGCTCGTCCGTCAAAACCGCATTGATCATCGCGTATAGAGGCGTAATGCCGCTGCCCGCGCCAAAGAAATAGTGCGTGCGGCGTTTATAGGGTCCGGGCGTTAAGGTGAACTGTCCAAAGGGGGGCATGACTTCGATGATATCCCCTACCGACAGAGCATCACCGACATGGTTCGACACGATCCCGTCTTTCACACGTTTCACAGTGATGCGCAGTGCGGATCCAGGAGGGTTTGAGATGGTGTAGCTGCGCCTATGCTCCTGTCCTTCGATCAGAAATCTGATCGTCAGATGTTGCCCTGCTGTCCATTGAAACAGATCAGCCAGTCTGGCAGGGACATCTAAAGTGACACTTGTGGCTGCACCGCCGATCTCTTTGCGGATATTGGATACGGTCAATGGATAGAAGTCGCGTCGCATTAAGCCACCCATTCATCGGTAGTCATATGTGGTGGTCAATGACCGGATAACCATCCCGCCAAGGTAAGGTTCAAAGACAAACTCATCTGTTTGACGCATTTTTCCGGCATATCCCTGCCAATCATATTGAACATCCGTAACCGCGGTTACGTGGTGGACCTCATCTTCGGTGCGGGTGGTCATTCTGGGCGTGGATCGCTCAGTTTCCTTGTAGTCCTCCAGATCCTCGGGGAGTTCAGCATCGGTAGCGGCCGCCACAGCTCCCACACGGTAAGTGAAGACATCATCTTCCTGCTCGGTACCGTACTTGAGGACGATCCGATGAGTAGCTTCGGGATGCCAACTGTCCCACGTAGCCAGAAGGCCATCTTCGTCTTGAGCCGCAAGGACACGGGCAGAGATCTCCTCAGGCGTTTCTGCTTGCGCTGTCAGCACCAAAGCCGACGCGATGACCACGCCTGTCAGGGTAGCTTGAACGGGTGTCATAATCCATCTCCGCATTGTTCAATCAGCCTTCATGAACTCCAAAACGGCTTTCTGGTGCTGGGTAATCGGACTTTCACCAATACCGGCCGGGCCGATTTCCAAGTAAGGGCTTTTCAGGGACTTCTGCTGTTGTTCGCAGGCATAGATATCCTCGGTCGTGAAGTCTCCGGATGCCATCGGATCGTCTTCGCCTGCGACATCGGCCCCTTGGTACTTCGCACCGCCAAAGTCCTTCCAAAAGCCCCAGCTTTTCCACTGCTGTTTCTGAAACGCCCAATCAGACTCATTGGCCAGCTTCGTGCGGTTTTCGATGCGCGTCAGGTCCGGCGCCAGTGGCGTGATGACAAACAGGTTCCAGCTTTCCTCACTGGCCCCGATACCAATCCCGGGAAAGAGCATCGGAACCCAGGCGCCGACATGCGGTTTTGGGATCGCGCGCGGCATCGGCAGGTTCCCCTCGTGGTCCTTGGCATACTCCGCTGAAGGGGGCTCCCAAAAGTGATAGTGCGGCCCCTTCCACCCGTATTCTGCCTTGGCATGGTCATACATGTGCAGGGTGTTGGAATGCAGGTGGCTCAGGTGATAGACGTCGATGTAGTTCTCGACAACGATCTTCCAATTTGCCTTGATCTCATAGGTGTTCCGGCCTTCAGCGTACTCTACCAATTCCTCAGGTTTGTGCGGACCAAGGAATGGATCGACCTCGCCAAGCCACTCAGCAAGCGTGAGCGCGTTCGGATCAGGATGGACGAACAACATACCGCGCCAGACGTCTACGCTGGCCGGTTTGAGGCCAAGACAGGATTTATCGATACCACCGGGAAACTCCGACGCCTCATCGGGGACGGAGATCAGATTGCCTTCCAGATCATAGGTCCAGTCATGGTAGGGACATGTCAGCGCCTTTTGCGTCTTTCCGACCGCGCGGATTAGCTGCGTACCGCGATGGCGGCAAATATTGTGAAAGGCCCGCAGCCGGTGATCGCGCCCCATGGCGACAAACAGGTTGTTCAAACCTGCCTGCACCGACAGATAGTGCCCAGGGCCTTCGATATCCTCAACCAGTCCCGCAAAACGCCAGGTGCGTGAGAAGATTTGTTGTTGTTCACGGTCGAACCAATCCTGCGCGGTGTAGGCTTCGACCGGTAGGTGATGATACATTTTGGACATCTTTTTCCCTCAGGTCATCAGATGGGCGTGTTGCGGAAAAAGGCTGGCGGCGAGCATCATCAGTCCCGACAAAGCCCAAAGGCAGACAATGGCCCAGAATAGAACTGGATCGTCGTCTCGGTTGATCTCGAACACCAGAAAGGCCTGACCATTCAGGATGGTCGGAATGGTCCACCACAGGAAGAGCAGCCCCCAGACCCAGTAGTAACCCAGGACAGCAGCAGCCAACAGGACAGGCAGAGCTATATAGTTCGCGGTTCTAGCGTGGCTCATCGCTCGGCCTCCAGCGTAGAGGCCAGCAAAGACGCCGCCAGCTTCAATTCCGCGCGCCAGACTTTGGGCGGCTCGAGTGGCGACAGGGCATCCATGCTGACAAAGATCGCCGAAATACCCTGAGTCACGGCACGAATGCTTGCATCCGGCGCGTCAGGGGCAGCGCGCCTCAGGACATCCTCAACCAAGTCAAAAAAGGCACTTAGGCTGTCCATAAGATCCTGCCGCAATTCCGGGCGCTCCGGAACTACAGTCACCAGCGCCTGATACGCCAACATCAACCGCGGATCAGTTCCGCTGTTTTCGGCAAAAAGAGCGTCCACAAGATCGGTTGGCGTTGCTCTGTCTGGCAGGGCGTGTCGCAGGCCGTCCAGTGACATCGCAAAGCCTTCAAGGGTGTACTCGGCAAGTGCAGCAATCATTTCGTCCTTGTTGCCAAGATAGTGGCGCAGCAGGGGGCGCTTGACGCCAGCTTCCTCTGCAATCCGTTCCTGGGTCGCGCCATCAAGGCCGAACCGCGCCACACATGTGAGGTACGCATCCAGGATTTCCTGAGATCGTTGGTCTTTCAGAGATGGTCTTGGCATTGCGGCCTCATAAATTGTCATGGTTGACAAATAATGATCGAAGATTGTTTGTCAACCATGACAATTTATTTTGGGGCCAGCGAATAAAAAATTTACTTCGGAGTGGCTAAAGCGAGGAGCAAGCCACCATCCTCTGCGTTCGCGAGTGCGACAGTCCGCCCTTCAACTTTTTCAACAGGATCGCAAACCGGTTTGGGAAAGAGTGTTCAGTCCGGGCAAAATGCCCGCAAAACACCGTCAAAACGACTCGATGTTACCCAAAAGAATAGAGGTCATATCCATCGCAAACGAACCATCTTGAACAGTGATATCCAACTGCGTGTCATAGTTCACCGCATCTCGCGTTATCCCCGAGAGGTCGGCTTCCGCGTCCAGAAAAACCCATTTCGCGGGATATGGAGAGGTTTGCCCAACCGCTGCCTGCAAGATGGAGAGCGCGTCCAGTGCGTTGACTGCTCCATCCTGGGTGATATCAGCGGCAATCAGGTTTTCCGGGGCCGCCGGGCCCCATGTCGGATCCAATCCAACTGAGATACGCAGAACCTGCAACGCATCCAAGGCGTTAACTCGTCCGCTCGCTGTTGAATAGGTTTTGACGACCTCCAGCTCTCCGACCAACGTCCCGTTCGGAACGTTCAGATCGAAGCGTCCGGTCTCATCCGTGGTTGCGGTGACGGTGCCGCCTCCGGTCGGAGTGAACTTGATCTCAGCATCTGCAAGGCCCGGATTGTTGGTCTCGGAATCGATGCTTACGCGGCCCTGAATGCCGTCCGAGCTTGAGGGCTCCAACCCGCCGAACGTACCGAAATCCACAGGAATGTGATCCGGCCCGCCAAACCCGGAGCCAAAGACCTCTTCTTTCGTCAACGGCGTGCCGGTTGAGGAAATCACGTGGACGACCTCATTCAGATACTGGATATCGGCCCCTTGGGATGTGGCGGTAAAGGTCAATTGATCGGGGGTGCGCAGCAGAAGATAGTCGAACATGTCCAAGCGGTCGGTGCCGGCTTCGAAATCCGCGACCGTCGTGGGGTCGCTGCCATATTGCATGACGAAAATATCGGCCCCTGCCCCGCCTGTCAGCGTCGTCTCACCGCTACCAGCAATGAGGATGTCATCTCCGTCTCCGCCGGACAGTTGGGCATCAAGCACCCCCGCGCTGAGCATGTCGTCGTGCGCCGTGCCCGTAACCGGCCCGCTACCGTCAAGGACGACACCAAGGTTTGCCAAAGAAACGCTCAGCTGCGTCAGCCCGGGATCCTGCTGTGAGGTTGCAAGCACCTGAAGCTCATCACCGATATGGGCGAGGTTTAGAGTCTGAACGTTCCCCAATCCGCTATCCAACGTGTCCGCAAAGCTGTCCAGATAGACCAGCTTTCCATTCGGGGTCAGCGTGAAAAGGCTGACCCCATCGTCGGACCCACCCGCAACGATGAACACACGGCCATTCACCTCGATCACCGACAGGTCCTGCACGGATTCAAACCGGGTATTCAACGTATCAAGAACATGATCCTTGGGGATCAACCGACCATCGCTGCGCAATCCCATCACGCTGAGGGAATTGCTGCCCGACCCCGCTACGATGACCCAGGATTGCCCATAGGCCTCGACCACCTCAATCGCCGTGGGCGTAGAGATTCCCATCGTTGAAACAGCGGCACTGTTGTCCAGAGCGCTGAGGCTGCCATCGCTTGCGGAAACATCAAACACGGCGATTTCACTATTTGCAGCGTTCGCGGTGATCACGAATTGCTCAGACCCGACCGTCGCAGCACGCATCGAATCGGCTTGGCCAGAGACCAGCGAAACGACGGAAAGCGTGCCGTCTGGGTTGATCTCATAGCTGCCGATCTGATCGGTATCTTCATGCGCAAGGGTCAGATAGCTTTGCCCTCCGACGTCCAGTTGCGCCATCGCCGAGATGTCTCCGCCACCGACGAGCGTTCCGGTTTCCTGCAAGTCGCCAAAGGTGCCGTCCGCATTGAGCGTATATCCAACCAAACCCGTTGCATTGTTGATATCAAGGGCCAGCTGGTCCTCAGCGCCCAAGGTGATCGGCACACCTGTCCGCCCCACCTGATACAGGATCGGACCGCTATGATAGACCGTATCCACCAGCTTCGGCCCAGCCCCTTCAGTGAGGCGCCAGGCGGCAACGCCACCGAACGGACCGGTGACGGAATAGAGATACGTATCCCCGTTAAACGTTTTTAAAGCCGTATCGCCGATACCTGAATCGAGCGCCGGGCTTCCCGTTGCAACCACAGTTTCGAATTGAAGCATCACCTTGATCACCCCCGATGCCACCCCTGGCAATGACCTGAGGATGATCTGATGCCCAGACCGAAACAAAAGCGGGAATGTGGTGAAAACGAGGAGTTCGGCTTCAGTTTAACTCAATTTTTCCAGGTTCGCCCGCGGTGGTAACCGGAAGGCAAGACAGATGAACAAAGCGTCATGTCGGGGACGGCCTTCCCAGGATCGCGGACACCAAATCTGAGGGGCAAGACGATGAAGACACCTGAGCGCAATACTGATACGCCAGCCGATCTTTCAGGGGCAGACCGTGATCGACACAAACGCTCGTGGATCGAACGCAATCTGCGCAAACTATCCGGGCGCGGCATTGCGGGCGGATTGGTGTCGGCCGTGCTGGCCCTACCAGCTTTTGCGCAGGCGACGGTTGAGGAACTCTATGCGTTCCAATTCGCGGATACGATCCCGGGTGTGAAATCCGCCAAGCTGATGGACAATGGGGATGTCCTTCTGAAAATGCTCGATGGGCGCACCATGGTTGTTGCGGCTGAACATGTTCAGGTCCTTGAAAGCGGCTCGATCATGATCGCCGAGGCGATGGTTTCGCAGATCGTCGAATTCAGCGCCGTCGCCGAGGCCGGAGCTGCCTCAGCGGCAGGCGGTCTGGGCGGAATGGGTGCTGCGGCGGCGGGTCTTGGTCTCGCCGGTGCTGCGGCGGCCGGTGGCGGTGGCGGAGGCGGCGGGGACGATCCAGCCCCTGCGCCAAACTTCCCGACGCTGAATTTGGCAGAGCTGCAGGCCACCTCCCTCAACAACACTCTGACCAACGCAACTGCGCCGGACGATGCGACTTCGGTCGAGGTTACGATCGGCTCCGTGACCAAGACCGTGACACCAGATTCCGAAGGGAACTGGACCGTTACCCTCACAGCGCCCGAGGCGAGCGCCCTGGCCCAAGGCCAGTCCACCGTGACCGTTCGTATGCTTGATACCTTGGGGGACGAGATCTCCGTATCGACGGCAACCGTGGTGGTAGACACCATCCCACCAACACTCAGCATTGACAGTTTCTCGGATGGGGCCGTCATGAACGCCGCCGAGCAGGGAACAGATCTTGTCGTAAGTGGCGCGACAGACGCGGAAAACGGGCAGTCGGTGAGCGTCACTTTGAATGGCCAGACTTACACCGGCACGGTGTCCAACGGCCAATGGTCGGCAACCGTTCCAGCCGCCGATCTGGCAGCCTTGTCGGATGCGGCAACCATCAGCGTGACAGCGGATGTTTCGGATCGCGCTGGCAACCCGGCCGTTCAAGCCAGCAACAGCTTCGATACAGACTTCACGGCTCCAACCCTCACGCTCGATCCGGTCGGCGGAGGGTCCATTGACCTTATTGACATAACCGGCGATCTGACCGTGACAGGGGCGACCTCGGCTGAGGACAACCAAACTGTAACGCTTGTATTGGATGGGCAGTCCTTTACCGGCACGACGCTGGGCGGCAGTTGGTCTGTCACTATTCCCAACGCGGATCTTGCCGGGTTGACGACGGGCACCCCGGCAGAGATCAGTGTTTCGCTCGCGGATGCGGCTGGCAACCCGGCAACCACCGTAACGGCTACGGTACCCGTCGACCTCTCTGGTCCATCTATTGCCATTTCGCCCTTGTCCGTAGGTGATGTCCTGAACGCTTCCGAAGCCGGTTCAGATTTGAACATTTCAGGCACAACCGGAAATGTTGGCGACAACCAGCAGGTTTCCGTCATGCTGAACGGCCAGACCTATACGGACCTCGTTTCGAGTGGCACCTGGAGCATAACCGTCCCGACAGCCGATCTAGCATCTCTGTCCGATGGCGGCGATTTTACGATAACGGCCAATGTGTCTGACGCGGACGGGCTGGCAGCGCCTCAAGCAACGGCGCAATTGGCCAAGGATGTCAGCGCGCCGGCGGTGACCATCGACAGCTTCTCGGACGGTGCTGTCATGAATGCGGCAGAGCGCGGAACCGATCTGACCATTTCGGGTTCCACCACAGCTGAAGACGATCAAACCGTGACCGTTGGCATGAATGGGCAAACCTACACCGCCGAGGCTTCGGGCGGGTCGTGGACCGTTACCGTGCCAGCCGCTGATCTG
Organism: Ruegeria sp. R13_0; assembly: GCF_017743995.1. Classification (GTDB taxonomy): domain Bacteria; phylum Pseudomonadota; class Alphaproteobacteria; order Rhodobacterales; family Rhodobacteraceae; genus Ruegeria. Next base: position 224,149 of record NZ_JAGHRB010000008.1, on the reverse strand, counting down.
GCACTCTTGGCAGACGGAACAACAATTGCGGTAACAGCAGATGTCTCGGATATCGCCGAAAACCCGGCCGTTCAGGCGACAGGCAGCTTCGATACGGATTTCACTGATCCGACCATCGCGATCACGAGTGTTTCGGACGGCTCAATCATGAACGCCGCCGAGCGGACGACGGACCTTACCATTTCAGGCACTAGCGATGCAGGCGTAGGGGCGGTTGTATCTATCACAATCGCACGCGCCGACGGCACGGTTGACATCAGCGAGACGACGACCGTCACTGGTGGCAATTGGACATTGGTGACAAGTGCGTCTGATCTTTTGGGACTTCAGGATCAGGAAAGCTATACTATCACCGCGACTGTGGCTGATGCAGCTGGGAACACGTCCCAGACCACAATGGGTTTCACAACAGATTTTGCGGCACCCAGCCTTACCCTCGATCCACTGTCCATCGGAGCAGTTCTTGATGTTGTAGAGCGTGGGCAGGACCTGACGGTTTCGGGCACAACAACGGCGGACAACGGAGACACCGTGACCATCACCTTGGACGGGGAGACTTATACAGCCACCGCAATGAACGGAAGTTGGAGTGCGGATATTCCAACCAGCGATCTCGCGGTCTTGGCCGACAGCACAAGCTTTCAGGTCTCGGCATCAGTTGACGACGCTGCTGGCAATACCTCCAACGCGGCAACAGGTTCCTTCTCAACCGATTTCCGGCCCACCCTGAGCCTCGATTCGATTGGAACAAATGGGGCGATCTCTCTTGCCGATGCGCAAAGTTCCGGGATTACAGTCAGCGGCTCTTCGGTCGGCTTGGCTGCTGGGCAAACAGTGGATATCCTGTTGGGCAGTACATCCGTTGGCACCGCAACCGTCGCCGCAAATGGCACATGGTCTGCGCCCATCGCAGCCTCTGCTTTTGCCGCCACGACAGCCGGTACAGATCTGAACTTTTCAGCCGAAGCAACAGTATCAGGAGGGCCTGATCCCCTTCCGGCGAGTGCTGACGCCACGGCTCATACGCCAGCAGCCTATGTCATCTCGGAAGTCGGAAGAAGTGGCTCAACCGTCCAGTTCGCAGTCTATTCGGAAGCGGATCGGGATCTGTCGAGCGGGTTGTTTGTAGACATGCGATTGGAGTTCGACTCCGCTCAGGTCACCTTTGACAACGGCTCCATCATATTCAACGGACAATTGCCTCTTGCCGTAAACGCAGCCAACCCCAGTTTCGTCAATTTTGCCGGAGCAACGCTGAGTTTCTCCGACATTTCGTCGCCTCTGGTGCAGTTTTCCGTCGACATTCAAGACATCAATCAACCCTTTGAGCTGAAGATCGTCACGCCAAACGGAGGCGACTCCGTTTACCAATCAGGGACGACTACGGATGACACCATAGGCGCAAGCAATGTGGACACGATCATCAGGGGTGGTGATGGCGACGACACAATTGACCTAACGGCGGTTGGCCGAGATATCGTTGTGTTCGAAGCGGACCCTGCGGCCAATGGCACGGATATTATTACGGGGTTCAACATCGGAACTGCTATGGAAGTCGCAGATGCCTTGATGTTCCAGGGCCTCGACGTTGCCACGTTGCGCGGCACGGGAACGGACTTGGAATTCCTGAGCCAAGGCGACAATCTGGGAACAAATACAGGCTTCATCGGTCTTACAACCATCCTCGGCGATCTCACGGCCAACACCATAGAGTTGGCATTGGAGAGCTTGGTCGGCGCGCAGTCCGGAGACGAGATATATGCCCTGACGACCGACGGCACCGACGCCAAGCTCGTCAAGGCCAGCTATTCGACATCAGACGACGTCACTGTCGATACGCTTGCAGTGTTTGATGGTCTGAATGATCTGAGCAGCCTGAGCGCAGACAATATCCTGCACACCGATCCCACAGGTGCCACCGCCTGATCCTTTTCGAAGATTAGCCGAGAGTTTGGAAGACGGTCATGTTAAAAACCCACCTCAAACCGCTCACATTCCAAAGATATGGGAATAGGTTCTGGAAACGCTTCACCTCCTTCGACCATACAAGGTACGTGACTGAGTGTTCAATTGTTGAAGCTGAAGCTTTCCCCGTCGCAGCTGCTTTCCCGCTAGTGTTCCGTAAAACGGAGGGCGGGGTAGAACCGGTCGCATTGTTTTCCCTAACAGAAGCGCGCGTAAACCCATTTGTGTCTGAAACGGGTGTGTGGTTGGCGCCCTATTTGCCCTCGGCAATGAGGTGCCCGCCTTTCGATGCCGAACCAATACCAAGAAGTGGGCGGGCCAAGGACACTCAATTCCAGTTGCTGGTCGACGAGACCCTTGGCCTGATCAGTGATGACCCCCGGGATGAGGCTTTTTATCGTGAAACAGGAGCGCTTTCTTCCAATCTTGAAGCCGTGGTGACGTTCTTCCAAGGTCGAATGTCGTCCGCACAAACCACAAAGACCATTTGTGACGTGCTTGCGGATATGGAAATGTTGGAGCCACTCACCCAACACGAAGGCTGCATGATACCAACAGGCTGTTGGGGTATCTCGCCCGATCGGTTGAATAGTTTGACTAGCAAGCAGATGGCCACACTAACAGCTTGTGGCGCTCTGCGGCTAGTCCACGCGCATCAAATCTCGCTGTCTCACATAGCTTGGTTGACCCAAGCACAATCACGAATGACACATAATCCGGGCTCAAAGGATGTTGAGCGGAAGGCCAATGCCGAAGGCTTCTTATCTGCATTGGCCGATGCGCAAACGAGCGAAACCTCTTGGGGCCAGAATTCGGAGAAACACGCTTGTGCCCGATAACCCCTGGTCGCCATGCGACACAACAAAACCGAAAACAGATCCGATCAGCGGACGCATTCCATTTTTTCGCTGCCCTAATTTGCTAGAGAGGAACTGATTCATGACGCGGCACAAAACCCAACCGGACACATCACGTTTGACAGAACTCGAAACGTGTATTCTGCATGTGGGTGAGACACTTGAACGCCCAATAACAAAAGCGTCTCTCTTTGCCGCGCAGTCAGACTTGGAAAATGGCCTCTCGATAAGTGATGCACTGGCGCTTGCACGACAAAGCGGTCTTCACGCAGGGTATGGCACGCGCTTGCTGAGCAAACTGGATGACGACTTGTCACCAGCCATACTGTTCCTGGAGGGGGGGCGATCCGTTGTCTATCATGGGCGCAGCGACAACGGCATGCTGTTGGTGTATGACCCTTGCATCGGGTCAGGAATCGGGACAATTCCCGAGAAACAGTTGGAAAAAGCGTATACCGGCTATGCAATCCTGTTTCGCCGAGACCATCAAGGTATCTTGAAGAATAACGAGACCCAAAGGTCTGGACATTGGTTCTGGTCTGCTTTGGCGGCCAGTCGGTGGTCTTATTTCCAGGTTATTCTCGCAGCAGCGCTCGCCAATCTTCTAGGGCTTTCAACTTCTATCTTCATTATGGTCGTCTATGACCGAGTTCTTCCCAACGAAGCAACAGAGTCTCTGATTGCACTCACCATTGGCGTGGGCCTCGCACTTGGTTTCGATTTCCTACTCAAGATCCTAAGAGCTGGATTCATTGATCAGGCCGGCCAAAAGGCTGATCGGCTGATGGGACGGCGCATTTTTGACAAGTTACTCGATATTCAAATGAAATCTCGCACCGGATCGACCGGCGCGATGGCAAACACAGTTCGCGAGTTCGAGACTTTGCGCGAGTTTTTCACGTCCGCAACACTGGTCGCGATCGTCGATCTACCCTTCATCGCTCTGTTTGTCTTCGTGATCTACCTGGTGGGCGGCCCGCTGGCCATCGTTCCCGCGATGGCGGTACCTATCGTTCTGCTGACCGGCTTGCTCGCCCAACCTATGCTATCGCGGTTGGCCGAAAGGCAATTCAAGGATGGTCAATCCAAACAATCGGTTCTTGTTGAGGCGGTCTCAGGCCTTGAAACCATAAAGACCACCTCTGCTGATCGTCAGATGCGTGCCCGTTGGGAAAGCGCGATAGAGCGACAATCGAACCACGGCGTTCGCAGTCGCGCGATTACACAATTCGCCCTGAACCTGACCGGCCTCACGCAACAGGTGGCGCAGGTCCTGATCGTTTTCTACGGCGTATTCCTCGTCACTGACGGTCAAGCCAGCATGGGCGCCCTGATCGCCGCTGTCATGTTGACGGGTCGTGCCTTGGCTCCATTGGGGCAATTGGCGCAAACTTTGACGCGATACAATCAGGCGCGTAGCGCTTTTCGAAACCTCAACCAGATTATGCGGGCAGACAGTGAGCGACCGGAGGGCAGAACCTGGATCGGTCGTTCACGCTTCAAGGGTGCAATCTCGTTTAGCAACGTTCATTTCACATACCCGGATCAATCCGAAGATATGTTGAAAGGTGTTTCCTTCACTATCAACCCGGGTGAGAAAGTCGCAATCCTTGGCCAAATTGGCTCGGGTAAAAGCACGATAGCGCGACTGTTGCTGGGCCTCTATACGCCTCGGGTAGGGTCGGTAATGCTGGACGGATTGGACATTCGGCAAATTGACCCTGGTGATTTAAGGCGAGGTGTGGGCTCTGTTTTACAGGATGTTTGGCTGTTTTCCGGCTCGATCCGCGAAAACATCGCCAGTGGCACCATCAGACCGAGCGACGAAGACGTGATTGAGGCCGGGCAGATTGCTGGCGTTGAGGATTTTGTAGCGCGCCATCCAGCAGGTTATGATCAACAGCTTGCAGAGAAGGGCGAAGGGCTTTCTGGTGGACAAAGACAAGCGATTGCTTTGGCGCGAGCGTTGATTGGCAAACCATCGGTTTTACTGCTGGACGAGCCCACAAGCGCCATGGATGTGCAAACCGAAGCGCGCGTTCTTTCGCGCCTTAAGCAAGCCACCCCGGACACGACGATGCTGATCGTCACGCACCGTCCTAGCCTCTTGGAACTGGTGGACCGCGTTATCGTCATTGACGACGGTCAAATCGCGAAAGACGGGCCAAAGAGCCTTCTGTCCCAACATGCACGCCAAAACAGGAGGCACCTGAATGTCGCAGCATCATGATCTTGCCTCGTTGGCACGCGCCACGCGCGGAGCGTCGCCTTTGCGAAACTCTCTTCTGCTTGTGGCAATTCTCGCATGCCTCCTCACAGCCGGGCTTTGGGCCTATCTGACCGAGTTGGACGACGTAACCCGCGTAGATGGCCGGATCGTGCCATCTGGAGACATCCAGATCATCGAAGCTACAGAGCCAGGCGTTTTGAAGGCACTCCACGTGCGAGAAGGCCAAGTGGTTCAAGCCGGCACCTTGTTGATGGAATTCGACACGACCCAAATCGACAGTCAGTTAAGTCAGGAACAACAACGTGCTTTTGGCCTGATGGCTCGGATCCAGCGGCTAAAGTCCGAGATCGAGGGGCGTGACCTTCAATTTGACGCTGCACTCGTCACAGGCGCCCCGGATGTCGTTCAATCTGAAAGAGCTTTGTATCAGGGTCGGCAAGCCGAACTGCAGGCTGAAATTGATATCTTGCTGCGACAGCAACAACAACGCCATAGGGAATACGAAGAAGGATTGGTAGATCAGGTCACCGCCGAAGAGACACTGAATGTTCTGGCTGAGGAAAGGGCGATGATGGCGCCTCTGGTCGCCAGCAAAATGGAACCCGCGACCACACTTTTGGCGCTTAGGCGCAGCGAGGCGGAATGGAAGGGTCGCCGGGTCAGAGCCGAGGCTGCAACCAGTCGACTAAAAACCGGTCTGGAAGAGATTGACGACCGAATCCAAGCGGCGCGCAGCAGATTTCGGAGCAATGCTCTAACCGACCTTGCACTTGCGACAGCGGAGCTGTCCGCCCTGAAACCAATGCTGCCAGCTTTGCAGGATCGGGCCTCCCGCGCAAACGTTCAATCTCCGGCGCGCGGCATCGTAAACCGCATCCACCGTACCACGATTGGTGGCCTTGCCCGCACCGGAGAGGAGTTGGTCGAGATCGTTCCACTGGATGACAGTTTACTGGTCGAAGCCTATGTTCGCCCGCAAGATATCGCGTTTCTTCATGCTGGACAGCCCGTCAAAGTTAAAATCACCGCCTATGATTTCGCCCGCTACGGCGGGCTGGACGGGGAAATTGTGCGTATTGGTGCAGACACTATCACCCGGTCTGAACGCAATGATGAAGAGGTCTTTGTCATTGAGATCCGGACGAATGGTACGATGCTCGACGCCTCGGGGCTTGCTGTTGAAATCATTCCCGGCATGGTTGCCGAGGTCGATATTCTGGCTGGGCGAAAAACCGTTCTGGACTATTTGATCCAACCGGTTGTGAAGATTAAGGATCAAGCGCTGCGGGAATAGCGCAGGCTTGATCATTTCATCACTTTCGACTCATTGAAGTCGCGGAAGATCGATATGCGATCAGGAGGTAGGCTTTTTGAATTGCTGATCAAACAGGCGTTTGAATGAACCATTTTCTTCCAACAACCCATTCAAGGTCCCCTGCTCAACGATTTGACCATCCTGAACGACCATGATGTTGTCCGCTTCCAGAACCGTCGATAGCCGGTGGGCGATTACGATTGTCGTGACCCCCTCCGTCAGTTTGTCCAATGCCTCTTTGACCAAAGTTTCAGATTCTGCGTCGAGCGCACTTGTGGCTTCGTCCAGCAGAAGGATTTCCGCTTTGCGCAGAATTGCCCGGGCAATTGCGATCCGCTGTTTCTGACCTCCGGACAGGAAAGCTCCGTTTTCTCCAACCTGAGTGTCATAGCCCTCTGGAAGTTGACTGATGAAATCATGGGCATGTGCCGCGCGTGCTGCAGCAACAATTTCCTCATCGGTCGCGTCAGGCGCGACATAGCGCAAATTGTCCATGACGGTGGTTGAAAACAGGAATGTGTCCTGCCCGACATAGGATATCTTACGGCGCAGCGATGCAAAACTGACCTCGGTCAGATCCTGACCGTCAATCTCAACGTAGCCTTCATTTGGGTCATAAAACCGCATGATCAGGCCAAAAATCGTGGATTTTCCTCCGCCGGATTGGCCCACGAGAGCAGTGGTTTTTCCAGCTTCGAATGTTACATCCATATCTTTGATAACGGGCAGTGTCCCCTGATACCCGAAGGTCACATCCCGCAAGCGGATTTCGCCCGGACCTCTAACCATCTCTTTGGGCTCTGAGTGCTCCTGCATCGTGTCCTCTTCATCCAGAAGCTCGAACATCATACCTATCGGCACCATGCAGGTTTCGATCGACACCCGCATTTTCGACAAGCGTTTGGCGGGTTCATAGGCCATCAGAAGGGCCGTGATAAACGACATCAGCTGACCCGCTGTAGGAGGCTCAGACCCACCGATTCCCAATGTGCTGACAACCAGGATGCCGGCAATTGCCAGACCCGCCAGAAACTCCATCAACGGACTGGCGATGGCCTGCAAAGAGGCAATGTCGTTCGAACGTTTCTCGACGCGTTTGATCGCAATGTTCATCCGATCGGTCATGCGGCCTTCAAGGCTGAACACCTTAATGACTTTGATCCCGTTCGATGTTTCCTGCAGAACCTGGATGATCTCGGAAAGGTATTTCAACTCGGCCTGCATTATTCGCCGTACGTTCTTCAACAGATAGCGCACGCTTATCAAAGCAACCGGACCAACGACAAAAAACAGCACGGAAAGCAGCGGTTGCTGATAGATCATGACAATAATAAGACCCACAAGCGTTAGCGCGTCGCGCACGAAACTGGTTACGATGATATTTACCAGGTTCCGGGCGGCCCCCGCCCCTGCGGTGACCCTCATCAAAAGGTTGGACGATTCAATCTCGGCAAAATACCCAATACCGCGCTGCAGTAGTCGATTGTACAGCCGCTCTTGTTGGACCGCGATAATTCGGTTCCCCGCGCGCGCCAAAAAAATCGACTGAATATAGGAAGCGAATGCCTTAGCGCCGAACAGCCCGACGACAACAAGCGCGATCCAATGTGCTTGTGACCTCATTTCTGGGGTGGTCATGGCATCGACGATGTTTTCCATCATCCACGCCGTACCAGCGGTCGTGGCGGCAACGACTACCATCGCACCCATCGCGATGCCGTACATCCACCCTTGTTTGCGCAGGCTTTCCACGACAAGCCTACCGATATAGCCCGATCGCCATTTTGCCCAGGCCTTGCCGATCATTTCACACTCCAGATCGTCGGTGTCGCCGCCCTTATCGGGCAACCGCACGGTTAAACAGCGGTTTCTTATACCTCTGCCCCTCGGTCGTCGAGGTCGTTTTAGTTAATCAGGACAAGCCCGAGTTTCCAGCCCACCCGTGCAGATATCCTTGAAGCAGGGTCAAATGCGCGCATCGGGACCTTCAGTGCCAGACCACATCGCCCAGGAAAATATAGCCTGCGCCATAGATCGTTTTGATCAAGCGCGGGTTTTTGGGATCTTCACCCAGCTTGGTTCTGAGGCGGGAAATACGCACATCCATCGCACGATCAAAGCTCTCACCAGCTGCGCCGCCCAGCGTTTCCTGCATCTGGGTGCGGCTAATCAGACGTTTGGGACTTTCGAGAAACAGACGCAGTACTTCACCTTCTGCATGGCTGAACGCCGTTTCTGCGCCGCTTTGATCCTCAAGAACATAGCGGTCAAAATGCGCGACCCAACCGTTGAAAGCGGCCGTCTCTGAATGCGCCACCTGCCCTTTCGGCGCCCGCAACCGCGCCCGCACGCGCGCAACGACCTCGGCGGGGTCGAACGGTTTGGTGATATAGTCGTCAGCCCCAAGCTCTAGCCCGGTGACCCGGTCCTGCACCTGCGCGCGGCCTGAAATGATGATGACGGCAGCACCCTGTTCCAAGGCTAGGCGATGCACCAACGCCAATCCATCCGTATCCGGAAGGGACAGATCGACCAGGCAGACATCGGGCGTCACACGGTTCAACGCGGCCTCGAATTCTCGGGCTCGTGAAAAGCTCTGAGTTCGAAAACCTGCATCTTGCAAGGTCTCCGTCAGAATATGGCGGATCTCGGGCTCATCATCGAGAATGGTCACCAACGGTTGGGTCATCACGCAGCCTCGGTTCGGATCAAAGCCGAAAGTTGTTTGGGAGTGAATGGTTTATGCAAGACGGGCACCCGTCCGATTGCGCGTTTAAGCACAGGATCAGTCGATGGCAGCGACGTCATCAAAATACAGGGCAGCCGGGGTTTGAGACGTTCCATCAGGTCCAGCCCGGTTGCCTCCCCTTCCAACCGGATATCGGACAGGACCAGAACAATGTCTTCCAGTTCGCTCACCAGCGTCAATGCTTCGTCAACCGAGGTCGCCTCGATGACCGAAAACCCAAAGTCGATCAGCATGTCGCGAAACTGTAGGCGCAAGTCCTGATTGTCTTCGACCAGAAGAACCAATCCGCCGCGCATGGGGGGCGCAGGGCGGTACGGAAGCCGCAATACAACCGACGCGCCCGAGGGTGTGTTCTTCAGGCTCAGGTCCCCTCCGGCCAGTTTCACCGTGTCATAGACCATTGGCAAACCAAGGCCGGATCCGTCACTGCCCTTGGTGGTGAAAAACGGATTGAGGGCTTTGTCCAGCGCTTCGGGCGAGAACCCCGGTCCGGTATCAGAGACAGTAATCTCAACCCAAATCGCGCCAATAGCATGGGCGCTAATGGTGATCTGACCGTTGTTGCCGCAAGCATCGCGCGCATTCAGCACCAAATTCAGCAAGGCATCCTGCACCATGCCCGGATCCAGCATCAGGGCCTGATCCGGCAGAGTGTTGACCACCGACAGCCCCACGCCCCGTGGCAGAGAAGGTGAGGCGAGAATGCGGAGGTCCTCAAGCAATTGAAGCATATCCGTCGCTTTGGGCTGCGGCGTCCGGTTCCCCGTCATATCCGCGATCCGGTTCAAAAGCTGCCCGCCGCGCTGCGCGGTTTGACGGGTCGCCGCAATTAGCTCATGCGCTTCATCGGGCAGGTTCATCTTATCTAGCCGCCCCTGCATCCCCAGAATGATGGTCAACAAGTTCGAAAAATCATGCGCCAACCCGCTGGTCATCTGCGCGGCCATCTCGCGGCGGCGGGTTTGTTGCAACGCGACGCGGGTTTGGGTTTCCTCGGTGATGTCTACGGACATGATATATACGCCACCTTCCCCATCAGGGGTAAAAGACACGCGAATGCGGCGAGAATCCTGTTCTTCCGTGAACTCGAAAACGGACGTTTCGCCGCCATAGGCTTTTGCCAGATGCGGCTCGACCCGTGAAAAGGCGTGTCGGCCAAGGGCGTCGGAGATATGCAGCCCCAGAATGTCCGACGGGCGACCCGGCAGCACCGAGCTGAGCCGCCGGTTTGAGTAGTCGTAGCGCCCATCGACATCGAGATGCGCGATATGGGCGGGCATCATCTCGGTCGTCATGCGCGTGCGGGCTTCGATCTCGGTCAGTTCGCGCTTGGCCTCTTCCAACGCAGCAATGGTGGCAGCAAGCTTGCGGTTGGTTGCTGAAAGTTCCTCGGTATGGCTGAGCAGCTGGTCCGAAAGCTCCTCGGATCGGGCGCGCAGCAGGTTTTCCGCACGTTTCGTGCCTGTGATATCGGTGTAAACCGCCACCCAACCACCCTGCGGCAGAGGCGATCCCTCAACAGCTACAACCTGCCCGTTTGGGCGGACACGCTCCATATAGTGCGGCTCAAACGCCATGGCTTGCTCGACGCGCTGCTGCACCATTTCATCAACATCGCCCTCGAGCCCGTATTCTCCGCGAGTGACCAGGAAATGGATCGTGTCACGAAACAACGCGCCGGGTTGCACGAGGTCGTCGGGAAGACCGAACATCTCTTGAAAGCGTCGATTGCTTAGAACCAGACGCAGCTTATTATCATAGATCGACAGTGCCTGACCGATCAAATTCAGCCCGGCAGTCGTCATCGCTTTGATGCGCTTTTCACTAACGGTCAAGATCGCCCTCCCTGCGGCCTATCCGTAGCATCAGATTTGGACTTGGTGTAGAGGCGAACGCCCAGCCGGTTATTTTGTCCCACAATCGGCAAGCAGGTCCGCGCCAAACAACCGTGGCGTGCAAGCTGCACGTGTCGCAGCCGCGCAATCCCAGATTTGTAAATCCGCCGACAAAGGCATACAACCATTGCAGATTCAGACTTTTTTGCATCACATACACCTATGAGCAGCCCAACCATTTCCGCCGAACGCGAAAGCGATGGCACCCGGATCCGTATTGCAGGCGAAATGCTGACGCAATCGCTTGCCCCGGTCGAGGGGCCTTTTGCAGGCGTTCAGCCAGAAGGCGGGCATGTTACGCTGGATCTGTCCGATGTCGAAGCATTGGATACAAGCGGCGCGTGGCTGGTTGCGGATCTTGCCAAGCGGTTCACGACGGCTGGCGCTCAGCTGGAATTCCGGGGTGTGCAACCAGCCCATGCCGCACTGATCGAGACCGTGTCGCAGAACATCCCCGACCATCCCGGAAAGCTTGCCCCGCCTCGCAATGCCGTGGATTGGGTTGCCAGCGTGGGTCAGAAAACAGTTGGCGCTTGGAACGACACGCTTTCGATCCTTGGGTTCCTGGGACTGACGCTGCATCGGCTTGGGCGCACGCTGGTGATGCCCTGGCGTTTGCGCCGGGCCGCCCTGTTTACACATATGGAGGAAACCGGGTTCAAGGCCCTGCCCATCGTGGCGTTAATGGGGTTTCTGATCGGCGTCGTTCTGGCCTTTCAGGGGGCGACGCAGCTGAAACAGTTCGGAGCCGAGATTTTCGTGGTCGAGTTGATCTCGATCTCTGTACTGCGAGAGCTTGGTATCCTTCTGACCGCTATCATTGTTGCCGGTCGATCGGGGTCGGCCTTTACTGCCTCAATCGGGTCGATGAAGGTGCAGGAGGAAATAGACGCCATGCGCACGCTGGGTCTGGATCCGATCGAGGTGCTGGTAGTACCGCGTGTTCTGGCCCTTTTGATCATGCTCCCAATCCTGGGCTTTGTCGCCGATATGGCAGGCCTGTTCGGTGGCGGGTTGATGAGCTGGATCGACCTTGGCATCAGCCCCGGCATGTTCGTCACCCGTTTGAACGAAAGCACAAGTGTCTGGCAATTGGCGGTTGGGTTGATCAAAGCGCCCTTCTTCGCGTTGGTCATCGGCGTGATCGCCTGCTGGCAGGCTATGCAGGTCAAAGGCTCGGCCCAGAGCGTGGGTCAGCGCACCACGGCCTCGGTCGTGCAGTCGATTTTCATGGTGATCGCCATCGACGCCCTGTTTTCGATCTTCTTCTCCGAGATTGGGGTCTGACATGGACGGCACGGTGCAACCACAGACCACTCAGGCAGATGCGCAACGCGAGGCGGTGATCCGCGTGCGCGGGCTGCGCAATCAGTTCGGGCCGCAGGTTGTTCATGACAATCTGGATCTTGATGTCTGGCGGGGTGAGGTCCTGGGCATCGTCGGCGGCTCGGGCACCGGTAAATCGGTCCTGCTGCGCACGATTGTGGGGCTAAACGCGCCCGCCGCTGGCAGTATCGAGGTTCTGGGCGTGGACGTTCTGAACGGTCCACAGGAAGACCGTCGCCGCATCGAACGCCATTGGGGCGTGGCGTTTCAGGATGGTGCGCTGTTTTCCTCGCTCACCGTTTTGCAGAATGTCATGGCCCCGCTGCGCGAACATACGGGCCTGAGCGAAAAGCTGATGGAGTCGTTGGGCGCGTTGAAGATCAGCCTTGTAGGTTTACCACAGCTGAGTTGCGGCAAGTTTCCATCCGAACTTTCGGGCGGGATGCGCAAACGGGCCGCGCTGGCGCGGGCCTTGGCGATGGACCCCGAGATCGTGTTTCTAGATGAGCCCACCGCCGGTTTGGACCCAATCGGGGCCGCCGCCTATGATGAGTTGATCCGAGAGCTGCAGCAGGCATTGGGCCTGACGGTTTTCATGGTCACCCATGATCTGGACAGTCTCTATGCGATCTGCGACCGCATCGCGGTACTTGCAGAAAAACGCGTACTGGTTGAAGGTCCGATAGAAGAGATGACCAAGGTCGACCATCCTTGGGTTCAGGAATACTTCACAGGCCCCCGCGCCCGCGCGGCACAGCAGAAGGGGTAAGGCAGGTAAGGCGATGGAAACCCGAGCGAATTACATCCTGATCGGCGCATTCACCCTTGCAGGGTTATTGGGGGCTTTTGGCTTTTTCCTATGGCTCGCCAAGTTCGAGGTAACCCGCCAATACGCCTACTATGACGTGTTGTTCGACAACGTTTCTGGCCTGTCGGCCGCTGGCGGGGTCAGTTTCAACGGCCTTCCTGTGGGTCAGGTGATCTCGTTGAATCTGGACGATGACGACCCCTCGAAAGTACGGGTGAGGATTGAGGTCGATGCAGATATCCCCGTCACCGAAGACACGATCGCCCAATTGCAGTCGCTTGGTGTCACCGGCGTCGGCTATGTCGAACTGACCGGGGGATCGAGCACCGCAACCCGCCTGCCGGAAGACAGCGTGATCAAGAGCAAGCGCAGTACGATTCAGTCTCTGTTCGAGGGCGCGCCGAAGGTGCTGGATGAAGCGATCACCTTGTTGCAGGATCTGAACTCGGTCGTCGATGAAAAGAACCGCAAAGCCGTCTCGGATATTCTCGAAAACCTCGCCTCGGCCACCGGGCGTCTGGACAAGACGATGTCGGATATTGAAACGGTTTCCAGTAATATCGGCGATGCGGCCAAGAATATCGGTGCATTCACCAAGCGTCTCGACCCGCTGATCGCCAAAGCCGAAACCACGCTGGAGACCGGAACCGAGACTTTGAAATCGGTCAAAACGGCGGCGGATTCGGCGAAAGGGGCTTTGGATCAGGCCAATACAACCCTGACGACGGCAAACAGCGTCATTGCCGAAGACATAAAACCGTTTATCCAGCGCGGATCTAACCTGGCTGAAAACCTGATGCAGCTGTCGAATGAGGCCAGTGTTTCGCTGGGCGTGATCACAGAAACTGTTGCGAATGCCAATACCACGCTGGCGTCGATCACCACCGCGATGGACTCGACCAAAGGCGTATTGGCCTCGGCCGAGCGTGCGTTTGACACCGCCAACCGGGTGATAGACGAAGACGTGGCTCCTGTGGCCGAAGACATCCGCAGGGCGGCCAACCAGGTGACCGAGACCGTGTCGAACATCACCAATAAAATCGACCAGATCTCGGACGATGTCCTCAGCGCCTCCAACTCGGCGAAAGAGCTGCTGGGAACTGTCGACAAGATCGTGCAAGACAACAGCCGTCAGGTCTCGAATTTCCTGCGTGTCGGCTTGCCTCAATTTGTTCGCTTCGTGGAGGAATCCCAGCGGCTCGTGATCAGCCTGGACCGGCTGGTCGACAAGGTAGAACGCGACCCGGCACGATTCCTGCTGGGCACCCAAGCATCGGAGTTCCGTCAATGATTAGGATCCTGTTTCTGACCCTGTCTTTGGCGTTGCTGGGGGCCTGTACCGGGTTGGACACTCTGCGACAGGCGTCAAAGCCCAACAACCTTTATCTTCTGACACCCAAAAGCACGTTTTCTTCCTCGCTGCCTCGGGTCCAAAAGCAGATCGTTGTGCAAGAGCCAACGGCGACGGCCGCCGTCAACACCGACCAGATCGCCATTCAGCCTACCCCGCTGCAGGTTCAGTACCTGCCGCAAGCGCGTTGGGTCGATCGCGCGCCGTTGATCGTGCAAGCGCTGATGGTCGAAAGCTTTGAGAACTCGGGTAAGGTTGCTGCGGTGGGTCGATCCACGGTGGGTCTGCGCGCGGATTACGTCATTCAACCGGACCTGCGCGAATTTCAGGGTCTTGTGGTGTCGGAAACCGAGGATTCTACTTCGATCCGCGTCGAAGTGCGGATGAACATCAAGATTATCGACGAGTTCGAAGACAAAATCATCGCCTCAAGCTCATTCCGCGAATATGTCGTCTCGGCCAGCGATCAGACCCCTGACCTGGTTGAGGCCTTCGACATCGCGCTCGGCAAAACCATGCGCGATGCCGTTGAGTGGAGCGTGCGCAAAATCCACACGCACTCGGCCAACAACCCCCGACCGTCTTTGCAATAGACCCTAGAAATGCTGGGCTGACGCGCGGTTCCAATCATCGGCGAATTCCGCGGGAATCTCCGCGGACAGCAGCGCGCCCTCTTCTAGGATCGTGTGCATTTGCGCGTAGGAATGCTCGCGCTCGTCGGCGGTTCGGCGCAGGATGTCTCGGGGATGAAGCTCGGCCACCGTTGATTTACCCATCGCGCCCAGCAGTTCGCGAAAGCTCTCCAAGGTGGCATCGTGGTAGCGATGAACACGCTTACGCTTTTGCGGCACGTTTACCGCTCTCCCCCTGATCGGGTCTTGGGTCGCCACACCAGACGGGCAGCGGTTGGTGTTGCAATGCAGCGCCTGGATACAGCCGACCGCAAACATCATGGCACGCGCGGCATTGCACATATCAGCCCCCAGCGCGAATTTTTCGACCAGATCGTAGCCTGTGGCCACCTTGCCCGAACAGATGATGCGGATTTTGTCACGCAGGCCCACGCCCTTCAGGCAGTTGTTCACAAAGATTAACGCCTCATTCAGCGGCATTCCAAGGCGGTTCGTGAATTCGACCGGAGCAGCCCCCGTGCCCCCTTCGGAACCATCAATGGTGATGAAATCGGGCAGGATCCCAGTCTCCAACATTGCCTTGCAGATTGCCATGAATTCGGATGGGTTGCCGATGCAAAGCTTGAAGCCGACCGGTTTTCCGCCCGACATCTCGCGCAGATGCTGGACGAATTCCAGCAGCTCAGTTGGGCCGTCGAAGGCCGAATGAACCGGAGGGGAAATGACGTCCTGATGCTCCGGCACGCCCCGGATCTCAGCAATCTCTTTGTCGACCTTGGCCGCGGGCAGTACCCCGCCATGCGAGGGTTTAGCCCCCTGAGACAGCTTGATCTCGATCGCTTTGACCACGTCCTTAGTGGCCTTTTCTGCGAACTTGTCTTTGTCGAACCCTCCGTCGGGGGTACGACAACCGAAATAGCCCGTGCCAATCTGCCAGATAATGTCACCGCCTTCGGCCAAATGATGCGGAGACAACCCGCCCTCACCGGTATTATGGGCAAAACCACCATCTTTCGCCCCACCATTCAAAGCCCGAATGGCGTTGGCGCTCAGCGCTCCGAAGCTCATGGCTGAGACATTCAGACGCGACGCGCTGTATGGCTTTTCACATTGTGGCCCGCCCAACATAATACGTTCTTCGCTTTCATCCACGTGTTTGGGGGCCAGCGAGTGATTGGCGCGGTGATAGCCTACGGTCGTGATGTCGTATTGCGTACCAAAGGCCTGCGTATCAACCTGACCCTTGGCACGGGAATAGATCAGGCTGCGCACGATCCGGTTGTAGGGACGACCGCTTTCGTTGGTTTCCACGAAATACTGTCGGATTTCAGGGCTGACGAACTCCAGCATGTACCGGAAATGGCCCAGCACGGGATAGTTGTTCAGCACGTTATGCTTGGTGGTCAGAATATCGTACATTCCGATAACCGCGTAAGGGATTAGAAGAAACAGCAGCCAATGCGCCGGGTGCCAGACAAAGCCCAAAAGCAGAACCAGAGGCAAACAGACAAAGCTGAGGAAATAATAGAGCCTGCGTACAACCATTCCTGATCTCCTTGGGTGGGTCGTTTTTGGAGTGCGGCGTAAAATCCATTCAGATCAAAACCGAAAATGCTAAATCAAAGTGAAACAGCTTGGCTTTTGATTGCAAGCCCTCAGACAGTTTGCAATCAAAGGAGACGCGTTTGTGAAATCGCGTTACGGGTTTGATCGATCTGGTGTTTTTGGGGCGCGACGCCTGACAGATCGGCGAAAAGGACAGGCAGAGTGAGCACGCGGGACACTCAATCAGGTACACAAGTCAGCGTCTTGATGTTTCTAGCCGTCTTTGTCGGCGGTGCATTGGGTTCTGTGGTCCGAGAGTTTTTCTCGATGGAAATCCCGGGCGCGTCCATCCTGACGGCGACGTTCGGGATCAATATTCTCGCCTGTTTCGTTCTTGGCTGGCTGTATTCCATTCGCCATCGGGTTCACGCGCATGTTTTGCACCTCGGAGCCGTCGGATTTTGTGGTGGCCTGTCTACGTTCTCTTCATTCGTGGCCGAACTTGAACGGTTGGCTGCAAACACGCTTGGGGCGGCAGTGACGGCGGCGGGGTTGGAAATTGCAGTTGGCCTGGGTGCCGCAATCGCCGGTGAGGCCCTCGGGCGGCGTTTTCATGCAGGTCGGGGGTCCGCATGACGAATCTGTACCTGCATGCTCTGTTTGGCCTAGGCGGTGGTTTGGGTGCTGTGCTTCGACATTGGGTGGCGCTGCGGATCACGCATGACCTCCCTCTCTCAACCTTGATAGTGAATGTGCTTGGCAGCCTGTTGCTTGGGCTGTGGCTGGGCTATCTGGGAGGCCCCGTCGACATGGGCGAGGAGGAAAAGCGATTGGTATTCGGCTTTTGCGGCGGGTTTACCACTTTTTCCAGCTTCGCCTATCAATCGCTAGAATTGCGGCGCAAGCAAACACTGGCTCTGGCGGCAGGCAATATCGTCGTCAGCCTTGTGATGTGTTGGGGCGCGTTGTGGTTGGGTCTCGTCATAACACGCTGACGTGCCGGCTACATTGCGTGCATGTGCATTCGGACCGCAAGGTTGCCCAAGATCCAGACCGTTCCGAGAATGATAATCAACAGAACAAGGGTCGAAAACAGGATCAGATCCAGATCCTCGCGGCTGCTGCGCCGTCGGTCAATGTGCAGGAAATAGACCAGTTGAAAGATCAGCTGCGCCAGACCCAACAGACCGATGGTCAGATACACGCCGGTCGTTTCAATGCCGAACACCTGTGCAACGCCGAACATCACAAGCGTCAAAAGCAGCGAGCCTCCGTAGCCAATGACATAGCGCCGCTGCTCGCGCCGGTGCATCTCGGAGCGTTTATCCATAGGTCAGACCTCCGAAATAGACGATTGTGATGATGCCGATCCAGATCAGGTCGAGAAAGTGCCAGAACAACGCAAGGCGCACGACGCGTGAGATGACCAGATCGGTCATGCCCATGACGCGCAGTTGAATGCCTAAAACAATCAACCACACACAGCCCGCTGCCACATGCAGCCCGTGCAACGGCACCAGCCCATAGAAAACCGACAGGAAGCCGCTGCGTTGCGGAATACCGCCCTTCTCCACCATCGCC
Source organism: Ruegeria sp. R13_0 (assembly GCF_017743995.1). Taxonomy (GTDB): domain Bacteria; phylum Pseudomonadota; class Alphaproteobacteria; order Rhodobacterales; family Rhodobacteraceae; genus Ruegeria. The sequence goes on along the minus strand of NZ_JAGHRB010000008.1, from coordinate 205,895 downwards.
ATGAAGTCTCGGATCTCTAAAACAAGGAAGCTGAGGCCCAAGAACAGCGTTACTCCGAACCACAGAATGATCTTTGACCTTGGCAGGTTGTATTTCAGAGCCAGCATGGCCAACCCGACTGTCAGGCTGCTGGTCAACAGAATCATGGTTTGCGCGAAGATACTTTTGAGGTCGAACAGTTCATGCGGGCCGGGACCGCCCGCCTGCGCGTCGATCATCGTGATGTAGATCGCGAACATCAGGCCGAAATAGACCAGATCGCTCATCAGGAAGACCCAGAAGCCGAAGGTGACGACTTCGGACGCTTTATGAGCGCTAGCGTGGCGTTCACCGAGGTTGATGCCGGGATAGCTATGGGTCGGGGCACGTTTCATGTCACCACCTCCATATCGGGCCGGGCAAGGCCTCGGTTTTCCGTCGCCGTCTCGTGGTCTCGATCCACGGCGGTTTCGCGGTGAACCAGTGCAAGCCAGGCCTCGTGTTCCTTGCGGACCTCCTCGGCGGGGATGGTGATTTCGGTGCTGGTGCCGAAAGTCCAGATGATAAAGGCAAGGATCATAGCAACCGTCATAAGCGCTGCCAGCCACCAGATCCACCAGACCAGCGCAAACATCCAGATACCGCTGGTCACGCAGAGGATGAACCCGATCCCGGTATTGCGCGGCATCTCGATATCCTCATAGGCGTCAGGGGTGGGATAGGCCGTGCCGCGCTCTTTGGCGGTGGCGAAGTCATCCCGCGCGGTTACTTGCGGGATGATAGCAAAGTTGTAGGGCGGTGGCGGTGCCGGGATCGACCATTCCAACGAGCGGCCATCCCATGGGTCGCCCACAGGAACGCGGGTTTTGTCGCGGTCGCGGATGCTGACCCAAAGCTGGACCAGAACCGATAGCAGCGCGGCTGTGATGATCAATGCTCCGACCACCGCGACGATCATATAAGGGTGAAAGCTCGGGTCCTCCCAACTGAAGGACCGGCGCGGCATGCCCATCAGGCCGACAAAGTAGAGCGGCAGGAAGGTCAGCATGAACCCAATAGTCCAGAGCGCAACCGTCACCCTGCCCCACCCTTCATGCAGACGAAACCCAAACGCCTTGGGGAACCAGTAGTTATAGGCCGCGAGCAAGCCAAACAGCACGCCGGGCAGCAGAACATTGTGGAAATGCGCCACCAGAAACAGGGTGTTATGGACCTGATAGTCAACGGTTGGATTGGCCAGGATCACTCCGCTCAGGCCGCCGATCACGAACAACATCAGGAAGGCCAGCCCATAGAGCATTGGGACCGAAAACCGGATACGGCCCCGCCAGAGTGTTGCCATCCAGTCATAGACTTTCACTCCGGTGGGAATGGCAATCAGCATGGTCGCGATGCCGAACACAGCGTTGATCAGCGCGCTTTGACCCATGGTGAAGAAGTGGTGCAGCCAAACGGTGAAGGAAAGGACTGCGATGGACATGGTGGCAATCACCAGCGAGGTATAGCCATAGATGCGCTTGGCCGAGAAGGTCGCAAAGACCTCGGAATATATGCCATAGGCGGGCAGGACCAGCAGGTAGACCTCAGGGTGGCCGAACAGCCAGAACAGGTTGGCGTAATTCATCATGTTGCCGCCGAGGTCATTGGTGAAGAAATGAAAATCCAGATAGCGATCAGCTGCCAGCAACAAGGCCGCGACCCCGAGCGGCGGCATCGCAAAGACGATCAGGATTGAGCTGCAGATGATCGTCCAGCAATACATCGGCAGCCGCATGAACGTCATGCCCGGCGCCCGTAACTTGTAGATCGTGACGGCAAAATTGATCCCGGTCAGAGTCGTTCCGATCCCCGACACGACTATGGCCCAGATCCAGTAATCGGGCCCTACACCAGGGTTGAACGCGGCCCCGGTATAGGGCGGATAAGCGGTCCATCCCCCGGTCGAGAACTCTCCGACCACCAGCGACACCATCAGCATCATGCCCGCCGAAACGGTCAGCCCCAGGCTGATCTGGTTCATCACAGGAAAGGCGACGTCCCGCGCGCCGATCATCAGTGGAATGACGTAGTTCGCGATGCCAAAGACAAAGGGCACAGCAACAAAGAAAATCATGATCGTGCCGTGCGTGCTGAAGAGTTCGGCGAAATGCTCGGCCTCAAGGAAACCGTCGCCCGGCCCGGCCGCCTGTTGGGCGCGCATGACAACGCCTTCCAGCACACCGCGGGCCAGCATGACGATGGCAAAGACGATGTACATGATGCCGATTTTCTTGTGGTCGGCGCTAGTCAGCCAGTCGCGCCACAGCGGCCCCCACAGCCGAAACCATGACAGGAGGAAGACAACGGCGGCGGCTCCGACTATGACCACGGCAGCGGCGGCATTGGCGACGATCTCATTTGCGTTGGGGTTCTGGATCAGTCCGGCAATGGGAAACGCGTCCCAACTGAGGCGGCCGAAAAAACCAGTGTCTGACGTCATTGGCCGCCCCCCTGCCCGTATGAGGCTGTTCCCGGTTGCTGATCGTGCGGCAAGGCTTGGCCAGAGTGATAGCGATGCAGAATGGAATGAAACAAATCACCGTCATCCAAACGGAAATACAAGGCGCTTTCAGGCATATCTGAGGTTCCGAGGGCCTGCTGCACCTCATCCCGGTCCGAGCGCATGGCGACAGTCTTATACGTCGCAGCATCCAACACGATACCGTTCTGGCGCACAGTTTCGACCCAAGCGTCAAAATCATCCGCCGACAGGGCAAGCGTTTCGAACTTTTGTTTTGTGAAACCGCGCCCGTTATATTGCGTATTCTCGCCTTGCATCTGTTCGGGTTGATCTGCGACCAAATGCAGCTGAGTGGTCATGCCCGGCATTGCGTAAATCTGCCCGGCCAAGGCAGGGATCATGAAAGACTGCATGACTGTGTCCGTTGTCAGGGTCAGAGCGATCTGTTGTTTGACGGGAATGCCCATCTCACCCACGGTCGCGATCCCGAGATCGGGATAGATGAACAACCATTTCCAATCGAGACCCACGACGTGAACCTGTACTGCAGGTTCATCCCCAAAGGGAGCCGCGTAAGGGTCCAGACGATGGGTCGCTTTCCACAAGTAGATCGACAAAATCGTGACGATCACCACTGGAACGCCCCACATCACCATCTCGAGCCGGGGCGAGAAGTCCCAGTCTGGCCTGTAAGCAGCTGTACCGCCCTTCTGGCGGCGATATCGCAGCGCAATCAGCGGAACCAGAACAAGAACAGGCACAACAGCGATCAAAATCAACCACGTTGCCCGCAAAAGATGTGCCTTCTGCACCGCCGCGATTGGTCCCTGAGGATCCATGAAGCTGTCACTGGCGCCTGCTGTCCCGGTCGATAACACCACCAGAAGGACCATCAGCGTCGTCACCGATATGAGGGCCGTTCTGACCTTGGTCATAGGCGACTGTCCTCTTTCGCATCCGTTTCAGTGCAACTATCGGCAAAGGAAGGACATTTCTCAAGGCTTTTGATTGCCGCGCTCATGCTGGCACCAATGATGCTCTGGTTTCGGTTGACTTGCAGGCATCGTCGGGACACAGCTTGGCTACGATGCGTATTCTCATTTTGATTTTTTGCCTTGCCATCCAGCCCCTGGCAGCCAACGCGCAAGATCGCGCCAAGGTTGAGCGTCAGTTTCAAAACTGGTTGCAGGAAACGGTGTGGCCGCAAGCCCGCGCCAAAGGTGTTTCGCGCCAGACCATGACACGAGCGCTGTCCGGCGTGACATTGAAATGGGATCTTCCCGATCTGGTGCCGCCGGGAAGCCCTCCACAGTCTTCAAAGCCACAATCGCAGGCCGAATTCGGAGCGCCTGCGCGTTATTTCAAAGCCGGCTCTTTGCAGGGCGCGACTGCTCAGGGGCGCAAAATGGCCAAACGGCACGCGGCGGTACTTGCCCGTGTCGAGGCCGAAACTGGCGTTCCGTCCCGTATCATCCTCGCCATCTGGGGACGTGAAAGCGGCTATGGCCAAGTGGCGATCCCACACAACGCGTTCCAGGTCCTCGCGACAAAAGGGTTCATGAGCACCCGCTCGCAGTATTTCACGGCCGAGTTGCTGGCTGCCTTGCAAATCGCAGAAGCAGGGCATTTGAACGGCCGCGAGATGAAAAGCAGTTGGGCCGGAGCGCTGGGGCAGCCGCAGTTCATGCCCTCGAGTTTTCTGACTTACGCCGTGGACGGAGACGGCGATGCCAGCGCAGATATCTGGCAATCCGAAGAGGACACGATCGCCTCGATCGCTAACTACCTGGCTCAACACGGATGGATTTCGGGCCGTGATTGGGGGTTTGAGGTTGTTGTGCCTGATACAGTCAGCTGCGCGCTGGAGGGGCCTGATCAGGGGCGCGCAATCGAGGAATGGGCCTCTATGGGGATCACGCGAACATCGGGCCGCCCGTTTCCAGCCCATGAATTGCCCGCCCAGGGGTTCCTGATGATGCCCGCAGGTCGAACCGGACCTGCGTTTTTGGTGACGCAGAATTTCTATGTCCTGAAAAAATACAACAAGAGCGATCTATACGCCCTGTTCGTGGGTCATGTCGGGGATCGGATTGCATTCGGCGTCGGAGACTTCACGGCGCGCTGGGGTGAAGTTGACCCGCTATACCGATCAGAAATTGCAGCGATGCAAAGAGAGTTGGAACGCCTTGGCCATGATGTCGGCGGTGCAGATGGGCTGCCAGGTTTCAAAACGCGACGCTCAATCGGACGCTGGCAGAAAACGCAAGGTCGGGCCGAGACGTGTTTCCCTGACAATTCGCTTGTCTCTGAACTTGGGCAGTAACCACGCCTAGCCTAAGTCAACAATGTTTGTTTTTCACGACTATCGTTGCTTATTTTGGCCCAATTGGCAGGCTTGCCCAAATTGGCTTGATGCACGGCCTCTCTATTGACCGGAGATGTCGCACAGGCTTGGCGCGGCTGTTTAGAATCAACCCGTTATGGATACATCGCCCAGAACTCGATACTGGAGTGCTTCAACTAAGCGGCCTCCAGGCTTGAGGTAACAGCCCCAGAAACCAGAAACTGGCAACATAACTGTCTTTTGACTTGCTGTTCCCGCCATGGCACGATCTGACCGATTTAAGCTCAGGCCCTTCGGGTAATATTGAATGATCCGGCCCCAAAGCCTAAGAGGAATAACCCGACCGGTTTCGACCATAAGGGGCAACTAGATTGAGAGGCACTATGACACGCAAGGTCACCAAGGCGATTTTCCCCGTAGCAGGACTTGGAACACGCTTTTTGCCCGCGACGAAATCCGTCCCGAAAGAGATCATGACGCTGGTTGACCGCCCTCTGGTCCAGTACGCCATCGACGAAGCCCGCGCTGCTGGGATCACCGAGTTCATATTTGTCACGTCCCGCGGGAAATCCGCGCTTGAGGATTATTTCGACCATAACCTCGTTCTGGAACAAGAGCTGAAAGCCAAAGGCAAAGACAAACTGCTGGATACGCTCAATGCGACAAACATGGAAAGCGGCGCCATCGCTTATATCCGCCAGCACAAGGCGCTTGGGCTTGGCCACGCGGTCTGGTGCGCGCGCCGTCTGATCGGGGATGAGCCTTTCGCCGTCATGCTGCCCGATGACGTCATCGCCGCCGACAAGCCCTGTTTGCAGCAGATGATCGAAGCTTATGAAGAAACCGGCGGCAATATGGTTGCCGCGATGGAGGTTCCGCCAGAAAAAACCAGCTCTTACGGGGTGTTGGATGTGGGTGACAATGTGGGCACGGTCGTGCGTACGCGCGGCATGGTCGAAAAGCCCAAGCCTGAGGATGCGCCCTCAAACCTCGCAGTCATCGGCCGTTATGTGCTTGGGCCGTCAGTTCTGTACAATTTGAACCAAAAGAAGAAAGGCAGCGGTGGAGAGATCCAGCTGACCGACGCCATCGCCGAAGATATCCGCAACGGTGTTCCTGTCTTTGGATACAAATTTGACGGTCAACGCTTCGACTGCGGATCGAAAGCTGGATTCCTGCAGGCGACGGTTGCATTTGCCTTGGCCCGTGATGATCTGCGCGACGACCTGAGCGCGTATCTGCACGACCTTGTCTCGGCTGAGAAAGCTGCCCAGTAAACGGGCGATAAGACACAGAAATGAAAGACGCTGCGCGATCATGACAACCGTATACCCAGTAATTCTATGCGGGGGGTCTGGAACCCGTTTGTGGCCGCTCTCGCGGAAAAGCTATCCCAAGCAGTTTGTGCCTTTGCTGGGCGAAAACAGCCTGTTGCAGGATTGCGCCCTCAGAATGCGTGGGCCAGAAGCTGCGCCTTACGCCAAACCTGTAGTCCTCACGAATGAGGCCTTTCGGTTCGTCGTGCCGGAGCAATTGACCGAGATTGGCATAGACCCCGGCCCGGTTCTGATCGAACCCGAAGGACGCAACACTGCACCCGCCGTTCTGGCCGCAGCCTTGTTCCTGAATGAAATCGACCCGGATGCGGTTATGTTGGTGGCTCCATCTGACCACGTGGTCCCCGATTCCAGCGCCTTTCACGACGCGGTCTCTGAGGGTTTGCGCGCGATTGCCGAGCGTGGTGATCTGCTGACCTTCGGCATCACTCCGGATCGGCCGGAAACCGGCTATGGCTACCTGAAATTGAGCCAAACGCCCGAAACCTGCGCGGTGCCTCTGGATCGGTTCGTTGAAAAGCCCGATCTTGAAACCGCCGAATCCATGCTGGCCGATGGCAGCTATCTGTGGAACTCGGGCATCTTCCTGTTCGCCGTTCGCGACATCATCACCGCATTCGAACAACACGCCCCTGCCCTGATGAGCCCTGTCAAAAACGCTGTCGAAAACGCCAAAAGTGACCTTGGCTTCCTCAGACTGGATGCCGAGGCGTGGTCTGAGGTCGAAGATATCTCGATCGACTATGCAGTGATGGAAAAAGCGAACAACCTGAGCGTTGTGCCCTATGCGGCTGGTTGGTCGGATGTCGGCAGTTGGTCCGCGGTGCAAGAGTTGACCCATCCCGACTCAGATAGCGTCGCGACATCCGGCGAAGTCACGGCGATTGACTGTCAAAACGTGCTAGTCCGCTCGGAATCTCCGGCGCAGGAGGTTGTAGCGCTGGGTTTGCAGGACGTGATCGCCGTCGCCATGCCCGACGCGGTTCTGGTCGCCAGCATGGACAAGGCGCAGGATGTCAAAAAGGCCGTGACCGCGCTGAAGGCCAAAGGTGCGAAACAGGCCGAATCCCTGCCCGTGGATCACCGCCCTTGGGGCTGGTTCGAAAGCCTGGTGATCGGCGACCGGTTTCAGGTCAAGCGCATCCACGTCCATCCCGGCGCGGCGCTTAGCCTGCAGTCGCATCACCATCGGTCCGAACACTGGATCGTGGTGGAGGGCACCGCCAAGGTCACAATCGACGAGGAAGAGCGTCTGGTTTCCGAAAATCAGTCTGTCTACATTCCTTTGGGTGCGGTCCATCGGATGGAAAACCCCGGCAAGGTGCCCATGGTGCTGATCGAGGTCCAGACAGGCACGTATCTGGGTGAGGATGACATCATCCGCTATGAAGACATTTACTCACGCAGTTAAACTGTTTGAATTCAGCTTCTTGCACGAGATTCAGGTGAAAAGGTAAACAGAAACACCTCCGGGCGTTCGCTTCGGTCAGACAGAATTCACGCGTCCTGCGGCAGGGTGGCGCGCAACGAAATGTCGGACCGACAGCCTAAGGAGGACGCCCGTGTCTCAGACCTCACCCCGATTGAACCTGCCGTTTCTGCAGCCGTCTCAGGCTCAGAAACATGTCACCCATAACGAGGCCCTGCGCCAGTTGGACCTCGTGGTGCAGCTGAGCGTTGTGTCGACCAGCAGCACAAATCCACCCACCACACCGGAACAGGGTGAGATTCATGGGCTGGGCGCGAACCCGATCGGGGATTGGGACGGTCATGCGGGTGAATTGGCTGCCTGGATTGATACCGCTTGGCATTTCCTGACCCCGCAGACAGGCTGGCGCGCCTGGGATCAGGCCGACGGACATATGAAACTGTGGGATGGCAGCGGGTGGGTCAACCCTCCGGTTGAGACGTCGAACTTGCCCGGTTTAGGCGTTGCCACAGGCTATGACAGCACCAACCGCCTATCCGTTCGTGGCCCTGCAACCTTGCTGAGCCATGAGGGTGGAGGCCACCAGCTGAAGATCAACAAGTCCGGCTCTGGCGAAACTGCGTCGCTGCTGTTTCAATCCAACTGGACGGGTCACGCCGAGATGGGCCTTTCCGGCAGCACCGGGTTCTCGATCAAAGTGTCACCGGATGGTGGCAGTTGGACAGACGCCCTGCGGCTTGATCCCGCCACGGGTATCGCCAGCGGCGCCGCCGTTCAAAACAGCCCGACGGATACCACGGCTGGGCGCTTGATGCGGGCCGACTATGGGTACGGACCCGGCAATCTGCTGGGGTCGGTGTCGGAAAACGCGGGCGCTCCGACGGGTGCAGTGATCGAACGCGGCAGCACCGCAACGGGCGACTATGTCCGCTTCGCAGACGGCACTCAGATTTGTACCGCAACCCTGACCGCCACAGGTTGTACCATTGCTGAAGGCGCGCTTTTCGCTAGCAACACGGAGACGTGGACCTTCCCGGTCGTTTTCGCGGCGACCCCGTCTGTCAGCGGCAGCGGTGGCAGCGCGGGCCGGTTCGTTGGGGCCGACGAACCTTCGACCAGTCAGGTCGTTTGCAAGGTTCTTTCCACCACATCAGATGCCACAGCCCGCGCGCCGTCTCTGACCGCGATTGGACGTTGGTTCTGAGGGAATTGGCCCGGACCTTGGGGTTCGGGCCTCTATTTCGCGCGAAGATCGCCCTGAGACTGTTCAAGAAACCAAGCGTAGGTTTCGCGAATACCGTCCTCAAGCCCGATCGAGGCCGTCCATCCCATATCCGCCAGACGTGACACATCCATCAACTTGCGAAGGGTCCCGTCGGGCTTTGAGGTATCCTGCGTGATCCGCCCCTTGAAGCCCGTGACCTGCGCCACCAGCGCCGCAAGTTCGCCAATCGAGATGTCAGACCCGCACCCGACGTTGATATGGCTGAGCATCGGCTGCGTGTTAGCCTCGTAGACGTCACGCGGAAGGTCCAGCACGAACAGAGACGCCTCGGCCATGTCATCCACGTGCAGGAATTCACGGCGGGGTTTGCCGGTACCCCAGATCACCACCTCATCCAAACCGTCCCGCTGCGCTTCGTGGAAACGGCGGATCAGGGCGGGCAGCACATGGCTGTTTTCGGGGTGGAAATTGTCGCCCGGCCCATAGAGATTGGTCGGCATGACCGAGCGATAATCCACCCCGTGCTGCCGGTTGTAGCTTTCGCACAACTTGATCCCAGCGATCTTGGCCACCGCGTAGGGTTCGTTGGTGGGTTCCAGAATACCCGTCAGCAGGGCGTCTTCGCGCATCGGCTGTGCCGCCTCACGCGGGTAGATGCAAGAGCTGCCAAGCTGGAGTAGGTGTTTGACTCCGGCCTCAAATGCCTGATGGATCACGTTGCATTCGATCATCAGGTTTTTGTAAATAAAATCAGCTGGGTAGGTATTGTTGGCATGAATACCACCCACCTTGGCCGCAGCCAGCACAACCACATCGGGTTTCTCAGCCTGCATGAAGGCGCGTACCGCAGCTTGATCGGTCAAATCCAGTTCGGAATGCGTGCGGGTGATCAGGGTCAGGGCCTCTCCAGCCGCCTGCCGATCCTGCAATTTGCGCAGGATGGCTCCGCCAACCATGCCACGGTGCCCTGCTACGTAGATTTTGCGCATGGTTGAGTCCTCAGCCGTTTTCCAAGCTCACGGGCATCTCATATCCGTGTTGCTTCAACAGAGCGTGGCGCTGGGCTGTCTTGAGGTCTTCGCGCACCATCTCTTCGCACATGTCCTGTACCGTCAACTCGGGCACCCAGCCCAGTTTCTGCTTGGCTTTGGACGGATCACCCAACAGAGTCTCCACCTCAGCCGGACGGAAGTAGCGGGGGTTGATCCGCATCACGACATCCCCAGGCTTCAGCGCCGGAGCCTTGTCGCCCTCTACAGCTTTGACGGTTGCAATTTCATCAACGCCTTCGCCGGTGAATTCCAGCGTCACGCCCAGCTCGGCGGCGGACCATTCGATGAACTGACGCACGGAATATTGCACCCCGGTCGCGATCACGAAATCCTCGGGCGTGTCCTGCTGCAGCATCAGCCACTGCATGCGGACATAGTCCTTTGCATGGCCCCAGTCCCGCAGGCTGTCGATATTGCCCATATGCAAGCAATCTTCGAGACCCTGCGCAATATTCGCCAGGCCGCGCGTGATTTTACGGGTCACGAAGGTCTCACCCCGGCGCGGGCTTTCGTGGTTGAACAGGATGCCGTTGCAGGCATACATCCCGTAGGCCTCACGATAATTCACGGTAATCCAGTAGGAATAAAGCTTGGCCACAGCATAGGGCGAGCGCGGGTGGAACGGCGTGGTCTCGCGTTGAGGTGTTTCCTGCACCAGCCCATAAAGCTCGGAAGTGGAGGCCTGATAGAAGCGGCACTTCTCCTCCAGTCCCAGAAACCGGATCGCTTCGAGAAGACGCAGCGTCCCAATCGCATCCACGTCAGCCGTGTACTCGGGGGACTCGAAGCTGACCGCCACATGCGATTGGGCCCCGAGGTTGTAGACCTCATCAGGCTGCACCTGCTGGATGATCCGTGTCAGGTTGGACGTGTCGCTCAGATCGCCATAGTGCAGATGCAGTTTGGGGTTCGGCTCGTGCGGGTCCTGATAGATATGGTCGATCCGCTGCGTGTTGAACGAGGAAGCACGCCGCTTGATCCCATGCACCTCATAACCTTTTTCAAGCAGAAACTCGGCCAGATACGATCCGTCCTGACCGGTAATGCCGGTGATCAATGCCGTTTTGGTCATAACTGTGCCTCGTTTCCACAAATGCGTCTGTTTGACGTCTCAAAAACAGCAAGAGCGTATGGAATGCAACCCAAGGCGACAATCTGGCATTGCACCTGACCACGTTTTCTTTGATTGTGCAGGCGCATTTCGGCCGAGACAAAAAAAAGGAATTCGAGCTTGCGTATTGCGATGATCGGCACCGGCTATGTGGGTTTGGTGTCAGGGGTGTGTTTTTCGGATTTCGGCCATGATGTCATCTGTGTCGACAAGTCCGAGCAGAAAATCCAGATGCTGCAAGCCGGTGAGGTTCCGATTTATGAGCCGGGGCTGGACACCCTCATGGCCAAGAATGTGGCCGCCGGGCGGCTTAGTTTTACGACCAACCTGCAAGACGCCGTTGACGAAGCGGATGCGGTTTTCATCGCCGTCGGCACACCGACGCGACGCGGTGACGGTCACGCCGATCTAACCTATGTGATGGCTGCAGCTGAAGAGATCGCCAATGCGCTGACCGACTATGCTGTGATTGTGACAAAATCCACCGTGCCCGTCGGCACCAACCGGAAGGTGCAGCAGGTCGTCTCCGCCGCCAACCCGAATGCGCAGTTCGATGTTGCCTCGAACCCGGAATTCCTGCGCGAAGGGGCTGCGATCGACGACTTCATGCGTCCTGACCGGGTTGTGGTCGGCGTGGAAAACGACCGCGCTGCCGAGGTCATGGCCGAGATCTATCGCCCGCTCTATCTGAGAGATTTCCCGATTCTGACCACCGATCTGGAAAGCGCCGAGATGATCAAATACGCCGCCAACGCCTTCCTCGCGACGAAGATCACCTTCATCAACGAGATCGCTGGCCTGTGCGAGAAGGTGGGCGCCGACGTCAAAGAGGTGTCGCGCGGAATCGGGCTGGATGGTCGGATCGGCAATAAATTCCTGCATGCGGGGCCCGGCTATGGCGGATCGTGTTTTCCGAAAGATACCGCCGCTCTGGCCCGGATCGGACAGGAACACGCTCATCCGATGCAGATCACCGAGGCCGTGATCCGCGTTAATGACGCCGTGAAAAAGCGAATGATCGACAAGATCCGCGACGCTTGCGACGACAGTTTCAACCGCAAGACCGTGACGGTGCTGGGGGTGACGTTCAAACCCAACACCGACGATATGCGCGATGCCCCGTCCCTGACCATCATTCCGGCCTTGATCGGCGGCGGGGCCAAAGTGCGCGTGGTCGACCCGCAAGGCCGTGCCGAGGGCGAGGCGCTGCTGCCCGGCGTGGATTGGTGTGATGACCCATACGCGGCGGCCAAAGATGCCGACGTCGTTGTTCTTCTGACCGAATGGAACGAGTTCCGCGCCTTGAACCTAAGCGAACTTGGCGGAGCGATGAAGACGCCGCGCATGGTGGATCTGCGCAACGTCTATTCTCAGGACAGTGTCGAAAAAGCGGGTTTTGAAACATATGTGGGGGTCGGGCGTTAACCGCCCACCTCAACCTGCATAGAGCGGAACCGACGCGTCTGCCCCTTCGGCCAGTGCTTTGCTCTGATCCCGCCGTACTTGCTCATACGTTGTTAATGCATCGGATGAGAACAATTCTGTAGGTGCTTGAACCGGCACGAAATTGCTGTGTTTGTCCGAGCCTCTCGCCAGCAGCGCATAGTCCCGGTCCGCCACCAGCTGTTGTGCTCCGGGACTGAGATAGCGGATAGCCAACCCAATCCGCCGGTCCTCGGACTGGTTCGGCCCTGACCCGTGGATCGTCAGCCCGTGATGCAGCGACATCTGGCCGGGCGCGAGTTCGATATGGGTCTTGTCGATCTCGGCGACTTCGACGGCCACCTCTTGCCCGCGGGACAACAGGTTCGTTTCCGAATATGTATCGGTATGCGGCAAGATCGGGTTCTTGTGGCTGGCGCGCACGAAATCCATACACCCGCTACTTACCGTCGCCGGGGACAGAGCAATCCAGGCCGTGACCTGATCCGGCGTTTCCCCCATGCCCCAATAGGTCAGGTCTTGATGCATACCTACCGTTTGCACGGTGTTGGCTTCCTTGATGAAAAACTCGGCCGACCAGATCATGATATCAGGGCCCAGAACGCCCTCGACCACATCCAGAACACGAGGATCCTGCGCGATGCGCGCTGCCAACGGCATGACCAGATGCGCATTGACCCGCTTATAGGTGTTCAAAGGCAAGGGCAGATCAGCCTCCAGCCAGTCACTCTCAATCTGTTCCAGCTCGGTTCGGAAACCGGTGGCCTCGGCTTCGGAAAAGACGGAGAGAGGAAAGAGATAGCCATCCTCCCAATACTGGTCGGATTGTTGCTGCGTTAGAGTCGTCGCCATGGGGTCACCTATTCGCTGTATGTGCAAAGGGTATCCGCGAGTGGGCACGGGTCAAAACCAAACCTCTTGCCTGTCAGGGTAAGTCTAACTTAGCCTGTGCTACATGTTGCCTCGCATCCCATCCCTCAACTGGCTACGCGTGTTCGAAGCAGCCGCCCGTACAGAGAGCTTTTCCCGCGCAGCATCGCAGCTGAACATGTCGCCCGCTGCTGTCAGCCAACAGGTCAAGGCGCTTGAGACCCGTTTGGGCACGCCGCTATTTCACCGCCATGCCCATGCAGTCACGCTGACGGAAGCCGGACGTGCCTATCTGCCCTCGGTCCAGCAATCGCTACTGATGCTGGAAACGGCCACCACCGGGCTGTTCGGTGAGACCCGGGAACAGAGGTTATACGTTCAGTCAGTTCTGTTGTTTGCCTATGGTGTCCTGGCCAAAGGCCTTCCCGCGTTTCAGGCCACGCACCCTCAGATCAACCTTTCGCTGACCACTGGCAATGCGAATTCGGATTTCTCCAACCAGTTCACCGATCTACAAATCGTGTTTGGCAATCCCGCGCTGTTTGGCACAGAAGGAGATGAGTTGCTGCGCGAGGTTCTGTTTCCCGTCGCCTCGCCCGAGACTGCCTCCCAGATCCACACCCCGCAGGACCTGCTGCAATTCACCCTGATCGAAGTATCGACCCACCGCGCCAGCTGGCTCTATTGGTTCGAAGCGCTGCGTTTGCCGACAGGGCAGTCCCGGTTCTTCTTTGCCGACAACTCGATCATGGCGGCTGAGTTATCCGCCAGCGGGCTTGGGATCGCATTGGCCCGCGCGCCCGCATCTGACCGTATCATGGAGGGCTCAGGACTGGTGCCTTGCCTGCCCGACCTTCAGGTCAGCGGGCAAGAGGCCTATCACCTGATCTATCCCTCTCGTACAGACTTGCGCCGGCCGGCCCGCCTGTTTCGCGACTGGCTGCTGGACTACAGCGCCGCCGTCCAAACGCGGTAACGCCCCTGACCGGTGACTTCGCGGACCAAACCGCGGCGGGTAAAACGGTCGATGTTACGCTGTACTGCAGCCCGCGAGGCCTGAGTCAACTCTTCGGCCAGAGGAGCCGACACCATGGGCCAGGCCCGTAAGGCGTCGATTAGCAAAGGTGGCGTCCGACCGCTGAGGTCGGCTGTTGCCTCCTTCGCCCGCGCCTCCCACGCATTGATCCGGTCCAGATGCAACAAGGCTGCGAGCGCCGCCTGTCCGGCCCCGCGAATCCAGGCGGACAGTTTTTCCTCAGGCGATCCGACTCCACGCAGCGCGCCCGGCCCGGACAGGGCCAGCGGCATGAAAAGCGCCCCGCCCCGCCCCATCGAGGCCGCATGCCGCGCGGCAATGACGGCCGCTTCCGTATCCTGACCGGGGCCTTGAGAGACTGCGCGCCATGCATGAAAGGCGATCGCGGCCTGAGTGACGGGGTGCAGCGCCTCGACACTGCGCATCACGTCCGACAGGTCTGCAATGGCCTCCGGCACCTCTTCGATCCCTTGCGCCATCCGGTCAAGGAAGGCGGTTAGCCCGGCCTCCCACCCGTCATGAGAAGGGGCCGCGCCGGACGACAGGCGGCGCACCGCCCACCCTGCCCGGAACAAGGCTTGCACATCATCACCCGTTGCTCCGATCCGCAGACTTGTCCAGAGCGCCAGACGTTCGACACTGATCCGGTCACCCGTCCACCAACCCAGGTCGGAGACATCCATCAAGGCCAGACGGTGGGTCCACCCTTCGGGCCCCGCCCGCAGCCGCTCATCCAGCGCGCCAAAGGTCACCGCCAGATCGGCAAGCTCAGACGATAGCTCGGATTGCGCGGCTTGCCACTCTCTGGGATCGAACAATTGCCGCTGATCTGCCCGAGGGCCAGGGGTCAGGAAGTCATCCTGTGGCGCGTCTTCCTCGGGCGGGAGAAACCAAAGATCATCCTCATCCTCGGGATCACCATCATAGATGCTGCGCGGCCCGAGGTCTTCGGCCTCATCATCGGGGTCGGATGTGACAGGTTTGGGCTTCATACCCGCATTCTTCGGCTATTTCCGACCACTCACAAGGGGCTTTCCATTTGGATGTCTAGGTTTCATCGGAAAATTCGCCCAAATGGCCGCTCTACCAAGCCCGGTCGCTGATCTAAACCTTAAGGCAGACTTATCCCTGACAGCCGCCCATCGCCCACCGGCGTAGGTTGACCTTCAAACCACCGCCAAACGGGTGCTGCTTGGCCACATTGCCTGCCGCTGGACGTTTGACATAGGTCTGAGCCTGATCGCACAGGGCCTCATGCGTCCACTGGTGGCAACTCGAACAATTCTGATCTTTCCACAACTCATCCGGCAACCCGTCAATCGGCGGGAACTGAGGCGAGCCTGCGACCAGTTCCTCGATCGACTTGCCCCGGACATGGGTGTTGCCGAAGGTCAGGATAGATTTCATGGTGACCGCTGCCCCTGCGTCGATGCTGCCCGAATTCTGCGCCTCGGGTGCTTCGACATTGGGTTCCGCCTTGCGAGTCACGGTCTCGCTTTCCAACTGCAGGGCCGCCAGTCGTTCGACCGCCTGATCCGCAAAGGCGCCGCTTGGGAAGCTGTGCAGATAGACTTCGTAGGAATGGATCGAATCGTCGACCTGCGCCAGTTCATACATCAAACGGTCCGTCTCGGTCGCTTCCGGAGCCTCTTGCGATGGCGTTGGCGTGGGCAGAGTTCCAAAGGACTCGGTCAAAATCGTCTGCAGCAGATCATTGGCCTGCGATGCATGAATACTGTCTGGATAGGCCCGCTGAAACAGCATGATCTTCACCGGATCACGACTGTTCACAGCTTCCTGCCACTGTTCTTCTTCGGTTTGTTCCGGTTTCGCGATCAGTGTTTCATTCGCACGTGCAAAGGCGAAATCCTGCGTCAATGACGAGGTATCCCAAGGCGTTTGCAGCCCCCGCGTTTCGCTGAGAACATCAACGCGCACCTTCTTGAACAATTGCTCAATCGCCATGCCGGGCGTGTCGATATGTTGCGCAAGGCTCAGCGTGAACGGGCTGTTGCCGGTTTCGCCATCCAACGCAACGCCGCCGGGATCGGTGGCATAGGCGAGAAAAGTGCCGGTCGGGGCTTTCATCTCGGCCAGACCGTTGTCATCCATGTCTGCCAGATCCTCGAACGGGTTGTTCCGGCAGGCATCCAGAATGACGATATTCGTTTTGTTGTTGGCCGAGGCCATCTGATGCAGGACCGAACGCGCCTCAACCGCCATCAGGTCCAGATCGGCCGGATCGGACAGCGACACATCCACGGGCAACAGATAGTTCGAACCGAAAGACTGCACCCCGTGACCCGCATAATAAAACAGGCCCACGGCGGTTTCGCCGCCCTTGCGTAGATCACGCCCAAACTGGGCAATGGCGCGCTTCATTTCGATCTGGGTGCTGTCGGACAGGTGCCGCACCTCGAACCCGAGCGCGGTCAGCTTCTCCGCCATCAGCCGCGCGTCGTTGATCGGATTGTCCAGGGCCGAAACCGAACCATAGTCGGAGTTTCCAACCACCAGCGCGATTCGCGGCTCGGCCCAGGCCGAACCGGTCCAGAGCAGTGCGGTCATCGCAAAAAGGGTTCTGAGTACGCGTTGCACCTTTGGTTCTTTGCCTTTTTCTGGTCTCATGGTCCGTGACCCCTTGGGCACCACTCAGCCCGGAAACACTCTGATACTGTTTTTTGGCTTTCTTATGGCCGTGGCCTGAAATATCCCAATTATAGTATCAAGACTAGGAAGAGGTTCACACATGCCGCGTTTAAACTTGGTGCGAAATGCTTTTGCTATAACGGCACTTGTATTTGCAAACACGGCGTGGGGTCAAAGCGCCGATCCGTTCGAACATGGATGGAAATTGGACGCCGAGGCCTCAGAACTGCAGTTTCTGTCGGTCAAAAAGAACTCGATTGCCGAAAATAGTGGTTTTGCAACTCTGACGGGCGTTATCAGCCCCGAAGGCGGTGCTGATATCCGGGTTCAGATGGACAGCGTAGATACCAAGATTGACCTGCGCAACGTGCGCATGCGGTTCCTGTTTTTCGAGACCTTTAACTTCCCCGAGGCTGTGATCACCGCCCAATTGCCGCCCGAACAGCTGGTGGATCTGCACCAGACCCGGCACAAGATCATCGACCTGCCCTATAGCCTATCCCTGCATGGGGTGAAAAAAGACAGCGTGGCGCAGGTGGCTATCACTCTGGTCGACAATGACCGGGTGGCTGTGGCCAATACGACACCGATTGCGATTGCCCTACCCGACTTTAACCTTGAGGGAGGACGCGGCAAGCTCGAAGAGGCTGCCGGTGTAGATATCCTGCCCTTCGGCTTTGTCAGCTTCGGGTTCGTATTCGACCGTGCCCAACCCGGCACGCCGCCTCAGCTTGAGGTCGCCTCGGCCACGCCGGGGGCTGCTGCGCTGGAGACCAAGGGTGATCTGGATCGTGAGGCCTGTGAAGGTCGGATGGAGATCCTGTCGCGCACCGGCAATATCTACTTCAACTCGGGCAGTGCGCGGCTGACCAATGACTCGATTCCACTGCTGAGCAATCTGCATGACATTGTCGACCGTTGCCCGGACCTGAAGATCGAGATCGGCGGGCACACGGACAGCGATGGCTCGGATGAGGCCAACCGTGTTCTCAGCGAACGTCGTGCACAGGCGGTCAACACCTATCTGGTCGATCAGGGGATCGCTCCGGAACGTCTATTAACGGTTGGTTATGGCGAAAGCCGCCCGGTTGTGTCGAATGACACCGCAGACGGCAAGCGCCGCAATCGGCGGATTGAGTTTGTGCCCGTCAACTAGACTCAGTTCTCGGCCAGAATGATCGGGTCGAACCCACCGCTGCGCCATTGCCGCAGGGCCGAAATGAAATTCGGCCCCGGCACGCCGTCGATGGAGCTGTTGTAGTAGCCCGCCTTTTGCAGCAGCCGTTGAACCTCCATCAGGGTGTCGCGCGACCATTGGTCTGAGGCGAGGGATAGCTGATCGAGGATCGCTCCGTTATCCTCAGCGGTTCCGCGCAGAAGCATCCGCGCGGCCTCAAGCGGATCGCGCGGCACACCGCGCCCTTCGTCCAGAAGGATCGCTGCCGCCAGATAGCCCTGATATTCACCATCACGCGCTGCTTTCTGGAAGTAGCCCAATGCCTGCTCGGGTTCGCCGGCAGCACCATCTTGCGCCAGCACGCCAAGATTGAACGTCGCCTTGGCCGATCCCCCGTCAGCGGCTTGCTGTAAAAGCGCGACGGCGCGTGCGTCATCTTTGGGAACGATCTGACCTTCAAACAGGGTAACGGCGAGGTTGATCATGGCATCGGCGCTGCCCCCTTCCGCCGCGCGCTCATACAAGTCCAGCGCTGTGCCCATGTCCTGAGGGACGCCGGTGCCGCTTTCATGCAGTTGCGCCAAGGATACCATCGCCCGCAAGTCCCCTTCGGCAGCAGCCTGTTTGTAGAGGGTCACGGCTCGTTCCACATCCCCCGCTGCAATCGTCGCTCGCGCTAACAGTGCCACATAGTGCGACAGCTCTGGCGACTGGGCCGCCGCCGCGCTGCAGGCCTGAATGGCGGTCAGCGCGTTTTCCTGCAACCGGCTGAAAGGAACGCCGGTAATACTGGCCGTCCGGTCGCGAGGATGGGTCGCGAGCCGCTCACAAATGCCGCCCGGCGTGCTGTCCTCGGGCCTTGGGATTGATGCGATCAGCCGCTGCGCCTGCGCGGCGTGGCTGCCATCGGGGTATTGCTCTAGGTAAAACTCCAGCAGAGGCCGCATCCGGCTGCGTTGAGCCAGTTTCCAAAGACGCTCGGCCTGTTCGTCCTGGTCTTCGACGCTCAGCGCACGGGTCTGGGTGCCGCCCTGCCCGGCCTCATCCAGAAACGCAACAACCTCAGTGGCATGCGCGCCCTGTGGGTAGCGGTCAATATAGAGCTGCATCAGAGAGGCATCCTGCGCATTGGCCGCCACCTGCCACAGCAAGGTCTCTTCTGATGCTGTCACCGGGCTGTTGTCGAACCGGAATTGCCGCGTCAGCGAGGAATTGTCCCACGGGATCTGCCGCCCGCCAGTCGCCGCCAGAACATCCTTGCGGACCGAGATCAGCAGGTCCGAGATATCCTGTCCCGGCGTGTAAATATGGCTCAGCAGCGCTTCGGTAAAAAAACTGTTCCGCCCGGTACCGTCGAAGGCCACGTTGTCGGGCTGTGTGGCGTAGGCGAATAGGAAATCGGCGGCGCTGCCGACACGGGCCAGACCTTCGTCGACGCTCAGCACACCATCTTCGAACGGGTTGTCGCGGCAGGCGTCCAGAAACACCAATCGAATGCCGTCGGACCGTTCCATCCGCGAAACGAACTCCTCCATAGCTACGGTCTGTTCAGGAATATCCGCAGCACTGGTCAGGTTGGCATCGACCGGAACCAGATAATTGCGCCCGTCGACCTGAAAGCCGTGGCCTGCATAAAACAGCAAAGAGACATCAGAATCCGCAGCGGTCGCGCCATAGGATTCAGCCAGAGACAGCATCTCATACCTGTTCAAATCGGTGCCGAGAAAAACGTCGAACCCCAGCCCCTCAAGCGCGATGGCCAGATCCGAGGCATCGTTGATCGGATTGTCGAGCGCCCCGACGGTCTGGTAATCCGAGTTCCCGATGATCAGCGCCACGCGTTTGTCTGCCAACGCCGCGAGGGCGCTGAACAGGGTCAAAAGCATGGCCGCGCAAAGACGGATCAGGAACATGGGCGCAGAGCCTCCATGGGGTTAAAGACCGATGGCGCGCGACAGGCCAATCTCGGCCTGACCAACAGCAGCCACGATTGTATCTACCTGCTGGTTCTGGATGCTGACAAGCTCCGGGTCGGTTGCTCGTATCAATGTGATCGCCTTGCGAATTTCACGCTGCGCCTGACGGATCTGACGGCGCGCTTCCTGCACGGCCTCGCGGCGGATCGTCTCCCGCTCCTCAGCGGTGGTGGCAAGTGCCAGACGACGGTTGGCATCTTCACCCGCCGCGCGAATACCGGCACTTGCGCCACGGATGATATCGCCAACCGATTCCAGACCCGGCGGCAGCCCCTGCACGATCGCATCGAGGTCCGAGGCGTATTCGTCCATCGCATCGGCGATACAGGCCAGATAGGCGCTGACATTATTGCCCTGTTCCGCACAGGAAGAGATCACCTCGTCAAAGTCCTGCGACGCATTCTCGACCGTACCAAGCGCCGCTTCTGCTTCGGTTGTTGTTGTGGTCGTAGTACCACCGCCGCCACCTCCGCCGCCGCCGGTGATGGTCGTATCCACGGTCGGGGTGATTTCAATAGTTGGGGTCGGTGGGGTCGGAATGACCGTGTTCCCGATGATGGCCGTGCCAGGCAGCGCAGAAACGGTATAGAACACCTCCGAGATACTCAGGAGTGAGCTTGTATCCACGGTGTAGGTCGTAGTCCCGTTCTCGGTACTGGCGAACGTCAAAGTCTCAAAGATCGGGGACGTGTCCAGAGAGTCACCCGACGGCCCGAACCGAAAGACAGACGGGCCACCAGAAATTGTACCCGTGCCTGTCGTCGTTTCAGCCTCACCTTCGGGGATGAGAAGCGTGTCAGGCACGACAAACAGGACCGGTGAGGTCGTGTAGTGCAACGGGTTTGACCCGCCGTCCGGGTCGCTCGTTCCCGGTGCCCACGTGTTGGTAAAGTCCCACCCTTGAGCCGACGCAAGGTTAAAGAACCCAACGGTATCCTGAAGCTGCGCTGTGGTGATTGCTGTGCCCCCGGCGCTAGTGGCCAGACCAGAGGTATCGGTGTTCCAGAAGGACCCTGACACAGATCCAGAGTTTGAACCGACTAACCCACCGAGTGTTGGCGTGTTGGGACCTGAAAAACTGGCACCGCCCGTTGAATAGCTTCGGGCAACTGTGCCGCCATTGTTGAAGCCTACGAGGCCTCCAAGCGTCGCCGAGTCTCCGGGCGCTGAACTCTGGTTGGAGCCTGAGACACTTCCGGTTGCATAGGAATCCTGGACGAGGCCGTTGTTGTCACCCACCAAGCCGCCAACGGAAAAATCACCCGCCGTAGAACCACTGACGGTTCCTGTAGCGTGAGACCGAGTGATGGTTCCGTTGTTTTCGCCGACCAAACCGCCCGCGACAACCAAGTTGGCCTCGGTCGTGGCGACGGTCACACTGGCTGTCGAGAAACTGTCAATGATTGTGCCATCGTTGAAACCAACAAGACCACCGGCCTGTTCGTCACTGCTGGAAAAGCTACCGGATACCGAAACGCCGGAGATCGTGCCTCCGTTTGTTCCCGCCAAGATACCGCCTCCACCTGAGGAAACGCTGGCCCCGTTGATGCGCAGGTTTTGAACGTTGCCGTCTAGATTGTTGAACAGGCCGCCGAACGAACTGGTCGAAATGGTGAGGCCGTTTATCGAAAAGCCGTTGCCTTCAAGTGTACCACCCGCAAAGTCGATTGGATCGAACGAACTGAGTGGCGCGGCACTGATAGAATTGGCCAGGGCGTAGCTGTTGCCGTCCGAAATGCCTTGAAGGCCAAACACGTCCGTCAGCAGAAATGGCGACCCGGCAGCACCCGTGCCACCGAGCGCACGGGTGAATGTTGCGCCGGACGCAATATCAAGCGTTGCCGCCGAGAAACTTGGGAGCGTGGAACTTACCTGTGACCAGGCGCCATTCGTAAGCGTAAAGGTATCGACGTTGATTGTTCCACCTGCGCCGGTGCCAATCGTTGTGGCGGCGTTCAGTTCCAACTCGCCGCTTGTCGCGGTGATCGCAGCGTTGATCGTGATCGAATCATTGGCAAGCAGCGTTAACCGAGAGCCGTTGCCCCACGTGATCGGATCGTCGACGGTGATTGTGCCAACCTGGGAATCGTCGCCCCCAAGGTCGATCGGGTCTCCGTTCGGTTGGAGAGTGCCGCTTCCCGCGGTCGTCAGAGTGACGTTACCGAAACCAAGGTTCGATTCAATTGTACCCGGAGTGACTGAACCCGGACCTGTCGCTGTATCAGAAACGGTGATGTTCGTGGGGTCTAGCAGCAGCGTGCCATATGCACCAAACGGTGCCCGCGTATCGGTCAGACCCTCATAGTTGAGCGCCAGCTTACCCGACACTTCGACAAAACCACCATCCCCGGCCAGATCGCCCCCACGGGCCGAGTTGAAGCCCGAGAACGATGTGTAGTCATCCGACCAAACGATGATCAGACCGCCATTACCCTGATCTCCGCCATTGGCGCTGATTACCGTTGCGCTGTCGACCAGCGTGGTACTGGCCCGTTGCAGATCGCCGCCCCCTTGCAGGTCACCGCCAACGCGGATCTTTCCACCATGTCCTGTGCCCGCACCGTCTGCGCTCAGAGCCGCACCGGCCAGTTCGATTGCTTCACCGGTAATCGTGATCGACCCACCGTTCTGATCGCGGGCCACCGGACGCGGAGACGCTTCGACCAGTGTCACCCGCGCCGAGGTATCAATGCGGCCCGACACCTGCACGGCCCCGCCGCTGCCGCCCAGAACAACTGCTCCGGACACACCGCCGACCGAGCGCGCCTCGATCACGCCAGACATGTTCACGACCCGGCGCGCTGCATCGCGGGCACTGGCGGCCTTGAGGTGAACGACTCCGCCATCCGCCTCGATGCGGCCCGAATTGGTGACCAGAGCCTCCATCGCGGCGTCATCACTGTTTGAAGGAACCGCAACCTGTAGAAACCCATCACCGGACACGTCGAGCGTGACTTGCTCTCCCGCGCCCAATCCCACCTTGCCCATTGGCACGCGGATCACACCCGAGTTTGACACCTTGCCGCCGATCAAGGCTGCATAACCGCCGGGAACAACGTGAATCGTGCCCGCGTTCTCGACCCCTGCCGAGGCCCCGTTGCCGTTATAGTGATAGCGGCCGCTCAGAAAGTCATCGTCCGAGATATTCAGGCTCGAGGCCACAAAGCCCCCAGTATTCACATGGCCATTCGGACCGATGAAAATGCCGTTCGGGTTGACGAGGTGCACCTGCCCGTTGGCGTTCAGCTGTCCATGGATCTGACTGGTTGTATTCCCGGTAACCCGGTTCAGGATCACGCTTTGCGCGCCCGGCTGATTGATATTCACGGTCGAGCCGGAGCCAATCGAAAACCCGTTCCAATTCACGATGGCCGCATTCGACCCCTGCGTGATGTTCAACTGATTGCCGTTGGGTTGGCTGATCGCGACATCACCCGCAGCTACCGTCCCACCGGTCGGCAGGGATTGTGCCAGCGCGGTCGTGCCCCATAGCACGGTCGAGGCCGACAGCAGAATGCGGCGTGAGACTGTCATGGCTGCGCTACCATCAGAAGCGGCGGCTGGCAGTGATGCTGAACCGGTTTCCATCTTCCCCGAGGTCATCACGTTCCCCCCTCCCATATTCCACTCGTAATGACCCGGACCGATAGGTCGAGTCCTCAATCGTAAACACATCAAAGCCCAAACCGTAGGCATATGCCCGGGTTGTGCCTTGTTCCAGAACAGTGGGTTGTTCCAAACCTAACACGCCGTAGGCCCCAAAAACATAGGGTTTGAAAAGGATTGGAAAGCCGGCCACTTGCGTCTGCTGTGACCGGCCAAGCTCGGCCCGTGCGACCCAGCCGTCATCTCCGCGCAGATCGCCTGCGTCGAAGGTCGATAGCTCGCTGGAGCTGGCAACACTGAACTGTTCCGACGTGACCAGCGGATCGCCAAAGCTGGATTGAATTCGGCCATTCACGTTCACGGACCAATTGGCGTTCAACGGGCGCTGATACTGCGCCGACAGCACAAGCTTGGTGAATTGCGCGCTGGCACCTTGCCGTGACAAAGGGGGATCCCCCGCCCCGACCGAGGTACTGGCACCGAATGCATCCAGCCCGCGCGACAAAACAGCCCCGGCAGACAGAAACGCGCCATTGTCGTAGGTCCAGCTTGCATCCAGCGTGGCCCGCAAGACACTGAGATCGTCGTCATAAACCGGTAGTGACCCTGAGCTGGCAATCAGATCCTGCGAGTCGCTGATCCGGTCCAGGATCAGTTGCGACGACAGATTGTGACGCCGCGTACGCACCCAAGGATAGTAAAGCCGCAGGGAAAAGCGTTCGAATTTACTGGTGTTTGGCACCAGCTCTGCATCCGGCTGCGCCTCGCTGAGCGTGTATTCGGCGTTGAACGTCATCCCGTCGTATCCGATCGGAAAGACCGCCCCCGCCGCCGCAATTCGGTACTGCGCATCGCTTGAGAAGAACCGTTTGGGTGAACCGCCGACGCGGAAATAGAAGGTCTCTCCCATCTCCAGCGCGCCGTTGACCTCAAGACCGAGGTTCAGGTTGCCCGGGCCAAGCTCATCCGACAGCGTATTGTCAAAGCCGTAAGAGCCGGTGATCTCTTTGAACTCGCCATCCAGCGTCAGAATGGTACCGCCCCGCGCATCGCCCGCCGACAGGGTCGAGGCCAATCGCACGCCAAACGTGTCCCCAGCCAGCAAAAGCGCACGTTCGATCTGTTGCAGCTTGACGCCCCGTTTGCCGATCAGAGGTTTGGTGATCATCACCACCCGTTCTCGGGCTTGCTGAGGCACTTTTTCGGCATCAATGCGTTCGATGAACCCGTCGATCACGACGATGCGCAGCGTGCCCCCATCGCGAAGGGTCTGCTGCGGCAGGACCACCCGGCTGAGGACAAAACCAGCGTTAGTATAGGCGCTTTCCAATCTGTTGGTGGCCGCAAAAATCTCGGACACAGCCACGCGCTTTCCAGTCAGGCGCTCAATGAAGGCTGCATTGGCTGCCTCCATCTGGGGCAAACCGTCTTCGATCCGCACCTGACCCACGGTCACAAACAGCCTGTCTGCACCTTCGGGCACCGGCGCACCCGGATCGCGCGCTACGGTTACTGGCCCAGTGCTGCGTTGGTTCTGCGGCTGAAAGGTGGATGGGGCAAGGTTCGACGCGCTTTGCGCCTGCGCCATTTTGGAGAAAACAGTCGACGCGATCACGACGCAGGAAGCCAAAACCAGAAAACGACAGATCCGCGTCATGTCAGACAAACACCCCTTACCCACACCGGCCCCAACCAATGAGCCAGAAACGTCTCAAGGAAATCCCATCGAAGGGACCATGGCAAGGTCGTTCTGATCATTCCGCAGCCCCCTTTGGAATAGATAACGCTTTATTTACCTTGTTGCGCATCACGTCTGTGACAGACTTCACAAACCGCATGAGAAGCGCGGTCAGAGCAGCCCGGCCTCAAGCCACTCTTCGATCTTGTTGCGGCTGACCTCGAAATGCATCGAGTCCTCACGGCCCCAGGCAGCACCCCAGACCCAGCCTTCCTCGCGGAAGAAATCGGCCAGAATGGTCAGACCCAACTGGGTTTTTCCGTCGCCCAGCGTATCCAGAACGCCGTCGATATTCAGGTCGACCGCAAGACCGTAAGCATGGGCCGAAGCCGAAGACGTCGCCCCGCGAATACGGCGCACACACAACGACCCGGCCGTATTGATACGCGCATAAAGGTCGGGGTCGGTGCGTTGAATATTCTCGAATACAGCCCGCAGTGAATCAACCGCAGGTTTCAACATCCGCACCCGAACCGGCCCGACCTCTTCCAGCACCAATAGTTCCTCAAGCCGTGGATTGGTCATCGACTGGCATTCATCTGTCAAATCCTCACGCGGTAGCCCGAATGTTTCGCGCAAGAAGGACGAACCGGCCAAGTCCAGTTCCCGGTTTACCTTGTTGCGGTTGGCGATCAGGACGACCTGCGCATAAGCGTCAATGATCTCATTGGGCGACGAGCGGTCAAACCCATAGTCATCCGCCGCCGAATTGTCTTGCGGCACGATCCCGGCACCATTCTGGGTGCGTGACACCTCGAGCGAAAGCCGTTCAACCTGCTCGCGCATATCATCCAGCTGTTGGCTGAGCATCTCAATCTCGATCCGAGCGCCTGAGTCGATGGCGGGACCTTCGAAATTCTCGTCAAGTGGGACGACCAAAGGAAAGACGTACCAGATGATCGGAGCCAGAATGATGGCCACTCCCAGAATGATCGCCGGAACGATGCGCATTTGCCTGATGTTTCCTGTATTCTGCCACCTTATAACATGAACTTAAAAGGCTGGGCGCATGATGTCACGCTATTGACCTAAAAATGTCCAGCGCTTGTGTGACATTCTTCATTGTCGGTCGTCGGGTGGGGGGCTAGTCTTTCCCTCAAACACGGAAAGGTTAGGGTTATGTCCGCATTTGCATCATGGAAGTTTATCGGGGCCTCGGCATTTGCCGTCCTGTGTACCGCTCAGTTTGCTCTGGCGCAGTCAGGCGAGTTGACGGCAGACGAAATCACCGACGCGTTCAACAAGCAAAAGACGCGCGGCCTTGTCATCGTGCCGTCGAATTCCGGCGAAACGGCTGAGGCCGAAGCTGAAACCACCGTCGCCGCCGCACCGACCGAATACCAGCCGGTCGCAAGCGAGGATCAGGTCAATATCCAGATCCGTTTCGATTTCGCGTCGGCCGCGCTGCGCGAGGATGAAAAGCCCAAGCTTTCGTCGCTGTGTCAGGCGATGAAGAACGTGGATGTGAACGTCTTCCAGATCATCGGTCATACCGACAGTGCAGGCTCGGCTGAATACAACCAGAACCTGTCGCTGCTGCGCGCCAAAGAGGTCAAGCGCTTCCTCGTCGGCGATTGCGGTATCTCGGAACAGCGGCTCGAAGTACTGGGCGTTGGCGAGGCTGAACCTCTAAACAAGGACAATCCGCGCGCCGACGAAAACCGTCGCGTTGAATTCCAGGCCCTCGGCTGATTACACCACCACTCTAACTAAACCGAGGACAGCATGACGGACTCCCGCGCAGGCGACCTGTTTCAGCCGGGCGATCTGGTGAACAATACCTATCGGATCGAAGCGATACTTGGGCGGGGCGGTACTTCTGACGTCTATCGAGCCCGCTCCGAGATTTCGGGGCGGCTTGCCGCTTTGAAGGTTCTGAAAGCGGAGTTTTCCAGCAATGATGACTATCTGGTCCTGCTGACCCGCGAAGAAGAAATCCGCGACATCCGCCACGACGCGGTTGTCCGCTATTCTGAAAACAACCGAACCGCCGACGGGCATGTCTATCTGGTGATGGATTATGTGGACGGACCGGGCCTCGACCAGAAGCTCAAGGCTGGCCCCATGTCGGCGGGCGACGTGCTGACCGTGTGCAAACGGGTTTGCGAGGGGCTTGAGGCCGCCCATGCCCGCAACATCGTTCACCGCGATCTGAGCCCCGACAATATCATCCTGCGCGATGGCGATCCGGGGCAGGCCGTGATCATTGATTTCGGCATCGCCAAGGATACAAACCCGGGTGCCGAAACCATTGTGGGCGGTGAGTTTGCCGGGAAATACGCCTATGCCGCGCCCGAGCAACTTTCAGGTAAAACCGACCAGCGCACCGATATTTATTCTCTGGGCGCCTTGCTGCTGGCCAATTTCCGGGGGCAAAAAGCTGATGCCGGGCGCAACCTGCTGGAAGTGGTCGAAAACAAGAAAGAGCCGCTGAATACTCAGGACGTACCGGAGCCGCTAAAGTCGATCCTCGACAAGATGACGGCTCCGAACCCGGATGATCGGTACCAGAGCGCCGGAGATGTTCTACGCGCCCTGGCGGCGGCCCGGAACGGATCGGCCGCGCTTCAAGACGATCTGGACGATGCAACCGTGATCGCGCCGCGCGCGGCCCCTGCCGCTGCGCCATCCGTTGCCCCGGTTACGCAACCGGAACCGAAATCCAAGGCCAGCCCGACCAAAGCTGAACCTGCCAAGTCCTCGCGTGGAGGCGTGGTGGCTGCAGTCGGCGCGCTTGCGGTTGTTGGCATTGGTGCCGGTGGCTATTTCGGCGGACTGTTTGACGGCTTCCTTGCACCGCAATACCCAACCGTCTCACCCTATACTCTGGTGGCTGATAAACGACCCGGTCAGGCCCCTCGTGCCGTAGGCTTTGTTCCGTCCGAGACTGTGCGGGACGCCATGACAGGCGAGATCACATCCGAAGGGGGCGATGTTGATCTCACATTGGCCTCGGGCGACATTTCCGACACCTGGGGAACAGCGGTGACCGGTGTCATCGACGCGGCAATGGATCTGGACGAGTGGCGTTTCGTGGTCGAAGGCAATGAGGCCCGACTGACCGGACAAACCACCGATCAGGCCCTACATGCCGAGCTAGAGCAGCTCTACTCCGCCGGTCTGCCCGCCGGGCTACAAGGCACCGCAGATATCGAGTTGGAGTCGCTGTTCCTGTCCGCGGATGAGGTCCGACCCATCCTGTCCGGTCTGGCCGATTGCGGCGCGTTGAAACTGATCGACGCACCCAGCACGGGCTACGGCCCCGAAACACCGATCAAGGTCGGCGGAACGCTGGCCTCAAGGGACAGTTTGGTCGGGTTGGACACCGCGCTGACAGCCCTCGCAGGTTCACGCCCTATCGATCTTGAGCAGGTGACGCTACTGAACCCGACCCTGTGCCTGATCGAGAACTTCCTGCCCTCGGCACCTACCAGCGATATCTCGATCGCGTTCTTCAACGGAGAGCAAGGCAACGCGCCCAACCCGACCGGAGACTTCATTGTCGGGCAAAACCCGGTCATCGATGTCGACCTGCCCGATGATGTTCAGGATGGGTATCTGTCCGTCTCGGTCCTGGATGTGTCAGGCAACGTGTTCCACCTGCTGCCCAACGTCACCCGCCAAGACAACGATATCGCCTCTCTGCGCGACGGAGAGTCCGGGCCGATTTCGGTCCGCGTGGCCTATTCGATTGATGAAAGCCAGGACAATGGCGGCATCGCCTTTCAGGTCGATGACACCGCGCTAGGGAAAAGCAAGGTGATCGTTCTGCATACTGACAACCAGCTGTTCAGCACCATACGCCCAACGGCGGAATCCGCGGCAGGTTATGCCGAGGCGCTGCGCGAGCAGGACAGAAACGTCGAGACACAAATCCTGTCACTGGACAGTCGTATTCTGACGACCTTGGAACAATAGAGTAAGGGTGACGTAAAACCATGCCCTGTTTCTGCCAAGCCAATGTTGCAACGTTACCCAGTCTTCCGACGACTGCGAACCTGTCAGTTCACGCCGTACCACCACAGATGATGAAGCTATTGACGCTTCTGGGATTGCAGGGAACGGCCAGCGGCCAAGCAAGGGCTGATCTAAAACTGAACGCGATGCTTCCGGCGATGACGCCGGATATGTACCTCAACGCGACGATGAACGCGAAGGCCCCGAATATCGCCTTGCCCGCGATTCTGCCCAGTGATGGGGGCGGAGCGATTTCGATGATGATGAGTCTGGCGGCGTCCGGATTTCCGCTGGCTGATCCCCGCGCATTGCTGGCTGAGATTCAGCAAGCTGTCCTCAGCCTCGCCGCAACGGTTCTGCCGCAAGCGCAAGCTATGCCGAAGATGAGCAGCCCACAGTTTCAAAACATCGTACTCGCGGCCAGAATGACCTTGGCCCTGCGTGCTCAGGGCGTCTGCCCAATGGCTTTGGCCGGGTTGGATTATTCCTATGAGGCCGAGATGCAGGTGGGTGAAGCAGGAGGTTCACGCGGGACCTGCTCAGCGGCTTTGAATTTCGCTGCGTCGCTGCCGAGGATCACAATGCCGCCTTTCGCATTGCCCTTGCCCAAGATCGATTTGGCAAAGCAGTTGGCGCTGCTTGCGCCCGCTGCGTCAGCCCCGGAAACGCTCGGGTTGCCTCCAATATCCGACCCCAACATGATTTCGGCCCTTATGAACCAGTTGGCGGGTCTTGCGACGGTGCCCGTGCCCAACCTTCCCGTCTCGCTGGACGAGTTACAGGAACTGGCCGACCAGCTGCAAGACCTTGCCACAATTGAGGAAGCATTCGGTTCTGACGCCCTGACACCAAGCGGAATTGCGCGGATCGACGCCATGCTCAACTATATGGCGCAGTTGAACGTGCCTGTTCCGCTAGAGATGCAGGCGCTGCAAATGCAATTGGATGCGCTGCCCGAAATCGAAGATATTACCCAAGGTGCCCAA
Organism: Ruegeria sp. R13_0; assembly: GCF_017743995.1. GTDB lineage: Bacteria > Pseudomonadota > Alphaproteobacteria > Rhodobacterales > Rhodobacteraceae > Ruegeria. The sequence goes on along the minus strand of NZ_JAGHRB010000008.1, from coordinate 175,480 downwards.
GCGGCCCAAAGCGGAGCTGTAAATCTAGCCATGTCCATGAGCGTTCAGCCGCCAACGGTACCCGTTTTGCCAACGCTACAGTCCTTGGCGAAACTTGGAAAATCGTTGCCGGGCCTACCGTTTGGCCCCTGCGATACCTGTAATTTCGACATCGCGTCAATTCGTGACAGTCTTTCAGGCATGCAACTACCCGCACCGCCACCTGTGCCGACCCTACCTTCGGTATTCTAAAGTTACAGAATATCGACCACCACAACGGTGATATTGTCGGCCCCGCCGCCATCCAGCGCGACCTGTATCAACTGATCCGAAACCGTCTCGATCGGCATATCCGACAGCGCTTTCTCTAACATCGGGAAGGTTGCGTATTTACTGAGACCGTCTGAGCAGATCAGAAAACGGTCGCCCGGCTGAACCTCGCCACGGACCTTGTCTAGTTCGAGAACATCCCCAACACCCACGGCCCGTGTGATCGCATTGGATTGAGGGTGCTGCTCGGCCTCGTCCCAACTCATCTGTCCAGCGAGAACCAGATCCGCCACGACCGAGTGATCGGTGCTGAGCATCTGGATCTTGCCCTCGCGCAACAGATAAATTCGGCTGTCCCCGGCCCAAAGCCCGACGAAATGCCCGTTGGCCAGCATCATGCAAGCAACCGTCGTACCAATCGTGCCGCCACCTCGGGCAGCGGCCTCTTCCCGGATCACGGCATGGGCGCGCTGGATCGCGTCTCGCAATGCGGTCAACCGATCAGCAGGGGCCAAACCGGGCGGGATTGCTGCAACCATATCCGCGACCAATCGGCTGGCATAGTCACCCGCGTCATGCCCGCCCATCCCATCCGCCACCAACCAGAGGCTTTCCTCAGGCAGCGCCAGCACCGCGTCTTCGTTGACCTTCCGCCTGAGGCCCACATGGCTGCGTGCGCTGTACCGAACGCGGTGACTTGAATTCATATTGGTCGTGCCTCGGTCCACAATGCGGCGTGTAGGTTGAACAAGCCTTGCATGTTTGCCCCATCCGGTAAACCTTCGCAGATCATCATTCGGGGGACGCCGCCGATTTCGGTGCTCCAAACGCTTGGGGTGCGATATCTTTGCGCCATCAACCCCGCCGCCAGATCAGGCAACAAGCTGTCGGAGACTTCCCCGCGGGTCAGCACCATCGTGTTCCCATGCGCGCGCACAGGCGCAGTCGGCTGCTGCGTTGGGGCTGGCAAAGCGGCCAAACCCTCGGCCAGCTTGTCGCGGGTCATGTCATCCTCGAGCGCGGCAAGCGCCAAATCTTCAAGCTGTCGGTAGACCTCGGCCGCCCGGAAATGCGCCAGCGCGGCAGACCCTTCGTTCGACACACCAGCGACCAGGGTCAAAGGAAACCGCCGTCCGACCCGATCCACCGAAGGCATCAGAACCCCCAGCATTTTCTGCGGCCCGGCCAGCCCCGGCGACAGGCAAAACCGCCAGATCGGAGCGGACATGTAGTGGGAATCCCACGCCTCTGCCAAGGTTTCTGACGCAGCCAACATGCTGCGCTGTATCCACTCATCCCACGGCTGCACAAACGCCTGTGACACCCCGAGGCGGAAGAAATCTCCGACCGAGGGCATCTTGCCGAATGCACCAAACCCGCCTGTTTGCATCAGAACGACTTGGGGCAGCTGAATTTCTGCAGCGCTGGCAAGGCGAAGGGGTTGATGACCGACCCGGACTGCAACTGGAAGATCGCGATGCGACCACCGACATTGAAGATCACCTTCTTGCGGTCTGACACATTGGTGCGCCGTACCTCGGCCGCGTCCAGCAGGCGGAACCAGGCCCAGGGGCCGTCCTTGGACAGAACGCTTTCGATATTGCGCTTTTCCGGCTCAAAACTGACGCGCGCCAGCCCAACTGAACCCGGCCATGTCACAGCAAGGGGTGAGGGCAGCCCACCGCGGTGTTTGAACTCCAGCACTTGGCCGTCAATCTCAAGCTTGACGCCTTTGGCCTTTGGGTCCAGCGCCTCGGGCATAATCTGGAACTGGATTTGCGGCTGCGGGCCTGCCGCAAAGAACGCCTCCTTGATCTCGGCGGCATTTTGAAACTGGGTCAGAACCGCCTGGCTGATGCCCAGATCGGTCGCATTCACCCCGGACTTCCACGACCATGGACGCGTGCGCATATCCACATGTTTGGCGAGGTTTTCATTGAAGAACGAGTCGATCAGACCTTGCGGACCGAACAACTTGCCAAAGTCACCCATCGCGACATCCGCGCCCGAGCGGCGGTTGAACGGGTAGCGATCCCCGACGACCTGCTCGCAGAACGGCAGAACCGTCGATTGCCACCGCGCGTTAATGGAGGACCGGGTGCTATCCGAAGTGATCCCGGACGAGCCGTCGATGATTTGCAGGGCCCAGCGTTCCATCGGGCCGGGAATACGCGCGGCCTCTTGCTGGAACTGCTGCAGAGCCTGCCCGGTTTCACCGCCCGAGACACCGCTGAACGACATCTTGTTCAGCTCCTGATACACGCCCGTCAGCGACCCCATCAGCATGTCCAGCTGCGAAGGTTGCCCCTCTTGCCGTTCAACCAGCTGATGCAACCAATCGAAGCGGTCCTCGACATATTGTCCCGGTGCCTGCACCGGCTCACCGGAGTTGACACCGCTGGTTTTGGCCAGTGCCTCCAACAGGATCTGTGTCTGGGCTGAGGTCGCGGATTGCAATTCAATCGCGGCGGCTCCGGAAACACCTTCGCTGATCGCATCGTTGCCCGAGAGAATTGACCGGTTTTCGGTCAGTTTCGTCTCATCCGAGATCGAATTCAGGACATTCACAATAGGCGAGGTCGGGCCTGACAGCACATTGGTGACCTCAACCGCGTGGCTGAGGCTTTCCATCGGCACGATGTCGATATCGCCCAGCATCGCATCATAGCGCGCGATGTAGTCGTTGTAATAAAGGTCCAGAACATCACGGCTGAGGGCGGCAAGCGCTTGCTCAGTCTGTTCGGCCTCACCTCGGGGTCCCAGAACCCAGCTTTCCTTCTGCACCCGTTTTGCGACACCGATGGCCTCTCCTAGGAAGACATTGTTGAAGCCATTGTAGGTAAATATGCCCTCAATCCCGTCGTTCAGAGGTTTCCCGGAGGACCGCACCAGAACGCGCCCGACAGCGGGGCCACCCACTTCGGTGATCCGCCACTCCGGCAGCGCTGTGGCCGCGGGGCTGGAGACGATGCCGTTATAGACACGCTGCGCCAGCGGGAGTTCCGACAGGATACCCTGAATCTGATCCACCATTGGGCCATTCAAAGCGATCTCTTGCATTGGCTGGCTGAGCATGGCGTCGAGGTGATCGTTCAGGTCGGCACGGAATTCCTCACGCGATGGGCCGGGGAAGGACACGCTCCAGTCAATGTTCATCCACTCCTTGACCAAATCCTGGTTCATCGGCCCCTGCAGACCCAGCATCAGATAGACCTTCAGCGCCTCATAGAGCACATCGGGGTTGTTGATGTTGGCGCTCATCTGTTCTTCCAGACGCAGCAGAAGACGCGGCAACAGGCGCTGGTTCAACGCAGCACGATAGGTTTGCGCCGCCTGTGTGCCGATCACGTCGCCCTGGTATAGACCATAGGTCAGGCGTGATTCTGGCTCAGGATCCGAGAGTGTCGGGTTGGCCGGCAGGTCGCGCAACGTGTTCAAAGCTTGAACGACTGGAACCAGATCGGTGTCGCCAACGGGGCTGGGCGGCAAAGTCGCAGCGGCGGCCTGATAGGCGGATACACCCTCCTGAGCCTCGGCGATCAGGTCGGTATTGCCCATAAAGCTGCGCACCAACAAGGCTCCGACCGTGACGGCGGCAATAACAGTTGCGGCAATCGAGGCCCATTTGGTGATCTTGTAGCGCTTTTCGACCTTGTCATCGGCGCTGACCAGCCCGGCCTCGCGGAAGATCACCTGATCGAACAGGCGCGTCAGGAAATAGGACCGACCCGACCCCTGCCCCGAGCCGATGGCCTGACGGCCAATCCCAAAGGTCCGCGCCATGCCCAGCATTAGACGGTCAATTGGCGTGCCTTCTTGCGTGCCTGACGTGAAATAGACCCCGCGCAGCATGTGGCGGTGCTGATAACGGCTGTCCTGAAAAACCTCGGTCAGGAACTCATGTGCGACTTTGCGAACCGAGGCGACCTGCATCGGGAACCCGGCAATCAGAGCCCGGCGCTGCGGGTCTGTCTCGGTCTGCATCCGCTCCAACGACTGCGAATTCAGACGACCCAGAAGCAGGGCGAATTCCTCATCAAAAGCCGCGACCGGCGACTGTTCGCTGCGCGATTTGTCCAGTGGCAGAGTAAAGCCCCAGACCTGCTCGCGATCTTCCTTGCCTAGATTGTCGTGGAATTCGGCAAAACCAGCGATCAGGTCGGCCTTGGTAAACAGGATGTATACCGGGAACCGCACGCCCAATTTTTCACGCAGCTCTTCCAGCCTGCGGCGGACGGCCTTTGCGTGTTCCTTTTGCGTGACCTCGTCCTGCAAGGACAGGTCAGACAGCGAAATCGCAATCATCGCGCCATTGATTGGCTGCCGCTTGCGGTATTTCTTGAGTAGATTGAGGAACCCGATCCAGGCCGCATTGTCGACCTCGGCATCGCTTTCCTGCGTGGTGTAGCGCCCGGCCGTGTCGATCAGAACGGCGTTCTCAGTGAACCACCAGTCGCAGTTCCGCGTACCTCCGACACCACCAATCGCAGTCTTGCCTAGCTCATCAGCCAGCGGGAAGTTCAGGCCCGAGTTCACAATCGCCGTCGTTTTGCCAGCCCCCGGAGGGCCGATCATGACGTACCAGGGCAGCTCATTCAGATGGCGCCGCCCGTTCTTGGACTTGCGCAAAGCCGCCATCGCGGTTTTCAGCTTGCCGCGCAGCTCGGAAATCTCGCTGTCGATCATATCGCCGCCATCGGCGACGGATTCCGTTATCTCTTCCGTCAGTTTCTTTTCGCGACGTCGGCGCAGAAGGAAGATGGTCAGACCGATCAGGAAGAAGACCAGATAGATCACCCCGCACCAGATCAGGCGCGTCCCGACCCCGTCCAGCGGTCGCCACTCATCCGAGCCGATCCACGGGCCGAAATAGTACAGACACCCGGCCAGAACCGTCGCCGTGAAGAACAGCACGGTGTAGATCGACATGAAAACATATCTTAGAACGCGGCGGATCATCAGTTCTCCTCCTGAACCAGCAGGACTTCGATCCGGCGGTTCGTGGCCCGCCCTTCGCGGGTCGAGTTGTCGGCAATCGGTTCGCTATCGGCACGGCCTTCGGCGCTTAGGCGGTCGGGATCGGAAATCTCACCCGCCATCTGGTTCATCACCGATTTGGCCCGTGCCAGAGACAGCGCAAGGTTGGACGGAAAGCGTGATGAGCGGATTGGCACGTTGTCCGAATGCCCGGTCACGATCACCCCTCCGGGTTCTCCGTCTAGCGCTACAGCCACACGGCGTACCGGTTCCTTGAATTTGTCCTGCAAGTGGTCAGAACCCGACCCGAACATGCCCGATCCCTTGACCCGGATAATCAGCGTGTTGCCCTTCTCAAAGACCTCAACCAGCCCTTCGTCGATCTCGGGCTGCAGGAAAGCAACGACCTTTTCGACCTGCGGCTGGGCTTGCGGCGGTGGCGGAGGCGGCGGCGGGGCGCGGCGCTGCAGCTCTGTCACCCGGCCAGCATCAATCACCGACATTTGTCCCACAAGGTTTTCTGTCTTGTTGGACAGCAGATAAGACAACCCGCCAAATTCGATCAGTAGCAGCAGAGCGGTCACGCCAACAGCGATCCAGACCGGCTTCCACAGGCTGAGGGCGCGGTATGGTTTATCGACCCCTTCCCAATGCGGAGCGAGATCCCGTTCCACGTCACCACGCTGCGCGCGAATGATCCGCGCCAGACCCTGACGGATCTGCATATGCTTGTCCGCGCCGCCCTGTTCGACGCGCAAGCGCCCCTCAAACCCAAGCGAGAGGCACATGTAGACGAATTCCAGCAGCTCAATATTGTTGGCCGGGTCCTGTTCGAGACGTGCCAGCAGGTCATAGAAGCGATCACCGCCGACGGTCTCTCGGTGGAAGGTGCCCACCAGCGACTGGGTCGCCCAACTGGATTGGCCACCCCACGGTGTATTCAAAACAACGTCGTCCAAAGTCGCGCACAAAGCATAGCGTGCGATCTTGACGGTCTGCGCCGCAATGCCCGCCTGCAAAGCGGCATTTTCAAACGCGCGTACCTCGGCCACAACGCTTTGGCGCAGCTTGTCTGGGTCCATATGCTGCGCACGGTTGCGAATACGGCTTATCAAAGAAAACAGCGACGCGGCGCAGGCGTTCAGCCGGTTCATACCGGTGGTCGCAACCTCTTCCCCGCCCGAGGCAGGCCGGGATTGAGGCGTCTGGGGTTGAGGCACCCCGTATCCCGCGCCGCCCTGCGCCGGTTGCGCCATAGGATCGGGCTGTGCCACCTGCATCGGATCGGGATATCCGGCTGGTTGCTGCGGAGCCGGCTGTTGCGGCATGCCACCCGCCTGACGTCGCCCACCGGGATTGGGGCGAATGACCGTCTTGTCGGTGTCGTCCGGTTCGGCAAATGGATCTTTGTCGGACATTCTTTGACCTGTTCCCCTAAGGCTTCCGCGTCACGAGTGTGACCCACATATCAAGCCCTATCAAATTGTTTTGGCGCCGCCAGTGATCACGTTCACTCTTATTGGTTGCGGATCGCCCACAGCTCCATCTCAAGTCCCGGATATTGCCCCGATACATGAACCGCGATCCCACCCGAGGTGGTCATCTTGCCCCAGTATGGGCTGGCGGCATCCAGTTCGAAATAGACGACACCGGAGTGATATGGAATCTGCCGCGGAGCGACCGGCAACGGGCGCAGCGTGATACCGGGAAGGGCCGAGTTCACCAATTGACGGATTTCCTCAACCGGGCCGGTTTTGGCTTGCCCGGCGAAATGACGGCGTACGTCCTCGGCCGGGATATCTGCGTTCACGGCCAGCACGAAACCGGCGTTGCCGATAAGCTTGCGGTCGGCAATCACGCCCACGCTGATACCGTATTTCCGTGCCTCCAGTGGGATTGAGACCGCCGTCTGCTCCAACACCGAGCTCAGATATTGCCGCAGGGTTCGAATGACTGGCGCGAACGAGGCGGTCAGGTCGTCATGCTGGTAGGCCGGGAATTGCACGGCCTCTTTCTCGGTGCTCATGAAGGTCGCCAGCTCACCGGCGAGCGCGGCGCAGACACGGTAGACATGTTCGGGATGCACGTTTTCGATATTGGCGAAATGGCGCACCAAGGGCAGGTTGCGGTTGATGGTCATCAACAGCAGGAAGTCCGAAATCTCGGCAGCCCCTTTGGCTGGCCCTCCATCCGAAAGACGCCCTGCCAAGGCCTGCATGCGGTGCGACAGCATCCCCTCAAGCTCATTCATGAATCCGGCCAGCGCAGCGGCGGCGCGCACGTCCAACACAGATGGGATGAAACCGCGATCCAGAATGATCTCTTTGTCCGGGCGCATTTCGATGATCTTGGCAATCGGGATCGCCAATTTATCCGCCAAATCATCCACTTCCAGCGCGAACTGCAATCGGAGTTTGCCCACACCCAACGTGACAGGCTTTTTCTGTTGGCTCATCACATCGGTGATTTCCTGCTCAGCCGGGCGTAGACGGCTGACCGATTGTTCGGCCCCGCTCAGATCCACCTCTGAGGCACCCTGCCGCCGCTGCGGAACCGTTAGGTAGACGACGCAATCCTTGATTGTCTCTGGCACTTCCAGCGCAGGAGGGTGATCTTCGGCCTGCGGCACGCGAAATACCTGCCCGTCCGGTGTCAGACCCGAGCACGATTTCAAGGCAAACTGACCGACCTTGAGCACTTCATCATCGATCTCTAACGCACTGACACCCCACGCATAAGGCGTGACCCGGCGTGCGAGACCAGCCACCAGCGCCTCGGTATACCGATCCGCCTGCTGGAAGTGATGGGGCTGCAGAAACAACCCTTCGGTCCAAAGCACCTTGCTGTCCCAGGACAATGGCTGCCCTCCCTTGTTCTTGCCGCCCGCGATGGGGCGCTACTTCAGCTTTTCCAGCTGTTCTTTATACGCGCGCGCGAATTCCCGGCTGAAGAGATCGTGAAAGTCATTCTCTGCCTGATCCGAGATATCAGCATACATCTTCTCGTACACTTCCCAGTACTGAGCCTTTTTACCTTTAAAAAGTGACCCAAGTTTGCCGGAACCCTCAATTTTTCCTGCCAGCACCTCGGGGTCCAGCCGGGCCAGAACGCCTTTGAGCGCGGCCTCCATGCCAGTGACCATCGCAACCTCATGCGCCTTGATGTCGTTCAATGCCTGTTCGGTCGCCTCTTCCGAGGCAAGGTAGCCTTTGACACGCGGTTTGACCAAGGCCTCAATCGCCTGTTCCGGGCTGATCGAGAACTTCAACGGGTTGTTGCCGCCCGCATTGATCATGGTCTGTTCGATACGGAACTCTGACTTGATCGAGGTGCGGGTCATCAGGATTTCCCGCAAGCCGGTGATCATCACCCGCAACACACGGCCCATACGGCCCATCGTGGCAGGCAAATCGGCGTCGTCGATACGCAGATCGTCGACCTCCAACGCCTCCAGCAAGGCACGGGCAGCGGATTGATCGCCACCGCCGGTCGGAACGGGTTTTTCTGCCTCAACCGGTTCGGAGGGCGGAGCTACCTCGGCTTGCCTGCCCGGCTTTGGCTTGATCGGAGGCGGCGCGGTGGGTTCCGGACGCGCCGGTTCAGGCGCGGCAAATGGATCCGAGGCAGAGCCGCCCGAGGGCGACAGCAGATCATCATCCCAGTCATCAGGGATCAGGTTCGCTCCGCCTGCGGAGGGTGCGGTAAACGCGTCGCTGGCCGACGGGTTATGCATCGCATCGCTTGCGCCCATATCCGCATGCACATCCTTGGGCTTGGCAAAGAACGGATCGTCATCCTCCAAAGGTGGCAGCAGTTCATCCATCGGGTCAGGCGTGGAAATCTGCCCGGGCCCTTTGGCGTCACCGCCCAAAAGGTCATCCAGAAAATCCCCGCCCGGAGCGGCATCGTCCAACAATGCCATCGGATCCGGCGCGTTCTGGGACATACCCGGAGACACCCCCGCCTGTTGCACCGGCTGCGGGATCGATTCTTCGAAACTGGGCAGGTCCGCCCCGATTTCGACAACCATCTCGTACCCGCCCGCAGCAAGCACGTCGCCATTGTTGAGCGGCGTCGGTGTCCGACCTAGTGGGATTTTCGAGTAGTTCAGAAAAGTTCCGTTTGTCGACAGATCAACAATCACCACGTTTCCATTGTGATCTTCAATCACGAAATGGCTTTTGCTCAGCGTCTTTTCAGGGTCAGGCAGGACCAAGTCATTGGCCGCCCCACGCCCTACGGTCAAAGAGCCCCCCTGCATCGAGACCGGGCGCCCGTCGCCCGGGACCACGCCGGTGGATTGGAATTTCAAAGTGACCGTCATTCGTTTGTCTTCATCCTCCGACCAGTACGGTGGGGCAGCACGGCGGTATAATGAGGCCACCACAGGCGCAATTATCTGTAACCCGCGCTGCTGGAAGCTTGCTGATCAACACTGTTGCTGACCCTTTCACAATTGGATGCGGGAAAGCGGGCGTGGCCAGATCCGTTACACGTGCCGCGGGCAGTTTTGACACCAGAACCGTGGGGCAGCAGGGCGGCATGATCGGCATCGGAACTGGCGCTGGCGGCGGCGGCGCTGGCGGCGGGGCCGGCAACGTGCACAAATGCATATCTGTGACGCGGGCTTGCGGAAATCCCATGTCCTACTCCTCTGTCTCCAAACCGTCTTCCTTGCGGTCAAGCTTACCATTCCCACCCCGAGCAATATCGACCCCGCGGTCGATCAGCAACTGCACGTAGGCGTCAAAATCCTCTTCGTGATTGTCCATTGCAACAATATTCATGGCAAAGGCCAAAATCTCGGCCGCGCCGGGCGGCGCGGGCATGGTCGCCAGATCACCGGTTCCCAGGGTTCCCTCCGCATAGAGAACCCCCATGGCGCAGTTTATCGTCTCATCATCCGGTTCGGCCACCTCGATTGTAGCTTCGGCCTTTTCCCGATTCTCGGGCGTAGGGCGAAACACCCATTCCTCGGACGCCGCCAGTGCGGGTGTGTTGTTGTCCGGGGCCTCACCGATATAGTCGCGCGCGGCCAGACAAGACCACCACACACGCTCTCGGGCAGGCAAGGCCACCCCCAGAAGGCGCAGGATATCGATCACTGCGCCTTTCTCATCCAATTCAGTCAACACCACATCCAAGGGCGCACTGGCCGGGGCCTCAAGCTTGACGCTCAGACGTGCATTTGCATCGGCCAGCATGCGCGCAGCAGGCATCTGGGGCGTTTTGGTCATTCCGGAAAAACGGTCTGTCATCGCGCTGCCCCCTTAGTTGATCATGGTCAGGCCGCCCTTGAGGGTCAGCATGGCGTCACCGTTGACCGTCGTCATCGGGCTTTTTGCATCCAACTTGGCATTGGCCTGCACTTTGATCATCGTGCTCTTGATAGTAATGCTTGTCGGGTCCAGTTTGATCGAAGAGCCACCAACCTTCAATTCGATCGACTTCATTGCGGTCATTGTGATCTTGCCCATTTTGGCATCGACCTGAATATCACCCATCTTGACCGTCGTGGATTTGTCGCCTTCCTTGATCGTTTCGGCATGATTACCCGTCACTGTGCGGGTGGACTTGCCCTCGATGGTCTCGGTCTGGTCAGTCTTGATGCTGACCGTCTGGTTACCCTTCTCGATGGTGAAGGTATGGTCACCTTCCTTGATCGTCTCATCCACGTTCTTCTTGACCACCTGGCTGAGGCAGCCGTCACCGCCATTGCCACCCTTGTCCAGCTTGTCGTAGCCGATAGTGATCGTGGACATATTCTTGACCAGCTTCTCGTGATCCTTCTGCGCCTGAAAGCGCACGAGTTCAGCGTCTTTCTTGTCCTCGAACATCAGTTCGTTGAACGTCTCGGCACTGCCCTGTTTCGAGGACCGCGTCTTGATCCCGGTTTGCGTCTGGTTTGCAGGCAAGGCATAGGGTGGCATGGTGTCGGCATTATAGAGCATACCCGTGCAGATCGGCCGATCCGGGTCACCCTCTTCGAACTGGATGACAACCTCCTGCCCGATCCGGGGGATGCTGACCATACCCCAGTTCTTACCCGACCAAGGGGTGACAACCCGCACCCAGCAGGTGGTCTTTTCGTCCTTCTTGCCTTCGCGGTCCCAATGGAACTGCACCTTGATGCGACCGTATTTGTCAGTCCAGATTTCCTCACCAGCCTTGCCGGTTACGATGGCCGTATGCAGGCCCGAAATCTCGGGCCACGGGATCGTGCGCAGCGACTTGAATTCGGTTTTGCCGGGCTGGGCTTCAAACTCAACCATGAACATCTCATTGCTGTCCTCCGGAAACTCCAGCGCACCGGTGTCCAGATCTTTATCGTTCTTGGCAAATCCATAACCTTCGGTGGTCTGAAGAAAATACCGCGCCTTGGTGATCAGGTATTCCGCATTCTCCGCCTTGTCGGGATGATCCTGCAGCGTGAACTTGCGACCGGTTTCCAGCGCCCGGACCGAAGCCCGCCCGCGCCGCCGGTCGAACAGAGCATCCTCGGCCGTCATCCGCACCTTGGCCAGCGTATTGCCCGGCCCGGTTTCCTTGTAGTGACCAGGGATATCGTAAAGCTCCAGCTTGTCCTTGAACCCGTGCTTTGCACCAGTCGGCGTTTTAGCCCGCGCATCCAGCGATGCCTTGGGCTTTTCGAAATCAAAATCGCCTAGCGAGACAACTCCGGGCCGGATCGTCTCGGACGCGGCCCATTCGGTGACCGAGTCGCCAAGACGTTGGCTGTAGTCATCCCCGCCCCGGAATTCGACCTTTGCGTCCCCGGCAATCGGCGTATGCGCGTTTGGTCCGTCGCACATGACCAGCGTCTCATTCTTGTCTTCGGCATTCGTGTAATCGAAATAGTAGTAAATGCCCTCTTCCTGCATCAGGCGCGAGATAAAATCGAAATCCGTTTCGCGATATTGCACGCAATATTCGCGCTGCTGGTAAGTGGCGCGCAGGCTTTTTCTGAAATCCGTAAGCCCGTATTCACCGAAAATCTTTTCGATGATCTGCACGGCGGTCATTTCCTGAAAGATGCGACTGTCGGTGGTCTGCGTCAGCAGCCAGAACCAAGGGCGCAATTCGGCCAGAAACTGTACATAACCATCGCGCAGCGCCAGCCGCTCCACCCTCACGATCGTGCCGGTGAATTTTCGCTCGGCCCCGTCGGCGGCCAGATGGATGGTCATCACCTTGCCCAGCAGCTTGTCCAACGAAATCGTAGTCTTTTCCGACAGGAATTCGACCTGAATTTCGGTCAGTTTTCCCAGCTCTTCCGAGACGACGGCCCGCCTGATGACAAGATCATCCTCACCATAGATATACGACCCCGTTATCCGAAGCGGCCACTCTTTACTTTGCAGACTCTCAGCCATTTACCGTTCCTTCCAATTCTCGTTCACCGCGCCGTCACAGATCGTTCAGCAGTGCAGCAAGTTCGGGGTCCATATCGTCATCATCACTATCGTCACCGCCATCATCGTCGCCAAATGACGCCAGCAGATCATCAAGATCACCGCTGTCGTCATCTCCGAGGTCCAGATCTAGGTCGAAATCATCGTCGTCGCTTGTGTCGAGGTCCAGATCCAAATCCAGATCGCCATCCTCATCAGCCTCGGGCGCAGCAGGCACATCCGGCGACGGCGCAGGCGCGGGCATACCGGACCACGGGCCCAGAATCTCCTGCCCGGCAACCGAGTTGAACGAGCCCAGCCGGATTTCATCGCGGCCTTTGACCGACAGCACCGGCATGTAGCCGCGCTGGACCGAATGTTCGTGTTTGGGCAGCGTGATATTACGTTCGGTACACGGCAGCGCCACCTGATCGCCGTAGCGGTCATTGACGAAATGGTAAGGTATGCCACCCAAGCTCATGACCGAGCCCAAATTCATCGCCTTGCCATTTTGCTTGAAGGACCGCGCCAACAGGATCGTCACCAGAACCGCCGGATTGGCCCAAAGCATACCGCGCAGACCCTCGGACTCGGTGAATTCCTCAAAATCGAACTCATAGATCGGCTCAGACTTGGCGCCGTAAGGCCGCCGCAGCAGGAACCGGGGAGAGGCCAGACCGACATGCCCGGCTTCGGGCATCGCGCGAAGGGTATCCCAGGCATCGACGACCAGCGGGTGACGGTCCTCGGGCTTCACATCCAGATAGGCCGGAGTGATTGCACTGATGAACGGCGCATCCACATGGGCCGCAACGCGGCCAATACGGCCCAGCAGTTCTGCATGAGGCGGCGTTTCCTCAAAGGTATAAAGCCCGATCAGCGCGGAATATCCACCGCGCCCGTTTTCTTCGTCCAACGGCTCTTCGGTCAACAACCGAACCAGACCGGTTTTTGCCAGATCTTCTTCGGCGGCCAAATCCGCTGCGATCTCTTCGGCCGAGACGTCATACAAAACCACGTCGAGCGTATCGTCATCCTCAACACTGCGTGCAATCAGATCGAGACTGCGCCATTGTGCTTCGACGGATTGGAACTCGGGGTGATGCAGAACCATGCGCATGGCAGCGCTCAGCGCCTCGTCCACTGCCTTTTGCATCGCTTGCACATCGGGGCTAGGCAGTTTGCGGATATGCGGGCCGACCACGCGTTTCAGCAGGTCATCAACGGGTGAGGCCTGCGCCAGCTCTCCCGACGTATCGCCAATCAGCTTCTGAAAGTCGCTGAGCTTCAGGTCAGCACGAACCGTATTACCGCCCGAGGTTTTACGCGGCGGCACCACCGCCTGCCCGAACTCTTCCCCCCAGCCGATCAGCTGTTTGGCGGCATGATCTGCAGTTCCACCCGCGCTCAACTGGCTTTTCAGACCCGAGAGGCCATCGAACAGTTCGACCTTTTCATAGAGTTCGTCGGGGTGCAGATCGTCCAGCTCTTTCAACTTCACTTTGATCCCGGCACCGTCCTTGCCAATCGGCAGCACGAGATCGGTTGCGAAGCCCTCGATCACCTCTTCGACCGTATCGGGATCCAGAATGATCGGCTTACGTGCGGCTAGGGCGTCGCCGGTCTCGATCTGCCCGCGCGCCGCGCGGCCTGAGAAATCACCAAAGAGCGCGATCCGGAACCGGGTGCGTTTCAGCCGTTCAGGGTCAGGTCGATCCGCACTCATGCGGCCAAAGGCCAATTGCGGCTCGTCGTCCAATTCCGCTGTGTCATCTGACGCGTCATCAGCATCGAGGTCACCCAGCAGAGCGTCCAGATCATCAGCTTCGCCGTCATTGTCCAGGTCTAAATCGCCCAGCAAGGCATCCAAATCATCTGTTGGTTCGTCAGAGGATGCCTCATTATCCTCATCTGCGCCCAAATCATTCAACAGATCATCAAGGTCGTCTGAACCGCCCTCATCATCGCCCAGATCCGCCAGCAGAGCGTCCAGATCATCCGCTGCACCCGCCTCAGCCGGGCTGTCGTCGTCCGACCCCAGGTCATTCAGCAAAGCGTCGAGATCATCCCCACCTGCATCCTCATCCTCAACATCGTCGCCAAGGTCCGCCAGAAGCGCATCCAGATCATCTGTATCCACGTCTTCGGTCTCATCACCGCCTTCAAGATCACCCAGCAAGGCATCCAAATCGTCTGAAGCGGCGTCGCTGTCCGGCTCGGACTCCAAATCACCCAGAAGCGCATCCAGATCGTCAGACGCATCATCTGACGTCTCTTCGAGATCACCCAGCAGATCTTCTAGGTCATCGGCCGCTTCATCCGTCAGTGCAGATGTATCCTCATCCGACCCAAGGTCATTCAAAAGATCATCCAAATGGCCGTCAGGCTCTTCGGCCAAATCTGCAAGAACATTTTCTACGTCGGCTTCGTCGACCTCATCAGCTTCGGCTTCCACCAAATCCCCGAGGATGTCATCCAGAACATCCTCCTCCGGCTGGGCCTCGTCAGAAGAATCCGCCAGATCGGCAAGCAAATCATCCAGATCGGACGCTTCTGCCTCTGGATCAGGTTGATCCTCGCTTGCCAGATCACCAAGGATGTCCTCCAACGGATCCGTCTCATCCGTGCTGTCCAGTTCGTGCACCGAGGCGAGTATGTCTTCTGCAGCAGGCTCATCAGCTTCATCGGGAGCCTTCTCCGCCAGATCATCAAGCAGACCGTCCAGATCCACGTCCTCATCCACCTCCTCAGGGGCAGCGTCGGCGAGGTCGGACAAAATGTCCGAGTGATCTTCTGCAACCTCTTCATCGGTATCCGGAAGCGATGAAAGCGCCGCATCCAGCGCGCCGTCCTCTTCCGTCTCCTCCAGTTCCAGATCGGCCAGTTCAGAGAGGATATCGTCGCTCTGATCCGTCTCAGACGCGACCTCAACCTCGGGTACCGAAGCGAGAACATCGCCGAGCGTGTCCTCTTCGACCTCAATGTCCAGCGCGGAATCTGCAAGGTCTGACAGGATGTCATCGGACCCATCACCCTCATCCGCGACATCCGTTTCGGGCAGAGACGCGAGGGCATCGGACACAGAGCTGTCTTCGACCTCTTCCGTGCCCAGATCGCTGAGGTCAGACAAAATATCCGAAGCCACATCCTCAACCTCGGTCGTCTCGGGCGCAGCATCAGCCAGATCGGCAAGAACATCCGTGGTGTCGTCCGACACGTCGGACAGATCAACCTCGGGAACAGAAGACAGAGCATCCGCGACCGACGTATCCTCGGGCTCATCATCAGGTTCGACGCGGGCCAGATCGGACAAGATATCATCCGACGCATCCTCTTCCGCCGTAATCTCGACATCTGGCAGGCTGGACAGGATGTCATCTGCGGCGGTGTCTTCAACCTCATCCGCTGGTGCGGCGTCGGCCAACTCCGCGAGAATATCGCCTGACGTGTCGGCTACCTCAGTAACCTCGGTTTCAGGCAGCGAAGACAAAGCGTCCGTGAGAGAGGTATCCTGAGCCGCTTCTTCAGGCGCGGACGCCGCCAGATTCGACAGGACATCTGCGCTGTCATCTACAGGCGCCTCCGGTTCAACCGAGCTGGGCAAAGAGGACAAGGCATCCGCAACGGCTGTATCTTCAGGCGCGTCCTCCGGAGCGTCAGCCGCCAGATCGGACAAGATGTCAGCCGATTGATCCTGCGCCTCGGCGGTCTCAACTTCGGGCAAAGACGCAAGCGCATCCTCCACCGAATTGTCGGCAGGGGCATCCTCGGGCATCATATCCCGCAAGGCGTCCAACGTGGCCTCATTGTCCTGCTCGGGGAGCGTACTGCCCGCAAGCGCGCCCAGAAGGGCCGGATCGGCCAGAACTTTTTCGATCAGCGTCTCGGCCCCGGTTTTCCCATCCATATAGGCCATCAAGGTCGACAATTGCGTGCGGGCCTCAAGCAGTTTGCGCAGAGGCTCGATTTTTGACGCGATCTGGGCCGGGGTAAAATCGGCCATTTTCTCGAAAGTCAGATCGACGGCCAGATTACCCTCGCCCGTCAGCGTATTGGGCACGGCAAATTCAACGCGCGGGGCCATGGCCTTCATACGGTCGTCGAAATTGTCGACATCAATCTCAAGGAATTTGCGATCCGAGACTGCGGGCGTTTCGACCGTTGACTTGCCGGAGAGATCGCTCATCACGCCCATGACAAAGGGCAGTTGAACCTTTTTCTCGGCCCCGTAAAGCTCCACATCATATTCAATCTGAACGCGCGGAGCCCGATTGCGGGCGATGAATTTCTGAGAGCTGTCAGCCATCGGTTTGACCTTTCAACTCGGCTACTTCGCGCCGCAGGGCGCGAACCTCGACCAGCAGTTCCTTCACGCGATCGTCTACAATATCGGTCTCGCTGCGTACCAATTCGCGCAGGTGCGAGAACTCTTCGACCGACTCGTCCTCCACGGCGGATTGCATGGTGTTGACCAGCAGACCGATGAACAGGTTCAGAACCGAAAACGCGGTGATGACGATGAAGGGCACGAAGAAAATCCAGGCGGTGGGATGAACCTCCATCACTGGGCGGACGATGCCCATCGACCAGCTTTCCAGCGTCATGATCTGGAACAGAGAATAGAGCGACTTGCCCAAAGAGCCGAACCATTCCGGGAAATCCGGGCCGTACATCAGCGTCGCCATGACAGCGAAAACGTAGAACACGATTGAGATCATGATGATCACCGCGCCCATACCCGGCAGCGCGTCAAGCAAGGCCTGGACCACCGCCCGCATCTGCGGGATGACCGATAGCAAACGCATCGCCCGGATGACCCGCAACCCACGTAGCGCAGACAGCCCATCGCGGTTGGGCAGCAAACCGAGCGTCACAACAACAAGGTCAAAGATATTCCAGGCGTTGTTGAAGAAGCTCAGCCGGTAGGCATAGAATTTCAACAACAACTCGGCCACGAAAATGCCCAGCACGATCTTGTCTATCAAAACCAGAGCCGGGCCGATACTCGACTGAACCGAAGGAGAGGTTGATAGCCCCAGCGTGATCGCATTGAAGATGATCACACCAAGAATGGTGTTGGTCACAGCCTTACGCTCGACAAACTCGCGCACGGTGTCGCGGAGCGTTTCGCTCTTCTCGATACCGGATTCCACCAACACCTCCTGTTGTTTTGGGTGTCGGGCGCAGCGAACCGCGCCCAGAATTTTGTTTGTTTAACCAACAACGTCGCTGATTTCGTTCACCAGGGTATATACCCCTTTGACCGAGGTCAGCATCGTCTTGGTTTCTTTCAGGACAGTCATCTTATCCAGCTTCTTCAGCTTGTCGACAATGGTCGTATCATCCACTTTCAGACCGTTGCCTTCCATCAGGGTCTCCATCTCGGCCAGGAACTTCTGACGTTCCTCGAGCTTGGCAGCCATGGCGCTGGCCTCACGCTTGACGGCCATACATTCCGCACCCAGCTTGACGCCCTCTTTTAGGGTTTTCTGCGATTTCGCAGCCTTCATAAGCTTGTCAGCGGCCTTGCCCAGATCATCGACCTTGTGGCGCGTTTTGGTCGTATGCTCGCGATAAAGCGCGCGCTTCTTGTTCGAGTCCTTTTGGTAGGATTGGTACCCTTTGATCGCAAAATCCGCGATTTCCTTTGCGATCTTTTTAGCGTCGCGACCCTTGGTCACTTCTTCGCCCATGGCCACGGCCTTGGCGGTCAGCTTCTGGATCGCCTCCATCGGTTTCTTTACTGAAATTCCCGAAGTATCTGTGATCCCCTGCCGTTCCGCCGCCTGCATGATGGACGTACCCCGCAACGTAATATACTTCTGAATTGCACCATACAGGTCTTTGCGCAGCTTCTCTTCGCCCTTCAACTGCTGCTGAACCTCTTTGCCAAGATCGTAGACCTGTTTGACAATGGTCTTGTAGGCCATGACATCCGCACCCGAGGTCGCCACCAGCCGCGTGACAGCCGTACCGATTTTGATCACACCCGCGGTCACCTTCAGCGTGGTCTTGACCCGCGCTTCTTTCAGCAGCTTGTCCTTATTCGCCTCAACCTTGATCTGCTTTTCTATAGCCACCTGAGCGGCCCCTTCGGCCGACCGCAGGGCGTTCTTGATCATCTGGTTGGTGGCTTGGATCATCTTCTCAGCTTCAGCCTGAGATTTCTGACCCGGCGTTTTCATCAGCTCGGCGACTTTCTTGTCGAGCTTGACTGCCTCTTGGCTGATCACCGTCTCATAACGCTCCAGCTCTTTCATGCCGGCTGCTTCAAGACGTTTCAGCGTGGTCGACGGTACCGGACCCTTGGCCGTGACTTCGAATTTGACGTCAACGCGGTAGCTGGGGATCTCGATATACTGAAGCTTGGGCTTCGATCGGATAAGATCGACCACGTAAAACTTGTGAGGTGTAACTGTCTGCTTTGCCATTTTTTTCGCGCCTATATTCCGTTTCGTTCCTGCCGGATGAGGTCGGCGCCACGTGGCTTTGGGCCACGGGCGCCGCCCCGCCGCTTAGCCGATCGCTTCTTCCAGCTGATCCTTGCCTTCCGAGGCAATGTCGTTGAACAGCCCAAGTGCCGTGTTGACCGTGTCGAGCGTGCTCGACGCTTCCTTGAAGCCAACCCCAGCATTTGCACCCGCCAGCGTCAGGTTAACGACAACCGGGAATACCTTGTCAAAGATCTGAGCATATTTCGGATTGCTCGAATTCAGCGCATCCAGCATCTTCTTGAGGTTCGGCGCGTTCTTATCCGCGTCCGAGACCCGCTTCATCATATCCGAACACCCATCCAGACCCTTCTGCAGCGAGGCACGGGCTTTCTTGAGCTTGTCCAGATACTTACCGGCCTTCTTCGCATCAGCCTGTTTCATGGCTTTCTCAAGCTTGTCGCATTCCTGCAGACCTTTCATGATCGCCTGAGACAGCTTGCGCCCACCAACTTCAAGCCCGGCGACCTTGTTCTGCCACAGGCCGTAGTTCTTGTCGCATTTCGGCAGAGTGGCCAGGAACGGCGTATCGGTGCCCAAGATGCCCTTGAGGACTGAGGCACCAACCTCGGCACCGCCCTGAACTTGCTTTTTGGCTTCGCCTTCTGCATTGCGGTACCGCGCGAGCAGCGTATCGAGATCGCCTTTAAGGTTCTTTTCGACCTTCTCGGCCTCTTGCGCGGCGTCCTTGATCTTGTCGGCCAGTTGCGCAACGCCACGCACCAGAGAGACGATCCCCAAGGCCAGCGACGCACCACCAGTTGCGGCCGCACCGGCAACACCTGCTGCCCCACCAACAACGCCCAATGCGCCAATCGCAATTTCGAAGCCGGTTTTGACCTTGTAGTCCTTGTATTGCTGCTTGCGCTTAACAAAGGCCAGCCAGCGTTTAGCCGGGATCGATTCATAGTGCTTTTTGGCGCCGTTCATGATGGTCGCCAGCTTGTCGTCGAACCCCTTGATCAACGCCGCGCGTTTCTTTGCGTCACTGGCCTTCTTGAACGCCGCATCCGTCGCCTTCAGCTCTTTGACTATTAAATCAACCAGCTTGTCGGTCACCGCATTGGCGTCGTCCACCATCTGCTGCGGCGTGACATAATCGCCTTCATCTTCAAGGACATCCAGAAGATCATCGTTCAGCTTCAACTGGAACGCATAACCCTTCAGCTCTTTCAGCCAATCGGGCTTGTATTTCTTGGTAATCTCGGTGCCCAGGTCCTTTTTCCAGATGACAACCGACTTACCCAGTTTCTGCTTTGGCGCGTCGGCCGAGGCTGACTTGGCCCGAGCCGCTGCGTCCTTTTTCTTTTCCTCGAGTTCCTTTTCTTTCTTGTCGATGATCTTGGGGTACTTTTTCAGGACCGTCACAGTATCCGAGTGCTTGCTGCCCGCGAGCTTCACAGCCTCAGCCACCTTGCGCTTGACGTTGGACAAGGCTTTCAAAGTCTTATCCCAATCCATCTGATCTTCGGCGACCTGGTATGCTTTCAAAGCATCGCCCAGGCCCGTCTTCTTCATCAGCTTCGGTTTGTTCTTGGACCACCATTTCTGATCCAGTTCCGGTGTCATAGTCGCCTTCATAAAGTGTCCCCTTTCTCGGTCAGACGCATCATGCGTTGCGCTCAATCAAACCCGTAAGTGAAGTCCCCGTCTGTGACGTCGATCACGACTTTGGAAACTTCTTCGCCCTCCATCATTCTTTTTAGGAATTCTGCCGAGATATCCGGCAGCATTGTATTGGTCACGATCGCGTCGATCATACGACCACCGCTGTCCAGCTCCTGACAACGGTTGACGATCTCGTCCACCACGGCGTCGGTGTATTCGAACGGTACACCATGAGCAGATTCGACGCGCTTCTTAATTCGCCCAAGTTGTAGCTTTGTAATCTCGCCCAACATCTCGGGGCTGAGCGGATAATAGGGAATCGTCACCAGACGACCCAACAGCGCTGGCGGGAATACCTTGAGCAGCGGATCGCGCAGCGCCTTAGCCATGCCTTCCGGATCGGGCATCAGATCCGGATCGGCGCACATGTCCATGATCATCTCGGTGCCGACATTCGAAGTCAGCAGAATCAGCGTGTTCTTAAAGTCGATCACGCGGCCCTCGCCATCCTCCATGACGCCTTTATCGAAGACCTGGAAAAAGATCTCATGCACGTCCGGGTGAGCCTTTTCGACCTCATCCAGCAGCACGACCGAGTATGGCTTGCGCCGCACCGCTTCGGTCAGCACGCCACCTTCGCCATAGCCGACATAGCCCGGAGGGGCGCCTTTCAGGCTGCTGACGGTATGCGCCTCTTGGTATTCAGACATGTTGATGGTGATGACGTTCTGTTCGCCGCCATAAAGCACCTCGGCCAAGGCCAACGCGGTTTCGGTTTTACCAACCCCGCTGGTGCCTGCCAGCATGAACACCCCGATAGGCTTGTTCGGATTGTCCAACCCCGCGCGGCTGGTTTGAACCCGTTTGGCGATCATCTTCATTGCATGATCTTGACCGATCACACGCTGTGCCAGACGATCTTCGAGTTTCAGGATCGTTTCGATCTCATCCTTGACCATGCGGCCCACGGGGATACCAGTCCAATCGCCAACAACGCTCGCCACGGCCTGATGATCGACGATGGGCAGGATCAGCGGGCTGTCGCCCTGCACCTCTTCCAACTCGGCGTTCTTGGCTTTGAGTTCGGCAAGCAGAGCCTCACGGTCGATGGGCTGCGCGTCCGGGGCCTCTTCTGTCGCGGCTTCTCCCTCGGCGGTACCAGTGCCTTCGACCTCCTGCCCGCCGGAGCGCAGCTTGGCCCGCAGGTCGAGGATTTCTTCGACCACTTTCTTTTCAGCCTCCCAACGCCCGTTGAGTTCGGCCAGCCGCGCCTCTTCAGCCTCTTTCGCGGCATTCACCGCCTCGCGCCGGTCGGCAACGTCATAGCCTGCTGTCTCATCGCGCTCAATGATCTCCAATTCGGTGGTCAGAGCCTCAATCCGACGCTGGCTGTCATCCACCTCGGCCGGAACCGCGTGCTGAGACACCGCGACCCGCGCACAGGCCGTATCCAGCAAGCTGACCGATTTGTCCGGCAGTTGCCGCGCCGGGATGTAACGGGCGGACAGGGTCACTGCCGCTTCGATCCCCTCGTCCAGCACCTGCACGCGGTGGTGTTTTTCCAGCATGGAGGCGATGCCGCGCATCATCAGAACCGCTTTTGGAATATCGGGCTCTTCCACATGCACCACTTGGAAACGGCGGGTCAGAGCCGGGTCTTTCTCGATATATTTCTTATACTCGGCCCATGTGGTCGCGCCGATTGTGCGCAACGTACCGCGCGCCAGCGCCGGTTTCAGCAGGTTGGCCGCGTCGCCGGTCCCGGCAGCGCCGCCCGCACCGACCAACGTATGAGTCTCATCGACGAACATCACAATCGGAGTGGGGCTGGCCTGAACCTCATCAATCACCTGACGCAGACGGTTTTCAAACTCGCCCTTCATGGACGCTCCTGCTTGCAGCAGGCCCACATCCAGAACCAACAGGCGCACATCTTTCAGCGCCGGAGGCACGTCACCGCGCGCAATCCGCAGAGCAAACCCTTCGACCACGGCAGTCTTACCCACGCCCGCCTCTCCAGTCAGGATCGGGTTGTTCTGACGACGGCGCATCAATACGTCGACGATCTGGCGGATTTCCTCATCTCGGCCGACGATGGGATCAATCTCACCATTGCGGGCCTGTTCGGTCAGGTCGGTGCAAAACTGCTCCAGCGCCTCACCCTTGCCCATCGCACCGGGGGCCATTGCGCCGCTGGCCTCGCCCGGCTCGGCGCCACCGCCCACGTTCGAGCCGTCCTGCGCCCCCAGCGTATCCTCAGGCGAGCCATCGGTGGCCTCAGCAAAGCTGTCGGCCAGATCATCCGCGCCAATCTTTGCCAGCTCCGGCGACATGCTGGCCAAGATGTTGCGCAGCGCAGGCGTTTTGAGCATGCCGAGGATCAGGTACCCCGTCCGCACCTTGCTGTCGGAATACAGCAACGAACCCCAGACCCATCCGCGTTCCATCGCGTCCATCAAATGATCGGACAGGTCCGAGATCGAGGACGCCCCACGCGGCAGCATGTCCAGGCTGCGCGTCAGTTCCGATGCAATCTTGCCCGGATCCAGGTCGTAGTGCTGAATGATCCGGTGAATGTCACTGTCCTGACCGTTCAGAATCTGATGCAGCCAATGCTGAACCTCAACATACGGATTGCCCCGCATCTTGCAGAACACGGTGGCCCCTTCGATGGCCTGATAGCCCAGCTTGTTCAACTTACCGAACAGCGAAACGCGGCTGATTTCCGTCATCTTCAATACCTCTCGTTGTGGGCCAGTTCTTCGGCCTCGAATTCTTGTGATACATATCCGGGATACAGGATCAGATCGTCCGCATCCGGGTGGTTCTGTTCAGGATCATCGCGGGTTCTTATCCAGCTGGTATGACCCAGCTGCGTCGTTCCACCCAGCGAGGCGCGCGGCACCTCATCACCGGCCAGCACCAGATTGACCTCCCAATCCAGGGTGTCACCGGCATAGGTGCGGATGATCGCCTCCATCCGTTCCTGAGAAACGCCGCCGGGCAGCAGGCGTTTATAGTCTTCCAGCGACAGTGGCCCGATGCGAATACGGAACTTGGCCGCGCGCGACCAGACGCGGTTGCCGATGCTGGTCGATTGCCCCAATCGCGCGGGCGCGCCGAGCTGCCATGTGTCGTCCGGCTCCAGCTCCAACCACGAGCCGACGAACTGCTGCACATGTGCTTCGACCCCGAAATAGTCCGACAGGATCGCGATCAAGCCTTCGACCGTTTTCGTCCCTGACCCGAGATGCCCCGCAAAGAAACGGCGCAGCATGTCCGGCATTGCATCGCGGTCGCTGTAGTCGGTACCCTTGAAGCCGGCCAATGCCGCCACGCGCTGTTCAAACGGATCATCGCCCCGGTCAAAACTGGGCGCAGGTTCCGCCGCGGCCCAGGCGCGATAGAGCAAACTCATCATCCGGTGGGTCAGCATATCGGCAAAGGCCACGAAAGTCGGATCGCGGTGGTTGCGCTGACGGTCGCGGGCGAACTCGGTCAGGTGCAGGGGCAGAGGGCCTTGCGGACCAAAGAAGCCAAAGAACAAGTTGTTGAGCTTGCCTGGCGCGCCGTCGGTCGCCGGTTCAAACCGTGTCAGCGTGTTGGGCGGAAAGGCCAGTGAAACATCCTGCCCCAAACGCACGCGATCCTCGCGCGGGCGGCGCGATTCTCCAAGACGCGGCGCATCCGCATAATGCGCTTCGATCACCCGCAACGCCTGAAAGACATGATGCCTTTCAGGATCAGCCGCCAGCGCGGCAAGCAGGCTCAGATGATCCTGCCCAGTCCGGCCGCTGGTCGCCATCTGGCAATCTCTCCTCGTCGTTCGGTTTTCAGCACGGTTTCCGTGAAGCTGTTGATCGTGGTGTATTTGCGGAAGAACCGCTCGAGCACTGCGCCCAGCACATAGACGCTGGTGCCCTCGTAGAAACTTTCGTCAAAGCCCAGCGTGATCTCGAGCCCGCGCACCGCTGTGCTGAGGACCTCGTCGCTCATCCGGCGCACAATGGGGCGGCTGGAGACTGAGACGACGCCCTCAAGCTGTTTTTCGGTCACGCGGTTGCCAAGCGGGGCATAGATCCCGAGCAACTCGCGCAAAGCGCCCGCCCCGCCTTCTTTCCCGTCGCCCGCAATGGACAGATAATTCAGGCTGAGATGGCTGATCAGTTTCCACGCGGCATCACCCTGCGCCAAGGTCGCGTGCGGGCGCGTGGGTGTCACCGGCGTCCGGATTGTCTTTACCGGACCACCGTCAGGCAGGTGAAAGACGTCATCGCCGCCTGCGGCCAGCAAAAGGGGCAAATCGCGGTTGGAGCACAGCGCCTCGACCGCCAATTGCTCCAACGATCCGGGATAAGGCGCTTGTGCCCGGTCGACCAAGGTCAGGTAAACCTCGGACCCCAGATATGAGGTCCGCACGCCCCGCAACCGTTCCTTTTCGTTGCGCTGCCGCATCCGGCGTTTGATCGTGTAATAGGCCGAGTGATTGTCGCCCGCGGCTGTCAGATCAGTGTCGCTGTAGAAGGGGCGGAAGGGGATGTCGCCCTCTTCATCAGATTGAATGCCGGTCACACGTTCAATCGCAAAAATCTCATAGTCGAGACCCGCAGTACGGTTCGGCACCACATGATGCTGCGTGTCCATCTGGGTGATATGCACCCGGTCGCAACGGCGGTGGAACAGGTTCACCGCGGGCACCGCGTTCAACGCAAAGGCCGCAGGGGTCACGGCAGGGGCGACATCGCGCATCCCGTCCTGCAACAGGATGTAGATATCAACATCCGTGTCCGCCGATTTTTCAAGCGCGGGCCGCAAGCCGGTCAGTTCCACAAACAGAAACCGCTCTGGCATCGCAAAATATTCCTGCAGCAAGCGATAGCCGTCGAAGGACTGGCGCGGGGTTGGCAATAGGGCCTCATCCGCGTCAAACCCTTTGGGCACGACATCCGCAGTCGTCAGCCGGGTGGTCCAGTCCGCGCGGCGGTCAGTCGAGCGCCCCGTCAGCCCAACACATTGGGTGGCCAGCAACTCATGCAGGGTCCAGGCCTTGCCGCTCTGGGTGTCCAGATGCATCACAAGGCTGTCCATTCCCAGCTCGGCCATGGGCTCACCGTCGGTGCGGTTCAAACGCAGGCGAATACCGGCGCGAGCGTCGGTGTCGCGCGCCACGCCGGCTGCTACCAGCTCTCCGCGACCATCAATATATTCGGCTTCGGTGATTTCTATCGGCCAGAGGGTGAGGTCCGAGGACGTGGTGAACTCACACGCGGTCTGTTCGCCCTCGGCCAGGCGCGCGCGCAAGGTGGTGCCGCGCGGGATTGGGTAGCCTTCTTTCAGCGCCGCGTTGCCGATGTCGGGCTCCATCTGCGCCACCATCATCGACGGTGTCGGGGCCAGATAGTGCGGATAGACAATCTCGAGCAGGTTCGAGGTGAAAGTCGGGAACTGCATGTCCAGTTCCAGTTGAACCCGAGCCGCCAGAAACGCGCTGCCTTCCAGCAGACGTTCGACATAGGGGTCGACAACTTCGATCCCTTCCATTCCCAAACGCGAGGCGATCTTGGGGTATGCGTTTGCAAACTCAGCCCCCATTTCGCGCAGAAATGCCAGTTCGGTTTCGTAGTGTTTCAGAAGCCGTGTATCCATCGCGCCTAGCTCCGCTCGATCGAGACTTCGCCGGTGGTCACATCTACCCGGCTGCGAAGATACAATTCCAGAGGCATGGGCTGCGCCCACATCACCGCGCGGATGTCATAGTCCACATGCATCTCGCCCGATTGCTTTTCCGAGCGCAATTCGACCGCGACCGAGCCTTTCACGATCCGAGGTTCAAACACTTCGATAGAATCGGCAATGGACTTCTGAATGCGCTGGGCTTGTCGCAGGGTCGAGAAAGAGCCCGAAGTCTGGCGGATGCCGTAGTTCAGGACCGACTTGGAGGCATAAGGATAGACATCCTCATCAATCAGATCGGATTGATCGGTGGTGTTCAGCAGCATGGACAGATCGCGCTGTATGATCTCGCGCAGGCGCCCGACGTCGATCACGCGGGACTCCCGCCCCTCTTTCAACTGATCCGGCGCGTCATCCGTCAACCGATCCAGAAGCGAGGGTTGCAGGCGTTCGGCAAGGGTCTTCTCAGCCATCTCCTGCCGCCACGTCCAGAACCAGTTCGCGAATGTCCAGCAGCGCGATGTCGGATTTGTCCGTTGTCAGCAAACGCTGGCCCAGCCCGACAAAGGTTTCACCGCCGGCATCGACCCAAGAGGTCGCCCGCGCCAGACGGGCGGCATCATCGCCCTGCTCGGTCGAACCGGCATAACGTGTTGGGATCAGGGCCGCGAGTTCTCCTCCGCTGGCAACGGTCAGCGTGCAGGCTGTCCAGACCGCGTCCCGCAGGTCGCTGGGCGGTTCGATGTCGATCCGCACGATCTGCGAAAACGGCAGCCAGAAATAGCGGCCATTCACAATCACTTCGAGGACCGGCCCCAGCCGCATATCGGCATCCGCGATCCATTCGAACGCTTCGCCATTCACCGTACCGGATGTCGCAGGCGCAGCGTCAAACGCTTTTGCGCGCAGCTCGGCGGCCTGGTCGAAATGCCCACCAGTTGTCAGTTTCTGTGCCTCGATCAGATGGGCCAGCCACTCTTCCGGCTCACCAAAAATCATCGGGGTCTTTTCACCGGCGAAGACCTTTTCGCGATAGACCTCGCAAATGATGGCCTCGCGATAGGTTTTGGCCATCATTGTGGCCGCTTCATCCATTTCCGCGCTCAGTTTCAACTGGGTGATCGCGCGCTTCCAGTCGCCCATCACACAGAGCAGTTGAAACAGAAAAATCCGCAGCTTCGCGTCTGCGGGATTGGCACGGACTTTATCTTGCAGAGTGGCCAATGTGGCCGCCAGATCGCCTGATTTAAGATGCTCTTCCGGCGTCATGTAACCCTCGCGCAGTCAGGATGGAAAAAGTGCAAAAGCCCCGGCAGCAAATGCCACCGGGACCCGTTGTCGTTTGAGACCTTAGCTGACGTCGCCGGTTTCCAGGTTCCACAGGAACTCGTTGCAGTCGCTGAGCTTGCCGGTTTTGAAATCGGCAATCTTGTATTTGACCGAGATGCCGCGATACGCGACGGTCCAGGTTTCCGACGGGATCGAGTCCTCGCCACCATCGACCGAGTAGCTGTCAATGATCGCGTCGCGCAGCTTGATGATCAGATAAGGCTCCATGCCTTTCTTTTCGTCATCGCCAGACCGGCACATATGGATCAGCATTTCCGAGTTCGACTTGCCCGACGCGACATAGGTCATGATCTTGGCAGACGCTTTGCTGAGCTCGGTGTTCAGGGTCACTTTGCCGAAATTCGCATTGGCATAGCCGCGCTGTGTGGTGCCCATGTCGGACATGTCCAGCGTCCGCTCAACCTCCCACGAGATCGACTTAACCGCGATCCAATCTTTGTGCTGCTTTTCCCGTGCTTCGCCCGGGAAGTCCATCTGTACAAATACGTTTTCCATTTTAGCCTTCCTCTTTTCTAGTTTCTAAACCCGGTTTACCGGAGGGTCGTAGCGGCGGCAGTGAAACACATCACATGCCGCCAATTTTTTTGACCTTTATCCAGCTTTTTCGGACGGAAGTTTCGATACGAGACGCAGAGAGACCGAAAGGCCTTCCAGCTGATAGTGCGGGCGCAGGAAGAATTTGGACG
Organism: Ruegeria sp. R13_0; assembly: GCF_017743995.1. Taxonomy (GTDB): domain Bacteria; phylum Pseudomonadota; class Alphaproteobacteria; order Rhodobacterales; family Rhodobacteraceae; genus Ruegeria. The sequence goes on along the minus strand of NZ_JAGHRB010000008.1, from coordinate 147,055 downwards.
TGTAGTAGCCTGGATTGCCTTCGACATCTTCCACAACCACCTCGGCCGAGGCCAAAGGCTTACGTGCTTTTTCCGCTTCGGCCGAGATATCGGCGTTGAAGTCCACGTATTGGTTGATCCAGCCCTGCAGCCACGATTCCATGTCTTGGCGGCTTTTAAACGAGCCGACTTTGTCGCGCACCATGCATTTCAGGTAGTGTGCGAATCGGCAGGTCGCGAACAGATAGGGCAAGCGCGCCGCCAGATTGGCGTTCGCGGTTGCATCCGCATCATCATATTCCGCCGGCTTGTGCAGCGATTGCGCGCCGATGAAGGTCGCCGAATCGCTGTTCTTGCGGTGGATCAGAGGCATCATGCCGTTTTTGGCCAGCTCTGCCTCGCGACGGTCCGAGATCGCGATCTCGGTCGGGCATTTCATGTCCACGCCGCCATCGTCGGTCGGAAACGTATGCGCGGGCAGGCCTTCGACCGTACCGCCGCTTTCCACGCCACGAATGCGCGAACACCAGCCATATTCCTTGAAGGAGCGGTTGATGTTCACGGCCATACCATAGGCCGCGTTAACCCAGCTGTAGCTGTCGCTGTTTGCGCCGGTGGTGTCTTCTTCGAACGCAAACTCCTCGACCGGTTCGGTTTTCGATCCATAGGGCAGACGACCCAGGAAACGCGGCATTGCCAGACCAACATATTTGGAATCTTCGCTTTCGCGAAGGCTACGCCATGCGGCATATTCCGGCGTCTGGAAGATCTTGGTCAGATCGCGCGGGTTGGCCAGTTCCGACCAGCTGTCCATCTGGAACAGGCTGGGCTTGGCCCCGGTGATCAGAGGCGCATGCGCCGCAGCGGCGATCTTGGACATCTCGCCCAGCAGCTCGATATCCTGCGGGCTGTGGTCGAAGTGATAATCCGCTACCAGCGAGCCATAGGGTTCGCCACCAAACTGGCCGAACTCTTCTTCATAGAGCTTTTTGAAAATGGGCGACTGATCCCATGCAGTTCCTTTGAACTTGCGCAGGGTCTTGTGCATGTCCTTCTTCGAGATATTCATCACGCGGATTTTCAACATCTCGTCGGTTTCGGTGTTGTTCACCAGATAATGCAGACCACGCCACGCGCTTTCCATCTGCTGGAAATCGGCATGATGCAGGATCAGGTTGACCTGTTCGGTCAGCTTCTTGTCGATCTCGGCAATGATCCCTTCGATCGAGCGCAATGCGTCGTCCGAGATCAGGCCGGTATTGGCAAGCGCCTGTTCGGCCAGCGTCTTGACCGCGCTTTCAACAGCGGTTTTCGCCTGATCCGACTTGGGGCGGAACTCTTTCGTCAGCAGCGCCTCGAATTCCGAGGACCCAAACGCGGTTGCGCCTTCGGCGGCTTCTACCTTGGCTTCTTCTTCGGCCATCTTTTACTCCTCCTCGGCGGCGTCAGCGCCGGGTTTGGGCTGGGCTGCCAGTGTCTTCAGCAGCGACGGGTCCTGCATGATCTTCGTAATCAGATCCTCGGCCCCGGTTTTACCATCCATATATGTCATCAAGTTGGACAGCTGGGTGCGCGCATCCAGCAGCTCCTTAAGCGGCTCAACCTTCGCTGCAATCGCGGCGGGGCTGAAATCATCCATGCTCTCGAACGTGATGTCGACGGCCAGATTGCCCTCGCCCGTCAGGGTGTTCGGCACGGTAAAGGCCGCGCGCGGCGCCATCGACTTCATCCGGTCGTCGAAATTGTCGACGTCAATTTCCAGGAATTTGCGGTCGGCCACGGCGGGCTGCTCGACCTCGGATTTCCCGGCAAGGTCGCTCATGACGCCCATAACAAAGGGCAGCTGGACCTTCTTTTCGGCACCATAGAGTTCAACATCATATTCGATCTGAACTCTCGGAGCCCTATTCCGGGCTATAAATTTTTGTGAACTGTCAGCCATCTGATGCTCCTCGATTCATCCATCAGTGTTTCTTTTCAATCCGGTTTTCGGCTTGCGCCCAAACGGATCAATAATCGTCATCGTCGTCTTCTTTTATGCCGCCGATCTGGCGCACCTCGTCCAGACCCTCTTTTGCCATATCTTCGATAATCGTCAGAAAATCGGCATTCACAAGGCGCTTGGCGCGTTCCAGCAGAATAGGCAGCGGGCTGGAGGGCTCGCACCGGGCATAATAATCCATGATGCGTTCCAGCATCCGCGTGACATCTTCGGGCGTGTTGATCGCCCCACCGCCGCCACCGCCCGACGCCATCGGCGCGGCCGGGGCACCCGATGGGCTGCTTGGGCTGTCATCGTCGCCGGAGTCGACTTCTTCGGCCTCACCGACATCGGCATAGCTGGCCAACGCCTGCTTAATGCTTTTCAGCGCATCAGACAGAGGCGTCAGATCCGGACCTTCGCCGGGAGTTTTGTCGCTGAATACAGCGTCGATTGCCTCGACATCATCCAGAGCCGCGGACGCCGCATCGGCATTGGCCTCCAACACCTCGTCATCGGTGTCTTTGAACGCGGCGGCAACCCCGGTTGCATCCGGCGCGTCGTCCAGATCTGCGGGCATATTGATGCGACCCTCGGCGACATCTAGATGGCGCAGGGTCATCCGACCGAACATGCGGCTGTCTGTCAAAGCGGTCCGACGCAAGGCGCGTACCATCCGATCGGACGAGGCCAGACCGCGCACCGCGTTGATACGCATGGTGGCATCGCCGTCGTCTTCGTCCAGCTCGGGGTGGCAGGTCTCCCAATTGTCTTCCAGCAGAGATTTCACGTAGCCCACAGCCGAGGCAAAGGCGGGCAGACCTTTGGTGTGCAAAACAGCCTCGGCCAGATAGATCGCAGCGCGAATGTCATGGCTTTTTTCCATGACGGCGAGGGCCTTTTCCTCGACATCGCGCCAGTCCTGTTCTTCGGCCGCGACGACCTCATCGCCCATCTGACGCTCTTCGCCCGGCTGGGCCGCGATCTCTAGGTCCGTAAAGGCCGGATCGTATTCCAGATTTTCTCCGCTGGGGGGTTCGTCGTCTCTGGGCTCCAGATAAGATGAAAGGTCCATTTTATTCCCAATACCGTCCTGTTCGATCGCAGCTTGTTGTTCTTGTTGAATCGCTTACAGCAGCGCCTGCAATCTTGTGTATGAATTAGTTCACATGATGGCGAAACTCGCAAACACTTCCCGTTTCCTCTGCGGTTTGTGTGGTTAATCGGTCGCAATGCGCAGACCAGGTCGAGGTCAATATACACATTTTCCCGACCCGCCGTACCGTTTGTTTACGCTAGGGCAAGTTCATCATTCCATCGCGAACGTGACCCATTGCAGAAATATCTTCCCGCATGCGCCCTGTTTCTGCAATGTTCAGTGCTAAGACCCGCGACGCAAGACATCGGATGCGGGTTCAACGACCGGCAGCAGAGGTAGGAAGATGAGAAAATCGCTTTTCGGCGCAGTTGCATTGACACTGATGGCCGCAATCGCGCAGGCCGATGAGGGCCGCCTAGGAATCGAGCTGAACAAATTCGAACCCGCCGATGGCGGAGGATGCCGCGCGTTCTTCCTGTTTCGCAACCAGACTGACAACAGTTTCGAAGAATTCGAGATGTCGCTGGCCATCCTCGACAGCGATGGCGTGATCGACCGGCTGCTGTCCATCGACGCGGCCCCCCTGCCCGTTCAACGCACCGTTCTGAAACTGTTCGAAATCCCCGAGATTGAATGCTCCAATATCTCGGAGGTGCTGCTGCATGACCTGCCGGCCTGCAAGCCCCAGAACGCCGAACCTCTGGATTGCTTTCCACTGCTGGCGCTGGGCAGCAAGACCTCAGCCAATCTGGCGCAATAGATCATGTTCGGGCTCGAGACACTGGGCGCAGGAGGCCCAATCATCGCAATCCTTGGCGCGTTGTCGCTGCTCTCTGTCACTTTGATTGTCATCAAGGCGATGCAACTGGCCCCGGTTCGGTCCGGCGAAGGCGCGAGGGACACGGCGCTGGTGCAATGGTCCAAGGGCGACAAGCAGGCGGCACAGGCCGCCGTCGCTGCGGGGAAATCTCCGGCTGATCGCGTCTGCGCCTATGCCATGCAGGCGCTGAACGATGGGTTCAAGGGACCCGCTTTGATGGCCGAACTTATTCGTCGCGGCAATCAGGAATTCGCGGCCATGAACACATGGATTCGCGTGCTAGAGCTGATCGCAATGATCTCGCCCCTGCTTGGCCTGTTGGGGACTGTGACCGGTATGATCCAGTCATTTCAGGAGCTGGAGCTGGCGCAAGGCGCGGCCAATGCCTCGGTCCTTGCGGGCGGAATCTGGCAGGCATTGCTGACCACCGCCGCCGGCCTGTTGGTTGCCATCCCCGCCGCTGTCGGGGCATCGCTGCTATCGGGCCGCGCAGAAGCGGGCGCTCAGGCGATCGAGAACGCGGTCGGGCAGTTGATGGTGATCGAGGAACGCGGCACGCAGTAAGGGTTCACACATGTCCACCGAGCCTAGCCTGAACAGACGCAGACCGACACGGCCCCTGATCTCGCTGGTGCCGATGATCGACGTGATGCTGATCCTGCTGGTGTTCTTCATGGTGACCTCGACTTATCTGAACCTCGACATGATCCCGGCATTGGCTCAATCGGATCGCCCAGCAGCCTCCGGCACCTCGGGTGAACCCGCCAGCGCCGTGGTGATCCGTATCGGAAGCGACGGAGCGCCCTATTTCCGCGGGCAAGCGCTGACCTCTGAGGCGCTTGAGTCACTGTTGTCCGACAGGATAGCCCAGGCCCCGGCAACTCCGGTGATCGTTCTACCCACCGGCAGTGCCCGCATGCAGGCGCTGGTTACTGTCATGGACGTCGTCACCCGCGCAGGCGTGACCAACATGCGCGTCGTCCGGCTGGAGGCGCGCCCATGAGGATCACCCGCCCCGCCCCGCGCCATCACCCCGAGACCATCATCGCCCTGATAGATGTCGTCTTTTTCCTACTGGTCTTCTTCATGCTGATCGGACGCATGGACGCCACCGCGCCATTCGACGTGACCCCGCCGGTGTCGCAATCCGGAGCGGATATGCCAGCAGGAGGATTGACCCTATCGGTGAGCGCTGATGGCCAATTGGCCCTGGACGGAACAGAACTTTCGGCGGATCAGATCGCACTATCGGTCGAGGAGGCGCTGACGGAACAGCCGGACCTGCTGCTGCGGATAAACGCCCATCAGGCTGCCGCCCTGCGTGAGGTCTTGCCCTTGATCGCCAAGTTCGAAGCGATGGGCGCGCGGGATGTGGTGCTGGTCGTTACACCTCCGGGACCGGTCCGGTGACGCGCACTCCGCTGATATGGGGCGTCGCGCTGTTCTGTTCGGTTGCCGTTCACGCAGTGGCTGCGGTCGTTCTGCTTTGGTCTACGGAGCCTGAACCCGTGATCGAGCAGCCCGTACCGGAAACAAGGATGCAGCTTTCGGCGCATCAGGTGAAACAAAGCACCGCAGCGCAGACGCAGCCGGATGCAGAGGCGACCTCAACCGAAGAAACAAGCGGCGCGCGATTGGCGCAGGGCTCTATTTCACAATCTTCGGCCCCAGAGATTGCCGCAAATGCCCTAAGCCTCGCGACCAGCGACCAGGTGGCCAACCAAACGCAAGCTCTGGCGGCCGTTCCGGACAAGCCGCAACCTGTCGTTGCCGAACAGGCGGTTGCGGTATCTCTGGCCTCAGCCGAGTTGCCAACGACCACGTTATCATCCAACCGCGCACCGACAGATACAGTGGCGGTGACTCAACCTTCTTTCGATGCCGCTAAGGCGGTGCAGGCGCAGCCCGTCGCTTTGATCCAAACCCAACCGGACGTCCCAAAGGCCAAGGCAGCTGATGTGTTTTCGGCAACCGGCGATTCCCCGATTGATCCCGTAAGCCTCGCTGCCTTTCAAAGTTTCACGCGACCCGAAGATGCGGGCCAAGCAGCTGAAGACCTGCGTGATGGCATAGATGGCCTGCTGGCCCAGGTACCCTGCTCACGCCTTCAGGTGCAGTTCCGTCCAGAAACAAATACGCTCGAACTGATCGGTCATATCCCAGAAAACGGCCTTCGCGGGCCTGTCCTGTCGGCGCTTCAGGCGCAGATGGGGGCCAATATTCAGGTCACAGACAATCTGCTGATCCTTCCCCGACCCCAATGCGGCGCGCTCAGCGGGATTGTCGATGTGGGCTTGCCACAATCTACTGACCAGATCACCAACCCCTTATTGGTGGGAGATGATATTCACACGCGAGAGTTTCGCTACGCTTCAGGTCAGCAACTGGTCCTTGATCTGACCGGAGCCGACTACGACGCCTATATCTATGTCGACTATTTCGACGCCGACGGTCAGGTCATACACCTTAGCCCAAACGCATCGGTCCCTCTTGCGCGAACACCCGCCAAATCTGCATTCAAAGTTGGCGCTGAAAAACAAGGCGACCCCGGCCTTTTCATAACTATCGGCCCTCCATACGGACAAGAAATCGCAGTGGCCTTTGCGGCGTCGACCCCCCTCTTTGAAGAGGAAAGACCCCTGATCGAACCGGCGGGACCCTACCTTGAATTTCTCAAGGACCGAGTCGCTGACGCCAGCGCCAAGGACCCAGAATTCAAAGGCGAATGGGTCTATTTTTTCATAACCACGTCCGAATAACCCAGCCACGGACTACCAATCGACCCTTTCATAGGCCTCTGTCTCGATACTCGTGATCTCGGAATGTGAGGGCGAGATTACGTCTTCATTCAGAACATCGTCAGCGTCGTCCTGCGCGGCATCGGATGAATCAGCATCCCAAGATGCTACATCCCCGTTGCCCGAGGCATTCGCAAAAAACTCGAATTCATCCGGCGCGTCGAGTTTCGTAAGCGTAACAACATCTCCAACCTCCATCGAAAACGCCGTTGTCGATGTCACCGGCGCGCCGTTAAAGCCGGTATCCGAGATCACGATCTGGCCCTCAATTGCGCCCTCAAACCCCGGTGGCGGCGAGATTTCAAGGTAGCCGATATCCCAGCCTGTTACATCAACCAGCCCCCCATTCGACATCACCGCCGTCTCAGTACCGACGATCAGGCTGTTGGCTGGCAACCCCTCAATTGCCACGTCCGCCTGTTCACTTGCGCCCGCAAGGTCAATGCCAAGCGCCAAGGTCCCGTTTTCTTCAATCGCCAGTCCCGGGTCCGCCTGCACCAAGGCGCGGCCCTCTGTATCAGGGCCATCCCATTCCAGTTTTAGCCCCGCATGCCCGTAATTTTCGAAATACCTAACCTCGATATCATGGATGCCCGGGTCGAGCTCGATCTGACCGGCTCGGGTCCTATAGGCGTGGAGACCATCATTCTCGATCACCTCGATACCATTGACGAACAATACGACGCCATCATCCCCTCCGGCAAAGAACGTGTATGTGCCGCCTTCTTCGACCGAAATGCGCCCCTCCAAGCGGGCGCCAAATGTGTCTTTTGATCCGCCTTCCCAAAACGAGTCAGCGCTGTTTTTGTAGTTAATTTCAGACACAATTTCCTGGTGTGTCGGGTCGGCACTCCAATCAATGTCGTCCAATTTTGACAGCCTACTTTCCACGTCGAAGTAACGGGCCTGAAATCCTCCAGTCACTTGCGCAGTCGGGGCAAAAACCTGCGCCGGGTGAACCTCGAGTGACACTGTCTGGACAGCGTCTTGGCTACCACCTAATTCGGTTGGAGTGGAGGAGCGTACCCCCACATCAATAGAGCCCGAGAAATCGAATGGAGGCTGTATGGTCAGCGCGCCCCCCTGCCAGCTGCCCATTTCTACTGTCCCGTCTGGACCGGCAGCATGGGTCTGACCGTCCACTTCAACCTGCGTTCCCGACGGCAATCCATCCAAGGAAAAAAGGGTATCGTGGCCAATTTCCAGAGCTGCTGTGTCGATATCGAAAGCGAGCGGAGTCCCCGCCACGACCTGCGCCTGAGCGACATCCGGGGCCGAAACAAGCTGTCGGCCGTCAAGGCCGGGGCCATCCCATTCCAGTTTCAGGCCTGCTTCGCCCGAATTCTCAAAATAGCGAACCTCGATAGCATGCGCTCCGGGTTCGAGATCAATCTGGCCCGACCGTGTTTGATATCCATGTGAATCGTCCTCGTTGATAACCGGCACTCCATCAACAATCAGCATCGCGCCTTCGTCTGCTCCGAGATGAAAAGTGAACATCCCGCCCTCGGAAACCTGTACCGTTCCGGTGACCTCAACGCCGAACGTGTTTCGTGACCCGTCTTCCCAAAAGGACCCGCGGCCAACTTCGTAGTCAATCTCCGTCGTAACCTCTTGATGCGTGGCGGGCGCGTCCCAGTTCACGTCCTCTAGTCGCGTTACGCTGTGGTCGACATCGAAATATTTGGCGTGAAACCCGGTGCTGATCGACATGTCGGGCCTGTCTGCAACAGAGATCGAAAATGTCTCGGTCGTGCTTAGCCCGCCTTCGTCAACGACAGTCACATCAACCGTCAAGGCCTCAGCCTCAATGCGATCAAGCGCCACATCCGGTTTCAGACGTAGCTGCCCGCCAATCACTTCGAACCTGTCATCCGAAACCTCGACACGGTGCGTATCACCATGATCGGGATCATCGAACCGAACCTGACCAACCACGGCACCCGCGACATGTTCAGCCACGGTCAACTGCGCTTCGGTCAGAGTGATATTGTCAACCAACGCGCCATAGGAGTCATTCTGGCCTTCGGCCTCACGCAGTTCCAGCTTGTCCTGACCCGTACCGACAACCTGTAGTTGGAACGTCTCCCAATCCGACGATTTGGGATCAAGTTCTGCAACCAGAGTGTCGCTCCAATACACCTCAACCGTATCGGTGCCATTCGCAAGGCGTTCGCGCAGGTCGAGGCCCAGATCATAGAGCTGCCCCTCTTGCGTCTGCACAACCTGAGAGATGCTATCCATGCCCCAGCCATGGTCCATCTCCATTACCTGATCACCGTCCGAGGCCTGCAGCCCTCCTAGGCGGTCCCATATCTCGATCCCGTTGGCATCGGTCCAGGCACCGGATTGATCATCGTCAAACCCCCTCCACCGGCCCTGTGCAAGGTCGAATTCCTCAAAGCTGCCGTTCCGGATCAGGTTTTCTGTTCCGTTTTGAACAGTCAGATCAATCGGCGCTTCGTTGATATCCTGAACCGATATCGAGAATGTTTCGGTGACGCTCAAACCTCCGGCGTCGGTCGCTTTGATACTGATTTCAATGTGATCTTCGGCCTCATGATCCAACGAGATACCGGGTCGCAAGTGCAATTGCCCGTCCGAGATTTCAAAGCGTTCATCCGAGATCTCATAGCTTTGGGTGTCATTCAGATCAGGATCCACGACGGAAATGTTTCCGACCGTCGCCCCCATCGCGTTTTCGGCTAGGGTTGTGTTGTCCAAAGACACAGTTTCCGGGCCTTCGTTCACATCTGCAACGTCGATTGTGAAACGCTCAGTCAAGCTCAACCCGCCCTCATCCGTAACGGTGACATCCACCTCAACACTGCCTGCGTCTTCATGGTCGAGCGCAACGCCGGGCTTCAACCGCAACTGACCGTCGACGATTTCGAACCGAGGATCAGACACCTCAAACTGATGCGGCCCATCCGAATCTGGATCAAACACCGTAATGGTCCCGACCACCGCGCCTTCATCATTCTCTGATAGGCTTGAGCCGTCGAGCATGACATCTTTGGGGGCTTGGTTTTGTTCTTCCAATGACTGAGGGGGCAAAGTCGCAGAAATTGTCGGAGGGTTGGGCGCGTTCGGCTCGACCGCAGCCGAAAGTTCAGGCAACTCGGCCGATACATCGGCAGTAGGAAGCGGTCCGACAGTTGTGTCCGCAGAGGAGACCATCCCTTGATAGTCCGATTGCCCACTTTCGCCAGATCGGCTTGTGTTCACAGACGAATTAGCCCGCGCGACAACGTTTTGCGGTGCGCCTGTTCTGTCTGAATCAGCACTTTTTTCAACCATCGCGTTTTCAGCGAAATTGACACCAGCCGAAGGGGCCCCGCCATTGATCTGGGCTTCATCCAGCACCCCTTGCGCCTGTTCGCCCGTATGCAGAGTACTCCTGGTCGGGTCCTCAGCCGAACTTGCAGGTGCCCGTGAAAGATGTTCTGCAATATCCTGCTTTTCGCTTTGCGCAGACTTCGCGGAATTCGCTTGAAAATTCAGATTGATGTCCGGCTTTTTCATCGCAAAACCCCGATTTACCTAAAGACGATTCCCAAAAACCAGTAGCACGCGGAGCTTTCTCGAAAGTTACTGAAATACATGCAATTTTTTCTAAATTCAGCGCATCACGCGACCTGATGTTTACACGTTCTTAAAAGCCTCGACCCCAGAACTTGGGGACAAATGAATGGACGTGAACACATGAAAGCGAACAAAGCAGTCAAGCGCAGAACAAGGCTGCGGATGGGTATTCCGCTTCTGGCGGCGTCGCTTTCCCTGAATATCTTGTCCCTTCTGGCGCCAATCACCATTCTGCTGATCTTCGACCGCATCATCCCCTTTCAATCGACCGATACGTTACGAATCCTGACCTGGGCACTGGTGATCGGTGCAGGACTTGAGTTTGCGTTGCGTTGGGCGCGTTCTGTTCTGTTGACGACCGCAGCCGAAGAAAGTGCCATCGCCCGTCAGCGCCGGTTCCTTGAACAGGTTTTGAACGCAAATCCGATCCGTTTCGCTCAGGATACCGCCAGTACCTATTTCGACCGATACATGGCGATCAACCAACTGCGAGAACACCAATCAGGTCAGAGCCAGACGCTCGCCATTGATCTGCCCTTTACGATCCTGTTCGCCCTCATGATCGGCTTGATCGGAGGGTGGTTGGTTCTGGTCCCGGCCGCTGCGTTCTGCATCGTTTTGGTGTTTGCGGGGGTGATGAAACACCTTCAGTGGTCCCTGTTTGAGCGTCGCAAGGCGCTGGATACCCGTCGATATGCGTTCCTATCGGCCCTGCTGTCCAGCCTGTCCACGGTTAAAGCCAACCGGATGGAGCCTCAGATGGCCCGAAGGTTTGAGTTGCTGGAGGACCAGACCGTAGACGTCAGCCGCAAGCTGATCCTGTTCTCAGGCTTTGCGCAGAATTTTGGCGCTGTTTTCGGGCAGATCATGGTTGCTGCAATGGGCTTGCTGGGGGCGTATCTGGTCATTCAGAACATGATCGGAATCGCCGAATTGGCGGCCTGTATGCTTTTGAATGGTCGTATCATTCAGCCTTTGACCAAAATCATGGCGATCTGGGTTCAGTCAGAAAGTGTCGCTTTGTCCCGGCGGAAACTACGCGAAATGGACAGTATCTCTCAGCAACTGCCAAGCTGGATCGGGCACAAAAAACTGAAGGGTGATCTACGGGTCGGAGGGCTATGCTTGTTGCACCCGCAAAACAAAGAGATCGCTAGTCGCCCCGTGAATTTTCACGTGCCAGCTGGCACTGGAATACTGATAGAGGCGGAAGAAAGCTGGATGGTCGATGCCCTCTTTGCGACCATTCAGGGCAACCAAAAGCCCAACGCTGGCTCTTGCCTGATTGATGAGGTTGCAACAACTGAACGGCCCGCCCTTGTTGGTCGGGGCGGGATAGTGGCGCTGGAGCGCGACCCTGCGATCCTTTCAGCAACCTTGCTGGACAATCTGACCGCGTTTGGCGGCGCCGAAAGGGCTGAATATGCCAAACAGATCGCTGCCACGCTTGGTTTGGAGCAGCGTGTTCACGGGCTGCCGGAAGGCTACAATACCCAGCTTGGCAAGGGATCGAGTTTTGAGAGCGATCCGGTCAACCGACAACTGATCGCGCTATCTCGAGCGCTTGCGTTGCGCCCTCAGATATTACTGATGAATGAACCTTCGTCTGTTCTGGACGCGCCGGAGCGCCAGGCCTTGGCCACCTGTTTGAAAACGCTGTCGCCACGCCCCTCTTTGGTGGTCGCAAGCCCCGACCCCCGGTTGCGGCAGTTGACAGATCAATCCGCCCAGCTGGGCAATCCCCAGACCTCCGATCTGCTTCAATGGCAAGAGGATGCCCATCAGGACACTGATGAAGCGTGCCGCATTAAGAGAGGTGCCGCATGACCACTTTGACGATTGAAAAAACCACTCAGCTTTTCCAATCGCTACTGCAGGCAAGCGGTTGGAAACATGACCGAGACAGCCTGATCGAAGCGTTTCCGCACTTTTCCCAACGCTTGCAGCCGGGGGACATCAAACAAACCCTGGAAAATCTCGGAATACCATTCGCACACGTCAGGTGTCGGATGCACGAGATCGCAGCCTCTGACTGCCCGACCTTGGTCGTACCCGATCATGGGCCAGCTTTTCTCGCGCTGGACAGAAAAGGCGCGCATGTGCTGGTTGACGATGCAACGGCGGAAAATCCACGGTTCCAAAAGCTTCCCTGTCACCTGTGCACCCTGTTTCGGATCGACCATTTTGCCTTTGACCTCAGCGCGAAAACGCAGATCACCGTAACACAGGCCTTTCGTGACCTCCGCCCGATCCTGCCGGGTCTTTTGTTTGTCTCCATGCTCAGCAACATCCTGGGCCTTTTCGCCCCGCTGCTGATCATGGCCGTTTACGACATGATCATCCCGTCGGGATCGGTTGATATGCTGCTGTCGCTGGCCGTTGGGGTCGCCGTCATCGCGGCAACAGACATGGGCTTTCGCAACATGCGCACGCGCGCGCTGACATATATTGGCTGGCGCGGCGAACAAAAGCTGATGACAGCCTTGTTCCGAAAGCTGATGTCGCTGCCACTGGGCCAAATGCAAAGCTCAGACGTGAACCAGCACCTGTCCCGGTTCCGCCAGTTCGAGACCCTGCGAGAGATGTTTACCGGGCAGATGATCACCACGCTTCTGGACCTGCCCTTTGCCCTACTGTTCCTTGCCGTTCTGCTCTATCTTGCGCCAAGCGTTGGGCTTTGGACACTTGGGCTGGCAGTGGCTTTGGCCATCTTGAGATTGATCACGATCCCGCGCCAGAAACAACTTGATAAGAAAGCGGCACAGGACGCCGCGCACAGCCAGCTGGCGGTACAAGACGCGATCATCCATCAAGGCGCCTTCGCAAGCCTCGGCATGCAAACGCGGTGGCTCCAGCGCTGCATGCCCTTGATCGAAACCGGTGAGGAAAGCACAAAGCGCGCTCGGCAATTCCAAGCACTTGCGCAGTCATTGGGGCAAACGCTTGCGGCCTTGGCCACAACCGGTGCAATTATTTTGTGCGCACATGCCGCCACGTCCGGGTCATTGAGTTTTGGCGCTCTGATCGCCTCAATCGCGTTGGTGTCAAAGATCTTTGGACCACTACAGGCGCTGTATTCCGGATTTCCGCAGCTTTTGTCTTTCCAGGCCAGTCGCGAGCAGGCAGACCGGGTGCTGTCCCTGCCGCAAGAGATGGAGCTTGGGCTCGGCTTGTCCCACCAAAAAGCACTGAACGGTTCCATTTCGTTTTCCTCAGTGACACATCGCCCGGACCCACTTCGCCCACCAATCCTGTCGCAAATCAGTATGGCATTTAATCCTGGTGAACTCGTGGTCATGCTCAGCAGCGACACGGCCGCTCGGACTGCTGTTCTGGATCTGATCGATGGTCTGGCATCCCCGATTGGGGGAACGATCGAACATGACGGGATCGACATCCGCCAAATCGCACGGGACGAGCTGCGTAAATCGGTCACCTATGCCACCTACGAGAAATCCCTCTTCTACGGCACAGTTGCGCAGAATTTTCGTTTGGCTGCGCCGTCCCTTTCCGACATGGAAATTCAAGACTCGCTGGATCGGATGGGCTTACGACAAGGGCACAGCATTTTGCCAGACGGTGTGCAGACGCGCCTTTCCGACGAAGCCCTTTCGCAAATGCCCGACGAGATTTTGAAATCTCTCACCCTTGCACGCAGCATGGCGCGACCAGCCTCGGTCTATCTGTTCTCGGAACCGACAAATGGGCTGAACGACACGCGCCGGCAGGCATTCAAAACCTGGGTCAAGGAGCAGGCCAGAAATCGCACGGTGATCATCGCGACAGCAGATCGTTCGTTTCTGAACATTGCCGATCGCTTAATCTATCTCAACGCGGGCCAGGTTGCTGTGAACGACACCGGAGAAGTCGGGCGCAAGAAGATGTTAGCCGCCCTGAAAACGCTTGGAGCTTGAAGATGGTTTTCCGCACACAGTCCGCAAACCGAGAAGGACCGCTTGACCGCAGCGCTCGACGAAAGCGTGCCCGCGCGCCTCGGTTTGCGGCGTTTCTCGCGCTTGCTATCACCGGTTTTCTTGCCAGTCTGATCGCTTTGTCATGGCGGACCGAGGTGCCACAGATCACACGCGCGCCGGGCACTATCGTTCCGATAGGCCACTATGTTCAGATCGAAACCATGGAAGGCGGGATTGTCCGTTCAGTCCATGTGCAGGACGGTCAAACTGTGGAAATCGGTGATGTCCTGGTCGAGTTGCACCACCCAGAACTAACACAAGAGATGGAGGTCCTGTCCGCGCAAGCCTCCTCTGTCGCGCGGGATCTAGGAAATGCAAGGGCCGTGCTTGCCATGCTTGAAGGCGATGCTCGGCAGACGACCACCGAGATACAAACGCTTAGGAAATCAGGTCTGACGACGGCTGCAGCCCGTATTGAGCTATTCATGGAAAGTCAGAAGGTTCAGCGTGTTTCGATTGAGCAGCAAGCCAAGACACTGCAGATTCTTGAAGACGCCGCCGAGTTCGCGCGCCAAAGGGTCAAAAAGAAAGAGCAGGTCTTGGATCGGTACGCGAAGCTGCAGACGCAGGGACTAAAATCTCTCAGTGATTTTCTGGAAGAAGAAGACGAAGTCGACGCCATGCGCGCGGCTGCCGAAGACGCCCGTGTCCGCGTCGCGGAGGCGCGCAACGCTTTGACCCTTGCAAAAGCGGCCCTCGCGGAAGAGGCCCTGACGCTGAGAGAGGACGTGCTGACACGCATCAACGCACTGGAACACGAGCACCACCAGTTGCAGACCTCGCAGAAACTCGTGGAGGCCAGGCTTGCCGACCTGCGCCTGACTGCTCCGGTGCGTGGCGTGATCCAATCGGTGGCCTCGCCCAATCCCGGTGAGGTTATTGCCTCGGGCGAAACGCTATACGAACTGCTTCCGACCCGGCAGAACCTGATGGTCGAGGCCCGCATTCCCAATTCCGAGGTGGGGCATGTAGCCTTGGAACACCCAGTGGCCATCAGCGTCGATACGTTCGATGCCCGTCGTTTTGGCAAGGTCGAGGCGCGGTTGCAGACGGTCCATCCCCTGCCCATGACAGACGAACAAACGGGCGAGACCTATTTCCGGGCCTCCTTCGTCCTGGCTGGCTCAACAATCGGCACCGGTGCGTTTAACCGTCCGCTGCAGGCGGGTATGACCGTTGTGGCCGAGATGACAACGGGTGAGCAGACGCTTCTCAGCTATCTTTTGAAACCGGTCCAATTGACTTTGGAGCGGGCCTTCAATGAAAGGTAAGTCGTTCTACCGCTTGTGACCTTTCCATCCCAACAGGCTGAAACAGGCAAACAAGATTGCCGCGACGCATACAATTGACGGCCCTGCAGGTGTGTCGAACACGTAAGCCGCCCGCAAACCGGCTACGGCGGAAACCGCTCCGATGGCCGCGGCGATCAGGGCCATGGACTCGGGCGATCGGGCAAGGCTGCGCGCAGCGGCCGCCGGAATGATCAGCATGGCTGCGATCAGAAGAACGCCCACGACCTTGATTGCCACCGCGACGGTCACCGCCAGAGACAGGGTCAGGATCAATTGCTCGCGTTTGGGGTCGTACCCGCTGGCATAGGCCAGTTCTTCGTTCAGAGTCGCGGTCAATAGCTGCGACCAGCGCCACCCGATGAGGGCAACGACCAGTGCCGCCCCGCACCAGATCACAGCAAGATCTGTTCGCGAAACGGCCAGAATATCGCCAAAAAGATAAGCCATTAGGTCAATGCGGACGCCGGAAAGAAACGAAACGGCAACCAAGCCAAAGGCCAGTGCAGAGTGGGCCAGAACGCCCAATAGTGTGTCCATCGCGTATCCCCGCCCGGACAGCAAAGTAACCGTCAACGCCATCAGCAGAGCTACGGCCAACGCGCCCGCGAAAATAGACATCTGGAAGGTCAGCGACAAGGCAACGCCCAGAATGGCCGCATGCGCGGTTGCGTCACCGAAATAGGCCATTCGGCGCCAGACTACGAAACATCCCAGCGGAGCCGCCGCAAAAGCCACACCTATCCCGGCCAGTGTAGCGCGGGTCATAAAATCATCCAGCATTATTCTGCAGCGTCCTGAGAGCTATGATCGTGGTCGTGATGATGATCGTGGTCATGCCGGTACAGCGCCAGTGCCCCTCCGGTGCCTGTCCCGAACAGGGCGCGATACTCAGGGGCCGAGGCCACAACGGCGGGCGAGCCTTCGCAGCAGACATGACCGTTCAGGCAGATCACCCGGTCCGAGGCGCTCATGACCACGTGCAATTCGTGGCTGATCATCAAAATGGCGCAGCCGGTCTCGCGGCGCACGGTTTCAATCTGCCGGTAGAAGGCCGCTGAACCCGGTTGATCCAAACCCTGCGTCGCTTCGTCCAGCAAAAGGATATCCGGGTGGTTGATCAAGGCCCGCGCCAGCAGCACGCGCTGAAATTGCCCGCCGGACAATTGTGTCATCTGTCGCTTCAACAGATCAGGAACGCCGGCTTCCTCAAGCGCCTCGGCACAGCGGGCGCGGCTGACGCGATTGGTCAGGCGCATGAAGCGCTCGACTGAAATGGGAAGGGTCGGATCGATATGCAGTTTCTGCGGCACGTAACCGATCCGCAGTCCCTGTTTACGTGTAATGCGCCCTTTGGCCGGTTTGGTGGCGCCGATAATGGCGCGCAACAGGCTTGTCTTGCCGGACCCGTTCGGCCCGACAATTGTCACGATCTCACCGGGTTCGATGATCATATGGACATGGCGCAACACGGTATTGGCCCCGTAGCTCACGCTCAGGTCTTCAACGGTGACAAGGGACATTGCTAGGCCTTTTCGGTGCAGTCAGAGCAGAGACCTTCGGCTTCTACTACAGTACGTTCGATTTCAAAACCCACGGCGCGGGCGGCATCGCCAAGGGCACCGCTATCAACGGCCGAGGAAGCTTCGGCCACCGCATCACAGCCACGGCAGATCATGAAGACAGGTGAATGCGTCGCCCCCGGATGGGCGCAGGCCACAAAAGCGTTCAGCCGTTCGATCTTATGGACAAACCCGTTTTCGACCAGAAAATCCAAGGCGCGATAGGCCACGGGCGGCTGCGAGCCGAACCCCTCATCCCGCAGGCGATCAAGGATGGCATAGGCGCCAAGCGCCCTGTGTTCCTGCAACAGCATTTCCAGCACCTTGTGACGCACAGGCGTCAGGCGCAGGCCCTCGGCGCTGCACTTTGCCTCAGCCATGGCAAGGCCGGTTTCCACGCAGGACACGTGGTCATGATCATGGAACCCCACCGGCGCAGCTTCGCTGGTCGAGTTCTGTTGCCTCTGACTTGTCATGTTATCTTATATCATATATGCCGCGATTAAATGTTATAAAATCACACAGAGGGTCCAATGTCCAGAAACCTCCTTTCCATTTCGATCACCGCTACATTGTTGGGCGGAACCGCCTTGGCCGACGTCCCTAGTGTTGCCGTTGACATTGCCCCGGTGCATTCGCTTGTAGCCCGTGTGATGGACGGTGTGGGCGAACCCAGCCTGATCGTTCAGCCGGGCGCCTCACCCCATGAATACAACCTACGCCCGTCCGAGGCGGCAGCTCTGCAAGAGGCTGATCTGGTCTTCTGGATCGGCGAAGATCTGACGCCATGGATGGAAAACGCTGTCGAAACGCTCGCTGGCGGCGCGACTGTAACAACGCTTCTGGAGGCGGACGGAACCACTCTGCTGGACTTCCGCGAGGACGCGCTGTTCGAAGCGCATGATCACGGCGATGACGAGGATCATGACGACCATGGTCACGAAGATCATGGTGATGATCACAAGGACGAACATGCGCATGATGATCATGACGATCACAAAGACGAACGCGCGCATGACGATCACGACGACCACGCCCATGATGATCACGACGATCACAAGGATGAACATGGTCACGATGATCACGACCATGACAAGGAAGATGACCACGCGCATGACGACCATGGCCATGAAGAGCATGCAGACCATGATGATCATGACGACCACGAAGGTCACGCGCATGGCGAACACGATCCGCATGCCTGGTTGTCGCCTGCAAATGCCAGCACATGGCTGAACGTCATCGCTGCCCAACTCTCTGCTGCTGACCCTGAAAACGCAGGCAAGTACTTTGAAAACGCAGCAGCCGCGCGCGCCGAGATGGAGGCACTTTCAGCCGAGATCGCAGAAACGCTGGAGCCTGTTAAAGGCGGTAGCTTCATTGTGTTCCACGACGCCTATCAGTATTTTGAAAATGACTTCGACTTCCCGGCCTCCGGCGCGATCTCGATCGGCGATGCGTCAGATCCAAGCCCCGCTCGCATTGCTGAGATTCAAGCGCGTATCCGCGACGAAGGGATTGATTGTGTGCTTGCTGAACCGCAGTTCAACTCCGGTCTGATTGCAACCGTGCTAGAGGGAACTGAGGCAAACACAGGTGTGATTGATCCCCTCAGCACGGAACTTGAACCCGGCCCGGCACTCTATCCCCAACTTCTGCGCAATATGGCGAACACATTGGCTGAGTGCCTCTAAGGCACGCCAACGCCCGACCGGCTCAGCGGCCGGGCCTCGAACACAGGCAAAGGGGCAGACCGTTTCAGGAAATCTTGCCCCAATGCGCTGACCCTCTTCCCCTCTGTCAAAACGCTGTCTAAGAAGTCCTTCCGACCCAGTTTCAGGAGGCCCCCTTGGACCGTATCGCACGCACAATCGCCACCGAAATCAACGCGCGCGCGGATCAGGTCTCGGCCGCCGTTCGGTTGCTGGACGAAGGCGCGACCGTGCCCTTCGTGGCCCGCTATCGCAAAGAGGCGACCGGCGGGCTGGACGATACGCAGCTTCGAACCCTCTCGGACCGGCTGACCTATCTGCGAGAGCTGGAGGCGCGGCGGCAGACAATCCTGACGTCGATCAAGGATCAGGGCAAATTGTCGGACGATCTGGCAAAATCCATCGCCGGGGCCGAGACCAAGGCGCAGCTGGAAGATATCTACCTGCCCTACAAACCCAAGCGGCGCACCAAGGCGATGATCGCCCGCGAAAACGGGCTGGAGCCGCTGGCCGACGCCATTCTGGCCGACCGCAATGCCGACCCCGAGGCCCTTGCGCAGAGCTACCTGTCAGAGGCTGTTCAAACGACCAAGGACGCGTTGAACGGCGCACGTGACATCATGACCGAGCGGCTGACGGAAAACGCCCTTCTGCTGGGTGAGCTACGCAATTTCATGCAGCAAGAGGCGCTTTTGTCTTCAAAACTCGTTGAGGGCAAAGAAAAAGAGGGAGCTAAGTTCAGCGACTACTTTGACCATTCCGAGCTTTGGGCAACCGCCCCCTCGCACCGCGCCCTGGCCATGTTGCGGGCTTCGAAAGAGGGGGTCGTCACGCTGGATATCGCTCCTGAGCCCGACTCGGGCGCGGCGCGGGCTGAGACGATTGTTGCCTCACATCTACAAACTCGTGGCGATGGCCCCGGAGACAAGTGGTTGCGCAAGGTTGCGGGCTGGACCTGGCGGGTCAAGCTGTCCCTGTCAATGATGGTCGAGCTGATGGCCGACCTGCGCAGCCGGGCGCAGGATGAGGCGATTCAGGTGTTCTCGCGCAACCTCAAGGATGTTCTGTTTGCGGCCCCGGCGGGCGCGCGGCCCACGCTGGGTCTGGATCCCGGCATTCGAACCGGCGTCAAAGCCGCCGTGGTGGATGCCACCGGCAAAGTCGTTGCGACAGACACACTCTATCCGTTTCAACCGAAAAACGATCTGCGGGGGGCGCAGGCGGCGATCTTGAATCTGATCTCGGCCCATCAGATCGAGCTGATCGCCATCGGCAATGGCACCGCGAGCCGTGAAACCGAACGAATGGTCGCCGACACGCTCAGCCTGCTGCCCAAATCGGTCAAAGCCCCCACCAAAACAGTCGTGTCCGAGGCTGGGGCCTCGGTCTATTCCGCGTCGGAACTGGCGGCGCGAGAGTTCCCGGATCTGGATGTATCCCTACGCGGTGCAGTCTCGATCGCACGCCGTTTGCAAGACCCGTTGGCCGAGTTGGTGAAGATCGAACCGAAATCCATCGGGGTCGGGCAATACCAGCATGACGTGGACCAGCATCGCCTGTCCCAGTCACTGGCTTCGGTGATCGAGGATGTGGTGAACGCGGTCGGTGTCGACCTGAACACCGCCTCGGCCCCGCTGCTGTCGCATGTGTCGGGCCTTGGCCCCGGCTTGGCCGAGGCCATCGTGCAGCACCGAGATCACAACGGCGCGTTCCAGTCCCGCAAAGACTTGCTGAAGGTGGACCGCCTCGGGCCGCGCGCCTTTGAGCAATGCGCGGGATTCCTGCGCATCCGCGATGGAGAGGAGCCGCTGGATGCGTCCTCGGTCCACCCCGAAGCCTATGACGTCGCCCGCCGCGTCGTCGCTGCCTGCGGTCGGGATATCCGTCAGATCATGGGACATGACGGGGCGCTAAAGGGCTTGCGGGCCGAGCAATTCGCCAATGAGACCTTCGGCCTGCCCACCATTCGCGATATCTTTGCCGAGCTTGAAAAACCGGGCCGTGATCCGCGCCCCAGCTTTGTCACAGCGTCGTTCCGGGACGGCATAGAAGAGATCACCGACCTCAAACCCGGCATGCTGTTGGAGGGGACGGTGACCAATGTGGCCGCTTTCGGGGCTTTCGTGGATATCGGCGTTCATCAGGACGGGTTGGTCCATGTCAGCCAATTGGCGGATCGCTTCGTCAAAGACCCGCATGAGGTGGTCAAAACCGGCCAGGTCGTGAAGGTACGCGTTGTCGAAGTTGACGTCCCCCGCAAACGGATTGGCCTGACCATGCGCAAAGATGGCGGAGCGCAGCAACGGCGCGGAGCGCGCTAGGCTCAGCCGTTCTGGTAGTAGAAAGACAGTTTGCGGCTGACACCACCGGGCGGCGGCGGGAACGGTGCGGCCCCCCGGACCTGATCTTTTGCAGCCCGATCCAGCTGATCCGAACCCGAACTGGTAATAACCTCGACCCAGGCCAATGAGCCATCCGGGTCGATCTGAAAGAACACCTGCGCGTATCCACGGACCGGAGCATAGACCCGGGGTGCGCGGTTCAGATGCACAAGAACTTGTCCGGCATAGTTGGTCGTGGTGGAATTGCCCGGCCCTCGCCCACCGGACTGGTTGCCCCGGTCATTACGGGTGAAAGCATCAATCCCTTTGCGCTGATAGGCTGCCAGCGGGGATTCAATGGTTTGTTCTGGAAATTTCAGATTGTCGAAATTGCGCGCGCCGGGCAGAGCGGGCTGAACCTCGTCCGAGGGCGTTCGATTGGGCAAGCGCGGTCGAATGGAAGTTGCCACCGCCTGCTCGGTTCCTTCGCTGTCCTCCACGGGTTCTGCTTCGTCTGGCACAGGCTCTACTGCGATTTCTGGCTCGACAGCCTCTTGTTCCAGCGGCACAGGAGCGACCTCGACGGGCGGCAACGCGGCCAGTTGCTCAGCCTCCGGCGTTTCGACCGGCTCGACCGTCTCTGCGGCACTGGCTTGCGGTATTTCGACGACATCGGACGGCTCGGCCAAAGGCGTCGCGTCGACCTCATCACTTGCTGCCGTTTGCGTCTCCGACTGGTCAACGGATTCGGTCACCTCCAGCTCTGGCACCTCGGCCTGACCGCCATTGGAGGGGCCGGTATCGGGCGCGAAAACCTGCTCTTGCGGATCGGGTGACGCAACCAGAGCTTCGCTTGTCGGAATCTCCGCCTCTTCAGGCTCGGGCGAGGTTTCGACCGGAGGTTCGGGCACCTCCGCTTCTTCTGGCTCGATCGGTTCGGGCACCTGTTCGGCCAAATCCTCAAAGGCCGTGCCGAGGGTCACCGCATCTTCCTCATCGCCCACAGCGCTTGGCGAATGGGTCAGGCTGGCTGTAGTCATGCTCAGGCCCAAAATGTGCACCAGCAGCGAAACCAGAACGGCCACGGCGGCAATGATGGCCGAGGTTCGGATCATTCGATCGCCTGCTGCGTGACCAGAAAGACCGATTTCGCCCCAGCCCGCCGCAGCGCGCCTGTCACCTCGATCAGACGCGGGCCCGAGGCCGCGCGGTCCGGCACGATGCGGACCTCTTCGCCTTCATGATCCGCCATGTAGGTTTCCGCGTCGGTGGCCTGCCCGCGAAAGCTGAGCGATCCGTCTGCATGCAGGACCAGCGCATCCGGCGGCTCACGCCCCTCAAGTTCTGCGGTGTCCACAAGCTCAAGATCGGGGTCCAAAGGGGGGGCCACGGTGCCGGCGATCAGGAAGAAGACCAGCATCAGGAACACCACATTGATCAGCGGGATCGTGGAGTCGCGTCTGCGGCGTTGGGGGGTCTGGCGGATCATCGGCCTACTCCAACACCGTGACGGTCAACCCGTCCCGACCGCGCAGAGGGACCAATACATCGACAAGACGTTGCGCCGAGGTATCAGCGTCGAGGCTGATCAGAACCTGCCCGGTTTCAACTTGCGTCAGCAGATCATCCAACGTGATCGAGGCCCCGTTCAGAACCAACCGATCCGGGCCAAGCTGCAGGAACACTCTGTCCGCTGGTGCCGTACCCGCGCCACTGCCAGCCGCCGCTTGGGTCAATTCGATCTCAGCAAATCGCGAGAAGGTGGATGAGAGCATGAAGAACAGCAGCAACAGGAATATGACGTCGATCAGCGGCGTCATCGACAAGGGGCGTCTGGCAAAGGGCGCCGTGTTACGCATGTTCGGGGGCGGCGCTCGGGGTCTGTGCCCCAGCCGTTGTCTGCAGCGCGTGACCGGGCACCAGAATGGTCCGCAGCGCTTTATCTGCGAACACCCGCTCACGCGAAGTGCGGCTTTCCAACCAAGACAGAACCATCGAGGTCGGCATCGCCACCGCAAGTCCTACAGCCGTTGTCACAAGGGCGACCCAGATACCACCGGCCAACAGCGACGGGTCCACCGAGGAACCGGCGGTTTGCAGGCTCTGGAACGCGTTGATCATGCCAAGCACCGTTCCGAACAATCCAAGCAGCGGGGCAAGCTGCGCGACCGTGTCCAGTAGTCGAAAGCCGCGCTCCAACCCGGCAAGGGCAAGACCGGCCTCGGCATCGAGGCGGTCATCCACGCCCGGGACATCCACCCCATCCATCGCGGCGCCAACGATCGGTGCAAGGTAGCTGCTGCTGTCGTTCAGCCGAGTACGCGCTGCGGCGCGATCCCCTGCATCCCAAGCGGCCAGCGCCTCGGACAGAACCTTGTGGCGACCAACACCACAAGCCGCGAACTGCCACAATTTATACAGCGTGACCGAAAGCGTCAGAACTGACATCACGATCAAGATACCAACGACCGGCCCGCCAAGCGCCAGAATTTCACGCAAAGTGCCCAAGATGTTCATCCCAAAAGCTCCACTTTGACCCGGCTGCTGAGGCTGAGCTTATCGCCACAGATAGTGCTTTCCGCACCGTCGACCACGCATGTATTTGCACCGTTGATCAAGGCGCGGCCCACTTGCGCGCAATCCCTTTCGGGCAGATCAAACTGCCGCACGCGCGGTCGATCTGCCGGAAGATCTCGGAAATCGAACAGGGACAGGCTAACCACGCCGCCTTCGGTGTCGAAGATCACGGTCTCGAACACGGCTTTGTCGATTGAGACCCCAGTTCCGTTTTGCACCAAAAACGTCAGACGGCAGGCATTGCCCACATTCTGTGCTGTGTTCAATTCGACGGACAGCGCCTCAGACGGCGCGCTGTCTGATTGCGCCCAACTGACGGCTGGCAGCACGGCCGCGAGCAATGCCGCAAAAGCGGTGCGATGAAACGACATGGACGGGCTCCTGCTGTTTTCTTGCCATTTGAGACCTCATACCCGAGGCTGCGAACAGGTAAAAGGGCCGCTCGGGCTGTCGTCAATCAACGGGTGGTCCCAAGTTGGTGAGGATCATGTCGTCTGCCAAGGGGTTTGATGAGGTTTGAGAGGCAGCGACACGGTATGTTTCCTTGAAGATCAGCGATAGTGACGCTATATACTGTCAAAGTTACAGGATTGGAGGGTGGCATGCAGATTGCTCAATTCGCCGAAGGCGGGCTGTTTGAGCCTCGGAAAATCGCGGCGGCCCTGCGTACATCCGCCGAAGAGGTCGCCTTGACCGTGGGGTTGGGCAAGGATGCCCTGCAACGCCGCACGCGTATTCAATCCGACAAGACCCAACGTCGCCTGCGCGAACTGGTCGAGGTTCTCAACAAGGTGCAACCGCGTTTTGGCTCGGATCTGATCGCCTATGCCTGGTATCGCTCGGAACCCCTGCCCGGCTTTGACGGGCGTACCGCCATGCAGCTGGTGCAGGAGGGCAAGGCGCAGCAGGTGTTGGAGTACATTGATGCCGTCGATGCCGGTGTCTATGCCTGATGCCGCTTGACGAGGGCCGGTATCGCGGGCCGCTTTTTCGAGCATTAAACCCGGTCTACGCGCGCGAACCTCTCTCGGGTCGCGGGGCAGAGAAATATGGTGGTCGGTTCAACGCGAAGGGTACACCTGCGCTCTACACGGCGCTGGACCCGGCCACGGCCCTGCGTGAGGCCTATCAGGTCGGGGATTTGCAGCCGACAATACTGGTATCTTACCACGCGGATCTGGGCCCGATCTTCGACACACGAGACGAGGCCGCCTTGGCCCAATACGGAATGACCGCGTCCGTACTGGCCGATCCCGGTTGGCGGTCGGCCATGCTGGACCGTCGCGCCGTCCCGACGCAAGACTTGGCCGCGCAATTGATCAAGGACGGATTGGTCGGTTTGCTGGTGCGTAGCTTCGCACCAGGGACGACACCGACAAACCTCAATCTCGTCCTCTGGCGGTGGAGCAGTCCGGATACGCGGCTGACCGTTGTGGACGACGAGGATCGACTGGGCAGGCTATAGAGCGCCAATCTTACTGTGCAGTCCAAAACCCATGCGCTAAGGTGACGGTATGACTCGGTTCCGATTTTTGCTGGTTTGCATAATGACCTGTCTGGTTCTGGCGACAGGCTCGGCCCGGGCGGCCGATCGTGTGGCCCTGCTGATCGGCAATTCCGACTACCGCGCCCCGGATATGGCCTTGCGCAACCCAGTCAACGATGTTGAGGCCTTAGGCGCAGCGCTACGAGAGCTTGGCTTTGCCGTGACCGAGGCCACCGATCAGAACGCAGCCTCGATGGATCGGGCCGTCCAAGCCTTTGGGCAGGCGGCACAGGGCGCTGAAATGGCTGTCTTCTTCTATGCCGGACACGGGGTTCAGATCGGCGGTCAGAACCACCTGATCGGCACCGAGTTTTCAGGGAATGACCTAACCGCCCTCAGCCGGAGTTCGATCACCATCGACCGCGTGCGCGATGTACTTGCCAAGGCGGGGCCGGATGTCGGCATCCTGCTGCTGGATGCTTGCCGCAATAACCCGTTCTCGGAGAAAGGGATGGTCGAACAGGGCCTCGTCCGCATCCGGGGCGGTGCAGGTTTGCTGATCGCCTATGCCACTGACCCCGGCAACGTGGCGTATGACGGGCTGGGCGACAACAGTGTCTTCACCTCGAGCCTGCTGGATCATATTGCAACGCCCGATCTGGATGTGCGGCTGATGCTGGGCCGGGTGCGTCAGCAAGTGGTTCTGGACACCGAAGGCCGCCAGATCCCATGGGTCGAAGAATCCGTTCTGGATGAGCATAGTTTCGCGCCGGGCTTGTCCTCGGCCAGTCCCACGGACGCTTTTGAGGCCGACATGGCCCATTGGCGGAGCATTTCCGCAAGCAGCGATCAATCTGACTTCAAGGACTATCTGCAAACCTATCCCGACGGCCTGTTCGCCGCTTTCGCGCGTGACCGGATTGAGCTGTTGAGGAAAACCGCAACCGCCCCAGCCGCGCCGATCAGCGCCACGCTGGCTGCCGCGGAACCCGATAAGCTGGCCGCGGCCCTTTCCACCCTTGGGTTGATGCCAGATGGGCCAAGCCGCAATCTGGAACCGGCCCTCGATCAGTACCGCCGTCGCTTGCCGCTGCAGGAAACCGCAACGCCAGAGCGTCTGTTTGAAGACGCCGCCGAAGTCTCAGTCTTTCTGGCCGCCACGACGTTGCAGAGTCTGCGTACCGATATTGTTGCACTGCGCAGTGTCGAACGCACTCTGGCCGTTGCTGAAAATGCCTTGGGTCAGATCGAAGAGATCGCCCGCTCGGACCCTGCCGCGCTGCCGGTACTGCAACAGGCCCGCAATGATATCTACGACATCTATCGCTCACGCGGTGTCATTCTAAGGCGGCTGGATCAAAGCCGCAGTTATTACGATGAACTTTTGACCCGCGCCGTGGTGTTCTTTCCATCCGAGCCAGGCGCAGATTTCTTTGACGCTGCGGCGACTTCGCGTAACCTCGGGCAAGCACATGCGCGCCTGAGCGAGGATGCCGCATTGTTTCTGCGCCATGTGGCGCAGGCAGAAGATAGTAAAAAAGGGAGTTACCAATGGCTGGCAGATCTAATTCCACCCGGCTGATCGCCGCCGTGTTAGGGGCATCGTTGGTTCTGTCCGCCTGCGGTGGCGGCAGCGAGCCGGAAACGCTGAGATCAGTAGGCGCTGGCTCAAGCCAAGCCGAGGCCGATCTGGCAAAGCAAGCCGCAGCCTTACAAAAGACGATCTTGCAAGGGGCGATCGCAGGCGGTGTCACGGGGGGAGCGATCGGCTTTGGGCTGGGCGGTTCTGACGACGTGGGCGCAGGCATTGCCCTAGGATTGGGTGCTGGCGCTTTGGCAGGCACCTATGTGGCCTATGTGCAGCGCAGCTACGCCGGGCGCGAAAGACGGCTGCGTCAGATCAAATCCGATCTGGACCGGAATGCTGCCGAAATGCAGACCACGCTGAACGTGATGAACGAAGTTCTGGTGGCTCAAAAGGCTGAATTGGACGCACTGAACGCTCGCGCCGCAGCGGGAACCGTAGATCAGGCCGAGTTGCAACGAGAGCTGACCGAGGCCAATGGCAATCTGAAACAGATGGAGCTGGCCATTGACGGGGCAACCAAACGGCAGGCGGAATTTGCCGAGGCGCGCAGCCTGACGATCAAGCGCCGCCAGACCACCTCGCCTATTGACGGTGATCTGCAGGCGCTTTCCAACCAGATTTCGCAGATGCGCGGAATCGCCAGCGATCTGGCGTCGTCGCTGTGACAGGGCAGAACATGATCACACGCATTGCTCTGCCTTGCTTTCTTTTGGCCGCCTGCCAAACCACGACAGACCCGGCGGACGGAGGTTTCTTCGCCGGAGTATCGGGCATTGCGACCGGAGCCTATGATGATCGGATAGAAGCCGCCGAGGGTGATGTGGCGACAGCTCAGGCCCGCAACGACGCATTGGCCGCGCAGATCAGGTCCTCGGAATCGGAACTGGCGCAGCTGAAATTGAAAATCCTGCAACAGCGCGATGCCATCGGCGGTGGAGATCCCGCCACAGCCGCCAGAATCGACAGGGTGCTGAACGCAAAGCCCCAAGGCACCACTGCCGAGGCGCAATTGCAGGCCTTGCAGCGCAGCATTTCCGACGCCCGCGCGCTAAGTGCGGATTTGGCGCGGCTGTCGGGATAAGCCCTGCAGCGAAGTTCAGGTTTTTACGTCGCTGAAAAGCCGCGATGTCGCAAATGCGCTAGCAGTAACGTAAAAACCGCCCGACAATTCCTCATGACTTGTCAGTGCATCCCAACTCGTATGGATCGCCGGGCCACCGGCTGCAACTTGGTGGCACCGGGTCGGTAACAAGCCGAACGGGCGCTATGCCCAAACTGTTACAGACGACAACGGACCCCTCCATGACAACTGCTCTGCGCCTCGCCATAGATATTGGCGGCACGTTTACCGATACCGTCCTCGTTTCAGGCGATGAGACGATACTGGCCTCGACCAAAACCCTGACCACGCACCAAAATCCGGCCGAAGGCGCAATGGAAGGGGCGCTGCGCGTCATGGAAAGCGCGGGACGGTCCCTGGCCGAGGTGACCGGTTTCATCCACGGCACCACACTGGCCACGAACGCTCTGATCGAGAGGCGCGGGGCCACCGTGGCAACCGTCGCGACAGAAGGCTTCCGCGATATCCTCGAAATCGCCTACGAACGGCGCTATGCGCAATACGATATCAATCTGGAAAAGCCCGACCTTCTCGTCCCGCGTGAACGCTCTCTGACCGTTCGAGAGCGAATGTCCGCGACCGGTGAGGTTCTGATCGAACTGGAAGACGGCGCTATTGACGCGCTTCTGGCTGAAATCGACGCCAGCGGGGCGGATGCGGTTGCGATCTGCCTCATGCATTCCTACGCGAACTCCATGCATGAACGTCGGCTGCGCGATGCTCTTGCCGAACGACGCCCCGATCTCACCGTGTCGATCTCATCCGATGTCAGCCCCGAGGCGCGCGAGTTTGACCGGCTCTGCACAACGGTTGCCAACGCTTATATCCAACCCCTGATGGAGACATATCTGACCCGCTTCGTCGAAAAATTCGAAGCCGAAGGGGTCACCTGCCCGATCCTGATGATGACCGCTGGTGGAGGCATGTGCACCGTCCAGACGGCCATGCGTTTCCCGATCCGGCTGGTCGAAAGTGGCCCTGCCGGAGGGGCTATTCTAGCCGCGCGTATCGCTGCTCGGGCCGGGTTGGATCAGGTTTTGTCCTTCGACATGGGTGGCACGACCGCCAAGCTCTGCCTGATCGACAACGCTCGACCTCAAACCTCGCGCCAATTCGAGATCGCGCGGGCGGAACGGTTCATCAAAGGCTCAGGTATGCCGGTACGCATCCCTGTGATCGAGATGATCGAAATCGGCGCGGGCGGAGGTTCCATTGCCGGGGTGGACCGGCTGGGCCGTCTGACGGTGGGGCCAAAATCGGCAGGCTCGGAACCCGGCCCGGTGGCTTTCGGGCGCGGCGGGACCGAGCCGACTGTAACCGACAGCGACATCACTCTGGGCTACATCGTGCCCGACACTTTTGCCGAAGGGTTCATCAAGATCGACCCGGAGGCGTCAAACGGCGCATTGCAAAGTGTAATCGGCACGGCGCTTGAAACCGACGCGACAGGGGCCGCTGACGGGGTCAGCCGCATCGTAGATGAAAGCATGGCCAGCGCAGGGCGGATGCACGCGGTGGAGTCGGGCAAAGACCTCGGGCCACGCACCATGATCGCCTTTGGCGGTAACGGCCCGCTACATGCCAGCCGCGTGGCCCGATCTGCGGGCGTTAACCGCATCGTGGTGCCTCCAGATCCCGGTGTTGGCTCAGCCGTGGGCTTTCTATTCGCGCCCGTGTCTTTTGAGATCGTGCGCTCGTACTATTCTCTACTGGGTACGTTGGATTTCAAGGCGATCAACGACCTTTTTGGCGACATGATTGCCGAGGCCAGCGCCGTCGTTGCCCAAGGTGCCGGAGATGCACCGACCGAAATCCGACGCTCAGCCTTCATGCGCTATAGCGGTCAGGGGCATGAGATTGAGATTTCGCTGCCCGATCGCACACTTACCACCGAAGACCTCGCCCCGCTGACCGAAGCGTTTGAAACCGAGTACCGCAAGCAATTCTCGCGCCCCGTGCCGGGCATGCAGATCGAGATCCTGAACTGGGCCGTGCAAGTCGCGACTCCGGACGCTGCCGTTCCTGATCTGCCTGCCACCCCGGGGCTGACCACCATGACGCCTTTAGAAGCCCGACCCATCATTTGTGATGTAGACGGGCAGATGAAACAGGCTTGTTTTGTGGCCCGCGCCAATCTCAAACCCGGCGACCGCATCTGCGGCCCTGCGTTGATCCATGAACCACAAACGACAACACTCGTCTCAGCCGATTTCTCGGCCCATGTGGATGCCATTGGAAACCTCGTCCTGACCCGGAACCAGAAAGGAGGCACGCAATGACCCCTGCCCGACTACAAGTGATGTGGAACCGGCTGCTGGCGGTTGTCGAGGAACAGGGCCAGACCCTGATCCGCGCCGCCTTCAGCCCTATTGTAAGCGAATGCGGCGACATTTCTGCCGGGATTTTCGACGTGAATGGCCGGATGCTGGCGCAAGCCGTGACAGGCACGCCGGGCCATATCAACACCATGGCCGAAGCGGTGCAGCACCTGCGCGCCACTTTCCCGGTACAAACGATGAAACCGGGCGACATCTATATGACGAACGATCCATGGCTCGCCTCGGGTCACTTGAACGACTTCCTGCTGATGATGCCTGCGTTCAAGGATGGCAAGGTCGTCGGCTTCACCTCCTGCACCTCGCATCTGGTTGATCTGGGCGGGCTTGGAATGGGGCCTGAGGGTTCGGACATATACGACGAGGGCCTGCTGATCCCGCCTTGCAAACTGGTCGAAGAAGGAACCCCCAATGCACTGCTTCTGGACATTATCCGCGCCAACAGCCGTGAACCCGTGGCCAATGAGGGCGACATCTACGCCCTGATCGCCTGCTGCGAGGCCGGAGTGAACCGGCTGGTGTCGATGATGGAGGAATTCGGTATCGCCGATCTGGACGCGCTGGGGGCCTATATCATCGACACCTCGCGCCGGGGCACTCTGGCCGCCATCGCCGAGGTGCCTGCTGGCGTCTACAAGAACGTCCTGAAGATGGATGGATATGAGAGTGAATTGGAACTGCACGCCACCCTGATCGTCAGCGCCGATGGGATGCATGTGGATTTCACTGGCACCTCCGGCTGTTCGCGCAAGGGCATCAACGTGCCGCTGAACTATGCCACTGCCTATACAGTTTTCGCCCTGCGCTGCATTGTAGGTTCAGACATTCCCAACAATGCAGGCTCACTGGAGCCGTTCACCGTCGACGGCCCTAAAGGCTGTATCCTGAACGCACAGCGCCCTGTGCCCGTGGCCATGCGGCACACACTGGGTCAGGTGACCCCTGATTTGGTTCTGGGCTGCCTGCATCAGGCCCTGCCCGATCAGGTCCCGGCAGAAGGCGCATCCTGCATGTTCGACCTGCCCATGCGCCACGCACCCGAAGTCGCCCGTGACGGAGGACGCGAATTCGCGGTGGAGCCTGTGCACAACGGCGGCACGGGCGCGCGACCTCATGCGGATGGGTTATCGGCAACCGCCTACCCTTCCGGCGTGTTTGGCAGCCAGGTGGAGATCACCGAAAGCGTCGCCCCCGTCACGATCTGGCGGCGCGAGCTTCGGCCGGACTCGGGCGGTGCGGGCAAGTACCGCGGCGGGTTGGGGCAAAGGATTGAGATGACCTCGGCCAACGGTGCGCCCTTCATCGTGTTCCTGTCGGTCGAGCGGCTGAAATTCCCCGCGCTTGGCCGGATGGGTGGCCAACCCGGAGCACCCGGGCGCATCCGGTTCCGCGACGGCGACGCTGACATCCCCGGCAAGGGCGAGCTGAGGGTGGAAGACGGCGATTACCTTATCTTTGAAACCCCCGGAGGAGGAGGCTTCGGCGATCCGACAGACAGGCACCCGGATGCGCTGGCACTGGATCTCAAGCGCGGCCTGGTCAGCGCCGAAGGGGCCAAAGCATACGGAGGTGGCTCATGATCCGGCCCGTCCCTCATGTTGGTGCCCTAGCCGCCTATGCACTGGCCGATCTTGGCGGTCCTCAGACGATTTCACTGGCCCAGAACGAAAGCGCTTTTCCCGCCAGCCCAGCCGCCATTGCAGCCGGACAGGCCGCGATGGCAAACATGCCACTCTATCCTGATCCGGAATGGCCGGACCTGCGTTTGGCGATAGCCGAAGCGCATGGGCTGGACCCGAGCAACATCCTTTGCGGCGCGGGATCGATGGAGCTGATCGGTTGCCTGATCCGCGCCTACGCCGGGCAAGGAGACCGCGTGCTGGGCACCGACTACGGCTACGCCTTTGTCGCCTCGGCAGCCGCGCAGGTACAGGCGGATTATGTCAAGGCGCGCGAGGTCGATTTGACTGTTTCGGTGAATGACATCCTGAGCGCAGTCACTCCAAAAACCCGCATCGTCTTCGTCTGCAATCCCGGCAATCCGACCGGAACGGTTATCCCGAACGCTGAGATTGTGCGCCTGCGGACCAGCCTTCCCAAGAACGTTCTGCTGGTCGTCGATCAAGCCTACGCCGAGTTCTCGGATGCCGAACATGATCCGGCAGAGATATTCGCTATGATTCAGCGCGGCGATACGTTCATCACCCGGACGTTTTCCAAAGCCTATGGGCTGGCGGGCGCTCGGGTCGGGTGGGCCTATGCTCCGCCCGAGATTGGAGCAGAGCTGCGCAAGCTGTTGAACCCAAACAATGTCTCGATCCCCTCGCAGGCAGCGGCTGCTGCGGCGATGCGAGATCAGGCGCATATGCGAGAGGTTGTGGCAAAAACTGCCGAAATCCGTGATGCGTTCATCGAAGATTGTCGCTCTATGGGGTTAACCGTCCCGCAAAGCCACACAAATTTCGCCTTGCTGCGTTTTGCCTCAGTCGATCAAGCGCAGCGGGCCGATGCCGCTTTGCGCGCAGAAAACTTGCTGATGCGCGGGATGGGCGGCTATGGCCTAGGCGATTGCCTCCGCGCCACGATTTGCACACCAGACGTGATGAACCGCGCCCGCGATGTGTTGGAAGGAGTTCTGAAATGACCGAGACCCGAACTGCGGCCAAGATCGGCGTTCTGGTGCCTTTCACCAACACAAATCTAGAGCCGGATCTTGCGTTGATGCGCCCGCCCAACACCACGCTGCATTTTCAGCGCATGGGTGGGTATGACGTGGACGAAATCCCCGGCTCGGATCAGATGGCCGGTTTGGGCGCGTCGGATATCAGCCATGATTTGCGGATGATCTCCGGCGTGCGGCCCGACATCGTTCTGTACGGCTGCACCTCGGCCACGCTGACCCACGGCCCATCTTTCGACGCAGAGTTGGCCGAGCAGATCAAATCCGGTGCCAATGCCAAATCAGTCACAGCCGCTAGTGCTCTGATCGCGGGCATTCAGGCGTTTGGGGCCCGCAAAGTCGGCTTTTCGTCGCCCTATCTAGGCGAGATCAATACGCAGGCCATCGCGTTCATGGCCCAAAATGGGATTGAAACGGTTAAATGCGCCGATGTGGGCCGGGAACTGGGCAATTACGGTCAGGGAGAATTGACCCCGGACGAAGTCTTTGACCTCGCCTGCCAGGCCGACCACTTGCAGGCCGAGGCGATTGTTCTGAGTTGCACCGATATGCGGTCCGTTGAGGCCATCGAGCGGGTTGAATCCACGCTGGGCAAACCCGTCGTAACGTCCAACCAGGCGATGATGTTCTGCTTGCTGCGCGAACTCGGGCTACCACGGCATCATGGGCTGCCGGGGCGATTGTTCAACTGCATTTGAGGGACTAGGAACCGGGTGGAGCGTCATAAATCAACGCGCCAAGATCCGAGAAAGTCGATACCGGATTTCTCAGCCCCAGAACGGCGTCGCGTATGGCAGAGGCTCTTTTCTCGCCAAGCGAGGGTGTTGCGAACTCCATGAATTTCGCGGCCACTTCGGCCTGATCCATAGGAGCCTCGGGGCCGCCGCGCGCATGAACGTCGCCAGTCTCCAGCACCCGCCCGTCGTGCAAGCGGATCGTGACATCGGCAATACGACACTCGGGGAAGCGGGCCGAGTGCCGCTCGTCTTCGGCAACGGAAATACGCTCCAACAAAGAGGCCACCAAAGGATCGGAAAGACCCGCGCCCGATATATGCTCAACCCCGATCCTCCCATAGGCCATCATCACTGCAACCGCGAATGGCAGCGAATACTGTGCCTTTGAGGTGTCGTCTGGCATGCCCTGAAACAAACAGGCGCTCTCGCGGAAGGTATTGACCTGGACCGAGGCGATGTCTTCATGGCTCAGATCATGTTCACGCATGAGCTGCCGGACAGCGTCGATCGCGGCGTGCGCCCAACGGCAGATCGGGTAGGGTTTCACATATTGATGCTGCATCTGCCAGAACTGACCAAGGTCCTGCCAGTAACTCGAGACCTTTTCGGCTTCGATTGTGATTGCGGGCGCGCCTGTAAAGCCTTTCTCGGCCAGAACGGCCGAAGACACGCCCACCAAAGCCCCCCAACCCGAGCCATCATGCAACATTGTGGGGTTGGCGATCTCGCGCATCATTTGGCTGCGGGGGCCGTGATATTCGGCGATGCCCATAGCCTGCCGCAATTGGTCCACTCCCAACCCACGCATCCGAGCAGCGACAGCGACGACACCCAAGGCGTTCCACGCCCCCGAAGTGTGATAGTCGCTGACCGTATCATGCAGAGAAATCCCCGCGCGCCCGGCGACCTCATATCCGATGGTGACAGCAGTCAGAGCTTCGGGGCCCGAGAAATCCTGAATCGTTTCCGCAAGCGCGCATAGCGCCGGCACGACAGCGACACCAATATGCCCTTTGGTCGGGTTGTAACCGTCATGCCCATCCAGATTGTCAGTCTGCGTCGCAGCGGCATAGGCAGACCCGGCCGCGCTGACCCGGCGGCCATCAAACAGCATCCGCGCGCTGAGCGCCGGATCACCTGCCCCATAGAGCACAACAGCGGTTTCTCGGGCGATTGACCCCGCCGCCATAGGACCCGACGCTATCGTAATGCCCAGCGTGTCCAGCAGCATCAACGCGGCGGAGTTCAGTGTTGCATCAGGGATATCCTCGGGTGTCAAACCAAGGGTGAAATCAGCAACTCTTTGGAAGGTATCTGTCACGGCCTGCTCCTAGCTCAACACCTCTCGAGGCAGGTTAGGAGGTTTCGAATGGGATGGCACGAAAACAATTGAGAACGAACGGTCCGGCGTTCTAGTGCCGGACCGCCCCATGTTTAAAGTCCGAGGATTACTGCCCCATCGGATCAACCAGCTTGTTCAACACACGGTCTTTTGTGACCTGACCGATGATCGCCCCGTTCTCGATCACGCCAACCGGTGCGTTGTTCTGGTCGAAGCCCTGGATAACGTCGCGAATATCCGTATCCGCATCAATCGAGCGATCCGGCGTACCGGTTGCAGGCTCCATCACGTCCCGCGCGCGCAAAACGCCCAGTGGGTTCATATGCGCGACAAAGTCGGCCACATACTCGTCCTCAGGCTTTGAGTAGATCTCGGATGGGGTGCCACATTGCACGATGCGACCGCCCTCCATGATGGCGATGCGATTGCCGATCTTGAAGGCCTCATCAAGGTCATGGGACACGAAGATGATGGTGCGTTTCAGCTTTTCCTGAAGGCGCAGCAGCTCATCCTGCAGCTTGGTCCGGATCAGCGGATCGAGGGCCGAGAACGGCTCATCCATCAGCAGGATCGGTGCTTGGGTGGAAAAGGCGCGGGCCAGACCGACGCGTTGTTGCATACCGCCCGACAGCTCTCCGACCTTACGATCCGCCCAGTCGGACAGACCGACCAGAGCAAGCTGCTCATCGGTGCGCTGCAACCTCTCAGTGCGGGACATGCCCGACAGCTCCAGCCCCAGCCAGACGTTTTCGCGCACAGAGCGCCATGGAAGCAGGCCGAATTGCTGGAACACCATGGCAATATGGTTCTGCCGCATCCGGCGCAGGGTTCGGGCGTCGGCGTTGGTGACATCCACCATCTCCGATCCGTCCGAGACCCGAACCGCGCCGCGGATCACCGGGTTCAACCCGTTCACCGCCCGCAACAACGTGGATTTGCCAGAACCGGACAGCCCCATCAGCACCAGCGTTTCGCCCTCATGCACGGTCAGCGAGCAATTGTGGACGCCCAGCACCTGCCCGCAGGCCTCTTTCACGGTTGCGCGGTCTTTGCCTTCGTCCATGAAGGGTAACGCACTTTTGGGGTCGTTGCCGAACGCGATTGAAACATTGTCAAATTCAACTGCGGTCATGGATCAATGCTCCACTCTGAGGACGCGATCGAGGATGATCGCTACAACAACGATGACAAAGCCGGATTCGAAACCAAGGGCCGTGTTCACCTGATTAAGAGCCCGCACAACCGGCACACCCAAGCCGTCAGCGCCAACCAGAGCGGCGATCACAACCATCGACAGCGACAGCATGATGGTCTGGTTCAGACCGGTCATGATCTGCGGCAGTGCGTAAGGCAGCTCGACCTTCCACAGGGTCTGGGATTTGGTCGCGCCAAAGGCCTCGGCCGCTTCAAGTAGCGGGGTCGGCGTCGAGGAAACACCCAGATGTGTCAAACGGATCGGAGCGGGCAAAACGAAGATCACGGTTGCGATCAGGCCCGGCACCATGCCGATACCAAAGAACACGATCGCGGGGATCAGATAGACGAAGGTCGGCAGGGTTTGCATCAGGTCCAGCACCGGTCGCATGCCGACATAAAGCTTGGGCCTATGCGCCGCCGCGATGCCAATAGGCACGCCAATTGCCATACAGACCAGACAGGCGGATAGAACCAGAGTCAGGCTCTCCGTCGTTTCTTCCCAATAACCCTGATTGAGAATGAACAGGAACCCCAGCGCCACAAACAGGCAAACCTTCCAATTCCGCTGCAACAGCCACGTGATGCCTACGAAGACGCCTACAACGATCAAAGGATGCGGGGTTTGCAGCACCCACAATATGCCATCAATCAGCGCCTCAAGAACCCAGGATAACCAATCGAAAAATGGCTCCCCTATTTCTTGGAGCCATTCAAAAACCGCTCGGGCCGTCTTGCCGACGGGTATCTTGTTGTCGGTCAGCCAATCCATCTGTCTGCCTTTCAGAGTATTCCGGGCCTGAGATCAGGCCACAAAAAAGCCCTCCGCCACAGACACGCGGCGAAGGGCGTTTAAGGTTATTGACCCAGTGCTGCGCTTACTGCGGCGACTGCGTCACCACCGTCACGGGTCGTGACACCGTCCAGCCATGGGGTATAGGCATCCGGGTTGGCTTTCAGCCATGCGCTGGCTGCGTCTGCCGGGTCTTCGCCACCATCCAGAATCGCGGCCATGATCTCGTTTTCCATCGCCAGCGAGAATTTCAGGTTGTTCAGCAGCGCGCCAACATTCGGGCATTCCTCGGCATAGCCTTTGCGGGTGTTGGTGAACACGGTCGCGCCGCCGAAGTTGGGGCCAAAGAATTCATCGCCACCGGTCAGGTACGACATCTCGAAATTGGCGTTCATCGGGTGCGGTTCCCAACCAAGGAACACGATCGGATCGCCTTTGCGCGAGGCGCGATCCACCTGCGCCAGCATGCCCTGCTCCGAGCTTTCTGCGACTTCGAAACCAGAGAGGCCAAACGAATCGCCATCGATCATGGATTGAATCAGACGGTTGCCGTCATTGCCCGGCTCGATTCCGAAGATTTTGCCGTCCAGAGCATCGGAGTGTGTTGAAATATCAGCGAAATCCTTGATGCCCAGCTCGGCGGCTGCGGCGTTGACGGCCAGCGTGTACTTGGCGCCTTCAAGGTTCGCGCGCACGGTTTCAACTGTTCCCGCCTCGCGATACGGCGCGATATCGCCTTCCATGGTCGGCATCCAGTTGCCCAGGAACACGTCGATATCGCCTTCGGCCATCGAGGTGTAAGTCACTGGAACGGAAAGAATCTTGATCTCGGTATCATAGCCCAGAGCGTCAAGAATGGTTGTCGTTGCGGCAGTGGTCGCGGTGATATCGGTCCAGCCGACATCCGAGAATACGACCTCGTCGCAATTGGCCAATGCCGCCCCGGCAGATGCCAGAATGGCAAGGGTTGAAATGGTTGTTAGGGCTTTCACTGGAGCCTCCCTGTTTTTTTGATTGACTGGTTAGTTAGGAAAAATAAATGACACATAGTCAAGTCTAATTGTTCACATGCAGCCAGATTCAGGCAACAGTTTCTGTCGCGCGCTGAACAATTCACGGATTGCGTGGCATGGATTTCAGTTTGGCTGCGTTCGGGTTGTGGCGCAGGTTTGAAGTGCTGTTGCCCCATTGGGCTGGCATGTCCTAGTTTAATATGACACGCGCATGCAATCCGTTAGCAGGCCGCCCAAGGAACCCTTGGGCACAGCTGATAAAGTGTTACGGCCCCATCGAAAGAAGGAGCCGCCGAGAGGGTTCAGACCCCAAATTTGCTTACTTGCCTTTCCACACAGGATCACGCTTTTCCGCGAACGCGCGCGCGCCTTCCAGCTGGTCCTCACTGGCATAGAGAGTATCGACGGTACGCAGCTGCCGTTTGGTAATACGGTTCATGGCGTCCTGAAACTTGCTGTCTTCGGCATCGCGAACGACCTCTTTGATCGCGGCATAAACCAGCGGTGGGCCCGAGGCCAACAAGCGGGCGAGTTCCCACGCACGATCCATCAGCTGATCCGCGGCCACGATCTCATTCACCAATCCCCAGCGGTTGGCCTCTTCCGCGTCGAACCAGCGGCCCGTCAGTAGCAGCTCCATCGCGATGTGGTACGGGATACGTTTTGGTAATTTGACACTGGCCGCATCCGCGACGGTGCCCGAGCGGATTTCCGGCAGCGCAAAACTCGCATGGTCTGCGGCGAGGATCATGTCGGCGGATAGCGCAAGCTCCAGCCCTCCGCCACAGGCAATGCCGTTCACGGCTGCGATGACGGGCTTGTTCATGTCGCGCAATTCCTGCAGGCCACCAAAACCGCCAACGCCATAGTCCCCGTCCACCGCATCGCCATCGGCTGCGGCTTTCAGGTCCCATCCGGGGCAAAAGAACTTCTCTCCCGCACCTGTCAGGATCGCGACGCGCAGCTCCGGGTCGTCGCGGAACTCGGCGAAGACGTCACCCATGATCCGGCTGGTGGCCAGATCAATGGCATTGGCCTTGGGCCGGTCCAACGTGACCTCAAGGATCGCGCCGTTACGGCGGGTTTTGATCGGGTCCATATCTCAGGCCTTTCTGATGAGAGCATCCACGGCGACCGCCTTGTCGGGCGTGCAGAGGAGCGGGTTAATTTCGACCTCGCCAAGCGTGTCGGCGTTTTGCATGACATAGGCCTGAACGGCCTCAACAGCGGCCACGATGGCATCCATATCAGCCGCCGGTTGACCGCGATAGCCAGCCAGAAGCGGTGCAATCTTCAATTTACCCAAAGCGCTGCGGATATCATCGGCAGAACTGGGCACCAGCAGGGAGGCGGTATCGCGCAGCACTTCGGTCAGCACACCGCCTGCGCCCACGGTCAGGACAAACCCATGCGCCGGATCGCGCACCACGCCCACAAGAAGCTCGGCCACTGTTCCGGTGATCATCTCTTCAATCAGGATTTCAGGGGTGCCGACATCTGCGGCGACATCGGCCACGTCTTCGGCAAGAACACCCAATCGCACGGCCGCGTGTTCTGATTTATGAGCCAGCCCGACGCCCTTGACCGCATAGGGCGCGACCATGTCCTGAACGGCAGCGCGCGCCTGATCAGCACCTGTGACTGTACGGTTCTGCGGGATACGCAATCCGTGCTCGGCCAGAACGCGTTTGGACTCGCCTTCGGTGAGTGTCCGACTAGCCTCGGCCGTTCCGGGCAGTGTGACCGGTTTGTCCGAAGGGGCTGTGATCTGGCCCGCCGCTTCGGTTGCTGCAAGGGCTTCGCGCAGCCCCATGAAGGGCACCACGCCGCCGTCCATAAGCTCTTGCGCCACATCTTCGGGCAGCAATTCCGGCAGTGTCGCGGCAACGGCAAATCGCGCGCCGGTCTCCGCACGCACTTTCTTCGCCGCACGCGAGGCGTAGGCCCAGTCGCTCGCATCCGTGGTTGGATAGTCGAGGATCGAGAACGTCAAATCGATGTCATCGCCCGTCATCCCGGCCCAGGCCTGCGCCATCGCCGCTTCATCCCGCCAGATATAAGTGTGGTAGTCCAGTGGGTTATTCAGCGCCACCATCGGACCGAGTGCTTCGCGCAGGTGGGCTTTCTGACCGTCGCTCAGACGCGGGAAGGACAACCCGGTTCCAACGGCCATGTCAGCGATCAGGCTCGCCTCACCACCGGAACAGCTGATCGAGGCAATGTTGCTGCCCGGAAGCGGGCCACAGCAATGCAGCAGTTTCAGTGTTTCCAGAAAATCGGGCAAGGCCGACAAGCGTGGAATGCCGAGACGCTCCAAAAGGGCCTGCGCACCCGCGTCGCTTCCGGCCAGAGAGGCGGTATGCGACACGGTCGCGGCCTGCGCCTGTTCGGACGCGCCGACCTTAAGCGCCACAAGAGGGATACCTTTGGAGTGGGCCTTCTGCGCCAGAGCCTCCCATTCGCGGACGTCCTTGAAGCCTTCGATATGCAATCCGACAGCAGTCACACGCGGATAGTCCAGCAAGGCCGAGGCAATCTGCGCCTGACTGGTCTGCGCCATGTTCCCACAGGTCACCATATAGGCGATGGGCAGCGCGCGTTTCTGCATGGTCAGGTTGATCGAGATATTCGAGCTTTGCGTCAGGATCGCGACGCCAGAGTCGACCGGCTTTGCCCCGTGCTGGTCGGGCCACAGCAAAGCCCCATCCAACGCGTTGATGAAACCATAGCAATTGGGTCCCAGAATGGGCATGTCGCCCGCAGCTGCCACCAATTGTGCCTGCAGATCGCCGCCTGCGTCATCCTCGGCCACGGCCTCAGAAAAGCCAGACGCAAAACACACCGCTCCACCGACGCCGGTGGCGGAAAGGGTGCGAACGGCCTCAATCGTGGCATGGCGGTTGATGCCGATGAAAACGGCATCTGGCGGTGCAGGCAGATCTTCGAGGCAGGCATAGGCCCGATGGCCAGCGATCTCGGTCGCTTTGGGATGAACAGGCCAGATCTGACCCGCATAGCCCATACGTTCAGATTGCAGAATGACCTGCTGACACCAAGCACCACCGCCGATCACGGCGATGGATTTCGGGCGCAAAAGCCGGGTGAGGTCCTTGGTCATCGTCAGGCGCCCAAGGGACGCAGAAGATCGCGGCTGATGATGTGACGCTGGATTTCGCTGGTGCCATCCCAGATCCGCTCGACCCGCGCGTCGCGCCAGAAACGCTCGATCGGGAAGTCGTCCATCAGACCCATGCCGCCATAGATTTGCAGCGTCGCGTCGGTGACCCGCGCCAACATTTCCGAGGCATAGAGCTTAGCCGAGGCGATTTCGCGGTTCGAAGGCAGGTTTTCGTCCAGACGCCAGGCAGCCGACAGAGTTAACCAGTCTGCGGCATCAATCTCGGTGATCATGTCGGCGATCTGGAACCCAATGCCCTGGAATTTACCGATGGGCTGACCGAACTGTTTGCGCTCGGCGGCATAGTTCAGCGCATAGTCGAAACAGCGCCGCGCCCGACCGACCGAGAAGGCCGCAACCGTCAGACGGGTCGCATAGAGCCACTCGTTCATGACAGCGAAACCACCATCGACCTCGCCCAGAACCTGCGCGTCCGGCAGGCGGCAATTGTCGAAATAGAGGATGTAGTTCTTGTAGCCCTTGTGGCTGACCGAGTTATACCCTTCGCGCACCTCAAACCCGGGCGTGCCGCTATCCACCAGGAAGGTTGTGATGCGCTTTTTAGGCCCTTTTGGTGTCTCATCCACGCCTGTCGCAATGAAGACGATGAAGAAATCCGCGTGTTCCGCGCCCGAAATGAAGTGTTTGGAGCCGTTGATGACCCAATCGCCTCCATCCTTCACAGCCTGACACTTCATGCCCCTGACGTCCGAGCCCGCATCGGGTTCGGTCATCGCCAGCGCATCCATCCTTTCTCCACGCACAGCTGGCAGCAAATAGCGTTCGCGCTGTTCATCATTGCAGGCCATCAGAATGTTCTGCGGGCGGCCAAAGAAATGGGTCAGAGCCATCGAGCCACGACCCAGCTCGCGCTCGACCAGCGTAAAATCGAAATGCGAAAGGCCTGCGCCGCCGACCTCTTCGGGGAAGTTGCAGGCATAAAAGCCCAGGTCGATGCATTTCTGTTTGATCTCTTCGCCCAGCTCATGCGGCACCTGACCGGTGCGCTCGACCTCGACCTCATGTGGGTAGATCTCGTTTTCGACAAAGCTGCGGACTGTCGAGACGATCATGTCCTGTTCTTCGGTCAGACCAAACTGCATGGCGCGATATCCTTGGATGGGTGATTGACGCAGGAAATGAGATTCCTCATGGTCACGGCATGCAGTTTTCGCCGCATATCATGCAAAGTTAGTAAAATATTGAACCACAGATTTAACATCCTGCTGTTCGATGGGTTCTCGAACCACTGCCTCGCCAACATGGTCGAGCCTCTGCGGGCGGCCAACACTCTGTCCCGGCAGTCTTTGTATGAGTGGCGGTTCTGTTCCGTTGACGGAGACCCCGTCCACAGCTCCAGCGGGCTTGCGGTGACACCGGATGCCGCCCTGACCGACCAGCGTGGGGATGTTCTGGTTGTGATGCCCTCCTACGGGTTCTTGCAATTGGGCACGCCCCCGACGCTGCGTGCCCTGCTGGCGGCTGCAAAAAGGCACGCACAGGTGGCCGGACTGGATACCGGTAGCTGGTTGATGGCGCAGGCCGGGTTGCTCGATGGGCACCGAGCGACCATTCACTGGGATGAGCTTTCCCGATTTGAAGAAGGTTTTCCCGCCGTGGACGTCGTGCAAGAGCGCTACGTCGTTGATGGCAGGCGTCTGACCTGTTCCGGGGCGATGGCGGCGTTTGATCTTGCCCTGGCACTTATCCGCAAGGATCACGGCCCGCTTTTGTCGATGGAGGTCGCCCATCTGTTTATGAGCCGTGGCCGGAGCGACCACTATGCCTTACCAATGCAAACCGAAGACACTCTGGTGAATCGCGCCCTGGCCATCATGCAAGCAAACCTTGAAACACCGCTGTCGATCACGCAGGTCGCGCGCAAAGCGGGGTGCACTCAGAAACGGCTGGAAATGCGCGTTCAGGCGGACCTGAAAACCACACCGCAGGCGCTCTA
Source organism: Ruegeria sp. R13_0 (assembly GCF_017743995.1). Taxonomy (GTDB): domain Bacteria; phylum Pseudomonadota; class Alphaproteobacteria; order Rhodobacterales; family Rhodobacteraceae; genus Ruegeria. The sequence continues at coordinate 103,934 of NZ_JAGHRB010000008.1, read as the reverse complement.
TCGTCGGTTGCGTCTGAACCTTGCGCGCAGGCTGACCGAAGAGACCGAGCAATCCATTGCCGAGATCGCCAGCCGGTCGGGCTATGAAAATGCCAGCGCGATGACCCGCGCCTTCAAGGCGGAGTTCGGGCAGACCCCCTCGGCCTTCCGCAACAGGGTTTAGCGGGGCAGCACAGGAAATACGCGCGCATAGTTCGACCAATTCGAAATTCCGCGCGAAACTGACAGGATTGACGATCTGCGAGAAATACAGAATTTTGACGCGTCACTCTACGCTGATCGGTGTCCAAAGCAAGAAACAGCGCGCACCCTCTTCCGGACTTGCCCGGCCGAGCAAAGAACATACCCACAAAAAGGAACACATCCCATGCCTCAGACCGCCGACACTAACCGCCGCATCGTTCTGAACGAACGCCCCAAGGGGGAACCCGATGAAAATACGCTGCGGCTTGAGACAACGGATATCCCTACTGCGGGCGCAGGCGAGATGCTGATCCGCACCTGCTACCTGTCGCTGGATCCGTATATGCGCGGGCGGATGAATGACGCAAAATCCTATGCCGAGCCTGTGGCGATTGGCGGGGTCATGACCGGACAAGTTGTGGGAGAGGTTGTGACCTCGAACCTCGATGGATTCGAGGCGGGTGACTACGTGCTGTCGGGAAGTGGCTGGCAGGACTACGCGATCTCGGACGGGACCGAGGTCATAAACATGGGCAAAGCGCCGCAAAACCCGTCCTGGGCGTTGGGTATTTTGGGTATGCCCGGCTACACCGCCTATGCCGGGTTGCTACAGATCGGCGAGCCCAAGCCCGGAGAAACCGTGGTCGTTGCCGCCGCATCCGGCCCTGTCGGAGCAACCGTCGGGCAGATCGCCAAGATCAAAGGGTGCCGGGTCGTCGGTGTTGCGGGCGGGGCCGAAAAATGCGCGCATGTGGTCGAAAATCTGGGCTTCGACGCCTGTATCGACCACAAGGCCGCCGACTTCGCCGATCAGTTGCGGGCCGCCTGCCCGGATGGGATTGATGTTTACTTCGAAAATGTCGGCGGCAAGGTGCTATACGGTGTCCTGCCCCTGCTGAACGCGTTTGCGCGCATCCCGATCTGCGGCGTGGTCTCGTGGTACAACCTGCCCGGCTTGCCGGATGGCCCGGATATGGGGCCTGCGATCATGGGCACGCTGCTACGGATGAAGGTTAAGGCGCAAGGGTTCATCATCTTCGACAGCTTCCCGGCCTCGCTCTACAAAGAGTTCGTCAGGGAAATGACAGGCTGGATTCAGGACGGATCGGTCAAATATCGCGAGCACATGGTCGAAGGGTTAGAGGCCGCGCCCGAGGCGCTGAACCAACTGCTGCGCGGTGAGAATTTCGGCAAGATGGTAGTGAATGTCGGGGCCTGATTGCTCCGGCCAGCCCCTAGATAGCGCCCCACTCCGAACTAAAAATGACAGTTGCCGCACCGATCCGCGGCGACTGCTCTACGTCAGGCCGTTTCAAGCCCACCAATCGCGGTAAGCGCGCTGACGATTTCGGGCACACCCTGCCGTTGACGCAGTGAGGCGAACAAGAACGGCCGACCTTTACGCATAAGCGTGGCGTCTTCCTGCATCACCTCTAGCGACGCGCCCACATGCGGTGCGAGATCCGTTTTATTGATGATCAACAGATCCGATTTCGTGATCGCAGGCCCACCCTTGCGCGGGATTTCTTCGCCCGCAGCCACATCAATCACGTAGAGCGTCACATCCGCCAGTTCAGGGCTGAACGTGGCCGACAGGTTATCGCCGCCGCTTTCGATCAGCACGACCTCAATCTCCGGGTGGCGCGATTGCATCTCGGCCACGGCCGCAAGGTTGATTGAGGCGTCCTCACGGATCGCGGTATGCGGGCAGCCACCGGTTTCAACGCCGATGATCCGGTCCTGAGGCAGGATCTGCATCCGCATCAGCGCCTCGGCGTCCTCTTGCGTGTAGATGTCGTTGGTGATCACGCCCACCGAACAGACATCGCGTAGCGCCTCGGACAGCGCGGCGGTCAGCGTAGTTTTGCCCGCGCCGACGGGGCCTCCGATGCCGACACGGAGTGGGCCGTTCGTACTGCTCATGTTCGGAAAATCCTTGAATACTGGGTTTCATGCTTCATTGCCGCGATATCCGGCAGGAACGCCGTCGAACTCAGATCCTCCAGACCCGCGTCCTGCGCCTTTGCGGCAATCGTTGTGCAGAGGGGCGTTAGGTCCCGTATCAGCCGCTGCGCATCGGTTTGCCCCAAGGGAACAAGGCGCGTTGCGCAGGCGACCAGATTACTCAGGAACGCCTGCAGGAACATCTCGGTCACCAACGGCAGCGGCAAGTTCTGCAATCGTGCCGCACGCCCTACCGCCACCGGATAGGTCAGGTGCTGCAAGTTCAAACCCCAGACATCCCCGGTCACGGCTCCAAACGCCTGCCCGAGCAAACTGGTTTCCATCAACCGCTCGGATGAGGCGCTGAACGCGCGCGCTGTGGCGTCGATGTCGGTCAGGTCGACCGGGGTTTCGGCGGCGTAAGCCGCCCCCAGAAAAAGCGCGTCGTTCCAGCCAGAGCCATACTCCAATACGTCCGACACCCAAGCGCCCGTATCCTGAGGGCTGGCAACCGAACCAAGTTCAATCGCGGCCTCCAACCCATGAGAATAGGCGAAGCCGCCAACCGGATAGGCCGGAGACAACCACTGCACCAAGGTTAGGATATCGGAATTAGTGAGCGTGGCCATGTGTCCTGCCATGACCATAGGCGCCGCCTTCGGGGGTGAAGGGTTCAACGACCTCTTGGATTTCGGCCCCCAGTTTCAACAGCATATCACGAATGACATGATCACGTTGGATCAGTAGCCGGTCGGTTTCGATCTGACAGGGCGTGTGGCGATTGCCGATGTGCCAGGCGAGGTGCAGCAGGTTGTCCCCGCTGATTTCCAGCAACTCTTCCGGTGCGGCGATGATTTCAATCTCGCGCCCATCCTCCAGCACCAGAACCCCACCATGGTCGAGGGATTTCGTGTGCGCCAGATCGACCAAAAAGGACTCACCATCATCGGTGGCCAGCATTTTACGGCGCAGGAAACGCCCGTCATAGTCCAGCGAGACCTGAGCATGCGCCGGATCGTGGTGGTGATCGTGATAGATACGGGCGGTTTTGATCGCAGTGGTCATCGTGGCCTCCTTTTCAAATCAGAACATGAAATAGCGCTGCGCCATCGGCAGCACTTCGGCAGGTTGACAGGTGAGCAGCTCCCCATCGGCTCGGACCTCATAAGTTTCCGGGTCAACCTCGATCTGGGGCGTTGCGTCATTCAGCAGCAAATCCTGCTTGCCGATATCGCGCGTGTTGCGCACGGCGACGGTTTGTTTCGCCAGACCCAGTGTATCACCAATCCCGCCCGCTTGCGCAGCCTCCGAGACAAATGTGATCGCCGAGTTTTCAACCGACCGGCCGTATGCTCCGAACATGGGGCGGCTATAGACCGGCTGCGGCGTAGGGATCGAGGCATTTGGGTCGCCCATCTGCGCACAGGCGATGGTGCCACCCAACAAGACCATCTCGGGCTTCACCCCGAAAAAGGCCGGGTTCCACAGGACCAGATCGGCGCGTTTGCCTTCCTCGATACTGCCGATCTGATGGCTCAGGCCATGCGCAATCGCCGGGTTGATGGTGTATTTCGCGATGTAACGACGGACCCGCAGGTTGTCGTTTTCACCTGTCTCGTCGGGCAGGCGGCCGCGTTGTTTCTTCATCTTGTCGGCGGTTTGCCACGTACGGATCAGCACCTCCCCCACCCGGCCCATGGCTTGACTGTCGGAGGCGATGATCGAGAACGCGCCCATGTCGTGCAGGATATCCTCGGCCGCGATCGTCTCGCGCCGGATGCGGCTTTCAGCAAAGGCCACATCCTCGGGGATGGATTTGTCGAGGTGGTGGCACACCATCAACATATCCAGATGCTCTTCGACCGTGTTCACGGTGAAGGGGCGCGTGGGGTTGGTAGACGAGGGCAGAACGTGGTTCTCGCCACAGATCTTGATGATGTCCGGTGCATGGCCGCCGCCTGCGCCTTCGGTGTGGAAGGCGTGGATCGTGCGGCCTTTCATGGCGCCCACGGTATTCTCGACAAAGCCGGATTCGTTCAGCGTGTCGGTGTGGATCATGACCTGCACGTCCATCGCATCGGCCACTGAAAGGCAGCAGTCGATGGCGGCAGGGGTCGTGCCCCAATCTTCATGCAGTTTCAGAGCGCAGGCCCCTGCGTTGACCTGCTCCTCCAGCGCGGCGGGCAGAGAGGCGTTGCCCTTGCCCGCAAAGGCCAGGTTCATCGGAAACGTATCCGCCGCCTGCAACATCCGCCCGATATGCCAAGGACCCGGTGTGCAGGTGGTGGCCAGAGTGCCATGAGCCGGTCCTGTCCCGCCGCCCAGCATGGTGGTTAGGCCGGAGTGCAACGCATCCTCAATCTGCTGAGGGCAAATGAAGTGGATATGGCTGTCAAAGCCCCCTGCGGTCAGGATACGCCCCTCGCCCGCAATGGCCTCGGTGCCCGGGCCGATGATGATATCGACGCCGGGCTGGGTATCGGGGTTCCCGGCCTTGCCGATTTTGGCGATGCGGCCGTCCTTCAGACCCACATCCGCCTTGTAGATGCCCGAGTGGTCCACGATCAGCGCATTGGTGATAACCGTATCCACGGCCCCCTCGGCGCGCGTGGCCTGAGATTGCCCCATCCCATCGCGGATCACCTTGCCGCCGCCGAACTTGACCTCTTCGCCGTAGAGCAGCGCATTATCGCCCGTCCCACCGGTAGCGGCAGCGCCCGCACGTTCAGCGGTCAGGTCGCGTTCGACCTCGATCACCAGATCGGTATCGGCCAGCCGCAGCTTGTCGCCGGTGGTCGGGCCGAACATGGCAGCATAGTCAAAACGTTTGATTGTTGCTGGCATCAGAGCGACCCCATGACCTTTTGATTGAACCCATAGACCTTACGCGCGCCGCCGATCGGGATCAGCGAGACCTCGCGCGCCTGACCAGGCTCGAACCGAACGGCGGTGCCCGGCGCGATGTCCAGGCGCAGCCCGTGTGCAGCTGCACGGTCAAAGTCGAGCGCCGGGTTGGTTTCGGCGAAATGATAATGCGAGCCGACCTGAACAGGGCGATCGCCGGTATTGGCGACCAACAGGGTGATCGCCTCTGCGCTTGCGTTCAGGGTGATCTCACCCTCGGCCGGGAACAGCTCTCCGGGGATCATTTGTTCAACTTTACCATCAGCGCGATCGCGGCCACTGCGACAACTGCCAGACCAACGCCAAGGGTCGCATAGTCCGTGCCGTGCGCATGGATATGCGTATCGGTGTGGGCTGCAGCAGGGCCAGCAACGATCAGAGCAGGGAAAAGCATACGGGTCATATCTTGGTTCCTTTGTTAGCGAATGGGGTTGTGGACGGTCACAAGCTTGGTGCCGTCGGGAAAGGTGGCTTCGACCTGAACCTCGTGGATCATCTCGGGCACACCCTCCATGCATTGATCCCGGGTGATCACTTCGGCTCCGGCCTGCATCATGTCAGCCACCGAGCGACCGTCGCGCGCACCTTCGACAACAGCGTCGGTGATCAGGGCGATGGCCTCGGGGTGGTTCAGCCTGACCCCTCGGGCAAGGCGTTTGCGGGCAACTTCGGCGGCCATGGCGACCATCAGCTTGTCTTTTTCACGGGGGGTCAGGTTCATCTTAGATCATCCAGCATCGGGGAAGAGTGTTGTTGTTGAGCTGCCGCAGAATCGGCATCAGCGCACGGCGCAGGGCAAAGCTGTTTTCGGCCAGCATCCGGATCACCAGCAGATCGTTTTGGATCAGCGTGGCACCCGCCGTGTCGGGCAGCATCCGGCGCACCGTGTCCAACTGACCCTCGGCCGAACTGCAGGCAAAGACGACCAGAGCCATTGCACCCGCCCCGTCTGCCATATGAGGTCTCAAAAGATGGGCGTGCAGGTCGCCGGCAAATCGCATTGTGTCTAGGAACAGAGGGGCTCCACCGCGCCGTATTTCGATCCGGTCCCACAGACGGATATCGGTCAGGTTTTCGCCCATCGCCGCGCGCCCAAAGACCAAAGGCTCGACCATCAGCAGCGTCGCGTCCGGCTCCATTTCGACCAGTAGTCGACGATCCAGAGCACTACCGTTGAACAGGATTGTCTCTTGCGGCATCCAGTTCATGCGAGCACCGGGCGCGACGGCCAGGTGATTGACGACCTGACCATAGGGACCGGGCTGCGCCTTGTAAGCGCGCTCACACGCCTGCGTCGTCATTGTCAGAGTGGTACCTTCACCCGCTGTTCCGGTGAACCGAAACGCATCCCCACCGGTGACGCCGCCAGCAGTGTTCAGCAAAACCGCGTCCAACGCGCGCGATTCAGTACGAGGGAACAAGCACTTAGAAGAACCAGATTGGCGGAATACGTCCAGAACCGACCGCATGCCCAACGGTTTGGTGCTAATCGACACGGCCCCCTTGGCACGGGGCGGGGTTTTGTCCGCTGTGGGTGTTATTTGGGCAAGACTAGTAATTGGGCACCCCCGAGGCGTCAGTTCATGCCCCGTGTTTCGGGCCTCGGATGGCGGAAAACCATTCTTGGGCGTCGCAATCGAACACAAAACCGATGCAGGTGACCAAATTTTTTGCACACACTCAGGCAATGGATTAAAAATTAATCAGATGCGGCTGATTTTTGCATTTACCTGATCGACAGGTTGCCAAGATTGCCGCGATGCAGAAACCGTATGGGTGCTCGTCGGGGGAAACGCCTCGAAGGGTGTGTGACGGCTGCGCGAATTGGACCTCGGACACAACCGCCACACGATAACGCAACAACAGTTGCGGGGATCAGGTAGAAGAAGAGTGCGCCTTTGTGCAAGCCCTCTCTCCCGGCCCCGCCCAGGAGGATTACATGAAATCGCTCAAATCCACGCTCGTCGGATCACTGGTATTTGCGGCCATGGCCACCGCTGCACTGTCGGCTGAAGACACGATCAAGGTTGGCGTGCTGCATTCGCTGTCTGGCACGATGGCAATCTCGGAAACCACGCTGAAAGACACGATGCTGATGCTGATCGACCAGCAAAACGCCAAGGGCGGCCTGCTGGGCAAGAAGCTTGAGGCGGTTGTGGTCGACCCGGCCTCGGACTGGCCGCTATTTGCTGAAAAAGCGCGCGAGCTGCTGACCGTGCATGAGGTGGATGTGATCTTTGGCAACTGGACGTCGGTCAGCCGTAAATCAGTTCTGCCCGTGATCGAAGAACTGAACGGCCTGCTGTTCTACCCGGTTCAGTATGAGGGCGAAGAATCCTCGAAAAACGTTTTCTACACCGGTGCTGCGCCGAACCAGCAGGCAATCCCTGCGACCGACTACTTTCTTGATGAGCTGGGGGTCGAAAAATTCGCTCTGCTCGGTACCGACTATGTGTATCCGCGTACCACCAACAATATCCTGGAAAGCTATCTGAAGGGCAAAGGCATCGCGGATGACGACATCTTCGTCAACTACACCCCCTTTGGTCATTCTGACTGGTCCAAGATCGTGGCCGACGTCGTTGCGCTGGGTGCGGATGGTAAGAAAGTCGGCGTGATCTCGACCATCAATGGCGACGCAAATATTGGCTTCTACAAAGAGCTGGCGGCTGCGGGCGTTTCAGCCGATGACATCCCGGTCGTAGCCTTCTCGGTCGGTGAAGAAGAACTCTCGGGTCTGGATACCACCAACTTGGTCGGTCACCTGGCCGCGTGGAACTACTTCCAATCAGCAGATACTGACGTGAACGCCGAATTCGTCGAAACATGGAAAGCCACCATGGGTGAAGACCGCGTGACCAACGACCCGATGGAGGCGCATTACATCGGCTTCAACATGTGGGTAAACGCCGCGACCGAGGCTGGCTCGACCGAGGTCGACGCGGTGCGCTCGGCCATGTACGGGCAGGAATTCCCGAACCTGACTGGTGGCACGGCTGTGATGCTGCCGAACCACCACCTGGCCAAGCCGGTTCTGATCGGTGAGATTCAGGAAGACGGTCAGTTCGATATCATCAGCGAAACCGACGTCGTTCCGGGCGATGCATGGACCGACTTCCTGCCGGAATCGGCGGTTCTGATCTCGGATTGGAAAGAGCTGGGTTGCGGTATGTACAACACCGAGACCAAGACCTGCGTCCAGACCCTGTCGAACTACTAACCTTCTCGCAAGGCGGGTGTCATCGCCCGCCTTGCCCTAAAGACACCTCGGGTTTCACCACATGTTACGACTATTCCTTGCGGGCCTCGCAATCCTGTGCGCCTGCCTGACGGCCAACGCGCAAGAGGCCGGTCTGCAACCGATCCTGCAAGAGCATCAGGAGATCATCGCCAAAAGCTCGCGCAAGACGATTGGGCCTGCGATTGATGCGATTGCCAGCAGTGGTCTACCGCAAGCACAGGTGATGCTTGAGACATGGGCCGCCAAAGACGTGTGGATGCGCAAGTCGGATGGCCTTTTCTTTGCAGGCAAAAAGGCCGAGGGGCGATCGTATGAACTGACCGATTTCGACACCGGAGAAGTCGTTGGCACGTATCAAAAATCCGACCTGAAACAGTTGAAACCCAATAGCGGCATCCGCGCGATGATCGGTACGGCGCTGGTGCAATTCCAGCTGACCGACTCAGATCGTGCAAAGCGACTGGCCGCTTTGACGTCTATTCAACGCGATCCCGAAGGCGCTCTGCTGGAGCCGCTGCGCGCCTCGATTGAGGACGAGCCCGATGCCGATCTGAAAGCGCAGAAGCAACGCCTCGAGCGGTTGCTGACCATCGGGTATGACGAGGACACGGCAGCGCGTGTGGCCGCGATTGAAGAGATGTCCGACGATCTGAGTGTGGACGTCCGTGCGGCTCTGAACCCTTTGGTCGTGACGAAGCGAGAGGCGGGCACTGATCTGCCTTCTGATGCGAATATCGCCACTATTCTAGACCCCGGATCGGAAGCCCTGTCGCGGGATGAGGCATATGATCTTTTGGTTGCCAATGATCTTGCTGCACCGCGCACGTCGCCCGATGACATACGCGCCGCACTGGCCGCCAATATCGACGGCGGCCGCGTTTGGGGCATTTCAGTCGCGCAACTGAACTCTGACGCCACGCGTGCTCAGGCTTACGCTGTTCTAGCCGAAGCCGGCCTCGTGCCTGCTTTGATCGCCGACGCCGATATCGATACCGCGTTGGAAACACATGTCTTCTTTGAGACCTATTCCGAACCATCACCCGAAGTCACAGCCGCCGCCGAAAAGGCGCTGGGACAAATCGAGCTGAAGGTTGGCCTAAATCAGACCCTCGACCTGACGCTGGACGCAATCTCGTTGGCGTCAATCTATTTCCTGGCTGCCATCGGTCTGGCTATCACCTTCGGCGTGATGGGTGTGATCAACATGGCCCACGGTGAGTTTATCATGATGGGCGCCTACACCGGCTACGTGGTGCAGCAGTTCATCCCCGACCATACGCTCTCAATCATCGTCGCCATCCCGATGGCCTTCGCGGTCACCTTCGCCATGGGCGTCGCGATGGAGCGGCTGGTGATCCGCTGGCTCTATTCACGACCGTTGGAAACACTGCTGGCAACGTTCGGCATCTCGATCGCCCTTCAACAGCTGGCCAAGAACATCTTCGGCACGCAGGCCCGGCCTCTGACTGCGCCCGGCTGGCTAGACGGGGCGTGGGTGCTGAACGATGTGGTCTCGATCAGCTATATCCGCATCGCAATCTTCGTTCTGGCGATGATCTTTCTGGGACTTTTCCTTTACATCATGAAACGCACCCGGCTGGGGCTTGAAATGCGCGCGGTGACGCAGAACCCGCGCATGGCGGGGTCGATGGGGATCAATCCAGGGCGGGTGAACATGCTGACCTTTGGGCTTGGTTCCGGTATCGCAGGAATCGCCGGGGTTGCGATTGGTCTCTTCGCCAAGGTCACCTCGGACTTGGGCAGCGACTATATCGTACAAAGCTTCATGACCGTGGTAGTCGGCGGTGTCGGCAACATCTGGGGGGCGCTGGCAGGCGCAGGCATGATTGGCTTCCTGCAAAAGGGGATCGAGTGGATGAACCCCTCGAACACCCTCGCGGCGCAGACCTACATGATCATCTTCATCATCATTTTCATCCAGTTCCGGCCAAGGGGCATCATCGCCCTCAAAGGCCGCGCGGCGGGGGATTGAGCCATGGAACGCAGCTTTGTCGCCAAGAACCCCTCGGTGCTGGTCTTTCTGGCCATCCTGTCGCTGTTCACTTTGGGCGTAACCGTCCTGTCCGAAGGGTTCGGGATCGGTGTGATCTCAACCAGCTTCGTCAAAACATTGGGCAAAACCCTGTGCCTGTGTCTGATTGCCGTGGCGATGGATCTGGTCTGGGGCTTTACCGGCATCCTCTCACTGGGCCATTTCGCCTTCTTCGGCCTAGGAGGCTACATGATCGGCATGTGGTTGATGTACGAGCGCACCCGCCTGATCGTGGTCGAGTCGCTATCGCAAGCCGAAATCCCCCCTACCCCGTCCGAGGTCGTGGACGCCATCGGAACGCAGATATTCGGCGTGGTTGGATCATCGGATTTCCCTCTGATCTGGGCCTTTTCCCATAGCCTGACCCTGCAACTGATACTGGTCGTTTTGGTGCCCGGACTTCTGGCGCTGATCTTCGGCTGGCTTGCCTTCCGCAGCCGGGTGACAGGTGTTTACCTGTCGATCCTGACCCAAGCCATGACGCTGGCGCTGGCGCTCTACCTGTTCCAGAACGACAGCGGATTGCGCGGCAATAACGGCCTGTCCGGCCTGCAGAACTTGCCCGGTGTCACAGCCTCGCAGGACGTGGTGTCTATCTGGTTCCTCTGGGCCTCGGCGCTGGCCCTGGGGCTGGGATATATGCTGGCGGCGTGGGTCGTGTCGGGCAAGTTCGGCTCGGTCATCCGCGGCATCCGAGATAATGAGGCGCGGGTGCGGTTCCTTGGCTACTCGGTCGAGGTCTACAAGCTGGCCGTCTTCACCCTGACCGCCTGTATCGCCGCCATCGCGGGCGCGCTCTACTACCCTCAAGCTGGGATCATCAACCCCGAAGAGATGGCCCCCATCGCTTCGATCTATCTGGCCGTTTGGGTCGCCATTGGTGGGCGTGGACGCCTGTACGGCGCAGTCATCGGGGCGGCTTTCGTCAGCCTGCTCAGCACATGGTTCACCGGTGGACAAGCGCCGGACATCCCACTTGGGTTCTACACGATCAAATGGGTCGACTGGTGGCAGGTGCTACTGGGCGTCTCCTTCGTGCTGGTAACCCTGTTTGCACCAAAGGGTATCGGAGGGCTGTTCGACCTCTGGACCAACCGCCGTGCGCCGCAGCGCCACGGTGCGCCGCTTGGACCCGACGACAGCGCCCTGCGCGAAAAGGAGGCTACGGAATGAGCACTCTGCTAGAGGTTAGCGGCGTTTCGGTTACCTTCGACGGGTTCCGCGCCATCAACAATCTCTCCTTCCAGATCGGCGAGGCCGAACTGCGCGCCGTGATCGGCCCGAACGGGGCTGGAAAGACGGCCTTCATGGACATCGTCACCGGCAAGACGCGACCAGACGAAGGCCGTGTGATCTGGGGGGAAAAATCCGTCTCTCTGCTGCGGATGAGCGAGGCGAAAATCGCGCAGGCCGGCGTCGGCCGGAAATTCCAGAAACCCACCGTGTTCGAGGACCAAAGCGTTAGAGAAAACCTGCTGATGGCCCTCAAAAACAAGCGCGGTTGGCTTGCGGTCTTATTCTATCGCCCCACGAACAGCGACCTGGACAAGGTCAAGGAGCTGGCCGAAGAGATCGGCCTGAAGGACGAGCTTGACCGCAAATCCGGTGAGCTGAGCCACGGACAGAAGCAATGGCTCGAAATCGGGATGCTGCTAGCGCAGGAACCGCGCCTTCTGCTGGTTGATGAGCCCGCCGCCGGGATGACTCCGCAGGAGCGTGAACATACGACCGATCTGCTGGTACAAGCCGCCAAGACCCGCGCCGTTGTGGTTGTCGAACATGATATGGAATTCGTTCGCCGCCTGAACTGCAAGGTCACGGTCCTGCATGAAGGATCGGTTCTGGCAGAGGGGTCGCTGGACCATGTGACATCAAATCAGGACGTCATTGACGTCTATCTGGGGCGTTGAGCGATGCTGAAACTAAACGATCTGACCTTGCACTACGGCCATTCTCAAATCCTCAACGGTATCTCGATGGAGGCCGAGAGGGGTGAGGTGACCTGTGTGATGGGCACCAATGGGGTCGGCAAGACAAGCCTGATCAAGGCGATCTCGGGCACCCATCCCCGCTCTGGCGGGTCGCTGACACTGGATGGCGAAGCCCTTGGCCCGCTGCCCGCGCATCAGATGGCCTGGAAAGGTGTCGCCTATGTCCCGCAAGGGCGCGAGATTTTTCCGCTGCTGACGGTGCGCGAGAACCTCGAAACCGGGTTCGCCTGTCTTCCCGCGGCTGAGCACTTCGTACCCGATGAGATCTTCGATCTGTTCCCGGTTCTGGCCCAGATGCAGCATCGTCGTGGCGGAGATCTGTCCGGTGGCCAGCAACAACAGCTTGCGATCGCCCGAGCGCTGATCACGAAACCACGGCTCTTGCTGCTGGACGAACCTACCGAGGGCATTCAGCCCAACATCATCCAGCAAATCGGAGAAGTGATCCGCCATCTGCGCGATCAGGGTCAGATGGCAATCCTACTGGTCGAGCAGTATTTCGACTTTGCCTACGACCTCGCCGACCGGTTTGTCGTCCTGCGTCGGGGCGAAATCCTGCTGGAAGGCCGCAAGCAGGATGTGTCACGGGATCAAGTCCTTCTAGGCGTCTCGGTCTGACCGAGACGACGCTTTTCAGTTACCGCTGTTGCGACGTTCCAACCGCTCAAGGTTGACCACGGTCGAAAGCATAAGCCGGTCTTGGCTCCATCCGTCGGTCTCGCGCAAACTGGCCGAGCCCCAGGCCAGTACAATCGCAAAGATCAGGCTGAAAGACAGGACCATCGCATGCAGCGGATGCCCCCCTTTGGGTCCGTCCGCCAAAGCGATCACACGCTGTCGCAGCACCCGCTTCGCCTTGCTCCCATTGACCAGCGCAACATTCAGGACCTGCGGACGCTCGCGCGAGACAGTGCGGGCACAATAGTCCAGCAGGCATTTGGCATAATCCACCGTATCCAGTCTGCGTCTGGCGACAATGGCCTGATCGCAGCCAAGCTCACGCAGCCGCTCAAACTGATAGCGCAGGATGTGATAGGCCGGATTCCAGAAGAACAGCGGGCGCAGAAACTCCAGCACCAGCTCCCATTCGACGTCGCCGCTGCGGACATGCTGGAACTCATGGGCAATCGCGAACCGCAATTCGTGGCGATCGTTCAGCAGGTTGCTGGGCAAGATCACGTGGCGACGGCGCAGGCCCCGCACGGCAAAGGGAACTTTGATGTGATCCGACAGACGGACATCCACCTTGGCTGAGCGTTTCCACAGGAAACTGTCCAGGACCGTCTGACGGATTTGCAACGCAGCCCAGATCACGCGGATGACCAGCATGGCCGAGACCAATGCCAAGGCCGCAAGTGCAGCAATCGCCCAGACTGAGCGACCATCCAAAGCGGCCTCGACCCAGCGCTGGCGCGTGTTCAAAAGCGTTTCAAACTGGGTTGCAGGCAGTGCGATCTCACCCCTCAGATAGGCCGCAACGGCCACGTCGCCGATGGCCATCGGCTGACCGGGCCAGAGAAGTTCGAACAGATGCGCCGCCCCAAAAGCCAGCAGCGGGCTGAGCATAAGGCAAAGCACCAGCGCCCTGAGCAGGCGAAACTGATCGGAAAAGGACAGTCGCATCGAGGTTCGAGACAGGACAAATCGGGCTGCGAACCACAACACGACCGATAGGATCAGAACAAAATTCAGTTCGAGATAGGCATCGAGAACCGGCTTAACCGCTGTCATTTTGCAGTCTCCTTTCTACCAATGCCCGAATATCCTCAAGATCCGCCTCGCTCAGACCCGCATCATCCACCAAGCGCGCCACCAGCGAGGCTGGTGTGTTGTCAAACAACGTCCGCGAAAGGTTCTGAAGCGAGCGGGCCTGATACCGATCCTTGTCCAGAAGCGGTCTGTAGATCAGGGTCTTTCCGTCCTTGCGGCTTTCGACAAAACCTTTTTCGTCGAGAATACGCAGGATCGTTGCACCTGAAGTATAGGCCAGATTCCGTTCCGGTGGCAGGCGGTCCAATACATCACGCACCGAGCCTTCCCCTAGGGACCAAAGCTCGTTCATGAACTCCAGTTCAACCTCGGTCAGCAGATTTGTCGTCTTTTTCTTTCGCATCGCTCTTGGTGTCGTCATGATTGGTGTGCCTGTCAGACAAGCATCCTTTCGTGTTTTGTCAAAGCCTAAACTTTCCAGAAAACGAAGAAACCCCAGCCGATGGACAGAAACAGCGGTGTCCAGACCGGTTGGCCCACGAAACCGAGCCAGGCCAGAAAGATATAGGCCGAGCCAAGCAGCGTGATGAACAGGCGGTCGCCCAGCGTTGTGGTCAGACCCAGCACGCCCTTGCGTTCAATGCCGTCGCGGAATTTGAACCCTTCCAGCACGCCGATCAGCGCAATGGCCGAAAAGATGCCGATGAACAAAGCCAGCGTGGCTGGCGTCCAAGCCATCCAGAAATCAGGCCAAAGTGGATCGGTCCACGAAAAGCCTTTTTCCTCTTGCTGGCCGACGCTGCCCCAACCCGCCTGCTGGGCAAATGCCGCAGAGGGCAGGAAGGGAAGGATGATAAGAAGTTTGCGCATATCGAACCTCATACACGTCCCATCGCGAAACCACGCGCGATGTAGTTGCGGACAAACCAGATGACGATGGCACCGGGGATGATGGTCAGGGTTCCGGCAGCGGCCAGCAGACCCAGCTCATACCCCGCGCTCGAGGCGGTGCGGGTCATCACGGCGGCGATGGGTTTGGCTTCCACAGCCGTAAGCGTCTTAGCCAACAGCATCTCGACCCACGAGAACATGAAGCAGAAGAACGCCGCCACACCCACGCCTGCTTTGATGTTGGGCAGGAAGATCGTCACGAAGAAGCGCGGGAAGGAATAGCCGTCGACATAGGCCGTCTCGTCCAGCTCTTTCGGGATACCCCGCATGAACCCTTCCAAAATCCACACTGCCAGCGGCACGTTGAACAGCGTATGCGCCAAAGCTACGGCCAGATGGGTGTCAAACAGCCCGATCGAGGAATAGAGCTGGAAGAATGGCAGCGCGAACACCGCCGCCGGAGCCATCCGGTTGGTCAGTAGCCAGAAGAACAGCTGCTTATCGCCCAGAAACCGATAGCGCGAGAACGCATAGGCCGCAGGCAAGGCCACACAGACCGACAGCACCGTGTTGATCGTCACATAGATGATCGAGTTGATATAGCCCCAGTACCACGTCGGATCAGTAAGGATGGTGGTGTAGTTCTCCAGCGTGAAAGTCTGGGGGAACAGGGAAAAGCCTGACAGGATCTCGTTCGTGGTCTTGAAGGACATCGCCACCAGCCAATAGATCGGCAGCATCAGAAACGCGATATAGAGGATCGGGATAAGAGACCGCTTCTTCATTGCGCGTCATCCTTTGTCATCAGAGTGTAGAAGACCCAGCTGACCAGCAGCGTGATAGCAAAGTAGATCAGGCTCATCGCGGCCGCAGGGCCAAGGTCGAACTGTCCCAGCGCGATCTTCACAAGGTCGATCGACAGCAAGGTGGTTGAGTTGCCCGGACCACCGCCGGTCAGAACGAAGGGCTCGGTATAGATGTTGAAACTGTCCATGAAGCGCAGCAGAACGGCGATGGTCAGAACGGTTTTCATCTTGGGCAACTGGATATAGCGGAACACCGACCATGGGCTGGCGCCGTCGATCTTCGCCGCCTGATAATAGGCATCCGGGATCGACACGAGGCCCGCATAGCACAGCAGCACAACCAGCGACGTCCAGTGCCAGACATCCATGACAACGACCGTGATCCAAGCCGACAGAGGCTGTTGCGTCATGTCATAGTTGATGCCCAGAACGTCATTCAGAAAGTAGCCAAGCAGGCCGATCTTGGGCAGCGTGAAGATGTTCCACATCGAGCCAACCACGTTCCACGGGATCAGCATCGGCAGGGCCATCAGCACCAGACAGACCGGCACCCAGAACCCTTTGCGCGGCATGGAAAGCGCGACGATGATGCCCAAAGGCACTTCGATAAGAAGGATCAGGAAGGTAAACAGGAACTGACGTCCCAGCGCGGCCTGAAAGCGATCCGAGCGCAGGATTTGCTCGAACCAACCCAACCCTTCCCAGAAGAACTGGTTGTTGCCGAAGGTTTCCTGCACCGAGTAGTTGACCACCGTCATCATCGGCACCAGCGCGTTGAACGCGACAAGTGCCAGCACCGGCAGGACAAAGAACCAGGCTTTTTGGTTTTCTGTTCTCATCAGCTGCGCTCCTCGGTTGCGATCCAGCCGTCGCGGTAAACGCGGGATTGTTCTGGTTTGAATTGCAGGAAGACCTCTGAGCCCGGTTCAGGCACACTATGTTCGGTCACGGCCTTGAGGGCCGTATTGCCGACCATCGCGCTTACGACATAGTGGCGGCCGATATCGGACACTTTGGTGACATGCGCCGGAATACCGGTATCGCCGAAGCCTACATATTCCGGGCGGATACCCAGATCGGTGCGGCCTCCGTCGCCATGGGTTGGGCCTTCCAAAATCACTTCATGGCCCTCAAACACGGCCCGGTCGCCTTTGGCCTCGCAGGGCAGAACATTCATGCCAGGGGAGCCGATGAAGTGGCCAACGAATGTGTGCTGCGGGCGCTCGAACAGCTCCACCGGAGTGCCGATCTGCACAACCTCGCCGTCTTGCATCACGACCACCTCATCCGCGAAGGTCAACGCCTCGGTCTGGTCGTGGGTCACGTAGATCATGGTTGCCTGCACTTTCTGGTGCAACTCTTTCAGCTTCGAGCGCAGCTTCCATTTCAGATGCGGGTCGATCACGGTCAGCGGCTCGTCAAACATCACCGCGTTCACATCGTCGCGCACCAGTCCGCGCCCCATCGAGATCTTCTGCTTGTTGTCCGGGCTGAGGCCGCTGGCACGGGTGTTCAGCATATCGGTAACGTCCAGCATCTCGGCGATCTCATCGACGCGCCGCTTGATCTTGGCAGGGTCGACGCCGCGGTTCTTCAGCGGAAAGGCCAGGTTTTCGCCCACGGTCATCGTGTCGTAGATCACCGGAAACTGGAACACCTGCGCAATGTTGCGCTGATCGGGTGGCAAAGCTGTAACATCCTGACCGTCAAACAGAATCTGCCCCTCAGACGGTGTAAGCAGACCTGAGATAATATTCAGCAGAGTGGACTTGCCGCAGCCCGAGGGCCCCAGCAACGCATAGGCACCGCCGTCGCGCCACGTGACATCGACTTCTTTCAGCGCATAGTCCTCAGGGCCTTTCGGCGCGGGCATATAGCTGTGTCGCAGGTTGGAAAGCTTGATCTGTGCCATGTCAGGCCACCCTTTGGCCATCTTGGCCGAAATACCGGCAATGCGCCGGGTTCATATAGAAACTGTGATCCTCACCGACTTGATAGGGGTGAACCCCTGCCGCCAAAGACACCCAGTCGTCCGCGCCATGCCGGAAATGCGCGCTGGAGTCCGATCCCGACAACTCGGTCACGATCACGCGGCCTGTCAGTTCCACGTCAGCCTCAGATGTCCGGATCGGCGTGACGCGATGAGGGCGTACGGCAACCATGTATTCGCCATCGGCCATGTCCTGAACCGCCCAGCCGCCGCCTCCGGCAAGCTGCGCTTGTGCGCCGGATACCGTGATACGCGCCACGTTGATCGGTGGGTCCGAGAATACGCGTGCGGCGGCCAGATTTTCAGGATTGCGGTAGATATCGGCCGTCGGGCCGAACTGCGTCACATACCCGTCTTCCATCAGCGCGGTATGACCACCCAGCAACAGCGCCTCTTCGGGTTCCGAGGTCGCATAGACCACCACGGCGCCACGCCCGGCGAACAGATCGGGCAACTGCTCACGCAGTTCTTCGCGCAGCTTGTAGTCAAGGTTGGCCAGCGGCTCATCTAGGAATACGGCACGGCTTTCTTTCGCAATCGCACGCGCCAGCGCGGTGCGTTGTTGCTGACCACCAGACAGCTCGTGAGGGCGGCGATGTAGCATCGGGCGCAGTTGAAGCAGATCAGCAGCCTCTTCCACGCGGCCTTCGATTTCGGATTTCGCCATACCAGCCACGCGCAGGGGCGAGGCGATGTTGTCGAAAACGGTCATATGCGGGTAGTTCACGAAGAACTGGTGGACCAGGCTGATCTGCCGCTTCTGCGTGTTCAGCTTTGTCACATCTTGCCCATCCATGAAGACCTTGCCCGAGGCAATTGGGTCCAACCCGGCCATCATCTTGATCAGAGAGGTCTTGCCCGATCCTGTCGCCCCCAGAAGCACATTGAAATGGCCGGTCTGCAGCGTCAGGGATGTCGGTTTGATATGGATGACGTTCCCGACCCGTTTGGTCGCGTCTTTAAGTTCGATCATGTCCGTGAATTCCGATACCGCAGCGCGATGCGCTGTCTTGGTCTTGGGATGGGGATGCCGCAATCGGCACCCCCGGTTTCAATCGCTTACTGAGACTGCCAGCGCTGAACCAGTTCGTCATAGTTGACGGTCTGGCCTTGCGGCTTTTCGTTCTCAAGCTTGGCCTTGGGCGAGCCCTCTTTCTCCAGCCAGAAGGCAGGATCCTGCGGCTCGTTCAGACGTGGGCCGCAGCCACCGTAGACACCGGCACTTTCATCCGCGGCCTGCATACGGGCCATGGTGATGTCCATTTCCTCGGCCAGGCGATCCATCGCCTCTTGCGGGGTGAAGGCGCCCGAGTTCACGTCACCGATCTGCTGCCACCAGATCTGGGCCAGCTTCGGATAATCCGGAACGTTGATGCCGGTCGGCGACCATGCCACACGGTCGGGCGAGCGGTAGAACTCGACCAGACCACCCAGCTTGGGTGCGCGTTCGGTGAACGACTCGTGGTTGACCGAGCTGTCGCGGATGAAGGTCAGACCCACATGGGACTTCTTCACGTCAACAGTCTTGGACGTCACGAACTGAGCATAGAGCCAAGCCGCCTGAGCACGATCCTCGGGGGTCGATTTAAGGAACGTCCAGGAACCCACGTCTTGGTAGCCGACCTTCTGGCCTTCTTCCCAATAGGGGCCGTGCGGGCTGGGCGCCATCCGCCACAGCGGCGTACCCTCATCATCCACGGTGTTGTTGCCTTCGGACTTCGGCTTCACCATGTCAGCGGTAAAGGCGGTGTACCAGAAGATCTGCTGGGCCACGTTGCCTTGGCTAAGCGCTGGCAGCGACTGGTAGAAGTCATAAGACGCCGCACCCGGAGGCGCATAGGCCCGAAGCCACTCATCCCATTTGCGGATCGCATAGACCGCAGCCGGGCCATTGGCCGCACCACCGCGCGATACGGAGGCACCGACAGGGTTACAGGTGCCCGCCTCCATGCGGATGCCCCATTCATCAACGGGTACACCGTTCGGCTCGCCTACGTCACCGGCACCGGCCATCGACAGCCACGCGTCGGTCATACGCCAGCCCAGGTCAGGCGCGCGTTTGCCGTAGTCCATGTGACCGTAGATTGTTACACCGTCGATCTCTTTCACGTCGTTGGTGAAGAATTCGGCAATGTCTTCGTAAGCGGACCAATTGACTGGAACGCCAAGGTCATAGCCATACTTCTCTTTGAAGGCGGCCTTGTTGGCCTCGTCATCAAACCAGTCCTTGCGGAACCAGTAGAGGTTCGCAAACTGCTGGTCAGGCAACTGATACAGCTTGCCATCCGGACCGGTGGTGAACTGAATGCCCATGAAGTCATCCAGATCCAGCGTCGGCGAGGTCGTCGCCGCCCAGTCGCCTGCCATCATGTCGGTCAGCGGATAGGCCAGTTGCAGGCGCGAGTGCGTGCCGATCAGGTCGCTGTCATTGACGTAACCGTCATAGAGGTTCCGGCCCGTCTGCAGCTGAGTCTGCACCGCCTGAACCACTTCGCCCTCACCGAGGATCTGGTGGTTGACCTTGATCCCGGTGATCTCTTCGAACGCCTTGGTCAGCACCTCGGATTCATACGAGTGCGTTGGAATGCCTTCTGACAGAACGTTGATTTCCATGCCGGCATAAGGCTGTGCAGCTTCGATGAACCACTTCATCTCGCCCATCTGTTCGTCTTTCGACAGAGTCGATGGCTGGAATTCGTCGTCGATCCAACGTTGTGCTGCGGCTTCGTCGGCCCAAACGGGACCGTGCCCCGCAATGACGGCAGCCGCCGCCACTGCGGAAAGTAGATGTCTCCGCATCTGTTTCCTCCCAAAAACTATGGATTCCGGCGCGAACCGGATGGCAACCAACATCAGCGATTTACCGCGCATCTGTCAAACTAAATTTTTAGTAATTGACGCGAGGGCAGAAATATTTCTCCTTAACCCCTGTTAACGTTGAGTTTTCCCAACATATCGAAGTATCCAGATTTCAGAACCTTGGCGGCAATAGACCGGATTGGAACCAGGTCACAAAGCTGACAATCGAGAAAACGGGTAATCCCGTCGCACTTTGAATATCTGCCGCATAGGGGCACATATTGGTGCATTCCAGAACGATTGCGCCCAGCTCAGGATGGTTCTCTTGCAACTGCAGAGCCGCCTCGACATTGTCAGCGCGCGCCTTTTCGACATCCAGAGCCTCCTCATTGCCCAGAATCGCGCGCGTGAATTCCTGCCCCCCTTCCGTCGTCCCGATCGGCGTTCCATCGGGCACCTGCGCTTTCCGCAAATGATCCTCGGTCAGAGTCGAGGCCGAGATGGTCAGGACCCCAGCACGTTTTCCAGCTGGCAGAATGCGATTGACCATCTCGACCTGCATCAACGACGAGGTCACCACCGGAACCGAAACGGCCTCGGACAATTCTTGCTGGAACAAGGACAGAAAACCACAATTCGTGGTGATGCCGTCCGCGCCATCGCGAACAAGGTCACGGGCCGCATCGACAAACGCGCTCAACATGCCTTCAGCGCCGCGCCGCACAACAAGGTCAGGCGAGGCATCGCGCACGATCCGATACAGCACCGGAAACGGCCAGGTCGTTGCGTTGCCCATGTCGCCCGGAATGCGCGGAAACCGCGCATCGAGCATCAAGATACCCACCGACGCCCCGTAGATGGATTTCCCCCCCTGTGCGATCATCTGCCCCTCCTCCTGCGTTCTGAGCGTCGAATCCGCCCGACAGTTTCACATCCTCATGCGACTTGCCAACAGCGTTATCCGCTCGTCTGCCGTTCGTCAGGTACCGCGCCCTTGGCAAAGGTCTCAATCGAGGTCATCAACTGCGCCAGAAACGCCTGCCCGATGGCGGAGAGCGGGCGGCCTTTGGCGGTGATGACCGCAAGATCCAGCATCACGGGCGGCTGAAACGGCCGGGTTTGATAGCCTGTTTCACCATCGAACGAGACAGTAAACGGGTCGATCATAGCCACGCCCATGCCCTGCTTGACGAAGCTGAGCAGGTTTTCCGACAGGTGCGTGTGGATCTTGGTCCGCCAATCGCGCCCGGCCTTCTGGAATACCTCACGCGTCCGGCGGTGGGTTTGATGCTCCGGCCCCATCACGATGAACGGCTCGTTTTCAAGCAGTTCAGGGGTCAGGACCTCGTGCGCAGCCAGAGGGCTGTTTTCAGGAAACGTCGCCAGCGTTTCAAACCGAAAAACCTTGGCGTTCAGGGTATCGTGCAGAATGGGCATCTCGACAATGCCGATCTCGAACAGGCCCGACGTCACCCATTCCTGAATTTTCGACGAATATTGCGATTGAAAGCTGACCGACAGATTGGGGCGGGATTTCGAGAAGCGCGCAATCTCACGCGGCATGAAGCCGAAGGAGAGCATATGCGGGGCGGCGACCTGCAACTGACCGGGGTGTTTGTTCTGCAAATCCGTAACCGCCTGCGCCACGTGATCGAGCCCGCGCACCACGGTATCGACCTCACGATAGAGAAGCTCCGCCTCGGGCGTGGGCAGCAAGCGTCCTTTGGTGCGTTCGAACAAGGGCAAACGCGCCTCGCGCTCTAGCTGAGACAGAAGATTGCTGATGCCCGGCTGTGAAATCCCAAGCACTGACGCGGCGCCGGTGACCGTACCGGTCTCCATGATCGCGTGAAAAGCCTGTAACTGACGAAATCTGAGGGACATTAGATCATCATTTTTTCTGATAGTATAAGCAAGATATAGTATTTGAAATGATATTCTGGTCAAGGCAGGCTGCGTCCTGACCGGAGGTGGGATGTCTGATCTACAACAGAAAATTACGGGCTACGATCTGTGGCACCTTGCGTTGCCAGTAAGGTCACGTCGGGATCATGGCATCGGCTCCGTCGAAGGGGTCTGCGAGGTCGTCATCCTCAGATTGACCACTGAGGACGGCACGCAAGGGTTTGGTGAGGCCTCGCCTTGGTCGGTTTTTACCGGCACGCCCGAGGCCACGTTTGCCGCGCTGGACCGCTATCTGCGCCCGCTGGTTTTAGGCGCGCGCCTGTCCGACCGGGCGGCGATCATGGCCCAGGCCGCCCATGCCGTCGCCCATTGTACCGAAGCCAAAGCCGCGTTGGAGGCCGCGCTGCTGGACCTGACTGGCCGCATCTCCTCACTGCCGGTTTGGGCCTTGTTGGGCGGCAAGTGCCGTGATGCGATCCCGCTGAGCTGCTCCATCGCCAATCCTGACTTCGCGCAGGATATCGACCTGCTGGCGCTGTTGCGCGACGACGGTGTTCGGATCGTGAAACTCAAGACAGGGTTCAAGGATCATGCCTTCGACATCATGCGACTTGAATATCTGGCCCAGAACCACCCCGAAATGGCCGTCCGCGTAGACTATAATCAGGGGCTGAGCATCGAGGACGCCCCGGCGCAGGTGCGCGACGTGGCCCAGTTTCAACCCGACTTCATCGAACAGCCCGTTCGGGCGCATCACTTTGGCATGATGGGCCAGCTGAGGCAGATGATCGACATCCCTCTGCTGGCCGATGAAAGCGTCTTTGGCCCCGAGGACATGGAGCGCGCCGCGCGCGAGGGGATTTGCGATGGCGTCTCGGTCAAGATCATGAAGTCTGGCGGTCTGACACGAGGCCAGACGGTCGCCCGCATCGCCGCCACCCATGGGCTGAGCGCCTATGGCGGCGACATGTTCGAAGCCGGCTTGGCCCATCTCGCCGGAACCCACATGATCGCCGCAACGCCCGAGATCACGTTGGGCTGTGAGTTCTATCAGGCCAGCTATTTTCTGACCGAAGATATCCTCGAAACCCCTTTCGAGGTACGGGACGGTCAAGTCATCGTGCCAGACGCCCCCGGACTAGGCGGGAGGCCGGAACTGGCCAAGCTCAACCACTATGCGGTTGCGAAATCGGGGGCAGCATGAGTGACAAGAAAACCATAGCCATTATCGGTGCCGGGATTGTCGGCGTCTCGGCCGCTGTCTGGCTGCAGCGGGATGGGCATGATGTAATCCTGATCGACAAGGCAGGACCTGCCGAGGGGACCTCTCATGGCAATGGCGGGGTACTTGCCTCCTGCTCGATCGTTCCGGTGACGGTCCCGGGCCTGCTAGGCAAAGCCCCCCGCATGCTGTTCAGCCCATCTGAGCCGCTGTTCATGAAATGGGGCTACTTCCCCAAGCTTGTGCCATGGCTGACCCGCTACCTGAGCCACGCAAAGGCCCACGAGGTAGACCGGATCGCCGCCGCCCTGACCCCGATCATTGGCGACAGTTTGAACGACCACAAGGCCTTGGCTGAAGGGACCGGGGCGGAGAAATGGTTGGTCCCCTCGGACTATCTGTTCCTCTATCGCGACCGGGCTCATTTCGAGGGGGACGCCTTTGGGTGGGGCATCCGGCGCAAACATGGGTTTCACTGGGATGAGCTCGAAGGGCAGGCCTTGCAGGACTATGACCCGGTCTTCAGCCGCGACATCTCATTTGCGACACGGTTGGCGGATCACGGCCACATCACCGATCCGGGCCGCTATGTGAAAGACCTTGCCGCCCATGTCGAGGCCAATGGCGGGCGCATTCTGCGCGCCGAGGTCGAGGACGTCACCCGTAATGCGGGCAAGGTAAACGGCGTGCGCGCGGGGGGCGAGACCATCTCCTGCGACACGACCATCGTCAGCGCGGGCGTCTGGTCCGGGCCTCTGGCCAAACGGCTGGGCATCTCGGTCCCGCTGGAAAGCGAGCGTGGCTACCATCTTGAACTGGTCACACCATCGGCCATGCCCCGTAGCCCGGTCATGGTGGCCTCTGGTAAATTTGTTGCCACACCGATGGATGGGCGCATACGGTTGGCGGGTATTGTCGAATTTGGCGGGCTGGACGCTCCGCCCTCACGCGCGCCATTTGAATTGCTGCGCAAGAACGCCCGTGCAGCCTTGCCCGGCGTGACATGGAAGGAGGAAATTGAATGGATGGGGCACCGACCGGCCCCGGCGGACTCGATCCCGATCATCGGTGAGGTTCCGGGTATTTCCGGAGCCTATATGGGCTTTGGTCACCACCATATCGGCCTGACCGGCGGCCCCAAAACCGGCCGTTTGCTGGCTCAGATGATTGCAGGGCGCACGCCAAACACAGATACCAGCGTTTATGCGCCAGCGCGGTTCGCAACATGAATAATCCGGCTCAAGAAGCCAGTCCAACGCATAACAATAGGGAGACTATCATGAAGAAACTCACCAGCCTTCTTGCGGCAACCGCATTGACCGCCGCCGCGGCCGCCCCCGCCATGGCCGAGAAATGGGACATGCCGATGGCCTATTCGGCCTCGAACTTCCACTCGGCCACGGGTGCTGAATTTGCCAAATGTGTAACCACCGGAACCGGCGGCGAGATCGAAATCGTGACCCACCCCTCGGGCTCTCTGTTCAAGGGTGCCGACATCAAGCGCGCGATCCAAACCGGGCAGGCTCCAATTGGTGAGCGCCTGTTGTCCGGCCACCAGAACGAAAACGCACTGTTCGGCTTCGACTCGATCCCCTTCCTTGCCACGTCCTTCGATGACAGCGCCAAGCTGTGGGAAGCGGCCAAGCCCTCGATCGAGAGCCTGCTGGCCGAGCAAAACCTGACGCTGCTTTACGCCGTGCCTTGGCCGCCGCAGGGGCTGTATTTCAAGAATGAGGTGAACTCGGTCGCCGATATGAAAGGCATCAAGTTCCGGTCATACAACAACGCCACCTCACGTCTGGCTGAACTGACGGGCATGCTGCCGGTGACGATTGAAGCCGCGGAGATCAGCCAGGCCTTTGCAACGGGCGTGGCGGACTCGATGGTGTCCTCCGGGTCGACTGGCTATGACCGCAAGGTATGGGAAAGCCTGAACTACTTCTACGAAGTCGACGCCTGGCTGCCGCGCAACTACGTGATGGTCAATTCGGACGTCTGGTCGGGTGTGTCTGACGCCAACAAGAACGTCATCAAAGCCTGTGCGGAACTGGCCGAATATGCCGGCAACTGGCGTGCCAAGGAGTATACCGGCTTCACACTGCAGGGTCTGCGCGATGGTGGCATGACGGTTGGCCCGGCCTCTGACCAGATGGTGGGTGAGCTGAAAGAAATCGGCGTCACCATGACCAACGAATGGCTTGAGGCTGCGGGCGACGAGGGCAAAGCCATCGTCGATGCGTTCAACGCCGCGCAGCAATAACGCCAAAACGGGCGGCAGGTCCTTCTGCCGCCCGCAACATCTCAAAAAAAACAAACCAAGCGGGGACAGTATGGCGGTTATGCGTGGGCTTCGGTCCGTTCTGGATTTCATTTATCAGGCCGCAGGCGTTCTGGCCGCGCTGAGCCTGATCGCCATTTTGCTGCTGATCGTGGTGCAGATGCTGGCTCGCTGGACCGGAGAGGTCTTTCCCGGCGCACCCGACTATGCCAGTTACGCGATGGCGGCCGCGTCCTTTCTGGCCTTTGCCAACGCGCTGAACCGAGGCAGCCATATCCGCGTTTCCATTCTGTTGAACGCCGTGCCGGACGGATTCAGGCGTGTTCTTGAAATCTGGTGTTTCGCCATTGGCACAGCGGTGATGTGGTATTTCTGCTGGTACGCCTACCGCTTTGTCTATTGGAGTTGGAAATTCAACGATGTCAGTCAGGGGCAGGACAGAACTGCTCTGTGGATTCCTCAATCCGCCATGCTGATCGGCGCCGTGATCCTCGCTATCGCACTAACCGACCATCTGCTCCACGTGCTGTTCAAGGGGGATCACCGCATCACCCCCGATCTGGCCGACCAGAGCCAGGGGGAATGAGCGTATGGAAAACCTTTCGATCATCATCCTGTTCATCTTCGTCCTCTTCACCCTGCTGGGCACCGGCGTTTGGGTCGGCCTTGCCCTGATGGGCGTCGCCTGGGTCGGGATGGAGCTGTTTACAACCCGCCCCGTCGGCGATGTCATGATCACCACGATCTGGTCCGCGTCCTCGTCCTGGACCCTGACCGCCCTGCCCATGTTCATCTGGATGGGGGAAATCCTGTATCGAACGCGATTGTCCGAGGATATGTTCAAAGGGCTATCGCCTTGGATGGCCCCTCTGCCCGGCGGTTTGGTGCATACCAATATCGTCGGCTGCACGGTCTTCGCTGCGGTATCTGGATCATCTGCGGCAACACTGACCACCGTGGGCAAAATGTCGATCCCGGAACTGCGCAAGCGCAATTACCCCGAACGTATGATCATCGGCACCCTGACCGGAGCGGCAACCTTGGGCCTGATGATCCCGCCCTCGCTGACGCTGATCGTCTACGGCGTCACCATCAATGAATCGATCACCAAGCTGTTCTTTGCCGGCATCCTGCCCGGCCTCGTTCTGGCCGCGATGTTCATGGGCTATGTTGCGATCTATTCGAAACTTGGCAAGGACTGGCAGCCCAACGTCGAAGCCAAGCTGAGCTTTCGCGAGAAAATCCACAACTCTCGCTTCCTTTTGCCGGTGATCTTGCTGATCACGGTGGTGATCGGCTCGATGTATCTGGGCTATGCCACTGCAACCGAAGCCGCCGCCTTTGGCGTGATCGGAGGGCTGTTGCTGGCCGCCGGTCAAGGTTCGCTCAACTGGAAGACCTTCACCGAAAGCTTGATGGGCGCAACGCGCACCAGCGCGATGATTGCCCTGATCCTTGCAGGCGCGGCCTTCCTGTCGTTGTCGATGGGCTTCACTGGCCTGCCTCGAGGCCTCGCCGACCTCATTGCCGGGTGGGAACTGACACGGTTCGAGCTGCTGATGGTGCTGCTGGTCTTCTACATCATACTGGGGTGTTTTCTGGACGGCATCTCGTCGGTCGTGCTGACCATGGCCGTGGTCGAGCCGATGATCCGCGATGCGGGGATTGATCTGATCTGGTTCGGCATCTTCATCGTCGTTGTCGTCGAGATGGCCCAGATCACGCCACCCATCGGCTTCAACCTGTTTGTGATGCAGGGCATGACCAACCACGAGATGAGCTATATCGCCCGCGCCGCCATTCCGATGTTCCTGATTATGGTGCTGATGGTATTTGTTCTGATCTGGTTCCCTGAGCTGGCCACTTGGCTGCCCGAGAACCTGCGCCAGAGCCCTGGCGGGTAGCGCCACTTGAACCCGCTACATCTGGCGGCCCGCAATGGCCCCAACGTACTGGTCGCGGGGCTGGTTGCCGGTCTGCTCTTACCCAGCCTCGCCGAACCGATGCGCCCGCTGTTGCCGCCGCTCGTCATGGTGCTTCTGTTCGTGACCGTCCTGAGGATGGAGCCAACTACACTCATTGGCTCGCTGTCAGACCTGCGCAGCGTGATCCGCACGATTGCGGCGCTTCAACTTGCGGTGCCGCTGACCCTATTGGCCATCGGATACACGGCTGGCTGGATGAGTTCGCCGATCTTCCTGTCACTGCTCATCGTCGCCGCAGCGCCCTCAATTTCCGGCAGCCCGAACATGTGCCTGATGATGGGACACCCGGCAGAACACGCCGTGCGGCTAGTGGTGGTGGGAACCGCGCTTTTGCCCCTGACGGCGCTGCCCGTCTTCTGGCTCATGCCAGAGCTGGAGGATATTCGCGCCGTCACCGGTGCCTCGGCCCGCTTGTTCCTGACCATCGCCGTTGCGGCCTCCGCCGCGATCGTCTTGCGCCTGACTGTCCTTCGAAACCCGTCCGCGTCCACGCTCAGTAGTCTTGAAGGGCTGGGCGCGATCACCCTGGCGGTTTTCGTCATCGGCCTGATGCCATCGCTCAGCGCAACAGCCCTGGAGGCCCCCGGCATCGCGCTGTTTTGGGTCGCTTTTGCCTGCGTGATCAACTTTGGCGCTCAGGTCGTGATGTTCAGCCTATTGCGCAGGCGGAGCCCACCAGCACAAGCGACGGCCGTTTCCTTGATCGCAGGCAATCGCAATATTGCCCTGTTCTTTGTCGCATTGCCGCCTGAGGTCATTGCCCCAATCATGGTCTTTATCGGGGCCTACCAGATTCCGATGTACCTGACCCCGACTCTGATGCGGCGACTTTATTGAACGAGCGCGTCTGCCCCCTAGGCAGATCCAATAGCCGCGCCTCGTGATTGCCTGAAGAATACGCACTCAGACGTTGTTCGCTTAAAAATTGATCTGCACTTGTGGTCCCTTTGCAAGCGCAGCAATCGATCTGTTGCCAACCCCATGCGGCGCGCCCAACTGACTCCGTATGAGCCAGAACCTGACAGTTGTTGTCGTAGAACAAAACCAAGACCGGGCCTTTGCCATCGTGGATGCGCTGAAGGAGTCCGGCGATGTCGATGTGTTCGTGATCGGCAATGCATCTGGACTAGCGCGTAAGATTGCCACCCACAGCCCCGATATCGTCCTGATTGATATCGACAACCCGTCGCGCGACATGCTCGAGGAATTGACGGTTGCGTCGGGCCCACTGGAGCGTCCCGTCGCCATGTTTGTGTCCGGCGCAGCCGGAGGGTTGGCGAAAGCCGCCGTTGAAGCCGGGGTGTCGGCTTACGTGGTCGACGGTCTGCAAGCCGAGCGCATCAAGCCCGTCATAGATACCGCCATCGCCCGGTTTCACGTGCTGCGTCAGATGCGGACTGAACTGGCCGAAACCCGCCGCGCGTTAGAAGAGCGAAAGGTAATTGACCGTGCCAAAGGCTTGTTGATGAAAGCCAAGGGCGTGTCAGAAGACGAAGCCTATGCGCTACTACGCAAAACCGCGATGAACCAGAACCGCCGCGTCGCCGATGTGGCCGAGGCTTTGGTGACTGCTTCGGGGTTGTTGTCATGAGAACCGTAACCCTGCCCGTCGCCTATATGCCGCTGGTCGACGCGGCCCCATTGATCGTCGCGCGCGAGATGGGGTTTGACCATGCTGAAGGTATTTCGCTCGACCTGCGCCCGGCCCCGTCATGGTCTTCGTTGCGCGATATGCTGGCTTTTGGGCATGTGGACGCGGCGCATCTACTGTCACCGGTCCCCGTTGCGATGGCTTTGGGTCTGGGCGGTATCGCGACGCGTCTGTCCGCCGTGTCTGTTCTGTCGATGAATGGCACCGTCATTGGGGTTGGCACGCAGTTGGCCGGACGGCTGTCCGATCAGGGATATGGGTTCGACTTCGCGAATGCCTCTGAGGCCGGGGCGGCATTGGCAAAAGCCGCCGGAGATGTACTTGTCTTTGGCGTCCCATTCCCTTTTTCGATGCATGTTGAACTGCTGCGCTATTGGGTGGCAGGAACCGAACTGGCTTCGAAACAAGTGGAAATCCGCACCGTCCCGCCCCCTCTGATGGCGCAGGCGCTTGCGGGTGGCGAGATCAATGCCTTCTGTGTGGGTGAGCCTTGGGGCTCGTTCGCCGTAGACGATAACGTTGGCGCGTTGCTGCTGCCTGGCAAGGCGATCTGGACCTGCGCGCCTGAAAAAGTATTGGCGGTCAGAAACGACTGGGCCGAAACCGAACCGCATGTGCTTGGCAGCCTCATGCGGGCTGTCTGGCGCGCGGGCCGTTGGCTGTACAACAAAGAAAGCCGAACAACTGCGTCCGAGATGCTGTCGCGCAAAACCTACCTCAACGTCTCACCCGAGCTGATTGACCGAGCGCTGATGGGTGAATTCACGATCTCGGCCCGCGGCGAGCAACGCCATGTGGACGGGTTTGTCGAGTTCTTTGACGGCGCTGCCACTTTCCCTTGGCGCAGTCAGGCAAAATGGGTTGCGCATCAATTGGCGAAAAGAAACGGGTTGGATGTGACAACCGCTGAGCGTCAGGCCGCCAAGGTTTTTCGCAGCGATCTCTATCGTCGCGAATTGCATGGACTTGGCGTGGAAACACCAGGTGCCTCAGAAAAGTTGGAAGGTGCCCTACCAGCATCAACCGCTGTGGCCTCAACCCATGGCAGCCTGATTCTGCCCCCGAATGTCTTTTTCGACCGGCGCATTTTCGAGCCGACCGGTTAAGATTGCCTATTTTTTTTGCAGCGCAGCATTCGACAACGCTGCATTGCAGAAAAAGTACCTCTGAAATGCCAAAAAAGGATGACGACCCAAGCCCGAAAAGGCTTAATCGGGTCATCGGCAGGCAACGAAGCCCACCGTAAGAATTCGCCCGCTGAAATGGGCATCCACCAAGAGCAGAGCCGCTCGACCACCCGCCAATCCTCCCGGCGGTGTGTGTCGGCGGCTTTTTTGTTTGCCCAAAGCGATTGGGCTGAACCGAAAGGGATCGAGATGAAAAAGCTACTTCTGGGCCTTATTGCGTCTACCGCGCTTGTCTCTCCGGCATTGGCCGAGCTGGAACTGGAGAAAGACGAACTGACCTTTGGCTTTATCAAGCTGACGGACATGGCCCCGTTGGCCGTCGCCTACGAACAGGGCTACTTCCTGGACGAAGGTCTGTTCGTGACGTTGGAAGCGCAAGCCAACTGGAAAGTGCTGCTGGACGGCGTCATCGGCGGGCAACTTGACGGCGCGCATATGCTGGCGGGCCAGCCTTTGGCGGCGACCATCGGATACGGAACCGAAGCCCATATCATCACGCCCTTCTCAATGGACCTGAACGGCAACGGCATCACCGTTTCGAACGAGATTTGGGAAGAAATGAAGCCCAATATCCCAAAGATGGATGACGGTCGCCCACAGCACCCGATCAGCGCCGAGGCATTGGCTCCGGTCGTTGAGAAGTACAAATCCGAAGGCAAGCCGTTCAACATGGGCATGGTCTTCCCGGTTTCGACCCACAATTACGAGCTGCGCTACTGGCTGGCCGCTGGCGGTCTGCATCCGGGGTATTACAGCCCCGAGAACGTGACCGGTCAGATCGGTGCGGACGTCTTTCTATCTGTGACGCCTCCGCCGCAAATGCCGGCCACGTTGGAGGCCGGTACGATCTACGGCTATTGCGTGGGCGAGCCGTGGAACCAGCAGGCCGTGTTCAAGGGCATCGGTGTTCCGGTCATCACCGACTATGAACTTTGGAAGAACAACCCTGAAAAGGTCTTCGGCATCACGGCTGAGTTCGCCGAAGAGTACCCGAACACCACTCTGGCCGTGACCAAGGCGCTGATTCGTGCGGCGCAGTGGCTGGATGAAAACGACAACGCCAACCGCCCCGAGGCGGTCGAGATCCTGAGCCGCCCAGAATATGTAGGCGCGGACTATGACGTCATCGCCAACTCGATGACCGGCACTTTTGAATATGAAAAAGGCGACAAGCGCGAGGTTCCCGATTTCAACGTGTTCTTCCGCTACAATGCGACCTACCCGTTCTACTCGGACGCGGTTTGGTATCTGACCCAGATGCGCCGCTGGGGTCAGATCGCCGAGGCCAAGCCCGACAGCTGGTATGACGAAGTCGCCAAGTCGGTCTACAAGCCCGAGATTTACCTTGAGGCCGCGCGCTTGCTGGTCGACGAAGGGCTGGCGAAGGAGGCTGATTTCCCGTGGGACAGCGACGGTTACAAAGCACCGACTCCGGCCGAGGATATCATCGACGGTATCGCCTATGACGGCCGCACCCCCAACGCCTACCTCGAAAGCCTCTCCATCGGTCTGAAGGGCGAGCAGAAGATCGTCGGTTCCGACGTACAAGGCTAATTCCCCAAACGCCGCGCCCGGCCCTCGTCGGGCGCGGACCTTAAAGTGCCCCGCCATCGCAAGGACACATCAGATGACAACGGTCGATCCCGAATTCAACGCAGACGCCGCCCGAGAGGAACGTCGCGCCCGCCTTTTCACCCGCATCAACGCAGCCGACAAATGGTTTCAGGTGTTGGGCCTTAGCTGGGCCACGCCTGTCCTTAAGGCCGCCGCCGGAGACAATCCCCGCGCGCAGATGACCGAGATTTGGCGGTTGCTGATCGTTCCTCTTTTGTCGATCTGTGCCTTTCTGCTGCTCTGGGCCACACTGGCCCCCAAGGTGCAGACCTCGCTTGGTGCTGTCCCCGGACCTGCGCAGGTCTGGAGCGAAATGGTCAGCCTGAACGCAGATGCGCAGGCCAAGGCCGCCAAGCGCGCCAAATTCGAAGCGATGGTCGAAAAGCGCAATCAGAAGTTCATTGATGCCGGTCAGCCCGAAAAGGTGAAGGAAGTCGCCTTTACCGGAGCGCCTTCGTATTACCAGCAAATCTGGACCTCAATCAAAACCGTGTTCTTCGGCTTTCTGATCGCGACGGTGGTCGCCGTGCCGCTTGGCATTGCTGCTGGTCTGTCCCCGACAGCCAATGCCGCGCTGAACCCGCTGATCCAGATCTTCAAACCGGTGTCTCCGCTGGCCTGGTTGCCGATCGTCACCATGATCGTATCGGCCGTTTACGTCACAAATGACGGCTGGTTCGCGAAGTCGTTCCTGATCTCGGCCATCACCGTGACACTCTGTTCGCTGTGGCCCACACTGATCAACACCTCTCTGGGTGTAGCCTCCATCGACAAGGACTTAGTGAATGTCTCCAAGGTGTTGAAAATGAACACCTATACCAAGATCACAAAACTGGTTCTGCCCTCGGCGCTGCCACTTATCTTCACCGGCCTGCGCCTGTCGCTGGGCGTCGGCTGGATGGTTCTGATCGCCGCCGAAATGCTGGCGCAGAACCCCGGTTTGGGTAAGTTCGTCTGGGATGAGTTCCAGAACGGCTCGTCCAGCTCGCTTGCCAAGATCATGGTGGCAGTCTTCACCATCGGCATCATCGGTTTCCTGTTGGACCGGGTGATGTACGCGCTGCAATCCCTCTTCACCTTCACAAACAACCGGTGAGCGCGATGAGCATTCTGAGCTTCAAAAACGCCTCGAAGTCCTTCGGAGAAGGCACTGCACGAACCGATGTGCTGAAAGGTATCGACCTTAACGTAGAAGAGGGTGAGTTTCTGGTGATCCTCGGCTTCTCAGGCACCGGCAAGACGACCCTTATAAACTTGATGGCTGGGCTGGATACGCCGACCAAGGGTGAGGTCACGTTCAAAGGTACTCCGATCAAGGGGCCGGGTCCGGAGCGGGGCGTGATCTTCCAGAACTACTCGCTGATGCCCTGGCTGACGGTCAGCGGCAATGTGGGTCTGGCCGTGGATACTGTCTTTCCCGGCCTCAGCAAGGCCGAGAAAGCCGAGAAGGTCGCGCATTATGTGAAGATGGTGGGCCTCAGCCACGCCGCAACGCGTCGCCCTGCAGAACTGTCCGGCGGTATGCGCCAGCGAGTCAACGTGGCGCGTGCCTTGTCGATGAACCCCGAAGTACTGCTGCTGGATGAGCCTTTGTCGGCGCTTGACGCGTTGACACGTGCCAATCTGGCGGATGAGATCGAACATATCTGGGAGGCCGACAAAAAGACCTGCGTGCTAATCACCAACGATGTCGACGAGGCGATCATTCTGGCCGACCGTATCATTGCCCTGAACCCCGATGGGACTTTGGGGCAGGAATTCCGCGTGTCGATCCCGCGCCCACGCGATCGGGGTGCGATGAACAACGATGAGACCTTCAAACGCCTCCGCGCCGACGTCACCAAGTACCTGATGGATGTGGGGATCGAAGCCAAGGTCGAAGGCTCTCGTATCCTGCCGGATGTCACCCCAATCCACGGCGTTCCAACGGCAGTGGCCGAGGCGCAAAAGGGGATGATCGAGAACCGCTTCCTCGACTTCTCGCAGCTGCACAAGGTGTATCCGACGCCCAAAGGTCCGCTGACCGTGGTCGAGGATTTCGATCTGAAAATCGACAAGGGAGAGTTTATCTCGCTGATCGGCCATTCCGGCTGCGGCAAGTCCACGGTTTTGACTATGGCTGCGGGTCTGAACGACATCTCGAAAGGCGCGATCAAGTTGGATGGCCGTCACGTCGAAGGGGCCGACCCGGAACGCGCGGTGGTGTTCCAATCGCCAAACCTGTTCCCGTGGCTCAGCGCCAAAGAAAACGTCGCGATTGGCGTCGACAAGGTCTATCCCAAGGCCAGCATATCCGAACGCCAGGACGTGGTGGAGTACTATTTGGAACGCGTCGGACTGGCCGATGCGATGGACAAATCCGCCTCCGACCTCTCGAACGGTATGAAGCAACGCGTCGGCATCGCCCGCGCTTTTGCCTTGTCTCCCAAACTGCTGTTGCTGGATGAACCGTTTGGAATGCTCGACAGCCTCACACGCTGGGAGCTGCAGGAAGTCCTGATGGAGGTCTGGTCCCGCACCAAGGTCACCGCAATCTGTGTGACCCACGACGTGGATGAAGCGATCCTGTTGGCCGACCGCGTTGTGATGATGACCAACGGCCCGCAAGCGACCATCGGCAAGATCACCAAGGTCGACCTGCCGCGCCCGCGCACGCGCAAGGCCCTCTTGGAGCACCCGGATTACTACGCCTACCGGCAGGAAGTCCTCGATTTCCTCGAAGAATACGAACACGGCGCCAAGCCCAAAACACCCGCCCCCAAGGCGATTGCAGCGGAGTGAAACTATGAAGCAAAGACTTGTTGTCATTGGCGCAGGGATGGCCTCCGGTCGGGTGCTGGAACACCTGACCGATGCCGCGCCGGATGCGTTCGACATCACCCTGTTCAACTCCGAGCCGCGCGGGAACTACAACCGCATCATGCTCAGCCCGGTCCTGTCGGGCGAGAAGACGTATGAAGAGATCGTCACCCATGACGACACCTGGTATGCCGAGCGCGGCATCTCCTGCCGCTTTGGCGAGCAGGTGGCCAAGATCGACCGCGAGATGAAGGTGGTTGAGGGGGTCAACGGACATGTGCCCTACGACAAGCTGATTGTTGCGACGGGGTCAAATCCGTTCATCATCCCTCTGCCCGGTCATGATCTGGACGGCGTGATCGCCTATCGTGATCTGGAAGACACCCAGCGGATGATGGGCATGGGTTCGGGCAACAAGGTTGTCGTCATCGGCGGCGGCCTACTGGGACTTGAAGCCGCCGCAGGTATGGCCGCGCATGGGGTCGACGTGACCGTCGTGCACATCATGGGCCACCTGATGGAACGCCAGCTGGACGAAGCCGCAGGCTATCTGCTGAAGAAATCGCTGGAAGACAAAGGCATCAAGATTTGCCTGCAGGCGAACTCCAAGGAAATCCTCGGGCAAGATGGCAAAGTCCGCGCCTTGCTTCTGGACGACGGGACCGAGCTGCCCTGTGACCTGCTGGTCATGGCCGTGGGTATCCGCCCCAACACGGCTCTGGCGCAAGAGGCTGGTCTGGCCACCGGGCGTGGCATCCATGTGGATGACCAGATGCTGACCTCGGACCGGGATGTCTTTGCCGTGGGCGAGTGTGTCGAACATGACGGGGCGGTCTTTGGCCTCGTCGCGCCGCTGTACGATCAGGCGAAAGTGGCCGCGCAGGCCCTGTTAGGCGAAGAGGCTGCGTTTGTTCAGAAAACCCTCTCGACCAAGTTGAAAGTCACCGGCTGCGATCTGTTCAGCGCGGGCGATTTTGCAGACGGGCCGGGGCGCGAGGATATCGTGTTCCGCGACCCCGCGCGCGGGGTCTACAAGCGGCTGGTCATCGAAGAGAATCGTCTGGTTGGCGCGGTCATGTATGGCGACACTGCCGATAGCAGTTGGTTCTTCGGGCTGATCAAGGACGGCACCAGCATCGAAGACATGCGCGAGACGCTGATATTCGGGCCTGCCTATCAGGGGGGCGATACCGCGGACCCTCTTTCAGCCGTTGCAGCATTGCCGCCTGAGGCGGAGATTTGCGGCTGCAACGGCGTTTGCAAAGGTGACATTGTCGAGGCGATCAACGCGGGTGCCAGCGATCTGGGCGCCGTGCGTGCAAGCACCAAGGCCAGCGCGTCTTGCGGGACATGCACGGGGTTGGTCGAACAGGTGTTGCAAGTCACTCTGGGCGATGAGTTTCAAATGCCAACGGCGCAACCGATCTGCGGTTGCACCGACCTGACTCACGAGGATGTGCGACGACTGATCAAAGGGCAGGAGTTGAAAAGCCAGGCCGCCGTTTGGCAAGAACTAAGCTGGACAACGCCGAATGGCTGCCATGTCTGCCGTCCGGCGATCAACTATTACCTGCTGGCCGACTGGCCTCTGGAATATCAGGACGACCCGCAAAGCCGCTTCGTCAACGAACGCAAGCACGCCAACATCCAAAAGGACGGCACTTTTAGCGTTGTACCGCGTATGTGGGGAGGCATCACCACCCCCGAAGAATTGCGCGCCATCGCGGATGCGGCAGACAAATACGATGTGCCGACGGTGAAAGTCACGGGCGGTCAACGCATCGACCTTCTCGGCGTGAAGGGCGAGGATCTGCCTGCCATCTGGTCCGATCTGAACCAGGCTGGTCTGGTCTCGGGGCATGCCTATTCCAAAGGTCTGCGGACGGTCAAAACCTGCGTCGGCACCGATCATTGCCGGTTCGGCACGCAAGACAGCACGGGTCTCGGCATCAAGCTTGAGAAAATCCTGTGGGGGTCGTGGACTCCGCACAAGCTGAAACTGGCGGTGTCGGGGTGCCCCCGCAACTGCGCCGAGGCGACCTGCAAGGATATCGGTGTGGTCTGCGTGGACTCAGGGTACCAGATCAGCATCGGCGGGGCCGCCGGTATGTACGTCAAAGAGACCGAGCTCCTGTGTCAGGTTCCAACTGAAGACGAAGCGATCGAGGTCGTGATGGCCGTCACGCAGGCCTATCGCGAAGGCGGCAAGTATCTGGACCGTTTGTATAAATGGCTAGACAAGGTGGGCATGGACTGGGTCAAGGCTCAGGTCGTGGACGACCGGGAGAATCGCGCCGCTCTGGTCGCACGGTTCGAACTGTCCCAAAGCATCTATCGCAAGGATCCGTGGGCGGAACACGTCAAGGAAAAGGCGCAAACCTATGCGCCGATCGCAGATTTCACACTGGAGGCCGCGGAATGAGCTGGATCGACATCGGACATATCGAAGACATCCCCCTGCGCGGCGCGCGTTTGGTGAAAACGCATATCGGCTGTATCGCGGTCTTCCGCACCGCCGAGGCCGAGGTCTTCGCCGCCACCAACAGCTGCCCCCACAAAGGCGGGCCACTGTCCGAGGGCATCGTGCACGGGCAATCGGTTACCTGCCCTCTGCACAACTGGGTCTTCGACCTGAACACAGGTCAGGCACAGGGTGCTGACGAGGGGCAGATCACCACCTATCCGGTGCGTCTTGAAGACGGCCGCATCCTGCTGGATGCCAGCACTGTCGCCCATCGGAGCGCCGCCTGATGGACGGTACCGGCCTACCCGAGATCCGCTCGACCTGCGCTTATTGCGGGGTCGGCTGTGGCGTCCTGCTGCGCCCCGAC
Organism: Ruegeria sp. R13_0; assembly: GCF_017743995.1. Classification (GTDB taxonomy): domain Bacteria; phylum Pseudomonadota; class Alphaproteobacteria; order Rhodobacterales; family Rhodobacteraceae; genus Ruegeria. The sequence goes on along the minus strand of NZ_JAGHRB010000008.1, from coordinate 65,950 downwards.
GGGGCCGGAGGGCTGGCCGTGCGCGGTGACCCGGACCACCCAGCCAATCATGGCCGGCTCTGTTCCAAGGGCTTGGCTTTGGGCGAGACCATCGGTTTGGACCACCGGTTGCTGACACCTCGCGCGTTTGGTAAGGATGTCGGCTGGGATGACGCCCTTCAACTGGTCGCGGATCGGTTCTCGGCAGCGATCAAGGCGCACGGGCCGGACAGTGTTGCCTTCTACGTCTCGGGGCAGTTGCTGACCGAGGACTACTATGTCGCCAACAAGCTGATGAAAGGGTTCATCGGATCGGCAAATATCGACACCAATTCGCGGCTCTGCATGGCGTCCACCGTCGCCGGGCACAAACGCGCCTTTGGCACGGATACGGTGCCCGGAACCTATGAGGATCTGGATCAGGCCGATCTGGTTGTTCTTGTCGGCTCGAACCTAGCTTGGTGCCATCCGGTTCTTTACCAGCGGCTCATGGCTGCACGTCAGGCACGCGGGACCCGGATCGTCGTGATTGACCCGCGCAGAACGGCGAGTTGCGATCAGGCGGATCTGCACCTGCCTCTGGCACCGGGCAGCGATGTGGCTGTGTTCAACCATTTGCTTGCCCGCATTCACGAAGCCGGAAAGGTCGACGCGGGTTTTCTGAGTCACACTACAGGGTTCACCGACGCATTGGCCGCCGCGCAAAAGGAAAACCCGGCGGCGACGGGTCTGGACCAGAAAGACCTCGACGCTTTCTGTGACATGTGGATCGGGACCGAGCGCGTGGTCACGATCTTCAGCCAAGGTGTCAATCAATCCTCCAGCGGGACGGACAAGGTCAACGCGATCTTGAATTGCCATTTGGCTGCGGGCCGGATCGGGCGACCCGGCATGGGGCCGTTCTCCGTCACCGGGCAGCCGAACGCCATGGGCGGGAGAGAGGTTGGTGGCCTCGCCAATATGCTCGCCTGCCATCTGGATATTGAAAACGAAAGCCACCGCGCGGCGGTTCAGCGGTTCTGGGCTGCCCCAACCATGCCCAAGAAACCGGGGCTGAAAGCCGTCGACCTGTTTCGAGAGATCGAAAAGGGGCAGATCAAGGCCCTCTGGGTGATCCATACCAACCCCGCAGTCACCATGCCCGAGGCCGACCGGGTGCAGGCCGCCATCAAAGCCTGTCCCTTCACGGTTGTCAGCGATCTGACAGAACACACAGACACCGCCCGCGTCGCAGATGTGGTGTTGCCCGCAGCTGGATGGGCCGAGAAAAGCGGCACCGTCACCAATTCGGACCGAACGATCAGCCGCCAGCGCGCCGTCCTGACGCCTCCGGGCCATGCTCGGGCCGATTGGGATATTCTCGCCGAAGTGGGCCGCCGTATGGGATGGCAAGAGGCGTTCGATTATACCTCGCCTGCGCAGATTTTTCGCGAATACGCTGCCCTGTCGTTGGTAGCCAAACCCTTTGGGCGCGATTTCGACATCTCCGGATATTCGGACCTGTCGGGCGACGACTATGCTGAACTTCAGCCAACCCGCTGGCCAGTCACGCCTGAGGGCACCGGAGGGAGGCTTTTTGGCGACGGGCAGTTCTTTCACCGTGATGGCAAAGCCCGCCTGATCCCGGTCAGCCACAGACCGCCCGAGGCGAAGACCTGCGACCGCTTTCCCTTCCTATTGAACACCGGGCGTACACGGGACCAATGGCACACCATGACCCGCACTGGCCTGTCACCGCGCCTGTCGTCGCACCTTGCTGAGCCTTTCATCGAGGTTAACCCGGAGGATGCAGATCGTCTCGGGCTAGACCCCGAAAGCTTGGTCGAGGTTAAAAGCACGGTCGGGGCATGTATCTTCCGGTTAAAGACATCCGATGTCGTCGCGCCCGGGCAGGTGTTCGCGCCGATCCACTGGACAGGCGAAACAGCGCCCTCGGCCCGTGTCGATGCATTGATACCCAGCGTTACTGACCCGGTGTCAGGCCAACCCGAAAGCAAAGCCGCCGCAGTGTCCCTGCACCCCATGAAAGCGGGTTGGTATGGTTTTGCAGTCTCCGCAACACCTCCGTCACCGTCGGCAGAGTATCGGGCAACGGCGAAAACCGAAAAGGGCTACAGAACAGAGCTGGCAGGCTATGAGATGCCTTCAGATTGGGAGGAAACGGCCCGAGATTGGTTCCAACTGCCTGACGCCCTGTCCACATCGGTCGAAGACCCCAAGCGCGGGTCGTTCAGGATCGCCCTGTCAGACGGTCCGCGCGTTCTTGCCGTTCTCTTTGTCTCTCGGGAACCTGCGACCTTGATGAGGGAGTACCTTGCAACCCTGCCCGATGCCGAACCTCATCAGCTCCTGTCCGGACGATCCGCAAACGGCGTCGAGAATGGCGGGCCGATTGTCTGCTCCTGTTTCGGGGTCGGACTCAATACGATCGTCCGGGCCATCGGCACCCAGAACATCGGTGATGTCGATGAAATCGGCAGGCTCTTGCAAGCGGGTACGAACTGTGGATCATGCCGCCCGGAACTGTCAGGATTGCTTGCCAAGCATTCGGTTCCGATCTTGCAAGACGTTGAACCTTAGGCGCAGGACCTATTCTGGGTCCCGCAAGGCCGCCAATTTCTCCACAACGAAAAGCATATCTGGCGCGTGGTCCTGCGCTCTAGCGCCATGGCCAAAAAGACCGAGGCCGCAGCATTTGCTGCGGACTCTTTTTTGCTCTCAGATGTCCAGTGTATGTTGTTTTTCCCAGTTCGAGAAGTGGGATACAAACGAGTTCCACTCCTGATGCTTCATCTTCAGGAAAGCACTGGAGAACTCCTGCCCCATCATCTCTTTCAACTCGGCGTCCTTGTCGTATTCGCGCAACCCATCCAGCATGTTCAGCGGCAATTTGGGCGCGTCGGTGACCGTGTGGCCATCGGCATACATGTCGATGTCATAGCGCGGTCCCGGATCAGCCTTGTTGCGGATGCCCGACAATCCGGCGGCGATGATTACTGCCTGCAGCAGATACGGGTTCGCCGCCCCATCGGGCAGGCGCAGTTCGAACCGGCCCGGGCCGGGGACGCGCACCATATGGGTGCGGTTGTTTCCTGTCCATGTCACCGTGTTGGGCGCCCATGTGGCCCCTGACATGGTGCGCGGCGCGTTGATGCGCTTGTAGCTGTTCACCGTCGGGTTGGTGATCGCCGCCAGCGCGCTGGCATGTTTCATGATGCCGCCGAGGAAATACTTGCCTTGCTCGCCCAGCCCAACCTCTCCGGTCGGGCCGTCGCCTTCGCCCGCAAACACGTTGGTCTTCGCATCCGCGCCCGGCGCGTCCCAAACCGAGATATGGGCGTGGCAGCCATTGCCCGTCAGCCCCTCGACCGGTTTGGGCATGAAGGTTGCACGCAGCCCATGCTTCTCGGCCACGGATTTGGTCATGAACTTGAAGAAGGAATGCTTGTCGGCGGTTCTCAGAACATCATCGAATTCCCAGTTCATCTCGAACTGGCCATTGGCGTCCTCGTGGTCGTTCTGATACGGGCCCCAGCCAAGGTCCAACATGTAGTCGCAGATCTCGCGCACCACGTCATAGCGGCGCATTACAGCCTGCTGGTCATAACAGGGTTTTTCCGCGGTATCGAACGGGTCGCTGATCTGCTCGCCATCGCGGGTCAGCAGGAAGAACTCGGCTTCGATCCCGGTTTTGACATGCAGGCCCATATCGGCGGCCTCGTCGATCAGGCGGCGCAACACGTTACGGGGCGCTTGGGCAACATCCTGCCCCTCCATCACGCAATTACCTGCGACCCAAGCGACCTCGGGCTTCCAGGGCAGCTGGATCACGGAGGACGGGTCAGGCACCGCCAGCATGTCGGGATGCGCGGGGGTCATATCCAGATAGGTGGCAAACCCGGCGAAACCCGCGCCGTCTTCCTGCATCTCTGCAATGGCTTGTGCAGGCACCAGCTTGGCCCGCTGTCCACCGAACAGGTCAGTGAACGAGATCATGAAGTATTTGACGCCTTTTTCCTTGGCGAAAGCTGCCAGATCTATCGTCATGGTCGGCTTTCCTTTCCCTGTTGTTTTCAGAAAACGCGGCCCCGTTAGGGACCGCGTGCTTTATGTTCAGAACCCGGCCTTGCCCGGATACCAATCGGTCCCCGCCAGAGGCACCCGCGCCATGGCGGCGGCCTCCATCGTCAGGGCGCACAGATCCTCGGGTTCGAGGTTATGCAAGTGATTGTGCCCGCAAGCCCGCGCGATGGTCTGCGCCTCAAGCGTCATGACCTTCAGGTAGTTGCGTAGCCGTCGCCCGGCATCAACCGGGTCAAGACGCGCGGCAAGCTCGGGGTCTTGGGTGGTAATACCCGCGGGGTCTTTGCCTTCGTGCCAGTCGTCATACGCCCCGGTTGTGGTGCCCAGCTTCTGATACTCGGCTTCCCATTTCGGGTCGTTATCGCCAAGGGCAACCAGAGCCGCCGTGCCAATCGCCACCGCATCCGCGCCAAGCGCCATCGCCTTGGCCACGTCTGCACCGGTGCGAATGCCGCCCGAGATCACGAGCTGCACCTCGCGATGCACCCCCAAATCCTGCAGCGCCTGCACGGCGGGTCGGATACAGGCCAGCGTCGGAATGCCCACATGTTCGATGAACACATCCTGCGTGGCCGCCGTACCGCCCTGCATCCCGTCCATGACGACAACATCGGCCCCGGCCTTCACCGCCAGTGCGGTGTCATAGTAAGGCCGCGTCGCACCGACCTTGACGTAGATTGGCACCTGCCAGTTGGTGATCTCACGCAGTTCGAGAATCTTGATCTCAAGATCATCCGGCCCGGTCCAGTCCGGATGTCGGCAGGCCGAGCGCTGGTCGATCCCCTTTGGCAGGGTCCGCATTTCGGCCACACGGTCGCTGATCTTCTGGCCCAGCAGCATACCGCCGCCGCCGGGTTTGGCGCCTTGCCCCACGACGATCTCGATCGCGTCGGCCTTGCGCAGGTCGTTGGGGTTCATGCCATAGCGCGACGGCAGATACTGATAGACCAGCTTGCTGGAATGGCCGCGTTCCTCGGGCGTCATGCCGCCATCGCCGGTTGTGGTCGAGGTGCCCGCCGCCGAAGCGCCGCGGCCCAAAGCCTCTTTCGCCGGTCCCGACAGCGCGCCAAAGCTCATGCCAGCGATGGTGATCGGGATATCCAGCTGGATCGGGTTCTTGGCAAAACGCGTCCCCAACGTCACCGAGGTATCACAGCGCTCGCGATACCCCTCCAGCGGATAGCGGCTGACCGAGGCCCCCAGAAACAGCAGGTCGTCAAAATGCGGCACCTTGCGTTTGGCCCCGCCACCCCGGATGTCATAGATGCCGGTTGCCGCCGCGCGGCGGATCTCGGCGTTGATCGGGTTGGAAAAGGTCGCCGACTGGATCGGCACGGTGCGGGGGGTCTGATCGTCCATATCTTTCATACCCTTCATCCTTAGTAAGCGGCCGAGTTGTCGACGTCGAAGTTATACAGCTGACGGGCCGAGCCATAGCGTTTGAACTCTTCCGGTTTGGCGTCGCTGCCTGCGCGGTCCAGCAGATCCTTCAGGATCTCAAGATGTTCGGGGCGCATCTCTTTCTCGATACAATCCGCGCCGAGGCTCTTGACCGAGCCGCGCACGAACAGCCGCGCCTCGTAGAGGGAATCCCCCAGCGCGTCGCCCGCATCGCCACAGACCACCAGATTGCCCGCCTGCGCCATGAAGGCCGACATGTGACCGATATTGCCATGCACCACGATGTCGATCCCTTTCATCGAGATCCCGCAGCGCGAGCTGGCATTGCCCTTGATCACCAGCAATCCACCATGGCCCGTGGCCCCGGCATATTGGCTGGCATCACCATCGACGATGACCTGACCCGACATCATGTTCTCGGCCACGCCCGGCCCGACCGAGCCCTCGACCCGCACGGTCGCCTGCTGGTTCATGCCCGCGCAGTAATAACCGGTCGAGCCTTTCACCGTCACCTCGATCGGCGCGTCCAGCCCGACCGCGATGGCGTGGCTGCCCTTGGGGTTCACCACCTGCCAGCTGGTCTGGTTGGTCTCTTTACTCTGGTCCTGCAGGGTGGCGTTCAGCCCGCGCAGGCCGTCCGCCTCAAGATCATAGGTCTGCATGTCAGGCGGCCTTTTTGTTAGGGGAATCGGTGTGGGACCAGAAGTAGACCGTCGCCGGCTCCGGCTCCCAGACGCGGGCGTCTTCGATGCCGGGCAGGTTCACCAGCGCGCGGTATTCACTGCCAAAGGCCACATATTGATCGGTTTCCGCCATAACGGCCGGTTTGCAGGCAATCGGGTCACGGACCACGCCGAACCCGTCCTTGGTGCCGACGACAAAGGTGAAGAACCCGTCCAGATCCTCAAGGCTGCTTTCCAGCGCCTCACCCAGAGACGCGCCGTTCATCATCTTCCATGTCAGATAGGCCGCACCGACTTCGGTGTCGTTCTCGGTCTGGATATGCACGCCCTCACGGCGCAGCTTGCGCCGCAATGAGTTGTGGTTGGACAGCGATCCGTTATGCACCAGACACTGATCATCCCCGGTGTTGAACGGGTGCGCACCCATCGTGGTCACCGCCGATTCCGTGGCCATCCGCGTGTGGCCGATCCCATGCGTGCCGGTCATGCCGCTGAGGTTGAAGCGCGCGGCAACATCCTTGGGCAGCCCGACCTCCTTGTAGATCTCAAGGCTCTCCCCACGGCTCATGATCCGAACCGTTGGGCGGATCTCGGCCAGCGCGGCGCGCGCGGCCTCGAACTGATCGCCGGGGATGTCCAGCACCGCATGGGTGTCGTTGATCGTCTGGGTCACGGACGTGTTCAGCCGTTGACCCAGCTCATCCGCCAGACTGGCAAAATCCTGTTCGGGGTTTGCAGACTGAACGGTGATTTTTGTAGTGCCCTGAGATGGATCGCCATAAATCGCGATACCAGCGCTGTCGGGGCCACGGTCGGTCATGGTGATCAGCATATCCGTCAGCATCTCACCCAGCTTGGGCGACAGTGACTGGTCCTTAAGGAATAGTCCGACAATTCCGCACATGGCAGACAGCTCTCCTTGCGTGTTTCGTTGCGCGTTTACGCTAGCAACAAAACATAGGATTCTCAATAACTAGAGGAAATGTTTTTTCCTAGCAGGCAAATTTTGCCCAATTTCTGAGCGCTCACTTACAAGCCACGGCAAGAGAGCCCGGCCAACATAGCTGTTGGCTTAGCGAATTGATCATCCGCTTTCTGCTAGAAGTCGGATCAGCTTGTCTGAGGGTAACTGATCACCGAGAGATACCGCGCCGGCAGGCTGACCAGTCGCTCAGGTCCATGCGGCGCATCCGCGTCGAAGAACAGAGTATCACCGGGTTTCAACGGATAAACCTGCTCCCCATGGCGATAGTCCACCTCACCCTCCAGCATATAGATCGTTTCAATCCCGCCATGCTGAAAGGTTGGAAAAACATCCGATTCCGCTGTCAGGGTGATCAGATAAGGCTCGACAATCACGCCCGAACCATTGGCGCCTAGATGGCCGAGAAGGTTGTATTGGTGATGCGCCCGAGTTCCTTCGCGCTCTAGCTCGACGCCTTCACCGGCCTTGGTGTGGACAGCGTCGCGACGCTCTTCAAAACGGCGAAAAAAGCTGGTCAGTGGAACCGACAACGCATCGGCCAGCAGTTGCAGCGTGGTCAGCGAAGGCGACGTGTTGCCGTTTTCGATCTTGGACAACATCCCGATCGACAGGCCGGTAACCTGCGCAAGCTCGGCGACCGTTGTGTTCTGTTGCTTGCGAAAGGCCCGAACCTCGCGACCGATGGCCACTTCCAGAACCTTTTCCCGGTCACCGGACCGGATCGAATGAGGATCCTGCGTGAGTTTCGTCATAGAGGCTCTGTCGTTTGGGTTGGCTGTCATATCCACTGTCCTTGCTACAAGTGTTTGAGCCTGTTCGGCAAGGCGCTGAGCCTGCAAGTTGGATAGCGAAGCCTTTGGCGAAAGTCTATTGCCCGCCAAAGGGCAGGAAGACTTGAGGGCATTGCCAACCTCCAACGCCTGGTGAGCGTGCATTGGATCGCGCGCGGTCACCTTCCAAAGCGTGACACGTTCGGCAGCGGCGACCGCTCAATCTTGTGTCGTGGCTTCTATGCGTTTGACCATTCGAAAGGAGATATCACGCGGGCACCAGGAAACGCTTGCAAGACATCTGCCTCCGCTTCTTTCAGGAAAGCTAGCTTGACGTTCGCCCCGGCATCCATCGTGGCATAGGCTGCAAGTCCTTCTGTGCGGGCCTGCCACAGTCGCTGCAGGATCGCCCAGCTTTGATCTGTCAGGTAGCTCAGTGCGGGGCGTGCAGCTTGCATGGTCGCGTGCATGGCCAACGCATTCGCCTCTGCCGTTTGGCCCAGGGTTTCAAAGTCTCTCTGGTTGATCGCTTGCTCGATGGTCTTGCAGTCCCGCTCGGCCATCTCGGGCCAGCTGGAAAACAGAGGGCTGGTATCGACCGTGTGGTTCATTCCATCGCGGGACGAGTGCAGTTTCGGGCCTGTGTCCACCTCGACAATCGCGATGCGGAATTCAGGCCAGACCAGATCAAGCGGCACGCCGTGGCTGTCGCCACCGTCATCGCGCGCGCCCTTGTCCCAACGCACAAAGCCATGCCAGAGCGAACGGGTTGCGCTACCACTGCCCAATCGGGCGATCCGGCTCATGTCCTGTGCTTGCAGGTCCAACCCGAAGCTGCCGCAGAGCGCACGGGTCAGCGCCGCAAACCCCGAGGCGGAAGATGCCAAACCGGCCGCCGTCGGAATTGTGTTTCTGGTCGAAATCATCAGTGGCACATCGCGCCCGCCGCGAAACAAATCCGCAAACGCAAGCGCCTTGCGCGCGAACCCCGAGGTCGGCGGCAAAGGCTGACCGTCCAGCAAGACCTGATCCGACCCGCTCTGGGATGGCTCGACTGTTGTATGAGACCCCCATTCCGCCAAAGAGATCGACAAGGAACTGTTGAGCGGCAGATTCAAGGCTCTATCCCGTTTGCCCCAATATTTCGACAACGCGATGTTGCTTGGGGCATAGGCGCTGAAGGTTTGAGCCTCGCCCGCCTCTCGCATCGCTTGGTCAATGAGGGTCTGAACGGCGTCAGTCATGTATGATCAGTCCTTCGCTGGCCAGTGTCACCGGAGTGAACCCGTCAGGCGGCGCTCCTATGGCCAGAACGCAATCGCCCAAGCCAGAGCCCGATATCTTGGCCGCCATGACACCTTCGGCCTGTCGGGCTGATGTGATGATCTGGTTCAAGGTTTCATCGCTCACGCCCAAATCCTCCATCCGGGTTTGGTAGTTTGTGAGGGCGTCTGCGAACGCCTCCCAATCGCGGTCCTTCGCGGCGCTGATTGCGTGATCGGCCAAGCCGCCCATAACCGCATAAAGTTCGTCGAACTCGGCCTCTCTTCCGATCATCCGTTCCGCAACCTTTTGCAACACGACCGAGGTGGGTGTCTTGTAGCCGCAGTATCGCAGGCTGATCGTCGGAGGGTGGGGCAGTGCCACCATCTCTGGATTTGGCGGGGCGCGATAGGCCAGCATACCACCCTGCAAGCTGGCTGCTAAATCGGCGCCACTGCCACGGCCCTGAATGTCCTGAATGATCTGATAGGCCTTGGAGTGAATACCGTTCAGCGGCTGACCCGTGAAGGTCAGAACGGCCCCCAACGCGGCAATGGTCACGGCGGCAGATGACCCAAGCCCGAGCGTCGGGTCAATCTCCGACGAGATTGAGATATCCATCCCAGTGTCAATCGCATCCCGGTGCATGGCGATTGCGGCGAGGACAAACTTGTACGGCCCCACTGCTTGCAGTTGATCCAAATCGACCATTTGCGTTTCGGCAATCTCGGAGGACAGACGCACCAATTGATCGGTACGTGGTCGCAGCGTCACCGTTAGTCTTTGTTCAATCGCGACCACGATGGCTCTGGAGCCATAAACGACCGCATGTTCTCCGGTAATCATGACCGATCCCGGTGCGCTGGCCCGTATCATGGACTGGCCTCGTCTGAGCTGTGATTAGGTGCCCTGCCCATCGCTGCACCAGTCGAGGTCAGACGCAACGCGGACCATTGCATCTGAGGATAGCCCGACATGAAATGGGCCATTTTGTCATGGTCTTCCAAATGTACCAGAACCACCCCGCCAAAATCACCTCGTACAGACCCCGCGCCGCAGATTTTCGCCGCGCCACCAATGACTTCGATCTGTCTGATAAAAGTTTGGCACAGGTCTGGCACGACACCGATCATCTCCAGCAATCGCTGGTTTTCCGAAATCGCGTCGTCCGGGTCATGCCCCGAGGCGATCGCGGTCAAAAACGCGGTCGTACAGTCGCCAAAGCGTTGCCAAAGGGCGTCGTTCTGCGCGTGTTCGGCCTTGACCGCACTGACGCATTCGCCTGTGCTGCTTTCGGGCCGACCGTGCAGGACCCAATACCACCCGTAACCCGTCAGCAAACCATGATCCGACGGCAACTCCGGCGCCGCGATATCGGTTTCGCCTGCACGCACAAGGCCGCCGCGGACAACTGCGGCGGCATCAATCGGCCCCGCGCGCCCGTGCTTGAGACGCTCGCAAAACCGGACCCGCTCATATCTCTCTTCAAGCGTTTTGGGCCGCTCCAACAGGTTTTCAAACAACACCGTTGTTGCCGCGACGATGGCGGCAGACGACCCCATACCCGCGCCAATCGGCAGCTCTGACCTACTGGCTAGCTGTCCGGGGGCCAGTTTGCTGTACATCGCACCAATGCCGGGGATCGTAGACCCGGGCGTTGCGAGGCTGTCATGCAGCAGCGAGGCAAGCGTATAGACCGCCAGATCATCAGGGCGCGTTAGGATCTTGTGGACATCCAACTCACCGCGCGTGAATTGATCAAAGCGCTGATCCAGTGACGCCTTGAACTGAGACAACAGTTTCAGAGGGTAGTATTCGCCTGACGATAGGTTCTCGAACGCGGTTTTCAAACCTTCCCCCAAGCCCAGCGGCTGAAACGACACTTCGGTGTAGCGGGCCACGGCCATTGCCAGTGCAGGCATGCCATACAGAACCGAATGCTCTCCGGACAGGATCAGCTTACCGGGCGCGTGGGCCCAGACTTTATCATGCGGTCCGGTCAACGTAGATGCGCTTGTTGTCGTCAATGCTTGCCAGTCTGTAGCGCCCTTTTGCCTCATCGGGCATGGGGGTGTCTGTCCCGTCCTCGCCATTCCTCGCGTGCCAGAGGGCAACATATTCATCATATGAGAGGGCGGTCCGGTCCTCCAGAATTTTCCGGTGGCGGGGGGCAAACAGATGGTCTTGGTAGCCTTCGACCACCTTGGCATCAAAGAACTCACCGGTCGCGCCGGACCCGTAGGAAAACAGTCCCAAGGACTTGCCCGCCAGATCGCTTTCACTGTTCTCCAGCGTTGACAGGATCGCGAGGTACATCGAGGCAGTATAGCTGTTCCCGACCTGACGATTGTAGATCATCCCCGGTAAAGCGGCCTGCATATCCGCCTCGGCTTTTGCCTCTTTCGCCAGACGCAGATGCGCCTTCTCGCCCATACGCGAGAATGGCAGGTGATAGCAGAACTGCGCAAACCCATCATAGGGCAAGCCGCCATTCGCCTGATAATCGCGCCAGGACTCCACCAGCGCCCCGAGATAGCGCAGCGCCGAGTATTTACCGTCAACCAAGGGTGTGCGCCGGTGGTTGGGGCGCCAGAAATCCATGATGTCTTCGGTAAACAGGCCCGAGACTGTACCGATCTCCAACAGCGTCGGATTGGCCGTGACCAGCATCGCAACGGCAGAGGCCCCTTGCGTTGCCTCGCCCGAGCTGTCCAGATCATAGCGCGCTATATCCGAGGCGATCACAAGCACCTTGCGATCCGGCTTGCGCGCCACATGGGCGCAGGCCATTTGCAGGGCGGCGGTGGCAGAATAACAAGCCTGCTTCAGCTCCACATTGCGCAGGTTCGAAGGCAGCCCGAGAAGCCGCTGCACATAGATACCCGCCGATTTCGACTGGTCGATCCCTGTTTCCGTTGCAAACAAGATAGTGTCGATCCCGTCTGCGCCAAATTGATCAATGATCGGCTTCGCGGCCTCGGCGGCCAAGGTCACAACGTCTTCGTCATGCCCCGGCATAGCGATCTTTTCCTGCCCGATCCCGCGTGAGAACTTGGCCGGGTCGATGCCGTGGTGCTGGGCCAGAGTGTCCAGCGAAATATAGCGATGAGGCGTAAAAAAGCTCATCGCGCTGATACCAGTAGAGATTACCAAAACTTTGACCTTGATCGGATCAGTGAGACATTTGCGTTCAGCTGAGATACATCGGCGCAGCCCAAAAGAAACATCGCCGTCTGAAATTCGCGACGTAACTTTTCAATTTGGCGGATGACCTGCGCGCTCGATTCCTGCGCTGCGGCCAAAAACGGCGCGGCCATTCCGCACAGATCTGCGCCCAGAATAATAGATTTGGCCATGTCCACACCGTCTCGTAAACCGCCGCTGGCGATGAGTGTTGTTGGATCGGTCTTTTTGACCAAGACGTCCCGAGTTTCAAGCAGACTTTCGACCGTCGTCAGGCCCCAATCCTGAAAAACCAGCCCTAGATCGTCCTCCTCATCCGCGCGGCGGTGATATTCGATCCGGCTCCAGGACGTGCCGCCGCGTCCGGCCACATCGAAATGGCGAATACCGGCGGCATAGGCCAGCTCGACATCGGAGCTGGACAGCCCGGCACCGACCTCTTTGATCAGCACGGGCACCGGCATATTCGAAACGAGATCAGAGATCTTGCCAGACAGATTGGAAAAGTCGCGGTCCCCTTCGACCTGCACGGCCTCTTGCAGCGGGTTGAGGTGTAGATACAGCCCGTCGGCTTCAAGCGCCTGAACGGCCTGAAGACAGTGGCCTGCATTTAGCCCCGCGTTCAGCTGCACGGCGCCGATATTGCCGATCAGAGGTATGCTCGGCGCGGCATCGCGCAGTTGAAAACTGCCCTTCGAGGCAGGATCCGTGAACAGCACGCGTTGTGAGCCGACCGACATTGCCACCCCGGTCGCCTCGGCCGCCTCTGCGAGGTTGCGATTGATCCTTGCGATCTCGTCCCCGGTTCCGCCCGTCATCGACGAAATCAGCAGTGGAAAGCTTAGCGGCTTGTCCAGAAACCGGGTGCTGGTGTCAACCGCATCCAGATCCAGTTCAGGCAAGGCGCGATGGGTCAGAGAGATCGTGTCAAACCCGCTGCGCCCGCGTTCGACATCGGGGTCCTCCAGAACGGCGCGCAGATGGTCCAGCTTTCGCCCGGCCACGCTGCGGTCGGCGGGTTTGGGTTTGGTCATCGTTCCAGTTCCATATGGGTGCGCACAAGCTCTCCGGGATTGGTTTGCGCGGCCATCAAGGACAGCTCACCGCACAGCACCGCACCGGCACAGATGCCAGCCAAGCGACGGGCGTTTTCGCCCGCCTCGCGTTCCTCTTTGCACCCCATCAGGCGCAGGTTTTCTTCGACCTGTTCATTGCCTTTTCCCGCCCCGACCGAACCAACGATCAAGTTCGTCAAAGTACATGAGAAATACAGGTCTTCACCGCGCGCTTCGCAATGAACGATACCTTGGCTACCCTCAATGATATTCGCAGCGTCCTGTCCCGTGGCCAGATAGAAGGCCAACAGAATGTTTGCGAAATGCGCATTGGCGCTGCGCAGAGACCCCGCGAGATTTCCGCCAATCAGGTTCTTTTCGAGATTGAGCGTGACCATCTGCTCGGGCGTTGTGCGCAACATGCGCCGCAGCAGTCGACCCGGGATTTCCACTTCGGCAATGACGTATTTGCCCCGCCCCAAAAGCCCGTTCGCAGCGGATGCCTTCTTGTCGGTACACAGGTTGCCAGAGATCGACGCGTAGGCCAAATGCGGCTGGTCATCCAAAACCCAATTCAACACCGCCTCGGCCGCCTTTGTCACCATATTGTGACCCGAGGCGTCCCCGGTGGAACACTCAATCCGAATATACAGCAGGTTCCCGGCGATCTGACGATTCAGCTTGATCAGGCGGGCAAAGCGGCTGGTCGAGGAGATGATCTCGGCCACCTTGTCCGTCTGTGCCTCGATCCGTTGCCAGGCTTGATGCGCCGAGGCCGCGTCCTTCGCACGTACAGCGATGGAGCGTGTCATCCGCTCATCAACCAGGGTGACCTGAATGCCGCCTGCATGTCGTGAGACACCCGCGCCGCGCGCTGTGGAGGGCCATAGTGGCGTTTCGAACGTCGCCAGAGGGACGCTGACCTCACCGGACACCAGATCCCCCCTGAACAGAATCGGCCCAACCCATTGGGTTGGAAGCGGGGTCACGAACGTAGATTTGGCGCGCACCTGGGTTCCCTTTTCAGTTTCGGTCAACAAAAGCGTCTGATCCGATGAGGGGTATCACCAGACCAAAGGGCCAATGTCAAACTGCGAAAGCCAAACATAGCGGCCATCGCGGCGATCCCAACGGGTAAACTCATCCCGCATCGGCGACATGATGTCGTCGCGCGCTTCCAGTACTGGTAATCAGCCCTCGGCTAGGCGGGCCGACAAGACCTCGATCCCTTGGACCAGATCGTCATAGGTGTTGCGATCGGCCATGTACTCTCGCAACTGCTGGTTCAGCCCGCCCGGCGTGTTCAACGAGTCGACAAGATCGGCCATCGCGTTCTCGGTCTCCATCGGCGCGGCCATGATCGACCCTCCGATCAACAGGCGCAGGAATTTCTCAGCCTCATGGGCGCTGCCAGTTTTGCGGCCCAGCCAGTCAATCCCGACGGCCAGCGATTTCGCCACCACCGACAACAGGGCTTGAGCGGCCAGAAACTCGTTGAAATCACTCTCGGACTTCATGGTGATCACAGTGTTTGAACCACCATAGAGGGCCTCAACCGTTGGCGACGCAGGAAAGACCAGAACCGGAGATCCGCCCGAGGCAATGGACGGGAACGGGATCATCAACGTCTCGAACGTGGCCGGTGCAACGAGGTCCTGAACCTGTTCCGGCGAGATACCAACCATAAACGAGATCACCTGCTGGCCTTCGCGAAACCGCAGCGCGGACAGCATCGCCTCGGCCTGTTCGGCGGTTGATCCGACAAAGACCACGTCGCTGGCATCCAAGACACCTTGATTGTCGGCCACGGTCACATTGTCGAAGCGTTCCGCCAGCTCGGATGAGTTGGCCCGGCTTCTTTCGCTGACAACAATGTCATGCCCATCGTTGACCAGACCCTCGGCACAGGCGCGCGCAATGGTTCCAAACCCAAGATAGCCAAGCCTCATGTTTGCCTCCTGTTTTCCGGCAAGTGGTCGAGTCACCCCGTTGATCGCGCTATTTGACGCCGCACGCAAACCAATTCTCCACCGACCAGACATCAAATGGATGGAACACATGGGTTCTTGTCCTGAGTGATTGACGATCAGTTTCCCTGATGCTCAAAAGTTGGAATGATAAAGAACCAAGTCACGCTCAAACAGCTCGAAGCCTTTACCTTCGTGGTCGATATGGGAACCTTCCGCGCCGCGGCCAACGCGCTTGCGACGACGCAGCCTAATATCTCGTCACGCATCGCCACGCTGGAAGATGCGTTGGGCACAAAGCTATTGTATCGCGATGCAGGCTCCGTGCGTCTGACAGCAAAGGGAGAGGCGCTGTTGGAGAAAACCAGAATTGTTCTCCGCGCGACCGAAGCCCTATTGGAGGAAGCCGACCGACAAGATCTGATTCAGGAGCGGCTGCGTCTTGGCGTCACCGAATTGGTCGCCTGCACATGGCTGCAGGACTTTCTGCGGAGCCTCAAACAACACTATCCCAATCTGAGCGTTGAGCTTGTGGTGGACCTGTCCGGCACGATTGATGAAAAGCTGCTGGAAGGGCAGCTTGATCTTGCGGTGCAGAACGGGCCATTCAAAACGGAACTGGACGGGACAAAAGAACTGACCGGCGAAGACTATGTGTGGGTGGCCAACACGACACTCGCCACAGCCTTACCCGAAGGGCCAAGCGTCGACCGGTTTTTCGCATTCTCCGTTCTGACCCATGCCCGCCACACAATTGCAGGGCACAGCCTTCATGCGATGGCGCAGGAACGCGGGCTGGACGCACAGAAAATCGTGCATTCGAACGCTTTATCCGCTTGTGTTCCGATGGTCTCGGAAGGTCTCGGGATCGCGTTGCTGCCGCGCCCTCTGGTCCAGCGCGAGATCGACGCTGGCGCCCTGCTGGAACTTCAATCCGATTGGACGGCCGAGCCGCTGCGGTTTTTCGCCCGCTATGATCCAACGCGGGCCGCCCGTTTTGTGGAACACGCGGCGGAAATCGCCGCGCAGCTCAGGCCACACGCACGATAAAAAAATTCGATCAGTAGTAGAAATTAAAGCAATTTGATTTTTCGTCCCGGGCTGGGTTTTAGTCGCGTTTGACAGGTACTCTTTCAAGCGGGCACGGGCATGACCTCACACTCTATCCGATTGGGCGTTGATATCGGCGGCACCTTTACCGATGTGGTTCTGGAAAAGGATGGACAGACGTTTTCAACCAAAGTGCTGACAACCTATGCCGCGCCAGAAAACGCGATCATCGACGGGATGCAGCAGGTTTGTGCCAAGGCCGGGATCACTCCGGGCCAGATTGACCAGATCATCCACGGCACGACGCTGGCAACCAATGCACTAATCGAACGCCGGGGGGCGAAAACGGCGCTGATCACAACGGAAGGGTTCCGCGATGTGATCGAAATGCGCACCGAAAGCCGGTTTGAGCAGTATGACCTGAACCTCAAACTGCCTGACCCGCTGCTGCCGCGCCACATGCGCTTTACCGTTCCCGGCCGCGTCGATGCCCGAGGCGAGGTTCTGGTTGATCTGACCCGCGCCGATGTCGAAGCGGTTGTGGACAAGATTGCCCAAGCCGGGTTTGAATCGGTGGCGGTGGGTCTGATCCACTCCTACCTCAACCCATCACATGAGAATCTGGTGCGCGAAGTTCTGGCCGAGAAACTGCCTGACGTATCGGTTTCGATCTCGTCCGAGGTTTCGCCTCAGATGCGTGAGTATGAACGGTTCAACACGGTTGTTGCCAACGCCTATATCAAGCCACTGATGGCCTCATACCTGGGTCGGCTCGAAGATCAGTTACGCGCGCAAGGCGTTCAATGTCGGATCTTCCTGATGCATTCGGGTGGCGGCATTATCTCAATCCAGAATGCCGCCGAATTCCCGGTGCGGCTGGTCGAAAGCGGCCCCGCTGGGGGCGCGGTTTTCGCGGCGCATATTGCGGCACGCTACGGTTTGGACAAAGTGCTGAGCTTTGACATGGGCGGCACCACGGCCAAGATCTGCCTGATCAAGAACCAGACGCCCAAAACCAGCCGTGTGTTTGAGGTCGCGCGGACCTATCGGTTCAAGAAGGGTTCGGGCATGCCGATTTCGATCCCGGTGATCGACATGGTCGAAATCGGCGCGGGCGGCGGCAGCCTGGCTCATGTGGACGGGATGCGCCAGATCCGCGTGGGTCCGGAAAGCGCGGGGTCCGAGCCCGGCCCGGCCTGTTACGGGCGCGGTGGCACGCGCCCCGGTGTGACGGACGCTGATCTGGTTCTCGGCAAGCTGGACCCGAACAATTTCGCCGGTGGCTCGATCGTTTTGCACCCGGACAACTCCAGATCCGCGCTGACCGAGCACGTTGGCAGTACGCTAGACATGGACCCGGTTGAGGCCGCCTTTGGCGTGGCCGAAGTGGTGGACGAGAACATGGCCAACGCCGCACGCGTTCACGCCGTCGAGAATGGCGAGGACCTGAGCGACTACACCATGATCGCCTTTGGTGGCGCGGCCCCTCTGCACGCCGGGCGTCTGTGTGAAAAGCTTGGGGTCGAGCGCCTGCTTGTTCCGCCGGGGGCCGGGGTCGGCTCGGCCATCGGCTTCCTGCGCGCGCCCTTCAGTTTCGAGGCCAACCGCTCGGTCTATATGAAGCTCAGCGATTTCGACGCGAACCGGATCAGTCAGCTTTTGTCCGACCTGAGGGACGAAACAACTGGCTTTGTGCGAACCTGCGATGCGACCAGCCCGATCCGGACCGATTTCAAAGCCTATATGCGCTATTCCGGTCAGGGATGGGAAATCCCGATCGAACTGACCGAAGAACAGGCGATGAACCCCAACGCCGCCGCCTATCAGGCGCGGTTCGAGGAAGGCTATACCAAGCTTTTTGGCCGCCCGGTCGCGGGCATGGATATCGAGATCACCGTCTGGTCCGTCAACGCCAGCACCCCGCCCGAAGAGGTCACGCCGATTGCCGTCACGGGCGCAAAAGGCCCGGCTATGTCCGAAGGCACGCGACAGGTATTTGACGCTTCATCCGGTCGCTACCTAGACGCGGATACTGTCGACCGCGCTAGTATGCAGAGCGGGCAGCGCGCCCTAGGGCCCGCAATCGTAACCGAGCATGAAACAACCATCGTTGTCCCCGCCAGCCGGGACGCCATCCGTCAGCCCGATGGCTGTATCGACGTTGTGACAAAAGGAGCCGCGTGATGAGCAACGAGCAGTCCAAAGTCACCTATCAGGTCATGTGGAACCGACTGATCTCGGTTGTTGAGGAACAGGCGCAGGCGTTGGTTCGAACGGCGTTCTCAACCTCGGTCCGTGAGGCCGGGGACCTGTCAGCGGGGGTCTATGACACGCACGGGAACATGCTGGCGCAGGCCGTGACCGGCACGCCAGGTCACGTGAACGCGATGGCAGATGCGGTCGCACATTTCATTCGCCGCATTGGCCGGCAGAACATGCATGAAGGCGACGTCTACATCACCAATGACCCATGGGAGGGCACAGGCCACCTGCATGACATCACCATGGTCACCCCATCCTTTCACAAGGGCGCGCTGGTCGGGTTCTTTGCCTGTACCGCGCATATCGTGGATATCGGCGGGCGCGGCTTTGGGGCTGATGCGCAAAGTGTCTATGAGGAGGGGCTTTACATCCCGATCATGAAGTTTGCCGACCGCGGCGATGTGGATAAAACACTGGTGCGCCTCATCCGCGGCAATGTGCGCGAGCCCGATCAGCTGATCGGAGATATCTACGCTCTGACCACCTGTAACGAAATCGGCCACCGCCGCCTGATCGACATGATGGAGGAGTTCGACCTCGAAACCCTCGATGGGATCGCCGCGTTCATCCTCGACAACTCCCGCCGAGCGACGCTGGAGCGTATCGCTGCCCTGCCTCAGAAAACCGCTGAGGGTGAAATGACGATGGACGGGTTTGATACTCCAATCACGTTGAAGGTCAGGATCAGCGTCGAAGGCAACAAGATCGTGACCGATTTTTCCGGCACTTCGGGGGTGGACAAAAAAGGGATCAATTGCCCACTGGTCTATACCAAAGCCTATGCCTGCTACGCGCTTAAGGTCGCGATTGCGCCCGAGATCCCCAATAACGCCGCATCGCTGGCCCCGTTTGAAGTCTCCGCGCCCGAGAACACCATCGTGAATGCGCTGCACCCGGCTCCGGTCGCACTGCGCCATATCGTGGGCCATTTCGTGCCCGATGCGGTCTATGACGCGTTCGACAAGATCGTTCCCGGCCTCGTCCCCGCCGAAGGCGCGGGATGTTTGTGCAACTTTCAGGTTAGCCTGCGCCCCCGCACCGATGCTCCGGCCCCTGAAGGGGCCCGCCGGTCCGAGGTGCTGACCTTCAACTCGGGCGGTTCTGGCGCGCGGCCGGAACACGACGGGATGAACGCCACCGCCTTCCCCTCGGGCGTCATGACCATGCCGATCGAAGCCACTGAACACGCGGGCCCCGTCATCATCTGGCGCAAGGAACTGCGCCCAGATAGCGGTGGCGCAGGGAAAACGCGCGG
Source organism: Ruegeria sp. R13_0 (assembly GCF_017743995.1). Lineage (GTDB taxonomy): Bacteria > Pseudomonadota > Alphaproteobacteria > Rhodobacterales > Rhodobacteraceae > Ruegeria. The sequence goes on along the minus strand of NZ_JAGHRB010000008.1, from coordinate 46,014 downwards.
CGGGTTGGGCCAGTATATGGAGGTCGGCGCGCAAGAGGGGTACGAGTTCGACATTCAGGCCATGTTCGACCGCAGCCAATACCCCGCGCGTGGTCGGCGAGGAGGGAGAAATGGCGCACCAACAACCATCGCTCAGGACGACGGGTCCGACATGCGGGTCAAAGGTAAACAGTTTGTACCACACGGGCGCAAAGTCGTGATGGCGTTCCCCGGCGGCGCTGGCTACGGTGACCCGTCGGAACGGTCAAAACAGATGGTTAAGCGTGATCTGGCGCTCGGCTATATTTCAGACGAAACAGCATCGCGCGACTATGGCTTGACGGCATCCGAGATCTCCGAGATCCACCGTGCCGTTGCAAAAGGAGAATACGAATGAGCAACCAAAGCCCGGCCCGGCAGAGCTATGACGTGGTGATCATAGGCGGCGCGATCATGGGGGCCTCGACCGCTTGGTTCCTGTCGGACAATGCCGATTTCAATGGTTCGGTTCTGGTGATCGAACGCGACATGAGTTTCGCCTCATGTTCGACCGGGCATACGAATTCCTGTATCCGGCAGCAATTCTCGGCCGAGCTGAACGTGCGGATCAGCCAGTTTGCCGCCGACTTCGTGAAGAACCTACGCGGCTACATGGGCGGTGATGACCGGATACCCGAGCTTTCGATCCATTCCTTTGGCTACATGTATCTGGCGGACAACGAAGGCTTTGCCAACGTGCTGCGCGAGAACCAGAAAGTACAGTTGGCGGCAGGTGCGGCAACGCAACTGATGAACGCGGATGAGATCAAGGCGGCCTACCCGTTCTACAATGTCGATGACATCGTTCTGGGCTCGATCAATCTGATCGACGAAGGCTATTTCGACGGCGCGGCCCTCGATCACTGGTGGCGGCGACAAAGCCGTGATCGGGGCGTCGAATGGGTCCAGAACGAAGTTGTCGAGATCACCCGAAACACCGCAGGCACCAAGGTTGAAAGCGTCACGCTCGCCTCGGGCGAAGTCATTGCGTGCGGACAGGTGGTCAATGCGTCCGGTCCTCGGGCCGCCAGAACCGCTCAAATGGCTGGGATTGACGTGCCGGTTGAACCGCGGAAACGCTATTCGTGGATTTTCAAAGCAGAACAGCCATTAAACCGCGACTTGCCGCTGACCATTGACCCCTCGGGCGTTCATGTGCGCGAGGTCGGGGGCGGCACGTATCAATGCGGTGGGCATTCCGACATCGACCCGGCTGTGGATTTCGATGATTTCAACATGGATCACGCTTTCTGGGAAAACCACGTCTGGCCCGTCCTCGCCACCCGTATCCCGCAATTCGAAGCGATCAAACTGCAAAGCGAATGGGCCGGGCATTATGCGATGAACACCTTCGATCACAACGCGATCATGGGTCCCCATACCGAGTTGTCGAACTTCATCTTCCTGAACGGGTTCTCGGGCCACGGGCTGCAGCAATCTCCGGCGATGGGGCGTGGCACGGCCGAGTGGCTGACCTATGGCGAATACCGCGCGCTGGACATGACGCCCTTCAACTACCAACGTATCCCGGCCGGACAACCAATCATCGAAAAGGCAGTGATCTGATGGAGCTAATACGCAACCGTTTCACCCATGCGATCGCAAATGGCGACAAACAAGTTGGTGTTTGGGTCAGCCTGTGCAGTAACAATGCAGCCGAAATCATAGCCACAGCAGGCTATGACTGGGCGCTGATCGACATGGAGCACAGCGCGAACGACTATCACAGCGTGTTGTCGCAGCTGCAGGCCTTTGAGGCGTATCAGACCACCGCGCTTGTCCGCGTCGAATGGAATGACGCGGTTGTGGTCAAACGTCTGCTTGACCTCGGCGCGCCGGGGCTTCTGTTTCCGATGATCCAATCGGTGGAAGAAGCCGAACGCGCCGTCGCGGCCACGCGCTACCCGCCGCGGGGCGTTCGTGGGATGGCAGGCGCAAGCCGCGCAACGGGTTTTGGGCGGATCAAGGACTATGTGACGCGCTGCGAACACGAGCTGACAGTTCTGCTACAAGTGGAATCCCGCGCCGCTTTGGAGCAGGCCGAGGCTATCGGCACTGTCGATGGTGTCAGCGGCATCTTCTTCGGTCCGGCGGATATTGCCGCCGATCTTGGTCATGTCGGCGACCCCATGCATCCCGAGGTCTGGTCCGAGATCAGAAAGGCCGCGCAGAAACTGATCGCACGCGGGGTGCCCGTCGGCACCCTCGTCACCGACCCGGCCTTTGCGGCCAAGCTGTTGAACGAAGGGTTCACCTTCGTTGCGAACGCTATTGATACGGGCCTTCTGGCGCGTGCGGCTGACACGGCGCTGGCCCAAACGAAAGATCACCTGAAATGAGTTTTGCTGCCTCGCGCCTTGCATTCGTGAAACCCTCGGCCTCGGCTTGGGTCAGCCAGGCCGCGAAAGAGGCCCGCGCGCGGGGTGAGGATGTCATTGATCTGGGCCTCGGAGAGCCTGACTTCGACACACCCGACCACATCAAACACGCCGCACATCAGGCCGCTCTGGCGGGTGAGACCAAATACCCGCCCACCAACGGCACCCTGACCATGCGGCAGGCCGTTACCGACAAGCTGCAGCGTGAAAACGATCTGACCTACGCCCCCGATGAAGTCATCGTCTCGAACGGGGCCAAGCAAGTGCTGTTCAACGCCTTCATGGCCACGCTGGAGCCGGGCGACGAAGTTCTCCTCTGCGCGCCTTACTTTGGGCAGTACAAGGACATCGTGCTGATCCTTGGCGGTACGCCCGTCACCATCGAATGCCCGGCTGAAGAGGGTTTCCGCCTGACCCCCGACAGGCTGGCGGCCGCGATCACACCCAAGACACGTTGGCTGTTGCTGAACCAACCGTCGAACCCTTCCGGCGCAGTCTATTCGGACGCTGAGATTGCGGCCCTTGGCGCGGTTCTGGAACAACACGACCGCATCCTGATCCTGTCCGATGAGATCTACGAACACATCCTGTTCGACAATCGCGTCTTCCGGTCTTTCGCCGCCCTGTGCCCGACGCTAAAAGATCGAACACTGACGGTAAACGGGGTCTCCAAGGCCTATGCAATGACCGGGTGGCGCATCGGCTATGGCGCAGGACCGAAAGAGCTGGTCGCCGCGATGACCAAGGTGCAAAGCCAGATTTCCTCAGGCGCTTGCTCGATTGCACAGGCCGCGGCGGCGGCTGCTTTGAACGGCCCGCAGGATGAGGTACGCCGCTTCTGTGCCGCGTTCGAGGCCCGCCGCGACCTTGTGGTCGAACGCATCCGCGACATTCCTGGCCTGACGCTCGACCCGCCGGGCGGAGCGTTCTACGGGCTGATCGGCTGCGAGGGCCTGATCGGGGCCACGACGCCGGACGACGCAACCCTGACCTCGGATGCCGATGTAACCGCCTTTTTTCTCAGCGCGGCCGGTGTGGCGGCTGTTCCCGGTAGCGCCTATGAGCTGTCGCCCTTTTTCCGCATTTCGACAGCCGCGTCCGAAGACGTTCTCAACACGGCCCTGAACCGCATCGCCGATGCCGTTGCCAATCTGAAAGGAGTTCGCCCATGAAGAAACTAGTCCTCACCGGCGCAGCAGGGCGGCTTGGATCATACTTGCGCGGGCCGCTATCGAAGCTATGCGACGAGCTGGTCTCCTCGGACATTGCCGACGGCGTACCCAACCTTGCGCCGAACGAAAGCTACGTGAAGGCCGACCTTGCCGATCTTGAAGCCATGACAGAGCTGCTGGAAGGCGCGGATATGGTGGTTCATTTCGGCGCCATCGCGGACGAGGCCCCGATGGATGTGCTTTGGGGCCCGAACTTCTACGGCGCCTATACCGTGTGGGAGGCCGCCCATCGCAACAATCTCCGGCGGGTGGTCTATGCCTCGTCGATCCATGCGGTCGGCATGCACAAAAAGACCGATTTCATCGGCATCGACGCGCCACACAGACCAGACACGTTCTATGGGCTTGCCAAATGCTTCGCCGAAGACCTCGCCTCGCTTTACTGGGACAAACGAGGGCTTGAGGCCGTCTGCCTGCGCATCCTGTCCTGCGCGCAGGTCACGAACAGCCGCGCGGTGGGAACGTGGCTCAGCTATGATGACCTGATCCATATGGTGGAACAGGCGGTCAAGACCCCGGTCACCGGTTTCAGCATCGTCTATGGCGTGTCTGACAATGACCGCGCGCCGGTCGACAATTCCAAGGCGCGGCATCTGGGTTTCCGGCCCAAGGACAATGCCGAGCAATTCGCCGATGAGATCTTTGCCAAGGACGGCCCGCTTGATCCCCTTGATCCTGCCAACATCCATCACGGCGGCCCTTTTGCAGCCGTTGATCTGGGCAGCAGCGGTATGGCGCATCTGAACCTGAACGCAGACGATACGGCAAAGGAGTAAGCGCACGCTCGTCCTTCCAGCCACTTTCTGTCCTAATCACACCGGGCCCAATTTTCTGAATACGCCAGTTGCAGTGGGAGCATCGCAATGAGCAACGATCCACTTCTGCAGCCATACCAGTTAAAGCACCTCACCCTGCGCAATCGGATCATGACCACCAGTCATGAACCCGCCTATCCCGAAGACGGTATGACCTCGGTCCCGCCGACGCATCATCACGAAACCGCGCATCGCTACAATCCCAAACTTATGGAGGACTGGGACATCGCGCGGGTCATTCAGGACTATGGCGACGCCGCTGAACGCATGAAGGCGGGCGGCATGGACGGGCTGGAAATCGAGTGCTACGGCCACCTGCCCGACCAGTTCTGGTCCCCGCTGACGAACTTGAGGGACCGTATGGTCCGCAAACGCTGGAAAGCCGCACCCGTTTCGCGCGTGAGGTCCTGGCTAGCATGCGCAATAAGGTGGGTGATGAGTTCCTTCTGGGTGTCCGGTTCTCGATGGACGAAACCACCCCCGGCGGCGTGAGCAAGGAAGAGGGGTTCCGCATCGCGCGTCTTCTCAGGGATGAGGGGCTGGCCGATTTCCTCAACGTGACGCGCGGGCGAATCGACAGTGATGCCGCGGTATCAAAAGTGATACCGCTGCAAGGGTCTCCCGCTGCACCGCATCTGGATTTCGCGGGCCGAGATCGGCCTGCCCACCTTCCACGCCGCTCGCATTCCGGATGTCGCCACCGCCCGCCACGCCTTGGCCGAGGGGCGTCTGGACATGGTCGACATGACTCGCGCTCATATGGCCGACCCGCATCTGGTACAAAGGATCGTCGAGGGGCGCGAGGATGATATCCGGCCTTGCGTCGGGGCCACTGTCTGGATTGCATCTACGAAGGTGGCGACGCGATCTGCATCCACAACGCCGCAAACCGGGTGCGAGCTGACGATGCCGCATGTGGTCCCAGTGGTCGAACAGGGGCAAATCGGTCTAGACCGTTTGGTGCCGCATCGTCGCCAGATGGCGGTACGGAACGGGGATATCCATAGGCTCGCAGATAAACCCGCCCGCCATGTGAAAGCTGGGGCAGGCCTGTGTCAGGCGGGCAAAATTGATCACATCCGCCTCGGTGGTTGACCGGCGGAGGCCATCCAGATCGCGGGTGAACGGCGCGCCCTTCGTGGTGCAAAACACACTCGTGTCCCCGCCCATCGTGAACCCGGTCGAGGGCCCGCGCCCCTGTACCACAAATCTATTGGGCGCTTTGGCGACAAGTTCCATCAGCAGAGCCTGGTCTATCCTCACCCGATCTCCATCGACATCCGCGCCCGGCGCGGCTTTTTACACGCGACATGACACACCACCATCCACAGTGATTTCGGTACCTGTAATGTATGACGCCTCATCGCTGGCCAGAAATACGGCGGCATTGGCCACATCCCAGGGCGTGCCGACACGGCCCAGCGGAATCCGCGCCGCCCGCTGGCGATCCAGAGCGTCCCAGTCGATGGCGCCTGGGTCTTCCGAGTTCTGAACGGTGATGTCCCGCGCCATGGGCGTATCTATGAACCCCGGCAGGATCGCGTTGGCGCGAATGCCATGCGGGGCCACCTCGGCCGCAAGATTGCGCGTATAGGAAATGATCGAACCCTTGGTGGCGTTATAGCCGATATAGGGCGTTCCCAGATAGCGCAGCCCTGCAATCGAAGAGATATTGGTCACCACCCCGGCCCCGCGATCCACGAAGTGGGGCAGGACATGTTTGGTCGGCAAGAAAACAGCCTTCATGTTCACATGAACTAGCGCATCCCAATCCTCGACCGTGCTGTCCATGGCCCCGCCGGTCTTCAGGATGCCGACGTTGTTTTGCAGAATGTCGATCTGCCCCAACGCGCTCAGGCAGTCGGCGACGGCCTGCTTGACCTGATCCTCGTGCGTGACATCTGCAGACAGGGCGATGGCTTTGCCGCCGTCGGCGCGGATGATCTCGCAGGTTTCCTCGGCGGCGGGCAGATGCAGGTCCAGCGCACAGATCGTGGCCCCTTCCTGCGCCAGCCGAATGGCCGTGGCCTTGCCATTGCCCATACCCCCATTCATCGCGCCCGCACCGGTGACCAGCGCGACCTTTCCATACAAACGTGCCATGGGTTATTCCTCGTTCGATTGTAAAAATGCGTTCATGCCGCCATCAACCGCCAGAAGCTGACCATTGATGTAAGAGGCCCCCTCGGACATCAGAAATGCCACTGGCGCTGCGATCTCAGCGGGATCTGCCCAACGTGCGGCCGGGGTGCGGTTTTCGATGCGGCGGACAAAACCCGTATCGCTTAGGATTTTCTTGTTCATCTCAGTCAGCACATAGCCCGGCGCAATGGCATTGGCGCAGATCCCATCGGCCCCGAAATCCGCGGCCAGAGACCGCGTCAGCCCTGCGATAGCCGCTTTGGAGGACGCATAGTTCCCAACCCCCGGCCTCGGGTGGGTCGCGGCGATGGACGAAACCGACACGATCCGCCCCCGGTGCGGGCCGGGATTGGCCAGCATCACCTTGCCCGCCGCCTGTGACAGCACGAAGGGGGCTAAGACGTGCAGGTCATAGATGCTGCGATAGTCCTCGACGGTCTGGTCAAGGACATGCCCGTGATTGGTGATCCCCGCATTGTTGATCAGCCCCCAGATACTGCCGGCCTGGGTTGCAACCTCTTGCACCCACTGCCGACAGACGTCGAAATCCGTCAGGTCAAAGGCGGTGGCCTGCGCATCGGCGCCCTGCCCTCTGAGCGTTTCCGCCGTGCCCTCAACGGCCTCGGCGTTCAGATCCTGCAGCCAGACCTGCGCACCCTGATTCGCGCAGGCCTTGGCCATAGCCGCCCCCAACCCGCGCGCCGCGCCGGTGATCAGGATCGGCTTTCCGGCCAGCGAGAACAGCCCCGCCATCAGGAGGCAAGCGCTTTCTTGTCTTCCTCAAGCGCCGCTTTTACTGCGGGCATTACCTGATCGCAAAACTGCTCGAGCGAGCGCAGCGTGTTGGCAAACGGGATCGAGGCGATCTGCATGAAGACGCTCAGATGCGTGATCCCGAATTCGCGCGCCTCGGCGACGATCCGGCGGGTGACCTCTTCGACGTCACCGATGATGGCCCGCTGCATCACTTCGTCGAGGGTGGGTTCGTTGTCGAAAGGCACGATGTTCAGATCCGCGCCCTGCATCAACGGCTCGGGGCGGCGCATGTTGTTCGCCATGCGGGCATGGATCAGAACCTGCTCGGCCGCGGCGCGGGCGTCGTCTTTGTCCTTGGCGATATACACATAGCGCTGCACGGCAAAGGGATAGTCACTGCCGCTCAGCCCGTTTTCCGTGCGGGTTTCGGTGTAAAGCCGCCGCGCCGTCGACACGATCGAGTTCGGCCCGATGGCCGGAGTGGTCAGCGGCTCGGCCCCATAGTCGATCATCTTCTGACGCATTTCTGGCGCGTTGCCCACCGCCAAGGTGCGGATGCGCTCCTGTACCGGTGCGATGGACAGCGCGGCATCGTTGATCTGGATATGTTCACCCTGATAGTCGATCACGCCGGAATAGACGCCCTGTTCGATACAATCCCAGATCTCAAGGCCGCGCATCAGGCGGTCGTTGATCTCGAACCCGAATTTCTTGAACTCGCGCGGCTGATAGCCGGTGCCCAGACCCAGCACCAGGCGGCCTTCGGTCAACTGGTCGGTCAGGCAGATATCCTCGACCAGACGCAGGGGTTCATAGAAGGGCATCACAACAACGGCGGGGCCGACATTGATGCGTTTGGTGTGGGCGGCCATATTCGCAGCCGTCATCAGCGGAGACGGAGAGATGCAGTAATTCGACAGGTGATGCTCGGCAAACCAGGCCACATCGAACCCCGCCTCGTCGACCATCTGCGTCATGTTGCGCATCTGGTTGAACACGTCGGCATGGGTGGACCCGTCAACGGGTTTAGTCATCAGGTTGAAAAGCGAGAATTCCATGGCGGCAAGCTCCGAGGTTATCCGGGTGAATGTGTTTCCTCCACATTTCCTCAATCCTGCCAAACTTCCAAATGGCGAATCCTAGGTCATTGCCAAAGAAATTCTTATGCGCCCGACGCCTCCTGCCGCAACCAGTGTAGAAACGCCTGAACCCGAGGCTGGTTCAACCGGCTGTGGGGGCACAGAAAATGATAGGCAAACGGGCCTTCAACCGCCTCAAACGGCAGCTCGATCAGAGTACCGTTGTCCAGAAAATGCTGTGCAACGACATCCCGCACCACGCCAACTCCGCCGCCAAACGCGATTGCGCCCAGCGTGGCGCTGGAATCGCCGAAATAGGCCCCGTTTTCGAACAGTTCCGGATTGCCGCCATTGCGTTCGATCACCGCGCGCCATTCCGTGTGGTTGGTATCCCTGAAAAACGGGAACCCGGCCAGATCATCCACCCGTTTCACTCCGGCCAACTGATCCCGAAGCGCGGCTGAGGCCACAAGGATATGGCGTTCACCGAACAGGCGTTCCTCATAGACATTCGGCGTGCCGCCCGGCCCCCAGCGAATGGCGACATCCGCATCCTCCTGCCCAAAACCGGTACAGGCCACGGTGGACAGGGTGATCAGATCGATCTGCGGATGGGCCTCAAGAAACCGGGTCGCGCGGATCGCAAACCAGGTCGACCCGAAGGAGGGCAGCAGGCTGACCGTCAACATGGTGCGCCCTGCATCCGGCGCGAGATCCTGAACGCTTTCACTCAGGCTGTCCAACATCGCCCCGACAGAATCGGCGAACTGTTCGCCCTGCTCGGTCAGACTGATCTGGTTGTTCGACCTGCGAAACAGCCGGATGCCAAGGCGATCTTCCAACAGTTTCACCTGCTGGCTGACGGCGGGCTGCGTCAGGTTCAATTCCGACGCGGCGAGGGTGAAGCTCTGCAACCGCGCGGCAGCCTCGAACGCGATCAGCGTCTGCAAGGGCGGCAATCCCCGCCGCATCCGGTTGCTGTCAAAACCAACGGGTTCCATTCGGGACAAAGCGCCCGGACCCAGTTGGTTCAATCGTGTTCTTAAAGCGCGTCGCATGGTGATCCTGCATAAGGAGGGCTTGGCCTGACGGCAAGAAATTCATTCTTGTGATAAAACCTGCCTAATGCAAGCTCTGAGCACCCCAATCCCGGAGCGTAAGATGCTGACCTCGACTGAATTCATCTCGGCCATGCGCAAAGCCCCGACGCCGGTGTCGATTGTCACCACGTCGGGCGAGCATGGTCCCCATGGCGCGACCGTCAGCGCTGTGTGCTCGCTGACGGCGACTCCGCCTGCTGTGTTGATCTGTCTGAACAAGAACAGTCGCATTCTGGGCATGATCGAAGAGCATGGGGTCTATTGCGTCAACTTCGCCGCGCAAAACCACATCGACATGGCGCTGGCTTTTGCCGGTGACCCCGCGCTTGCGGAGCTTCGTACGTTTTCCGAAGATGTCTGGGACATGGATGAACACACCCACTTGCCTGTCCTGAAGGGCGCCTCGGCCATTTTCACCTGTCTGCATATCCAGACGGTTCCGTTCGGCTCTCACCGCATTCTCATCGGCAAGGTCGAGCGTGTGGAGGCCAGCGACAATCCCCCTCTGGCCTATTGGGATGGCGGGTTTCAGTGGCTGCAAGAGCCGCAGGCCTGAGGTTTCCAACACCCATGCAAAAAGGGCGCATGCTCCGATCAGACCATGCGCCCCTTCAATCTTGTGATGCTGCGCGCGTCAGAGAAGCGCGCGCACTTTTTCCAGCAGTGCGGCGTTTACGGCAACGCCTTCGGTTGCTGCCCGCTCGCGGCAGGTGCGGCGGCCGTCGCCCGGCAGGCGCGCGCCATCTTGGTCGCGGAACGAGGCAATCAGCTCACCCAGCTTCTCATGGAAGGCTCCGACCGAGGTCGCCTGCGGATCAATCGCGATGAAGAACTGACCGGTTTTCGGCGGGCCACCCGCCGTGCCCGAGAACGGGCTGGCGACCGAACCCAGTGTTGCGCCGGTCATCGCAGCGGCCATCAGTTCAACCGTCAGGGCGATACCCACGCCTTTGTAGCCGCCCGATGGGACCATGGAGCCTTTCAGGCCAGCCTCAGGGTCTGTGGTGGGCTGGCCGTCCGCGTCCAAAACCCAACCTTCGGGCACGGGCTTACCTTCGCGGGCATGTTTCATGACTTCGCTTTTGGCGATGGTGCTGGCGGACTGGTCGATCAGAAGCGCCGCGTTTCCATCCGCATCGGGGGCCGAGATCGAGAACGGGTTGGTGCCGATGACCGGCTTTGCCCCACCCGACGGTGCGATCGAGGCCGGCGCGTTGGTGAACCCGATCCCCATCAGGCCTGCCTGCGCCAAACGCTGGGTATGCACGCCCAGAACGCCGCAGTTATACGAGTTGTTGATGGCCAGAACCGCAACACCCTGCTCGCGCGCTAGCGGGATCAGCTTTTCGAAGCCAAGATCAATCGCGCTGTGAGCAAACCCTGTGGCTGCATCAACGGTGACAACTGCCGGACGCGGCTGAGCAACTACGGGCTTGGCGGCCCCGTCAACCTTGCCGCATTCCACGTGCTGCGCATAGATCGGGATATAGGCCAACCCGTGCGAGGCAACGCCATCCGCTTCGGTCATTGCGGTCGCAACGGCAAGAGGGCGGGCGTTTTCCTCGGATGTTCCGGCTTTGACAAGGGCGCGGAAGGCCAGATCTTCGATCTCGGCCAGAGACAGGGTTTCGGTGGCGGTCATTCTTCTTTTCCGTTCGTATCTATGTGCCCCTTGTCGCAAGGGGCGAAGTTTCAGTCGTTGTCGCTGAGGCCCGCGCCAGCACCGCGCAGGCGGCTTTCTTCGGTCGCAGGTGCGAATGTGCGGTGGGCAAAGGCGCTGAGCCTGCTCCAGTCTGCCTCGGACACCTCCGCGCGCAGGACCGGCTCGCGGCGGCCTGTCATTTCGGCGGGCGCGCTGAAGACCATCTTGTCTGCGTGGCGGGTCTCAAGCGCCTCGGGCGTGGCCTGCACGCAGATCTGCCGCCCGTCCGTTGCCAGACGCGCGCCTTGCCATTCGGCCGCGACCGGTACACCCAAACGCAGCGCAGCCCCCCCCATGAAGGGCACGGCCAGCAAGGGCAGGCTAACGTTCTCCATCGTGATCGAGCCGCGATCCATCAAACGCACCGCGCAGTCGCTAAGCGAGGCCCCGGCGATCAGCGGGCTCATCCGGCGCGTGGGCGCATGCCAGATCTCGGCGCTTAGCGAGACGGGCGAGACGTCGATCGACGGGATACGGTCGTTCATCTCCAACAGATCGGCCAGCAATTCGGCGCCCGAAAACCCAAACGCCGCCAGCCAGCGCGTTCCCTTGGCGGCCTCTTCGGCCAGACCCCAGGACAGGCCCGCGCCGCGTGCGGCGCGTTTGCTCATAGCCTCGATTTCGTTCAAAGAGTGGCTCATGCAGCGGCCCCTTCAAGTTCCGGGAAGACCCAGAAATCGGCGTTTTCAGATGTCAGTTCATGCGGCAGGGGCGCGTTGCCATACATGCAGATGCGCACCCAGCGATCCGAGCGGGGATCGAACTTGGTCGCCCCAAAGAAGGACAGTTTGCAGCGCAGCATGTCGATGGGCAGCACCCGGTCCGAGATCGTGTTGTCTCGGATCTCGGCATAGGGCGCGCGCCCTACGATCTGAACGCGGCGCAGCACGTGGCGGTGTTCGGGGTGGCGCAACAGGAAATCAGCGACCTGAGCATCATCCGACCAATGGGCCAGCGCCTGAAACAACTGCGCGGCATCCCGACCGGGAGCCAAGGGCTGCTCGTATTCCTCGATCGGTTCCTCGAAACGTTCGCCCAGACGCGGCTCTAGCTTTTCTTCCGAGACATACCAGGCGCGGGCCTTGCTGGCGGGGGTGGCCCAATCGGTCTCAATGGCCCAGCCATAGATATCCTTGAGAAGCGCCCGCAGGTCACCAATCTTCATCGCTCCGGCGATGCGGAACGTGGCGGTGTTGTCTGCCGCCATACCTTCTGCAAAGGCGTCGACCAGTTCCCCATAGGGTTCCAGAATCAGCGAAGCGATCCATTCTTGACCCTCAAGGGTCAGCGACTGCTCGGCCCAGGTATAAAGCGCATCCCAGGGGTGATCCGCGCCAAGATCCGCACTGGAGAGATAGTCCTGCAGCTTGGCGATATCGGCCCGCAGGGCAGCGAGTTTCTCGATCTGGATCGGGTGTTCAGACTGCCAGGTCTCGACGATCTGCATGTTGCGCAGCAGCACATCACGGAACACTGCGATTTCTGCATCGCTGGCCTTTTCGACCCCGCGCACGACCTGAATTGCACCTTCCCGTGCCGCCATCCAGTTGTTGAACAGCACCGGATGGTTCAGCAAGAACGGCGCCATCCCCAGACCGGTTGAGTTGCCGATCCCCATCGACCGTGCAATCCCTGCGTCCAACTTTGCGGCCTGCACTCCGTTGGCCGCAGCGCGGGTATCGGCCATATATTGCACCAGATCGGTCACGAACCAGCGGGTCAGGTAGACCGACAGCATCTCAACCTGGAACGGAGCGCGGAATTCCGGACGGTCGGCAATCATTTCGCGATCCGCAGCGCCCAGCTTGCCGGACCCGTAAACCGCAGTGGTCCGCATAAGGTAACCCACGGCGTCAATCTTCTCGGTCGAGGGCTGACGGCCTTCGGCCAGTTCGCTCACCACATGCTCCCACAAACGCACCGAGCGATTGGCGCGGGACACTGACAATTCAGACCCTGTCACGCGCCCGGCTTCCTGAACGGGGATATTGTGCGAAAGACGCTCGATATCGGCGTCGGTAGGCACACCGTCAAACAGGGTGAAGGTGGCATCCCAAGCCTCGGCGATCACTCGGTCCGAGCGTTTCTCGGGCGGCAGATCATGGGCATAGGCGATCAGGGAATAGGACCGCTCGGGCCCATGCGCGGTATAGACGGCATGGCCAACACCGGTGCTGTCAATCTCGAACGCAGTTTTTTCAAACCGCCAGTTTTCCCGAGCCAGTCGTCGCGTTAGGATACGCATGAACGAAAGACGCGACTGATGCATTGAGCCAAGACGGGCAAGGCGCATCACCATTTTCGGATCACGACGGGAAACGTCTGCCATTCTGTTCACCCTTCTCTGATTGGTAGACTGGTCAAGTTGTACCAGCTTTGTCCGATGACGTCTGCGGTTTGAAGTTCTCGTCAAAGAAACGGTACCAGTTGCGACCCATGATGCCATCAACCTCTTCGTCGTTCATGCCGGTTGCGCGCAGGCCTGCCCGGATGTTGCCGAAATCACGGTTGTCGTTGAACCAGCTCGGCATGGGCGGGAAACCAGGGGCCGAGGCTGAGCCTTCGCCATAGTCGATTTCCTTGGTCCAGCGACCTACGCGCATCCATTCCACGATACTGTCGGGCTGGTCCTGACACAGGTCAGTGCCGATCCCCAGATGCTGCGCACCGTATTTCTCAGCCGTGCGCGCGATCATCTCGCAAAAGCTTTCCAGCGTGCACTCGGACTTGTCTTTCAGGTGGTGCGGGTAAACCGAGAAACCCAGCATGCCGCCGTTTTCCGTCACTGCGCGGATCACCGCGTCACGCTTGTTGCGCAGGGCGGGCGACCAGTCATAAGGGTTCGCATGGGTGATGGCGATGGGACGTTCCGAGATCTCAGCCGCTTCGATGGTCGAGCGGTCGGCCGAGTGGCTCATGTCGACAACAAGGCCCACGCGGTTCATCTCTTTGATGACCTGTTTGCCCATGCGGGTGATGCCGGAATCCTCGGCCTCATAGCAGCCGGTCGCCAGCAGCGACTGGTTGTTATAGGTCAACTGCATGAACCGCGCGCCCAGCGTGTGCAGGATCTCGATCAGGCCGATATCGTCTTCCATCGGGCTTGGGTTCTGGAACCCGAAGAACACCGCTGTCCGGCCGGTTTCCCGCGCTTTGTCGATGTCGCTGGCCCACTGCCCTTTCATGATCAGGTCCGGGTATTGTTCGAACCAGCGGTTCCACTGTTCGAAATTCAACACCGTTTCGCGAAAGTTCTCATGATAGGCGATGGTGACGTGGATCGCGTCCACGCCCCCCTCGCGCAACTGGCGGAAGACCTTTTCCGACCAGTTCACATATTGCAGGCAATCGATCAGCATCAGACGGGGCCTGCGCTGATATAGGCGGTTTTGACCGTGGTGTAGAATTCGGCCGCTGCCTTGCCCTGCTCACGCGGACCGTAGGAGCTGTCGCCACGGCCACCGAAGGGCACGTGATAGTCGGTGCCGGCGGTGGGCAGGTTCACGGTGACAACACCGGTGCGCGCGTTGCGGCGGAAATGCGTGGCGCGGGCCAGCGACTTGGTCACGATGCCCGAAGTCAGGCCAAAGCTGGTGTCGTTGACCACGCTCAGCGCTTCGTCATAGCTGCCAACCTTGATGACGCTGGTCAGCGGCGCGAACATTTCCTCGCGGTTTATCGCCATGTCGTTGGTGGTGTTCAGGAACACGCCGGGCGACATGTAGTACCCGTCATGCGGCATCTCGAGACGCGCACCGCCACAGGCCAGTTCCGCGCCCTCGGATTTGCCCAAATCGACATAGGCCAGGTTTTCGCTCAGCTGCTGCTGGCTGACGACGGGACCCATCTGAACGCCCGCCTCCAGCGCGTGGCCCACTTTCATCGCCTGCGCACCCGCAACGAGCTTTTCGACAAAGGCGTCATGAATGGCAGAGTGGACCACGAGCCGGGAGGAGGCCGTGCATTTCTGACCGGTGCCACCGAACGCACCGCCCAGAGCCAGCGTCACCGCCAAATCCAGATCGGCATCGTCCATGACGGCCAGAGCGTTCTTCGATCCCATTTCCATCTGAACTTTGGTCAGGTTCTGGATGGCGGCAGCGGCGATATCCTTACCAACCGGAACCGACCCGGTGAAGGAAATCGCGTTGACCTTGGGGCTTTCCACCAAACGTTGACCGATGGAGCGGCCCGAGCCCATGACCAAGCTGAACAGACCTTTGGGGATGTCCTGACGGTTGATGATCTCGGTCAGCGCCACAGCCGAAGCCGGGGTGATGTTGGCGGGCTTCCAGACAACCGCGTTGCCATAGCACAGCGCAGGAGCGATCTTCCACGACGCGGTCGCGGTGGGGAAGTTCCACGGGCTGATGATGGCCACAACGCCCACGGCCTCACGGCGGACATCGACCTCGATATCGGGACGTACGGAATCCGCGTTCTCACCGATCTGACGCAGGCATTCGGCGGCGTAGTAGGTGAAGAACTGACCAGCGCGGAAAACTTCGCCTTTGCCTTCGGCCAGCGGCTTGCCTTCTTCGCGGCTCAGCAGCGTGCCCAGTTCCTCGGCGCGGGCCATCAGCTCATTGCCGATCGCGTTCAGAACAGCCTGCTTGCGCTCCAGCCCATAGGCGGCCCACTCACGCTGAGCGGCACGCGCCTGATCCAATGTTGCCTCAAGCTGATCCGCGCTGGCCTGTGCAAACATGCCGACCAGATCGCTCAGGTCCGATGGGTTGCGGTTTTCGATCTCACCTTCACCGGTGACCCACTCACCAGCGATCAGGTTCTTTTGAATGTCAGCCATAGCCGTTTGCCCCATAGAGAATTTGCTGAGCGGGTATGGACTCTTTTTTGTCAATCAATCAAACTAAAATTATTGAAGTTTACTTCAGTAAGATTGAAGCTTCCAACATGACACTCAAGATCGAAATGCTTCGCGGCTTTGTCGCGGTTGCCCGCACCGGCAACCTGACGGATGCGGCCGTTGTCCTGAAACGCACCCCTTCCGCGGTATCGATGATGCTGAAACAGTTTGAAAAGCATCTGGGCGAGCCGCTGTTCGAAACCGACCGCAAGAACAAGCTGACCGCATTGGGTGAGTTCGTGTTCGAGCAATCACAGCTGGAACTACAGCATTTCGACAATACGGTCCGGGCCATTGAAAACTTTGCCGATGCCAGTATGGGACATGTCAGAATTGCGACGGTTCCATCGGTGGCAGGTACGATCATACCACGCGTTTTTTCCAGAAATACCAAGGCTTACGAGAAAGTGAGGGTGGAACTGCGCGACATGGACTCCAAGTCCGTCCTGCACGAGCTGTCGCGGGGGCGCATTGATATCGGCATCGCGACACTGCGGGGAAACGGGTCGGGTCTGCACAGCCAGCTTTTGCTGACCGACTGGTTCGGCGTGCTGCTGACCCCGGACCACCCGCTGGCCCGTGACACCGGCCCCATCGACTGGGACGCGCTAGAGAATGAGCAGCTGATCGCCAACAGCCTGTCCGAAAGCATCTCCGGGCCCGAGGCGGAAAAACTGCACGCGGGCTCTCGGTTTTCGGCACACAACATCACCTCTATTCTGGGCATGGTTCGAGCCGGGATCGGGGTCACACTCCTGCCCGAGATGGCAGCAATTTCGGCCGGGCAATCCGATCTGGTCTTCCGCCCTCTGGCGGACAAGACCGCCAAGCGGCAAATTCACCTAATACGCAAGGCTGATTCTGCACTGTCACCTGCTGCCCGGAGACTGGAAAATGACATTCTCGAAACTGTCGAGGACCTAGTGAAAGAGCAACGCTCATGAAAGATCAGGTCGAGAAAATTTCGCTGGGCATCCTGATCTTTCCGGGGTTCCCGATGGCATGCCTGACATCCTGTATCGAACCGCTGCGCGCGGCGAATGAGATCTCGGGGCAGGAGGCGTTCAGCTGGCATGTCATTGCCGAGCAAGACCAACCGATCCAGTCCTCGGCCGGGGTCACCTTTTTCCCCGACAGTACCTTGGCCGACGCCCAATCCCTGACGCATCTGCTGTTTGCCTCAAGCCCGAACAGCGTGTTCGACAACCCCTCCAAGGCGAATGCAGCGCTTCAGCGTCTGATGCGGAACAAGACCCGTATTGGCGCAATCAGCGGCGGTGTCTTCCCCCTTGCCCGCACCCGGCTGACCCGCGACAACCCTTTGTCGGTGCATTGGTGCTACGAGGCCGCTTTTCAGGCTGAATTTCCCGAAATCCCGATCCATGGGACAGTGATCTGCGAAGAAGGGGCCTTTAGCACGATCTCGGGCGCCTCGGCCGTGTTCGACCACATGCTGGCCCTGATCGAAAAGCGGCTGGGCGGTGATGTCATGGCCGAGGTCGCGTGTTGGTTCCAGCATCCCTTCATTCGCAGCGGGACCGTTACGCAAAAGGTGCCCGCAATCTCGACCGCGCAGAGTCAGGATCTTTTGCCCAAACAGGTCGCAAAGGCCATTCAGCACTTTGCCGAACATATCGGAAACCCCATCCAGATCAGCGAAGTCGCCGATGCGGTGGGCCTTTCCGCGCGGTCACTGGAACGGAGTTTCAAAAAGGCGACCGGGCACAGCCCTTTGACCTACTATCGGCGGATGCGGATGAACCAGGCGCGGCAATTGGTGCTTTATACGAACGACCCAATTGCCGAGGTCGCATACATGGTCGGTTACGCCACACCCAGCGCCTTCATGCGGCACTATCGTGAGACGTTCGGGGTCACGCCGATCAGCGACCGGCGTGCCAAGAACTCGATGCGGGTGGGCAGCGACGATGTGCTGCCCTCGGGCTAAACTTCAGGCGATGGATTTCGCGGCGGCCAGCAGGCCGTGATGCAGCGACGCCGCCGAAGAGCGCGGGCCAAGAACGGCCATGTGATCCTCGGCCAGACGCCATAGGAAGACGCCCAGATGCTCCGCCGTGGTTCGGATCGCCGTGCCCGACCCCATCGTGCGGACCGGCGCGTTGCTGAGCCGTTCGAACAGATCGCACAGACCCGCGCCCTGCACGTCGAACCGGCACCAGCCATCCGTCTGCTCGGAAACCGATGCGGTATCAGCGACGATCTGCTTCAACTCGGCGGCCAGCAATTCGTGACTGTCATGCGGGGCCATGACCATCCATTGCTCCGGCCCCATCCAGAGCGCGGCATAGGGCGCAGCCTGAGAGGATTGACCAACCTCGGGTAAGCTCAGACCGATCTTGTCGGCCAGCGCCTTTTGCACGGCACCAGCCTGATCGTTGCGGGCCGCGACCGACGCCAGCGCCTGATCCACGACCTCGGTGATCGTGATCGAACCGACCGTATCGACACGCGGCGTGTCGCCGCCCAGCGGGGTGATGGGTTTCAGTTTATGCACGAAGCTTCTCCCCTTCCGGGTCCAAGAAATGAGCGCTGACGATTTCAACCATGACTTCCTGGCTTTCCAGGGGGTTCACCAGTCGCAGTTTTTCACCCATCCGGTCAGAGCCACCTTTGACAAATCCGAGCCCGATTGAGCTTTCCAGAATTGGCGAATAAGCAGCCGAGGTGACATAGCCCTGATCATGTGCCGCATCGACCGGGCCGGTCGCGTTCATCAGGTGCCCGCCCGCCGTAACGGTCTCATTCGTGTCCACTGGTTTCAACCCCACCAGAGCCAATGCGTCCGGGGTGTTCAGCCCTTCCCGACGGCTGAGAACATTGCCGATGCAGTCCTTCTTAGCGCTGACCATGCGTGCCATGCCAAGGTTCAGTGCTGTGGTCGTACCGTTCAGCTCATTGCCGGTCGCATGACCCTTTTCGATCCTCATGACGCCTAAAGCTTCGGTGCCATAGGGCACAACGTCGAACTCCTCACCCGCCTCCATCAGCGCGCGCATCAGCCCGTCGCCATAGCGCGTGGGTACCGCGATCTCATAGGCAAGCTCGCCCGAGAACGAGATCCGGAACAGCCGGGCCCGCAGGCCACCGCAGACAGTGATCTCTCCGCACCCCATGAAGGGGAACGCCTCGTTCGAGATGTCAAAGTCAGGGTCTACGATCTTTTGCAGCAGTTTGCGGCTGTTGGGACCGGCCACGGCATATTGCGCCCAGGCCTCGGTGGTCGAGATCAGCTGCACGTCCATATCCGGACACAGGCATTGGCGGACGAATTCCATGTTGCGATAGACCAGAACCGCGTTGGCGGTGGTGGTGGTCACGACGAAATGGTCCTCGGCGAAGCGCGCGGTGGTACCGTCGTCATAGGCGATGCCATCCTCGCGCAGCATCAGGCCATAGCGCACCTTGCCCACGGGCAGTTTGGCAAACGCATTAGAGTAGACCATGTTCAGGAACGCCGCTGCATCCGCGCCTTGAACGTCGATCTTGCCTAGCGTCGTCACATCGCACACACCGACCGAGTTTCGGGTCTGCAGCACCTCGCGGTCCACCGATTGGCGCCAATGGGTTTCGCCCTTGCGCGGGAACCATTGGGCGCGCAGCCAGTTGCCGACCTCGACAAACACAGCACCCTGTTCCTCGGCCCATTTGTGGCTGGGCGTCAGGCGGGTCGGGTGGAAGTCCTTACCCACTGCACGGCCACCGAACGCACCCATCGCCACCGGCGTATAAGGCGGGCGGAAGATGGTTGTGCCGGTGTCCCGAATGGACTTGCCGGTCAGTTCGGCCATCACCGCCAAGGCACCCACGTTCGAGGTCTTGCCCTGATCGGTCGCCATGCCCAGCGTGGTATAACGCTTGAGATGCTCGACCGAGGTAAAGTTCTCTTGGTGAGCCAGCTTGACGTCTTTGACGGTCACGTCGTTCTGGTAGTCCAGCCATGCGCGTTTTGCGCCTTTGACGTGCCAGAACGGGCTGATCGAGACCGGCGCATCGGCTGCCGCGGGCAGATCAACGGGGGATGCAGTGATCCCCAGATCACCCAAAGCGGCCACAGCCGCAGCCGCACCGCCCTGCAGCGCCGCTTCGGTACTCATCTCACCCTTGGCCGCGCCTGCCACGATCTGGCCAACGGGTAGGCCCTCACCCGGAACAAAGGCGTGGATGTCCGCGCTCCAGACCGGGCGACCGCGCTGATGGCAGGTTAGGCCCAGGTTCGGGTTCCAACCGCCGGACATCGCCAACGCCTCGCAATAGAGGTCCGTCGTATAGCCTTTCTCGGTGCGCACCTGCACCGAGGTCAGGCCCAGGCGGCCCGAGGTATTGATAATCTCGGCCCCTTTCAGAACTTCGATGCCCTCGACATCCGCAGCATCCGGGCGCGTATCCACAATGGCGGGGACCTTAATGCCTTGCGCCATCAGATCGCGTGCCGTCTGGTGCGCGTCGTCATTGTTGGCAAAAACCACAACCGATTGCGCGGGCGTCGCGGCCCAGCGGTTGGCGTAAGACCGAACCGCTCCGGCCAGCAGGATACCGGGGCGGTCGTTATTCTCAAAAGCGATGGGGCGTTCGATGGCCCCGGTCGCGATCAGCGCGCGCTTGGAGTAGATGCGCCACAGAGTCTGGCGGGGTTTGTCCGCTTCAGGCGCGATAAGGTGATCCGCGTTGCGTTCGACCGCACCGTAAATACCGTGGTCGTAGGCCCCGAACACGGTTGTACGCGGCATCACCCGTACGTTGTTCATCGATGCGAGCTCGGCCAGAGCCTGATCGACCCAGTCCGCGCCGGAGATATCGGCCAAAGCGCCAGTCTCAGCAATCAGACGCCCACCCATGCGGAAATCTTCATCCGCCAGAATAACCTGAGCGCCCGCACGTCCTGCGGTCAGCGCCGCCGCCAGACCGGTCGGACCCGCGCCGATGATCAGCAGATCGCAATGCAAGAAGCCCTTGTCATAGTGATCGGGATCATCCTCACCCGTCAGGCTGCCCAGACCGGCCGCCTTGCGGATGATCGGCTCATACAGCTTCTCCCAGAACGCCTTGGGCCACATGAAGGTCTTGTAGTAAAACCCCGCGGTCAGGAAGTTCGAGAACCGGTCGTTGATCGCCATGAAATCGCGTTCCAGCGACGGCCAGCGGTTCTGGGAATTGGCGCTCAGCCCGTCATACAGTTCGGCCACGGTGGCGCGGGTGTTCGGCTCCTGCCGTCCGCCCGAACGCAGCTCGACCAAAGCGTTCGGCTCTTCGCTGCCCGCGGTAAGCGGGCCGCGCGGACGGTGGTATTTGAAGGACCGGCCCATCAGGCGCACTCCATTGGCCAACAAGGCCGAAGCCAGCGTGTCGCCCTCATAACCTTGATAAGACTTGCCATCGAAGGTGAAGCTGAGGCTGGCGTCCCGGTTGATCAGCCCGCCATTCAGTCGATTGCTCTGTGTCATTGTGCAGCCTTCCCTGCCGCTTTGGCCACATCACGGGCCAGTTCGACCTTCAGGATTTCATGGGTCAGCGTGTTGCGCGTGACCACCAGCCACGACCGGTCGCCCTGTTCGTGATACCAAAGCTCGCGATGCTCGCCCGCCGGGTTGTCACGCAGGTAAAGATAGTCGTGAAACGCTTCCGCCGCGTCCTCGGCCTGCCAGTCGGGACGATTGAGCAGTGAGGCATCGCCCAGATAGGTGAACTCCTGCGCGTCGCGCGGGCCAAGCAGGGGGTGATTGATAATCATCGGATACGCCCTCTCAGTGCAGGTTTGGTTGGGCGCCCTGCCCTTTTTCGTCGATCATGTGACCGGTCATGAACCGGTCCAGCCGGTAGGCCGTGGCGGTTTCATGCGGACGGTCGGTTTTCAGAAGATGCGCAAAGCAATAGCCAGAGGCAGGCGTTGCTTTGAACCCGCCATAACACCATCCACCGTTGAAATAGAGCCCGTCGATGTGCGTCTTGTCGATGAACGGAGAGCCATCCATCGACATATCCATGATCCCGCCCCAACTGCGTAGCAGGCGCGCGCGTCCCAGTGCAGGGATCAGCGCCATACCGCTTTCGATCACATCCTCGACCACTGGCAGGTTACCGCGTTGGGCGTAGGTGTTGTACATGTCGATGTCTCCACCGAAGACCAGACCACCCTTGTCGGACTGGCTGCAGTAGAAGTGCCCCGCCCCATAGGTGATGACGCCGTCGATGAATGGCTTCAGTCCTTCGGAGACGAAAGCCTGCAACACGTGGCTCTCAATCGGCAGGCGCATTCCTGCCTTCTCCATCACGCGGCTGGAACTGCCCGCAACAGAGACACCGACCTTTTTGGCCCCAATAAAGCCGCGGGTGGTCTCGACACCCAGGACTTTGCCATTTTCAATGCGGAAACCCGTCACCTCGCAGTTCTGGATGATATCCACGCCGCGCATATCCGCACCGCGCGCGTATCCCCAAGCCACCGCATCGTGGCGCACCGTGCCGCCGCGACGGTGTAGCAGGCCACCTTTGATCGGGAACCGGGCGTCGTCGAAATTCAGGAACGGGTACATGGCGCGAACGCCGTCGGTGTCTAGCAGCTCGGCATCTGATCCATTCAGAATCATCGCATTGCCCCGCCGCCGCGCCGCATCCCGTTGCGCATCGGTGTGGACCAGGTTCAGAATACCGCGCTGGCTGACCATGGCGTTATAGTTGAAGTCCTGTTCGAGGTTTTCCCAAAGCTTCAGAGAGAACTCGTAGAATGGCTCATTCCCGTCCAGCAGATAGTTCGAGCGGATGATCGTCGTGTTCCGACCCACATTGCCGCCGCCGATCCAGCCTTTTTCCAGTACCGCGATACGCGCGGCACCGAATTCCTTGGCCAGATAGTAGGCTGTGGCCAGACCGTGGCCGCCGCCGCCCACGATGACATAGTCATAAGCATCCGCAGGCTCCGGGTCGCGCCATTGCGGGCCCCAGCCTTTGTGGCCGGTCAGGGCCTCTTTGAAAAGTCGCAGCGCCGAGAATCGCATGTAGGCTCCTATTCGTTGCAGCTTACTTTATGCACCCAGGTCGCCCACGTTTTCAGTGTCGATTTCGGACAGAAGCTATCTCAGATGCGACAGATGCCATCAGAGTGTCGCCGTTTTGGCGTTTCAAGCTCTAACAGCGGCCTGATGCAAAATTAGGTAACTTTTCCTTATCTGTTTTTTATTGTTCATCATTATTCTTTACCGTTTTGAGAATCACGGCTACGACACCCCAAAGCGCGATACAGGAGGAGCGAGAGATGTTCGACGCCAGCACCACGGATAAAGTTGTTTTGGGAGTGATCGGCGCAGATTGCCATGCCGTAGGTAACAAGATCCTCGACAGCCTACTGACCCGGGCCGGGATCGAGGTCGTTAACCTCGGCGTCATGGTCAGCCAGAGCGAATTCGTCGCCGCAGCCGTTGCTCAAAAAGCCGATGCGATCCTTGTCTCATCCATTTACGGGCACGGTGAGATCGACTGTCAGGGCCTGCGCGACCGGTGCGAGGCTGCGGGGATCGGGAACATCTTGCTCTATGTCGGTGGGAACCTCGTGATCGGCAAACAGGATTTCGCAACCGTCGTCACCCGCTTCAAAGAGATGGGCTATGACCGCGTCTTCCCGGCCTCGGCCAATATCGACGAGGTCGTGGCACTGCTGAAAGACGACATCGACATGAATCGTCTTCCGAATATCGGCCACAACTCGGGCGCCTTCGCAACCGGGTTCGCCGACTGGGCCGCAATCTAGCAAAGGCAGATGGTGACATGACCGGCACGCCAGAAATCACGAATTCCAAGCTGCCCGATTCCATTTTCGACGCCGAGCGTGAGGGCGTTCTGCAATCCTGGCACACCGGAGCCGATGTGGATTTTGACGCGGGCCTTGCCCGTCAGCATGCGCTGCCCTCGGAAAAGCGGTTCTCGGCGGCCTTGGCGGATGCGGATGAAACCGGCAAGACTCTGCTGCAACCCCGTGCGGGCGTTGCGCTGTTGCGCGAGCACACCGCACTGATGGAGGGGCTGGCCCCCTATTGCGATGTGCTGCCCACCACCATCGACGCCTATACCCGTCACAACCGATATGATGAGGCGCAAGAAGGCATCGACCGGTCCCGCGCGGCGGGCACTTCGCTGCTGAACGGGTTCCCGGCGGTCAACCATGGTGTGGAAGGCTGCACACGGCTGGTCGAGGCCGTCTCAAAACCCATTCAGGTCCGGCACGGCACACCGGATGCACGCCTGCTGGCCGAAGTGACACTCAGTTCAGGTTTTTCGTCCTACGAGGGCGGCGGGATTTCCTATAACATCCCCTACGCAAAGAACATTCCGCTGGAACAGTCGATCCGCCATTGGCAATATTGCGACCGCCTGGTGGGCCGGTTCGAAGAACATGGTATCCGCATCAACCGCGAACCCTTCGGCCCTTTGACCGGGACGCTGGTGCCGCCTTTTGTCTCGCATGTGGTTGCCATCATCGAAGGTCTGCTGGCGCTGGAACAGGGCGTGCGCTGTATCACACTGGGCTATGGTCAAGCGGGCAATCTGGTGCAAGACGTCGCCGCGCTGCGCTCGCTGCGGCGGCTGGGACATCACTACTTCCAGAACGCGGGCTATGACGACTACCAGCTGACCACCGTGTTCCACCAATGGATGGGCGGCTTCCCCGAGGATGAGGCCAAGGCCACCGCCGTGATCTGTCTGGGTGCGCTGGCCGCAAAACAGGCGCGGGCCACCAAGATCATCGTGAAAACCCCGCATGAGGCTAGCGGCATCCCCTCGCTTGAGGCGAACCAGGCCGGGCTCAAGGCGACTCGCCAGATGGTGAACATGATCGCGGACCAGAACCGCAACGACGGCAACGAAATCCTGACCGAGGTTGAGGTGATCGAGGCCGAGGTTCACGCCGTCATGCGCGCCGTTCTGAAACTGGACAAGGGCGACATCGCACGCGGAGCTGTTCTGGCCTTCGAGAGCGGCGTCATGGATATCCCCTTTGCCCCTGCCATCGGGAACGCAGGCAAGCTGACACCGGTCCGCGACAACCACGGCGCGCTGCGGATTTTCGAGACCGGAAATGTGCCGTTGCCCAAGGACGTCATGGCCTTTCACCGGGACCGCATCGCGGAACGCGCCCGGTCAGAAGGGCGCGAGGTGTCCTTTGACATGGTGGTCGACGACGTCCGCGCCATCTCGGCCAGCAAACTCATCGGTCGGCCTTCGGTTGCCGCCTAACGCACAGAGAGTGTCATGAAGATCAAGAACGTTGTTTTCGCGCCGGGGCTGGCCTCGTACTATTTCGACGATCAGGCAGCGATCAAACAGGGGGCCAAGCAGGACGGGTTCGTCTATTGCGGGCAGGCCCTGACCGACGGCTTTGCCCGCGTCCGGCAATATGGGGAAAGCGTCTCGATCCTGCTGGAGCTGGAAAACGACCAGATCGCTGAAGGCGACTGCGCGGCCGTGCAATATTCAGGGGCCGCCGGGCGCGACCCGCTGTTTCTGGCCTCCTCTGTCATTCCGTTCCTGCAGGAACATCTGACGCCGCAGTTGATCGGGCATGATGTGCGCAGCTTCCGTGAAAGCGCGGAATTCTTCGACACGCTTGTCGTTGACGGCCAGCCTCTGCACACCGCCGTGCGCTATGGGCTGTCGCAGGCGCTGTTGTCGGCGGCCTCGATTGCCAAGGGCAAGATGAAATTCGAGGTCATCTGCGACGAATGGGGGCTGGAGGCCATCGCTTCCCCTCTGCGCCTGTTCGGGCAAAGCGGCGACAACCGCTATGAGGCCGTGGACAAGATGGTGTTGAAACAGGTCGATGCCCTGCCCCACGGCCTGATCAACAACATCCCCCAGAAACTGGGCCAGACGGGCGGGAAACTGGCCGAATACGTCACATGGCTGTCGCGCCGCATTCAGGATCTGCGCACGGATGAAAGCTATCATCCGGTGCTACATATCGACGTCTACGGCACGGTCGGCATGATCTTTGACAACGACGCGGTGAAAATCGCCAACTATCTGGCGTCGCTGGAACAACGCGCGGCACCGTTTGATCTGTATATCGAAGGGCCTGCGGATGCGGGTTCAAAAGACGGACAGATCACCCTGCTGCGCGATATCCGTGCCTCGCTGCAGGCGCTTGGCAGCAACGTCAAAATCGTCGCTGACGAATGGTGCAACACCCATCAGGACGTAGTCGATTTCGTCGACGCCGATTGCTGTGACATGGTCCAGATCAAGACCCCCGATCTGGGATCGCTGCACAATACAGTCGACGCGGCGCTCTACTGCAAAGCCAACGGCGTCGCCGCGTATCAGGGCGGCACTTGCAACGAGACCGATATCTCGGCCCGCGCCTGTCTGCACGCCGCCATGGCCACCAGACCCGACCGCGTGCTGGTGAAACCCGGCATGGGCTTTGACGAAGGCATGACCATCGTCGCCAACGAAATGCACCGCACCCTTGCGCTTTTGAACACACGAGCTGCCGCATGACCGATACCCCTCTCAAACCCTACGAAGGCCTGCTGGTCGTATCTCTGGAACAGGCCGTCGCTGCCCCCCTCGCGTCGTGCCACTTTGCCCAGGGCGGCGCGCGCGTCATCAAGATCGAGCGTGACACCGGCGATTTCGCCCGCAAATACGATGGCGCGGTGAAAGGCTCGGCGTCCTATTTCGTCTGGGCCAATCACGGCAAGGAAAGCCTGTGTCTGGACATCAAGAACCCCGAGGATGCCGCCCTGCTGCACCGTATTCTGGACGAGGCTGATGTGTTCATCCAGAATCTCGCCCCCGGCGCCATCGCCCGCGCCGGGTTTGGTGAGGATGTCCTGCGCAAACGCAACCCGCGCCTGATCACCTGCGATATCAGCGGATATGGTGAGGATGGGCGTTATAGCGACATGAAAGCCTATGACTTTCTGGTGCAATGCGAAAGCGGGCTGGTCTCGGTCAACGGCGCCCCCGGACATCCCGGCCGGATTGGTGTTTCGGTCTGCGATATCGGTGCCAGCATGAACGCGATCATCGGCATACAGAAAGCTCTGATCGCGCGCAGCATCAGCGGCAAGGGCAGCGCGGTGAAGCTGTCCCTGTTCGACACCGCTGCCGATTGGATGACGGTGCCTTTGATGCACACCGTTTACGCGGGCAAGGCCCCTCAGCCGGTTGGTCTGCACCATCCCTCCATCGCGCCTTATGGCGGGTTTACCACAGCGGATGATGAGATTCTGGCAATCTCGATCCAGAACGAACGCGAGTGGAAACGCCTCTGCGCCGATGTAATTGGTCAGCCCGAACTGGCCACCGATCCCCGGTTCTGCGACGCCGCCCAACGGGTTGCCAACCGTGCCGAACTGGACGCCATCGTGGCCGGGTTTTTTGCCCTCCACAGCCGGGCCGAGCTGGAAGGCAAGCTGTTCGCGGCAGCCATCGCCTATGGGGCCGTGAACTCGGTCGGCACCTTTGCCGAACACCCGCAGCTGCGCCGCACGCCGGTCACGCTGGAAAACGGGGATGAGGCGCATCTGGTCGCGGCCCCCGTGCGCCACAGCTTTGACCCGGAAACACCGCGCTTTGGCCGTGTGCCCGCGCTTGGCGAACATACCGATACCATTCGGTCCGAATTCGCCGAGACCGCCGCGGCATGATCCGGTCCTACCTGTTCACTCCGGCGCACCGGCCCGAGCTGATCGCCCGCGCGCATGAACGGGGCGCGGATGCGATTCTGCTGGACCTAGAGGACAGCGTCCCGCGGGACCGCAAACAGGCCGCGCGGGATGGGTTGGCAGAGGCGGTCTCTGTGCTGACCGCCCGCGCTGTGCCGGTTGTGATACGTGTCAATGCCGATCTGGGCGAATGCGTCCGCGATCTTGAGACAGCCATCCTGCCCGGCGTCGACGCGATCATGCTGCCCAAGGTCATCGGAGCGGATCACCTGCGCCTGGTGGCGGACTATCTGTCGATGCTGGAGCGACAGGCCAAACTGCCCGAGGGCCAGATCAAACTGATTGCGTTGATCGAAACAGCCCAAGGGCTGATGAACGCCGCAAGCATCGCAAAAGCAACCCCTCGGCTGACCGCGCTTGCGTTCGGGACTGAGGATTTCTCGACCGATTGCGGCCATGTGCCTTCAATCGAGGCGCTGAAGGGCCCGGCGCAGTCCTTGATCCATGCGGCCAAAGCGGGTGGCCTACAGGCCATCGGCCTACCGGGCAGCATTGCCGAGATCCACGATATGGACAGTTTCCGCGCCTGCGTCGACCTTGGGCGCGCGATTGGTTTCGACGCTGTCCTGTGCATCCATCCACGTCAGGTCGAAATCGTCAACGCGGTCTTCACGCCCAGCGCCTCCGAGATCGAACAGGCAACCCGCGTGGTCGAGGCGTTTGATCGGGCCACTCAACAGGGGCTGGGTGCCGTCATGCTGGATGGCAAAATGATTGACCCGCCCATCGTGGCGCGGGCGCACTCTATGTTGCAATCCCGGCGTCTTTGAAGAAATCCTCCATGAAGGCCGGGCCTTTCTGATCGACGAAATCCCGAAAGGCCCGCGCCGCCGGACGCAGCGGTTTGTTGCGCATATGCAGAACGAACCAGTCGCGATATTCCGGCATCCCTTCGACATTCAGGATCTTCAGTTTTCCGGCCATCGCCTCTAGCGCGATCGTGTGCGCCGATATAAAGGCCAGCCCCATATTCGCCATGACCGCCTGTTTGATATTGGCGTTACTGTCCATTTCCTGCGCCTTGGGCTGCGGCAGGCCCGAGTCCGAGAAAAAGAACTCATGCACCATGCGCGTGCCCGACCCCCGTTCTCGGACGATGAACTGATGGTGCGATAAATCCGAGCGTCGGATGCGGCTGGAACGCACCAGCGGATGATCCGGATGGCCGATCAACACATAGGGGTGTTTGGCGAATTGATGTGCCGTTGTCTCTATCCGGCGCGGCGGGCGACCCATGAGCGCAAGATCGATCTGATCGGTATCCAGCATCTCGATCACACTGCTCCGGTTGGCGATTTTGAACTGAAGATCGCATTCCGGGTGTTCTTGCTGAAACTGCGCCAGCAGATGCGGGCCGAAATTGCGCGCAGTGGTCACCATGGCCACCCGAACCCGGTGGTCCAGTTTGCCCTGCATGATCTGCACAACATCCACCGCCTCGGCCAGCGTTTCGGTCATGCGTTCGGCATAGGGCACCAGGGCCGTTGCAACCTCGGTCGGGATCACCGAGCGGCCAGATTTCTCGAACAGCGGCGCGCCGAATTCCTCGCTCAACCGGCTCATCTGCATCGACACTGCGGGCGGGGTCAGTGACAGGCGCTCAGCCGCGCGCACAAAGCTGCGCGTCTCGATCGCCACCAGAAATATCTGCAACTGGCGCAGGGTAATCTTGTCCGAAGTCGGCGGCATTGCGGCTCCTGTGCGCTAGAAGGCGGGTTTGCGGGTAAAGAAGTCTCCTCCTTTGTCGTCAATAATCACAAATGCCGGGAAATCCACGACTTTTATGCGAAAGACGGCCTCCATCCCGAAGTTGGGAAAATCCAGCGTTTCGATGTTCTTGATAACGTCCTTGCCCAGAACCGCCGCCGCCCCGCCGACCGAGCCCAGAAAGAACCCGCCATGCTCCTTGCAGCTTTGCACGACCGAGGGCGCGCGATTGCCCTTGGCGATCATCACACGGGACGCGCCCAGCGCCTGCAGTTCCGGCACATAGGGGTCCATCCGCGCGGCAGTGGTTGGCCCGAACGAGCCTGAGGCATAGCCTTCGGGCGTCTTGGCCGGGCCCGCATAGTAGACCGGGTGATTGCGGATGTAGTCTGGCAGTTCCTGACCCTCTCGGATCATCCGGGCCAGTTCGGCATGCACCAGATCGCGCGCGACAATCATGGCGCCGGACAGCAGAACCGGGCTTGAGACGGACAGCTTGGACAATTCGGCACAGATATCATCCATCGGCTGGTCCAAGTTAATCCGAGTCGCGGATTGCGCCGCGACATCCTGCGCGGGCAGGAACCGAGCCGGATCATGCTCCAACTGCTCGACCCAGATCCCATCCCGGTCGATCCGCCCTTTGATCTGGCGATCCGCCGAACAGCTGACACCCATGCCAACCGGCAGGCTTCCTCCGTGGCGTGGCAGGCGAATGACGCGCACGTCATGACAGAAGTATTTCCCACCGAACTGGGCACCCAGCGACATTTTGCGGGTCAGCTCCAATATCTGCGCCTCAAGCTCCAGATCGCGAAAGGCACGCCCATCGGGGCTACCGGTCGTGGGTAGATCATCCAATTCCTTGGCCGAGGCTTTCTTGACCGTTTTCAGACAGTGTTCAGCCGACAGCCCCCCAATGACAATCGCCAGATGGTATGGCGGGCAAGCCGTAGTACCCAAGGTCCGTATCTTCTCATCAAAGAACGCCAGTATCCGCTCGGGTTCCAGCAGTCGCCGAGTTTCCTGATACAAAAACGTCTTGTTGGCCGAGCCACCCCCTTTAGCCATGAACAGGAATTCCAGAGCCGCCCCGCTGAGGGCCTCGATGTCGATCTGCGCAGGCAGGTTGGTGCCGGTGTTCAGTTCGCGGTACATACTGAGAGGGGCCATTTGCGAAAAGCGCAAGTTGCGCGTTTCCCACGTGTCCTTGACCCCCTGCTCGACCGCCGCGTGCAGATCGCCCTGGACCAGAACGTTCTGGCCCTTCTTACCGTGAATGATCGCCGTTCCAGTGTCCTGACAACTCGGGAATTCTCGCTCGGCAGAGATCACCGCGTTCTTCAGCAACTCCAGCGCCACGTAGTGATCGTTGGCCGAGGCATCCGTGTCATCGAGGATCTCGCGTAGCTGGGCAAGATGGCTGGTGCGCAACAGATGCGAGACATCCGCAAAGGCGGTTGAGGTCAAATTGCTGACCGCCTCGGACGAGACCCGCAGGAAAGTTTCATCATCGAACCGGGCGGTTTCCAGCCCTTCATTGCCGAGATGGCGATAGCAGGTCGTGCCGATTGTTTTCGTTGTCTGGGTCATGGCGCGCACCCTAGTGAGATACCAAGGAGCACTCAATAGTTCTTAATTTAAATGCTATTTTATTCACCAAAAATTACCAAAAGAGAATCGCGCCAGAATACTCGATTTCAGCAACCGCGAATTCACACCACGCAACGCATCACTTCCCATAATCGAACCGGCTCAGCATTCGGAGACTCAACAGCCCTTCGTTCAGCGCGGGTCGATCTTGAGCAACATCAATGCCTAGATCTAGCTTTACGGTCCGCGCGCGGACCCGTGCAAGGATCAACGCGAAATCAGGCTGACCAACTGGTGTCTAAGCTCTTTGGCGTCGATGGGTTTGTGTATTAACTCCAACCCGTTCGCCTTGCATTCTTCCGTCGTTTCAGGAGAGCGGTTGGCCGAGATGATGCAGGCGGGCACATCGCTGAATTCCGCTCTGATCCGACGCACCGCCTCGGTCCCGGTTTTTCCGCTATCCAGCTGGTAGTCCGCGACGATCGCATCGGGTGTGATACCGATCTCGCGCAGCAGGTCCACGGCCTGATCCTCACTGCTACATTCCAGTACATGAACGCCCCAGGATTCGAGCGTCAGCGTCAGCGCATTTCTGAGATTTGCATCATTTTCAATCAGCAGAACGATCATGTCCGCCAGTTGACCCGTTTTCCTGTCGGCGGCAGCGGGACGGCCTTCAATGAACTGCCCTTGGTCCTGCACCATAGGGATTTCGACGGAGAACACCGTGCCTTTTCCCAACTCAGAGCACAGATGAATCGGGTGGTTGAGCAACCCGCAGGCGCGCTCGACGATGGTGAGACCAAGGCCCATACCTTCGGCGGCGCTTGCGTCGGATTGTACCCGCTTGAATTCCTGAAAAACCATATCGCGCTGATCTGCGGCGATGCCTATCCCGGTATCCAGAACCTCTATCGACACGCGGTTTTTGCGCCGCTTCACCCCAACCAGAACCTTGCCGGTGTCGGTATAACGGATTGCGTTGGACAGCAGGTTTTGAAGGATGCGCCGCAAATAGCTGGCATCACTGGCCACAAGCGCACTGGTGGGCACCACCCGCAATTCCAATCCTTTGGCCTGCGCAACCGGGCGGAAAGCGTCCTCCATCTGCTTGAACATATCGCCAACCGATACGGTCGAGAGGTGGACCGTCGCGCTACCGGAATCCAGTTTCGAAATGTCCAGCAGTGCCTCAAGGATATGTTCCACGCTGTTGAGCGCACTTTCCGCCTTTGTGGCCACATCATGCGTTTCCGCCTGATCCAACCCGTTTTTCAGCGAAGCCACATAAAGCTTGGCGGCGGACAGAGGTTGCAACAGATCATGACTTGCGGCGGCAACAAAGCGGGACTTTGACGCATTGGCCCGTTCCGCTTCGCCCAGTGCGTCGGCCAATTCAACTGTACGCGCTTCAACACGTTTCTCTAGCAATTCCTTGGCGTCCTGAAGCGCCTGCGCCGATTTTCGCTCCGCCGTCACATCGGTAAATGAAATCACATAGCCCTTGTCGGGCATTTCCTGCGCAAAGACAGACAGGATTTTCGACCGCCCCCGATGCAGCAGAAACCGCAAGGGACGCCGGGAGGTGTGCCGTTTGGTCCAGTCGGACAAATCACCCCAGCTCATGCCCGGCTGGAAACTCATATTCGAACCGAGCCGGTCATAGAGCGTTTCAAATTGCGTACCCATCTGGAATTGCCCGACCGGGATCGCCAGCAGCTCGCTGGCCCGGTTGTTCCAGCCAACTAAACGGTGCTTATTGTCGAAGATGCAGACACCCTGGTCGATATGTTCCAGCGTGGCGCGGATCAGGCGCGATTTGTCATCCAATATGCGGTCGCGCTCCAGCCGCTCGACCCGCATGATATCTGTTACATCCGTCTGCAGGATAACTGTGCCCGCATCCTTCGTGCGATGTTCCGAGACCTGCATCCAGCGATTCCCGCTCAGGCCCACATTGAACACCACGTGGTCATCCGCATGACGCGTCAGTCGAAGCTCGGCCCAGTCCACGGGCGCAACACCTTCCGGCAGCAGCAGTGAGCTCGAGCGGCTGACGAGTTCGACATATTCGGTAAAACGCAGACCTGGTTTCAACCGACCCTGGATATCGGGCATATGTAACCCGAAGCGACTGTTGCACAGCACCAGTTTTTCATCGCGCCCAAACAGGGCAAAGCCATCCTGCACCGCCTCGATCGCATTCGCCAAATTGGCCCGAGCAGCCTCGGTTTCCTCATTGGCCTTGGCCAATTGCGCGTTGGACGCGTTCAGCAGGTCCAGAGCGCGCTCTAGATCATCCGTGCGGGTGCGTATCTCTTGTTCCAACACGGCGGCGCGCTGGAATTGCGCATAAGCAGCACCCGAGGCATCGGTGGATTCCTCGACCCGGCGCATTAGCGCCTCGACGATCCTCAGCAGTTTTTCATTCTGGCGTTCGATCGGATCCAGCGGGTCGGTCAGATGCTCGATCATCCGCTAATCGTCCTTGGGCGGGTAGATCGCCACCCCGGTCATCGTCTGATTGACGTGGATCGAGTTGAACTGCTCACCATAGGTCGAGAACCCGACCACATGATTGTCCGACAGGATGCGCGAGATTTCGTGCGTTTTCTGTTTCTCCTGCGCCTCGAGCCGCCGCAGGATACAGTCGCAGGCCAGGATCGTATCGGGTTTTTGCTTCTCGTTCAGCGCTGCGATCTCTTCCCGCAGATGCACCGCCATGTCGCGCGGTTCTGCCAGAGTCAGAACCAACCCCTCATCAATGGCCGAAAAGAACACCAGATCGCCATTGCCCGCGACCTGCTGAATGGCCCGCACATGGTGCTGACCTCCAATCTGGACGACGACTGGATGGGCCGCAAAGGTAAAGGGGGTCAACTGTTCGGGGTCTTTGCCAAGGATGCGCGCATATTCCCGCGCTGCGGGTTCCGCGTTGATTTCCTGAACGATGCGGTTGACCGGGTCGGCTTTGGTCACGACCATGCGATGCGCGGCCGGAACAAGGTGATCGGTCTTGAACACCTTGATCGGGCAAGAGGTTCGCACTTGCACCAAAATGGCTGCGTTCTCCAGCGCCTGTGATCCATGCAGAACATAGGTGTGGCCGAACTCGGTCCCGTCGCCGGCTGACCCGCCAAACAAAGGTACCGGCCCCAACCCCATCGCCAACTCGGATGTCAGTTCGTCTTCTTTCGTGGACAGCCCGTCGATCATCAGGAAGGTGAATTCGTTTTCCCAAGCGGGAAAGCTGCGCGTCATTGCCGTTCGGTTGTGGATCATTTCGGCAATGATGTCTTGCGCGCTAAAAACATCCAGATCCGGTACCAGAATGGTACGCGTTTCAAAATGTGAGCGCGGCAAGGCAAGCGCGACGATCTGATCCTCGTTATAGCCACCTTCGGCAAGCTCTCCGGCGGTGGTGCATCCGACTACCATCGTGGGCGCAAATTCCTGTTCAGCCTCGGCGATCACCGCCTTAGGATCGGCATTGGGGCTGACAAACAGAATGACAAGCGCCATGGGGTCATCCCCCAGCGACTTGGACAGTTCCCTGACTGCGTTGTCGGCGCTGCATTCCGCAAATGCCGTCTTTACGATGCCTGGCCTGACGGACTGGGCGCTGGCCCATCCGAATGCTTGGTTCATCGCGACTCCTCCCTAAAGCCCGACGATTGCTGAGAGGTTAGAGTATCTGACCCTAGTCTTGCAATACGCTGGCAAAGGATGCTTTCTTGGCAATCAGAACCGCCTGAGTGCGGCTTTGAACGCCAAGTTTCCGCATGATTGCAGTGACATGCGCCTTAACCGTGGTTTCGGCAATCGACAGGTCATAGGCGATCTGCTTGTTCAACTTGCCCTCACAGATCAGTTGCAGAATGCGGCCCTGTTGGTTGGTCAACGCGGCAAGCCGGTTGACCGCATCGCTATGTTCATCCTCTTCCTCATCTTCGATCAGAACGCAGCCATCGGGGACAAAGATTCCCCCCGCATGCACCGTCTCGAATGCGGTACGGAACACATCGCGCTGGCTGTGCTTGGGTACATACCCCGATGCACCTGCCTTGATCACTTGGCTGATCACACGGTTGTCGGTCAACGAGGACACAACGATCACAGGCGCGTCCGCCGCGGATTTCAAGCGCACCAAACCATCCAGGCCATCCACATCCGGCAGGTTCAGGTCCAGCATCACCGCATCTGGCTTCAGCCCCTTGGACACAAGTTCCATAGCGTTTTCCAAACGGTCTGCGGTGTGAATTTCGCCGATCTCGGCCACGCTGCGCAGGGTCATCGACAAGGCGTCGCAGAAGAGCGGGTGATCGTCGACAATCAGAACATTCTCAAAGTCGGTCTGTCTGGCGGGTTGTGCAAGCATCAAGGTCGCCTTTGCATTGAAACTCTCTTTGCTCTGAGTCTAGCAACACCTTTGGCAAACGCCTACTGGCGGAAGG
Organism: Ruegeria sp. R13_0; assembly: GCF_017743995.1. Taxonomy (GTDB): domain Bacteria; phylum Pseudomonadota; class Alphaproteobacteria; order Rhodobacterales; family Rhodobacteraceae; genus Ruegeria. The sequence goes on along the minus strand of NZ_JAGHRB010000008.1, from coordinate 10,430 downwards.
TCGTAGACCAAAGAAAACGCGCGCCCGGATGCCGAGCGCGCGATCTTTGGGGTCAGAACCCGCCTCAGTTCGCCGAGGCCAGCTCTTTCGGCAGGCGGAAGGTCCACAGGGTACCGCCCTGGTTCAGATAGTTGACCTTCTTGGCCACTTCACCGCCCCACAGCGGAACCGCGCCGCCCCAGCCGGAGATGATCGAGACATACTGCTCGCCATCCTGTTCCCAGGTCACAGGCTGACCGACGATGCCGGAGCCGGTCTGGAACGACCACAGTTTCTCACCGGTTTCGTCATCGAGCGCGATGAACTCGCCCTCGGGGGTGCCGAAGAAGACCAGACCACCAGCCGTGGTCATCACGCCCGACCACAGCGGAGCGTCGTTCTTGTATTCCCACTTCCACTCGCCGGTATCGGGGTCGATGGCCTTGAGCGAGCCGATGTGATCTTCGTAGTTCGGCTTGATGGTAAAGCCCGCGCCCAGATAGGCGGCCCCTTTCTTGTAGGTGATAGGCTCATTCCAGATATCCATGCCCCATTCGTTCGAAGGCACATAGAAATTGCCGGTGTTCTGCGAGAAGGCCATTGGCATCCAGTTCTTGCCACCCAGGAAGGACGGCGAGGCAAAGATGACCTCACCCTTGTTGCCATCAGCCGCAGCCGCCGGATCACCGGGGCGGTTGTTTTCCACAAAGATCGGGCGGCCGGTCTCATCAATACCATCGGCCCAGGTGATGTCCTTCACAAACGGAGTGGCCGAGACAAAAGCACCATCCTCGCGGTTCAGGACATAGAAATACCCGTTCCGGTCGGCGGTCGCGAAGCGCTTGTTGCCTTCGCGGTCGGTATAGGCGACCACTTCGTTGACGCCATCATAGTCCCAGCCTTCGCGCGGGGTGGTCTGGAAATGCCACTTGATCTCGCCGGTTTTGGGGTCGATCCCGATGCGGCTGGCGGCATAGAGGTTGTCGCCCTTGTTGCCTTCGGTCGGGGTGCCCGCATTGCGCAACCAGCTGTTCCAGGGGGCCGGGTTGCCTGCGCCAAAGACCAGCGTGTCGGTGTCAGCGTCGTAAGAGCCGCCCAACCAGGTCGCGCCGCCGCCGGTTTTCCACATGTCACCGGGCCAGGTTGCGTTCAGCTCACCCGTCATGGTGCTTTCTTCGCCATTCAGCGTACCCATATGGCCTTCGATCACGGGGCGTTCCCAAACCAGATCGCCGGTATTGACGTCCCGCGCCTGAACCGCGCCGACGATACCGAACTCACCGCCCGAGTTGCCGGTGATGACCAGACCATCAACAATCAGCGGGGCAGCCGTATAGGAATAGCCGGCTTTGTAGTCGGCAATCTTGTCGCGCCAGACCACATCGCCCGTGTCCTTGTTCAGCGCCACGATCCGTGCGTCCAGCGTGCCGAAGATGACCTTGTCGCCATAGATGGCAGCACCCCGGTTGACCACGTCACAGCAGGGCAGAATGCCTTCGGGAAGGCGGGCATCGTATTGCCAGACCTCTTTGCCAGTCTCCAGATCAATCGCATAGAGGCGTGAATAGGACCCGGTGATATACATCATCCCGTCATAAATCAGCGGCTGGGTTTCCTGCCCGCGCTGCTTTTCTCCGCCAAGACTGAAGGCCCAGGCCGGAAGCAGGTTCTTGACGTTGTCCTTGTTCAGCGTGTCCAGCGGGCTGTAGCGCTGCAAATGCCGTCCCATACCATTGGTCACAACCTGAGTGGTGATCGTTTGGTCATTGGCCAGATCGTCTTCGGTAACTTCTGCATAGGCTGCGCCGGTTGCGACAATGCTCGCAGCGGCGGCCATGATAAACCGGTTCATCGGTATCCTCCCTAGACTTATGTCTTTCCTCCACGCCGAATCTCCGACGCGTCGGGATTGTTGGCGAGAGTATTATTCGCAGGCAGGCACCGGTGTTGGAATTGCACATTGGTCGTAGGGCGCAAACGGGCGATTTCAACTAGGTTGAGCCATCTTTTTTGATGCGCGAGGCTATGATGCGGCGGCTTTTCACTTGGTTTTTTCCTGCGGTTTTGATCTGCACGCAGCCTACGCTGGCCGATCCTCTGTCCGGGCAAAAGGCCATTTCTCTGGTCAACGGAGAAGGCAACAAGCTATTGATCGGAAAGGTGACTTTCGAAGCCAATGGCGACGCCACAGCCTATCAGATCGACCTGAGCGCAGGCCCCTTCGCAGACCATTTCCTGTCCATGCGCCCGTTTCGCTGTCTTGAGGGGCCGGACAAACTCTGGTGCCATGTGCCATACCCTTATACTCTGCGACGCGAGGTCTCGGACGATGATCTGACCGATCTGGAATACGACCTGCTGTTTATCCACAAGGGCGCCACCGAATACGGCATTGATATGTGGAACGGGGTCTACTACCGCCTGCAGCGCGACGGTGACCGCCTGATCGGACAGTTGCACGAAATGGATATGGGCCTCCTATCGGCCCCACCTGAAGACGGAGATCTCCGGCCCGTATCCGAGGCAGACATCCATGAGGCCGATCCCGACAGTCACTGGCTACCGCAGATCGTGATCGACTAATCACTGGTCTGAGATGCTGCTCAGATAGGCCAGAATGAAGTCCTGCACCGTCCGGTCCTCGATCCCGACATGACGCATTTTTGTGCCGGGCATGAATCCGTCATTGTCTTCCATCCATGCGCGCAAAGCGGCGGGTGTCCAGACGATGCCTGATCCGGCCAGAGCCTCGGAATACTCATAGCCGTCGACCGTGCCCGCCCTGCGCCCGACGACACCGTCCAGCGGAGGGCCATAGCTGGGGTCGGTCGCGCCCGGCGCGTGACAGCGGCGGCACTCCGATAGGAAAAGTGTTTCCCCCGCCTCGACCTTGACGCGGTCAAAGGTGGATTGGGCATATGCAGGTGCGACTGAAACAGCACTGGCAGCAAGGCCAAGGGACAAGACGATGTGTTTCATTTGATCCTCCGAATGTTTGTCGGAGTATAGGCCCGCACCCGGGGGCCCAGGCTTGACGCAAATCAAGAATTCAGGCGCGCGGCCTCATCCTTTGGTCGTAGAAAACGCAGAAAATCAGGTTTTTTTCAGAACAAGGGCGCGTATTTCCACTCATCCGCGTCCGGGGTGACCTCGTTCGGATCATAGCCAGACTCTTGCAGACGTTTGGCGATCTTCAGGCCGTCGCTTGCGGCTTCATCCACATAGGCGCGGCCCAGTTCGGGGTCTTGCGCCACCCCGTGGCCGCGCAGCAGGTTTAGGCCGTAGTTGAACTTGCCCACCGGATCGCCCAGATCAGCGGCGCGTTTGTCCCATGCGGCGGCGGCATCGGGATCGTAGTCTCCACCCAGCCCGTTATTGTCCAACTGCCCCATCCATGTCATCGCGCCTGTATACCCGGCATTGGCGCAGTTTTCGAACAGCTTGCGCGCCATCTCATGCCGGCCGGATTTGGTGATGTAGTAGCCGGTCGCGCAGGTCGTCATATCGGTGACGCCATTGTCAATATTGCTCATGACGCGGCCAAATCCCGTGTCCTGCGGATTGAGCGTGCCGTATTCATCCTCGACCGTCTGAGCCGAGGCGGCTGTGCCCAGAAACAGTAGTGCAATTGCGATACGGATCATGAAAGAACCCTCCGTTTGAAAGGCATACTAGCGCATCGGGGGGCGCATTTCACCTCTGCCATGGTCGTAGACGGCTTAGCGACCGGGGCGTTTGATCCCGCGGGCCGGGTCATAGCCCCACAGCGCGAGGCCCAGAAAGGCCAGTCCGGCGAGGATGGTCCAGCCAAGGGCCGAGCCGTTGAACTGACCATAGAGCGCAAATCGGATCAGCTCGACCGCATAGGTAAAGGGGTTGAGCGCGCAGATATCGCGCAACAGGGCCGAGCTTTCGGCCATCTTCCACAGCGGGTAGAGCGCCGAGGACAAGAAGAACATCGGGAAGATGACAAAATTCATCACCCCCGCAAAATTCTCAAGCTGTTTGATGGCCGAGGACAAAGCCAAACCCAGCGCCCCGAGCATCAGCCCGGCAACGATCAGCGCGGGAAAGACGCACAGATACCCGTACCAGGGCATATCAATCCCGTAGATCGCGGCTACCGCCAGAAAGGTATAGACCTGCAGGATCGAGATCGTGGTGCTGGCCAGCAGGCGGCAGAACAACAGCCACCATCGCGGCAGAGGGCTGGTCAGCAGCAACCGCATCGACCCCATCTCGCGGTCGTAGACAAGGCTAAGAGAGCTTTGCATGCCATTGAACAGCATGATCATGCCGCACAGGCCCGGAACGATGTAGATCTCATAGGTGATATAGGTCTGATAGGGCGGCGTGATCGACAGGCCCAATGCCGCGCGGAACCCGGCGGCAAAGACGATCAGCCAGACCAGCGGGCGTACCAAAGCTGCGATGAACCGGCTGCGCTGGCGGGCAAAGCGCAGCGCCTCGCGGATCAGGATCGCGCGCAGGGCGATCAGCGCGCCACTCATGTGGCGGCTCCGGTCATCGACAGGAAAACTTGTTGCAGGGGCTGGTCACCCTTGATGTCGCGGCAGGTCCCTTGTGTCAGCATTTTCCCCCGATGCAGAATGGCAAGCTGATCGTCGGGGGTGATCTCATCGGTCAGATGGGTGGCCCACAACACGGTCAGCCCATCCTGTGCTGACAGATCATGCACATGTTGGGTGATAGCGCTGCGGGCTGCTGCGTCCAGCCCCACCGTCGGTTCGTCCAGCAACAGGACCGAGGGCGCATGGATCAGGCAACGCGCGATCTCCAGCCGTCTGCGGTGGCCACCATTCAGATCGCGGGTGCGTTCGCTTGCGCGTTCGGCCATATCCAGACGCTCCAGCGCGGCGGCGATGCGGCTCTCGGCTGTGCGACCTGACAGGCCATGCAAGGCGGCGAAATAGCTGAGGTTGCGATGAACCGTCAGGTCCAGATCCAGCGTCGGCTGCTGAAACACGACCCCGATCTGCGCCAAGGCCTGACGGGGTTGTTGCGAGATATCGAACCCCGCCACCTCAATCACCCCCTGCGCGGTGGTGAACAAGCGGGTCAGCAGGGAAAACAGCGTCGATTTCCCTGCGCCATTGGGCCCCAGCAACGCGCAAAACGCGCCCTGCGGGACGTGAAAGCTCACGTCATCAAGGGCGCGTTTGTCGCCATAGGCGTAGCTGACATTGCGGACCGAAAGCCCTGTCACTTAATGGTAATCTCCAGCCGCTGCGTTTCGCCGGTGCTGCCCGGCACTTTCAGATAGTAGCTGCCCGGCTTGATCGCGACAAAGCCTATTTCCATCTCGCCCGCCTCATCGAATTCAACGGAATCGACGCCCAGAGGCCGGATTTCCAACCCTTCGACCACGATCTCATCGACCCAGATCGCGCGGAAGAACTCCGGCCCGACCAGAGCCAGTTCCTGACTGCCGTCGCCCTGAATTTCGAACTCATAGTAGGTGCCGGATTTCAGCTCCCATGGGGCCTCGGCCAGTGGCACACCGGCAGAGAGCGTAATCGGCGGCAAGTCTTCTTTGTTCTTGGCCGACAGCAGCCCCGCCAGACCAAAGCCATCGTCGTCATCATCGTCGTCAGCCAAGGCTGCTGTTGGCAAGGCCAACGCAAGCATCGCAATCACGCGTACCAGTCGATTCATCTTTCTGTCTCCTCAAGTATTATCAGTTGGTCGGACGGAAGGCCGCGCCCCAGGGGAAACGCCCAACCTTGATCGTCTTGATCGGTTCGCGCTTGGCCACATCGATCACGGTCACATCGCCAGACACGCCGTTGGTGGTGAACAAAAGCGACTTGTCGGCGTTGAAATCCATATGCCAGACGCGTCGGCCTACGAGGATGTAATCCTCAACCTCATAGGTTTCGGCATTCACGGCCGCCACATGGTTCGACGGCCCCAGCGCGACAAAGGCGGTCTCATCCCCGTTGGACAACTCAAAGCCCACGGGCTGCACCCGGTCGGGGTGAACGCCTTCGACCTCAAACTCGATCTTGGCCTTTTCGGTCTGGGTTTCCACGTCGAACACGGTGATCGTACCGCCGATTTCTGAGCTGACCCACAGCTCGGTCCCGTCCTTCAGGAACTCGGCATGGCGCGGGCGGGAATCGACCAGAGTATTGGCGAACAGCTCTTGCGTCTCGGTGTCGATCCAATGGGCCATGTTGGTGGTCTCAGACGTGGTGATGGCAATCTTGCCATCGGGGGAAACCGCCATCCCTTCGGGTTCGATCCCCACGTCGATCTGAGCGATCACCGTGCGCGATTCCGTATCCACCACCGTGGTGATCGCGTCGTCTTCGTTGGCGATGTAGAGATGCTTGTCATTGGGGTGCAGCACAAACTGCTCAGGGTCCTCGCCCGAGGGCAGGTCATGGAGAATCTCGCCCGTTTCCGGGTCCATCACCTGCACCGAGTCACTGTCGGACGCGCAGATATAGAGAACCGAGTAATCCTTGGAGAACGTGATCCCACGCGGGCGTTCTCCGGTCTCGATCGTGCGGATCACCTCAAGCGTTTCGATGTCGATCACGCTGAGCGTGTCGTCCTTTTCATTGCTGATCCAGATTTCATCCGCAGTGGCCGGAGCGCAGAGCGCGGTCGCTGCCAGAAGTGCTGCTAGTCTCATCACTGTTACTCCTTGAATGCCTGACACTGGCTTTCGGCTTCATCAATGCCAAGCGTGTCCAGTTCGGTACGTTGATGCAGAAACCCCTCAAGCGGGGCCATCGCCACCACGGCGCGATCCGTGACCAGAGGGATGGGTTGCCGCAACTGGCCGTTCCAGGCCCGGAAATTCATCGCGCGGCCTTTGAAGCCCGCCAGTTCGAAATCGTCCGACAGGATATAGTCGCGCAGAACCGCCGGATCGTCGGATTGGGTGCGCGTCACCGCCTCGCCCAAGGCCCGGTAAGCCGCCCACGCGGCATAGTCCTTGGGACGCATCGCCCGCCCCGCCTGATCGGCAAAACGGTTCTGCATCTGCACAGCGCCCCATTGTTCAACCACGCGCGACCAAGTGACGGGCTGCAACCCTTCGGACCCGGCAACGGGGCGCGGCTCCCATGTGTTGAAGGGGATGTAGCGGCCGAAATCGTCCAGCTCATCGGCGATAAGCAGCACGTCATAGTCGCCGAACTCCTGCGTAAACAGTGGCACCTCTTGCGCTGCGTTGCGTCGCAGATCGGCGTCGAACACCCATGTCTTTTCCGCTTGCAGCTCCAAACGGAATTTTTGCAGAGACCGTTTCAGCGCCTCGGCAAAAGCCTGATCCCCCGGATGCTCGCCCGCGATCAGCACGATTTCGTCCCACCGGCGTTTGACCAGGAATTGCGCCAGAGCGTCTGTGCGCATCACGTCCGATGGCAAGGTGTGCAGCAGGTTGGCGCGGCACTCGGCCTCGCGCAGCGATAAATCGGGGGCCGAGGCGTTAAACAGCACTGCACCCGCCGCTTCGGGCAGATCGGCGACCTCAAGCTGCGCTTGCACAGGTGCGTCCAGAATGACGAAGGGACTATTAGCCAAAGCCTGCCGAGCGGCTTGCGCCCAGTCCGCGCCCTCGGGCACCGTGGTCACCGTCAGATCGTATTTGTGCCCCAGAAACTTGGCCGTTGTCAGGTTGTCGGCCAGGCCCAGCTCGGCCCCCGCCATGCCCAGATCTTCGGGAATCGGATCAAGGTTGGACAGCACCGGAGGGCGCTCGACCTCTTGCTGCAGGTAGGTCACTGAAATCGCGACCTCGGCCTGCGCAGCGCCAGATGCCAGCGCCAAACCTGCAAGAACAAAAGATAATCTGAACATGTCTGCGCCTCCTCCCCGGCCCTTAAAGTAAAAGCCGGACGAAAACGGGAAAGCCATTCGACCTTAGTCGCAGATTTGACCCATCTGCAACCAAGGTCGAATGTCGCGATGATTTGGCCTGCGTTATGACCGGGGAAAGCATCAATAGGAGGATGAGATGCGTCTTGGTTTTTACAGCGCGGCGCTTGCGGCAACGGTGACAGCGGGAATGGCGCTGGCACATGGAGATGTCGCGCCCCAGCCGGTAAATACGGATGCCCTGCCCGACGTGAGCGAGGAATGGCTGATCGAAAACCCCTATCGCGATCAGGGCGAAGAGGTCTGGCAGGCTGCAATCGAAATCGGCGATTCCGGCTATAACCAGAACTGCGCGCGCTGCCACGGTCTGGGCGTCGTATCGGGCGGCCTGGCCCCGGACTTGCGCTACCTCGAGGCCGAAGAATACGGCGATGAGTGGTATATCGAACGCTTCCGCGAGGGCTATACCCAAAACGGTATCACCAAAATGCCCGCCTTTGGCGATCTGCTGGGCCAAAAAGCAGCTTGGGCCATCCGCACCTATATCGAAACCCGCCCCGATGACGGCGCGCTGGACGATCACTCGGACCGGTTGAAGGAAATCCGCGACGAGCTGGTCGCTATGGCCGAGGGCGCGGATGGGGACACTGCTGCCCTGCAATCCGAACTGACCGAGATCGCAGGCACAATCGAAACAGGCTCGGGCGCGCCTGTTGCCGACTCGGTAGCCCTGCGGGCCGCCGTGCTGATCTCGGGCGAGACCCCGGATTTCGCACAAGCGGCAGAGCAGCTGACTATCGGATTGTCTGCCGCGCAATAGAACGGCAGACTGGGGCACATGATCGGACGCCATTTCATTCTCTCCCTGTTGGTCGCCGCCCTGTCCGCCGGGTCGGCTCTGGCCAGGTGTGAAGACCATGTGCCCCAACCCAAACCCCAGAATGCCAGCCGTGATATCGTGGGCGCGGACCTCGATACCATTGTCGAGCGGGGCTATATCGAGTTCGCAGCCTACGAAGATTTCGCGCCCTGGTCCTTTGAGAAAGACGGCAAGATTCAGGGCGTGGACATCGAAATCGGCAAGCTGATCGCGCAGGATCTGGGGGTCGAGCCTCGGTTCAATCTGGTCGCAGCGGGAGAAAACCTTGAGGCCGATCTGCGCAACTGGATCTGGAAAGGCCCGCTGATCAACGGGCGCGTGGCCAATGTCATGCTGCACATTCCCTATGACAGCGAATTCGCCTGCCGCGTCGAACAGGTGGTGTTCACCGGCCAGTATCATGACGAAGAAATCGCCATCGCCTTTCGCCGCGATGCCTATCCCGAAGACCCTCCGGTTCCGGCCTATTTCCGCTTTGACACCGTCGCGGTCGAAAACGATTCGATTGCCGATTTCTACCTTTCATCTTTTCCCGGTGGGCAACTGTCGCAGAATGTCAGCCGGTTCCCAACCGCAGATCAGGCGATGGAGGCTTTGGCCGCAGGCGAAACGATGGCCGCAATGGGCCCGCGCGCCCAGCTAGAGGCCGGGCTGACCCCCGATCTGGATATCCACACCCCTCCGCTGCCCGGCTTTGCCGTCAGCACCTGGACCAGCGGCGTGGCCGTGCATTTTGCCTATCGCGGCCTCAGCTATGCGGTCGATGACGCGATCTATGCGGCGCTTCAGGATGGCCGCATCGCCAAAATCTTCGCGGATTACGGGCTGACGCACACCCCTCCGGAACTGCGCTGACTACGCCCAAGGTCGCATATGCTTTGCGGCCCCGACGCCCTAGGTTGGAAAAAACTCTGGAGGAGTGACATGGAGTTACATGACAGCCGCACAATAGCCGCGTCCCGGTCCGAGGTTTGGGATGCCCTGCTGTCGGCAGATGTTCTGCGCGAATGCGTCCCCGGCTGCCAGGAGATGACCGGCACCGCCGAAGACGGATTCGACGCCACCGTGGTACAGAAAGTCGGCCCCGTCAAAGCCACGTTCAAAGGGAAAGTGACCCTGTCCGACATGGTGTCCGGCGAAAGCCTGAAACTGTCCGGCGAAGGCAAGGGCGGCGCTGCCGGTTTTGCCAAGGGCGCAGCAGATGTCACGCTGTCCGACGTCCCCGAAGGCACCTTGCTGACCTACAACGTGGACGCGCGCGTGGGCGGCAAGCTGGCCCAACTGGGCGGTCGTGTCGTGGACGGGTTCGCCAAGAAAATGGCGGATCAGTTCTTTCAGAATTTCCAAAGCGCGGTCGAGGTCGAGCCAGAGGCCCCCGCCGACGAAGCGGCAGCTGAACCCGAACATCAAGCGGAAGAGGCAACCGAAAAGAAAGGCTGGCTCAAGCGCGTATTGGGCGGTTGAGCTACGGATTTAAGGGAGGAAAATGTGATGAATATATCGCTGACTGTGAATGGTCTGTCTGTGAGCGGTGATGTTGAGGGTCGGACGTTATTGTCTGGTTTTTTGCGGGATCATTTGTCTTTGACGGGAACGCATGTTGGCTGTGATACGGCGCAATGCGGGGCCTGTGTGGTGCATGTAAACGGCGAGGCCGTGAAGTCGTGCAACATGCTGGCGGTTGAGGCCGACGGGGCCGAGGTCGGCACGATCGAGGGTC
>NZ_JAGHRB010000007.1 GCF_017743995.1 Ruegeria sp. R13_0 | reverse complement strand
AACTTGGTTTGCGGAACCCATCAGGGCCAGCGGTCAAAACCGCGCAAAAAGGCCGGACACATGACTGCTTCTGACAAATGCACAAATCAGGTCAAAAAGGACTTGCTATGCAGGAGCCATCCACACATGCCATTCGTCGTGTCAGGCTCGCCGCAGTGCAGCTTTACCGAACCCGCCATTCGCTGCGGTTGCAAAATAGCCTTTCTTAGCTATTCGCGAAGCATTTATGACCTAATTTCCTGCACAAAGAGCAGTAGCAATCGCTTAAGAAGAGAAGGCCTTTTGGAACGCCAATGGCTTTGTAGTAGACCGCGATTACATTACGGTCCTTTGTTCGACATGAGCTGGCACGAGGGCCTTGACGAGGTCTTTCATGTTGAGAACGCCGACCTGTTCACTGCCGCTCATGACCCGGTAGGTCCTGTAGGTGTCTCCGCCCGAGATCGAGATCAGGTGTTCGAGATTGTCATTAACATCCACATCCCCATCAAACTCGCCCTCATAGGTGCCGTCCTTGTCCATCACTGAACGCACGCGCAGCACGCGGGCGCGGTTGATGTCGCTGACGAAGTCCTCGATGTAAGGGTCGTTCGGGCTCAGCAAGATATTTTGCGGCTCACCCTGTTGCACCACGTAGCCATCCTTGAGGATCACTAGGTGGTCGGCCAGTTTGAGCGCCTCGTCCAGGTCGTGGGTGATGAATGTGATCGTCTTGTGTAGATCCTTTTGCAACTCAAGCAGCAAGTCTTGCATGTCGGTGCGGATCAGTGGATCGAGCGCAGAGAACGCCTCGTCCATCAGCATGATCTCGGAATCCGAGGCCAGCGCTCGGGCGATGCCCACCCGCTGCTGCATGCCTCCGGACAATTGGTGCGGAAAATGACCCTCGTAGCCCGCAAGACCCACTCGGGCGAGCCATTTCCTGCCAGCTGCAACGATCTCGTCTTTGCTGTTTCCACGCACCGCCAGAGCCATGCCCGCGTTCTCGGCCACGGTCTTGTGTGGCAGCAGTGCAAACTTCTGGAACACCATCGACATCGTGTTCAGCCGCATGTCGCGCAGCTTCAGAGTGTCATACTCCAACACGTTCTTGCCATTGACCCGCACCTCTCCGGCCGTGGGTTCAATCAACCGGTTCAGGTGCCGGATCAGCGTCGACTTACCTGACCCTGAAAGACCCATTATCACCGTGATCTCACCCGCCTGCATGTCGACATTGATGTCTTGCAGGCCAAGCACGTGGGCCTCTTTTTCAAGCAAGTCAGTCTTGCCCATGCCTTGCCGCACATGTTCCATCGCGCGCTCGGGATGCGCGCCGAAGATTTTGTAGAGGTTGCGGATCGAGATTTTTGGTTCAGCGTTCATATCTCGCCCCTTCTTAGTGTTTCTGCGCGGCAGAGACGCGCGCCAAGGCTGCTTTGGATACGCGGTCGAGCACAATGGCAAGCAGCACAATGCCCAGACCGGCGATCAAACCAACGCCCAATTCCAGATTTCGGATGCCGCGCAGCACTAGAACACCCAATCCGGGCGCAGAAACCAGCGAGGCGATCACAACCATTGCAAGGCTCATCATGATGGTCTGGTTGACACCTGCCATGATGTTGGGCAGAGCCAGCGGCAGCTCGACTCCCCACAGTTTCTGTTTCGGCGACATGCCAAAAGCATTGGCCGCTTCGACCACATCTTTGTCAACCAGCCGGATGCCCAGATCGGTCAGTCGGATCACCGGCACGATTGCATAAACGATAATGGCGATGCCATATAGCTTCGGCTCGGTGACGCTGAACAAGAAGATCAGCGGGATCAGATAAACGAAAGTCGGCAGCGTCTGCAAAAGGTCTAGCACCGGCAGGATCATGCGTTGGAAACTGTCGGATTTCGCCATGGCGATCCCTATGGGCACACCTAAAAGGATACAGAGCCCGGTACAGACCAGCACAATGGAGAGCGTCTGCATTGCGGGCTCCAGATGGTCGATCAGGCCCAGGAAACAGAAGACAAAGATCACGAACCCGGTCACGATGGCCGAGCGCGACACATACCAGGTTAATACGAACAGCGCTGGCAGCATGATCCACCACGGCACCGCATCCACTGCAATCAGCGCCCACTCTAGCATCCACGATAGCGGCTGCGTCAGCGGATCCAGCACGAATTTCAGCGCGTCCTTGATCGCTAGGAACCCGTCCTCGACCGCCGAGACAAAATCCCGCGATTGCGGGATTCTCGGGCAGGCCTCGTTCAGTGCATCCAGCGAGGGGAAAGGAAAGGCCGGGCCGTTCTCGCCATTTGTCGCGTTGGTCTGTGCCAACAGGTCCGCCATTGACAGATTGGCGCCGCTGCCTGATGCGTCACACCATTCCCGAAGTCCCAACGCATCGAACATGCGGTCATAAAAAGCCATGTAATCCCTTTCCCTGCCAACCCGGGCGACGAATTGGGACGCCCGGGCCTTTTTGCGAATTTTTTGTTATTTCAGTAGCGCCGACAGTTTCCCGCGAGCGTCATCGTTCAGCCATTCACTCCATGTGTCCTGGAAGTTGGTCAGGAAATACACCGCAGCCTCTTCGCCTGAGGCGTTGTTCTCTTCCTGCCAAGCCAACAGACCGTTCATGACTTCGTTTGTGAACTGGACGTTTTCCATAAGCGCCGTCTCTTCAGGATGCGACTCCGCAAAAGTGTTGGTAACAACCGTGGTCACGTCGCTCGAAGGGAAGGCCCCCAGCACTGGTTCGGCGCATTCTTCCTGGCTGTTACACTCGTGCGCTTCCGGCACATGCGGGCCTACATCAACCTGCACCATCGGGTAGCGGCCAAGGATTGAGGTCGGCGCCCAGTAATAGCCGAACCACGGCTCTTTGGAGTCATAGGCCGAGGCGATAGAGGCCGCCAGCGTCTCGCCCGAGCCGTGGATGAAATCCTCGATCCCCGCATCCGCAAGACCAGCCGCCTTTGCCATGTTCGAGCTGACCCGCTGACAGGTCCAGCCTACCGGGCAATTATGGAACCGGCCGCCCACCAAATCCGGATTGGCCAAAATGCCTTCCATTGTTGTAAGCTCTGGATGCGCCTCGGCAAGATAAGTGGGAATCCACCAGGCCTCGACCCCGCCATCCGACAGCACCTTAGCGCGTTCGATGATTGCTCCGCTTTCGATCAAGCCAGGATAGGCCGGGGCACCGTTGGTCCACAGCTCGGTCAGAATGTCCGGCTCACCGGTTTCCGCAACCGATGCCAGCGCGGGCGTCGTCGCCGATGGAACAATCGTCACGGAACAGCCATAACCCTGTTCCAGCAGGAACTTGCTGACCTGCGTTACGATAATTGCAGAGCCCCAGTCCATCTCGGTAATTGAAATTTCGCCGCAATCTGCCTGCGCCGAACCGGCAACACCAAGCGCGACCGCAGCGCTGGCCGCGAGTAGTTTCATTTTCATTGTAGTCTCCCTAGTTGGTTGTGCCCTGGGCGCTTGCCGGCCCTTCAGGCGTAGAGTTCGTTATTCTTTAGCGCGTGCAAATGCTCCCTCTTCTTGTTCCCGGTTCCGAATTGCCGAGTGTTCACGATACAGCGCCTCCAGACGAAGTCCAAAAGTTTCTGGAACCAAGCGCCCGGCACGATGCAACCCATCGAAGCGGGCGCGCATATTCCGCTTTTTAGCAGTCTGGTGGGGTTAGGTGTTGTTCATGAATTCAATATCGACCGGCCCGCCATCCTCAAAAAATCCGGCGGCAGTCGCAGCCTCCAGCAACTCGGCCCCACGCCGCCTACGTGTCGTGATCGAATTGGCGCCCGGGTCTGTGGCAGAGTCCTCTCGGTCCGGAGTACCGTCCGGCCAAGTGTCTGCCGCCGCGATTTCGGCACCTTCACTGATGCCCTTCGGACAGATCTTGCAGCGAAACGGCGGCGATCAGCAACTTTCGTCTTCCCCCACAATAATCGAGCTAGTGAAAATCCCGCCGCGTCCCATCCATAGTTTCAATCGTGATGGGTCCCGGGCAACCACGCCCGCGGTAGCGCAGAGAGGAAACTTGGTTCCGGTCAATCCCGTTGTCGGACAGGAAATGCGGCATTGCTTGATCGGGCACAAACGAGATCAACATCAGCCTTGTCTGACATAGACTGAATGTTGGGCCTTAGCTCACCATTTTCATCCTTGATTATGCTCACTTTTCAGGACCAAGGAGCGAAGCACAAAGCCCGCACCCGATGCATAGCCCATCAGTTACAATCCGCTCGAAACGCGCGTTAGTATCCGTTGCGGTCATTTTTTCGAATTATACCTACTGGTTAAGAATGGTCCAATTGCACCAAGTGATGAAGGAGCAATTTCGTTAGTACATCCTCCCAAAAAGCGGTACGGCCTTTGCTCGGATTGGTGACGCGGCCACCTACTGAAGCCAAGACCACTTGGCTTGCAATGGTGTCCCGTTCCAAGGTCGGATTATACTGGGGATTAGCATCTGCCTCGCCAGCCGCCGTCAGGCAGAATTTCATTGAGCTCAACCTGTAGTTTTTTCCGTCGAGGCATACCACACATAGTGTCCTGGAAGCGGGCCACAGTGCGCTCCCCTGGCAGGGCGTCGAGCCACCGCTGTTTCGACCTGTTTGTTCTATTTTGCATTTTTCTCAGACAGTTTTCGACACGCGGATGCGGTGCTTGTACATATGATCATAGTGAGGCTTCATCCGGCGGTGCACACGGCGCACGCGTTCAGGGGCGTCAGCCACTTCGACATACTTGCGTTTCTGGGGTTGCAGACCGGTAGACTGGGCTAAATTAGCATGGAAAGATCCACCGTCCCACCAGCTATGCTCGGATGGGTCTCCACCAGCTTCCCAGGTCAGCGCGTCTTCGATGAAGGGGATACCGACAGAAGCACAGAACGCTGCGGTGACGTGCTTGGGGTCTTCAAGAAGGTCATCACTGTCGATAACCGGGGGGGACTTGCCGCCATTCAGCGCAGTCAATAAGTCAAACAGCGCGCGCTGCTCGGGAAAACCGACCTCAAGCTCATCGCATCAGTCAGCGCTGATTAAGAAGGGGGTAGAGATGCTAGATATACTTGGGACAATCGGTGGAAACATCCTCAGCCTGCCCGGCATTCTTGGGCTGGCGCTGGGAATGATGACCAGACAAATTTGGTTGGGCGCGGCGCTGGGCGGGCTTGTCGGCGTGTTCGAAACACTGGTCTTTGCAGGCTTTCAATTTGCGCAAATCGAAGCTCTTGAGCTCGTGATTGCAATCCTGGTTGGCGTGTGTGCGGGTGGTTTAGGGAGCGTTATCCGAATTAAAGGAACGCAGGTCAGGCCTTAGCGACCGCCGTCAAAGATCGTTGCAAGCCACCGCTTCACGATCGCTTTTTGTGCCAGCCCTTTACTCAAATCTCAACCGTGCCACTCGGCCTGCTGCGCTTGCGCTACGCAAGGGCTCCGCTCGGCTGACCTTGTCCGCAACGTATCGCAAGAAAGAAACAGGAACGGTTTCTGCATCCCAACGGCCCGGATCAAGGGATTGGGTCACCAGCAAGCAGCCCTGGATCAAATTTGCGGCTGACGTCGCACTACACTCTTGTTTCCAGGTTCGGGTGGTCTTGCACAAACGATTCAAAGTACTCGGCAAACGTTCCAACGATCGGAGGCAGTTGTTCGTAGGGTGGGTAGTACAGGGTTAGCCACAAGGAAGTGACCGGCCAGTTTGGCATGACCTGCAGGACATCTCCGTTTGCCAATCCCTTGTCGGTAATGAAGTCCGGCAGAACACATACGCCTTCTCCTGCGATCGCGAGAGCGAGGAGGAAGTCTCCATTGTTCGAGATTACTTTACTGCCTGCTTGAATCGAAACGTCACCTCCTGCACCAGAGAAATCCCATGTTTCGGGGCGGCCTTGTGCATCATAAGACATCAAAAAATCTGGGTTCAGATCGCGCGGATGATCAGCATTGGGCATTCTCTCAAACAACGACGGCGCAGCTATCATGTGCCGAGGGACCTCGCACAGTTTGCGCCAAATCGTCGATTTGTCCGTCGGTGGGCCAGAGACGCGCACAGCAAGGTCGCAGTTTTCTTCGATCACATCGAGCAGCGTGTCGGTGAAATTGATTTCGACAGAGATGTTTGGAAAAGCCAGCCGAAACCCTGAAATCACTTGCGGCAACAAGGCAACGCCGAGTGAAACAGGTGCGGTCAAGCGAAGGTGGCCTTTGTCGGGTTGATTGGCCCGTTGAAGACTGCGCGTGACCTCGTCAAACCCTTCCAGAAGCGGTCGATATCGCGCAAGAACGGTTGCGCCTGCGCTGGTCAGTGAAACTTTCCGTGTCGTGCGAAGCAGCAGTTGGGTGCCGAAATCCTTTTCAAGCTGTGCAACGATGCGTGTCACCGACGCAGGCGCAATGTTGAGTTCTCGCGCTGCCAGTGAAAAGCTTTTCAAGTCTGATACGGCGCGCAGGACGCGGATGGGCTTAAGCTCAATCATGTCAGCTCCATAATTCCGTTTTTGACAATAATAAAGCAACATAATTGTCTATTTACTTCAATAATAGACGCGCCATCTTTGATGCAAGTTGAACACTCTCCCAGGAGCGGAACATGATCAAAGATATCAAAGGGCTGCACCACGTCACATCGATGGCTGCGGACGCCAGCACCAACAACGCTTTTTTCACCAACACGCTTGGCATGCGCCGGGTGAAAAAGACGGTCAATTTCGATGCGCCTGAGGTGTATCACCTCTATTTCGGGGACGAGGTTGGAACACCAGGTTCGGTCATGACCTATTTTCCTTTTGGTCAGATGCCAAAGGGACGCAGGGGTGCCGGAGAGGTCGGTGTGACAGAGTTTGCCGTCCCTACAGGCGGTGTCGAATTCTGGAAACAACGTCTTGCATCTGAGGGCGTGACTGGGCTGGCCGATGGCACGCTCTTCGGAGAAAAGCGTCTGTCTTTTGACGGCCCCGATGGCGATAGCTTTGCATTGGTCGAGTCTGATGCGCGAGGCCGGACAGCCTGGACTCAGGGCGGTGTTCCCGATGAGGCCGCGATTCTTGGGTTCCGAGGCGCTCGGTTCGCACTGAAGGATGTCGATGCGACGGGTGAACTGCTGACCTTCATGGGATACCAGCAGGCCGAAACCGAAGGTGACGTCACTCGCTATGTGATCGAAGGGGGCAACGCCGCGGACACGATTGATCTGCAGCAGCTGCCGTCAGACACCCCGACCGCTGGTCAGGGCGCTGGGTCCGTTCATCACATCGCTTTTGCCGTCGAGGACCGTGCCGCGCAACTGCGCGTTCGGCAGGCTTTGCTGGATACAGGCTATCAGGTCACGCCGGTTATCGACCGAGACTATTTCTGGGCGATCTATTTCCGCACGCCGGGTGGTGTGCTGTTCGAAATCGCCACAAACGAGCCCGGTTTTGACCGCGACGAAGACACGGCCCATCTGGGTGAGGCGCTCAAGCTGCCTACCCGCTACGAGCTACATCGCAGCAAGATCGAGAGTCTCCTGCCCCCACTTGCATCATGATTTCAGAGGTTGAAATGTCCAAAGATCTCTATCAGGCGCTTGTGCATGCGCCGCAACCCGCCCGTCCGCTGGTCTTTGCCCTTCATGGCACCGGAGGGGATGAGCATCAGCTTGTTGAACTGGCCGGCAATCTTGTCGCTGGCGCCGGGATCGTATCACCGCGCGGCGATGTCTCTGAAATGGGGGCCGCGCGGTTCTTCCGCCGCACGGCCGAGGGCGTATACGACATGGAAGACCTTGCCCGTGCGACGGACAAGATGATTGCGTTCATCGAAGCCCATCGCGCGTCTCATCCCGGTCATCCGGTCTATGGCTTCGGCTATTCGAACGGGGCAAACATCCTGGCGGCGGTCTTTCTCAAACGCCCGGATCTGTTTGAGCGGGTCGGCCTTTTGCATCCGATGGTCACGTGGGAGCCGAACGCACATCCTCAGCTGGTGGGGCGGAAAGTTCTAGTGACCGCCGGACGACGCGATCCAATCACGCCATGGCCAATGACGGAACGCTTTATCAGTTGGCTCTCTGATCATGGTGCCGAGGTCACTTCGGACGTCCATGAAGGCGGACACGAGCTGCGAAACTCTGAACTGACGGCTCTAGCCGCCCACTTCAACGGTAATGTCAGCACCGGGTGAAGGTTCACGCAGTGCATTCAACGTAGACAAGACAGCGGCTTCTTTGCGCGCCCAGGACATGAACTCATGGATATGCTCTTCACGTTCCCGGCCCGGGTGGCAACATATGAAATAGCTGAACCCGGTTTCCACCACCGGACCGAACGGACAAACAAGCCGTCCGTCCGAAAGCGCGGAATAGACCAGCAGCGACCCGCAGAGCGCGACACCCGCACCTGCGATCGCAGCGTCCACAATCTGGCCACCCGGAGGCCTTTCAAACCGCATGGCTTTCGAAGGATCAACTCCATTCGGAAGCCCGGCGTGTTGGCTCCAAAGAACCCAACTGGGAACCGACCCGTCCAGCATCGGCGTTGTATCGTACAGAACCTGCGCGGCCTTGATGTCGTCAGGGGACTTTATGTCGAATGTATCGAGCACACCAGGGCTGGCGACCACCAGCATCAACTCGCGGTGAAGCAACTCCGTGTATCGGTCGTTAGGCGGTTCACTGCTGTATCGAATTTCGATATCGGCGGTCGCGTGAGTTTTGTGGTCCAAAGGGTTTTCGGATTCAATGTGGACCTGCACGTCGGGGTGGTCCTTGGTGAACTTGTGCAGCCTGGGCAAAAGCCACTTGCTGATCAGCGCGTTGCTGGAACTGATGCGCAGTTTGGGCGTCTTCTTGGGTCGGACCTCATCGACCACCTGACGGATCTGCAAGAACGCTTCGCTGATCGTTGGCTGCAAGCGCTGCCCTTCGGGTGTCAGATGGATCGCGCGAGTCTTTCGCAAAAACAAAGCCACCCCAAGGTCGGCCTCCAGCGCCTTGATTTGTTGGCTAACCGCACCCGGTGTAACCGAAAGCTCATAAGCCGCTTCCTTGATCGAGCCGCGCCGCGCCGCGGCCTCAAACGCGCGCAAACTTAGCAAGGAAGGCAATCGGGACAGCGGCATGGCAATACAGAAAACAGTTTAGCCTAACTAATGCATACCCGCAGAACTTCTGCTTTGTCGAGTTCAAACTACACCCCACATCTATGAACAACAGAACTTGGAACTGAGTGAAATGATCAAGATCCACGAAAAAGCACCGCGGGGACGCACGCAAAACGGATGGCTGTATGGGTGCCATGCAGCCTCATGCCGTTGGTGTCAGCACCGAACCCATGTCGGGGTCGCTCGCTCAGAAGGCCCTAGTGTCATTTCAATCGAACCAGAATTGCAAGGAGACCGGACGTGACTTGGCAACCATATCTCATATCGCTCGCAGCGGGCCTCGGGATTGGGGTCATCTATGGCCTGATCGCAGTCCGCAGTCCCGCCCCACCAATCATCGCGCTTTTGGGCCTCTTGGGCATGCTCGCCGGAGAAGCTGCGGTGCAATGGATCCGGGGTCATTCCGACGCTGTGTCACAGGCCCTGCATCTTAAGTCTTTCGCCGTAACGCAGGCGGAAGAGACGAGCCAACCAACCAAACCCAAAACCCTTTAGCCCCATCTAACCTCAACAAAGGAATGAAAAATGTCCAAACTTGAAGTCCTTACACCTGAGAACAGCCAGATCATCTTCATCGATCATCAGCCGCAGATGGCGTTCGGCGTGCAGTCGATTGATCGTCAGACGCTGAAGAACAACACCGTTGCCTTGGCCAAAGCCGCCAAGATCTTTGACGTGCCCACTATCATCACCACAGTCGAAACGGACAGTTTTTCGGGGCATACCTATCCCGAACTCTTGGACGTTAATCCTCAGGCGCCTTTGCTGGAACGTACTTCCATGAACTCCTGGGACGATCAGAAAGTCCGGGATGCACTGGCACGAGGAGCTGCGGAAGGTCGCAAGAAAATCGTTGTCTCGGGTCTTTGGACCGAAGTCTGTAATATCACCTTTGCGCTGAGCTGCATGGCCGACACGGACTACGAAATTTACATGGTTGCTGACGCGTCGGGCGGTACGTCGGTTGATGCCCACAAATACGCGATGGACCGGATGGTTCAGGCCGGAGTTGTCCCTGTGACCTGGCAGCAGGTTCTTCTGGAATGGCAGCGGGATTGGGCGCGCCGCGACACGTACGATGCTGTCATGGACTTGGTTCGTGAACACTCTGGTGCTTACGGCATGGGCGTCGATTACGCTTACACGATGGTTCACAAGGCGCCATCGCGCAGCCGCCACGCTGGCCCTACGCTGGAAGCGGTGTCCGCCGGTAAAGTCGCCGCAGAGTAGTCTGCCGCGCCGCGCCCGCTCGGTCCCCTCATCCCTCCCCATGAAACCGAGCGGGAGAATTTCCAAACCTCTCTCAATCTGTGCCCCTCCGGTGGGCACAGGCACCTAACGTTTTGCCAAAGGATCTGCACCATGGCCGCCCCAGACAAGATACTCTTCAACGGCAAGATCACGACAATGGATCCCGACAGGCCCGAAGCAACAGCCGTGGCAATTTCAGGGGATCAGATCACCGCCGTTGGAACTGACAAGGACATGCTCGGGCTTGCAGACCCCGAAACCGAAACCATTGATCTGGGCGGCCAGCGTGTAATTCCCGGTCTAATCGACAGCCATACGCACATCATCCGACAAGGCAACAACTTCGCCATGGAACTGCGCTGGGACCACGTCCCATCGCTTGCCGACGGTCTGCGTATGCTGAAGGCGCAAGCAGAGCGTACTCCTGCCGGGCAGTGGATCCGCGTGGTTGGTGGTTGGTCCATTGATCAATTCGCCGAAAAGCGGTTGCCCACGATTGATGAGATCAATGCCGTCGCGCCGGATGTGCCTGTCTACGTGTTGCACCTCTATGATCGGGCGTGGCTGAACAAAGCCGCCCTGCGTGCAATCGGCATCGACAAACACTTCTACGAGCCCTTTGTCTCAGGGCGTCTGGAGAGGGACAATCAGGGCAACCCGACTGGTCTCGCGATGGCGCGCCCCAACGCGCAACCGCTTTACGCCCTTCTGGATATGGCCCCCAAGCTGGATTTCGAACAGCAGGTCACCTCGACCAAGCACTATTTCAAGGCGTTGAATGGTCTTGGATTGACCTCGGCTTTGGATTGCGCGGGTGGGTTCCTGAACTATCCAGATGATTACGGCGTCATCACCGAGTTGAACAAACGCGGCGAGCAAACCGTGCGCATCGGCTATCAGCTTTTTGCGCAGCGTCCGATGTTTGAGCTGGACGACTTCAAACGCTGGAATGACATCGTCAAACCAGACGAAGGCAACGACTACCTGAAATGCGTGGGCGCGGGCGAGATGCTGGTCGCATCGGCCTATGATTTCGAAGATTTCAGCTACCCGCGCCCCGATCTGCCCAAGCGGATGGAAGGGGACCTCAGGCCAGTACTCGAGTTTTTGTTCGAAAACCGCTGGCCGATCCGTTTCCATTGTACCTACGAGGAAAGCGCCCACCGGTTGCTGAGCCTTATTGAAGAGGTCGGACGCGACAAAGGGTTGGAAGAGCTGAATTGGATTTTCGATCACGGCGAGACGATCTCAGAATCCACAATGGAGTGGGTTGCCCGGCTTGGCGGCGGTATCAGCTATCAAAACCGCATCGCTTTTCAGACCACAGCCTATCGTGATCGCTATGGTGTAGACGCCCTGCGCGAGGTCATGCCGGTCAAGAAGATGATGGCCTCGGGTGTGCCTCTAGCTGCCGGCACGGATGCGACGCGAGTGTCCTCGTATAATCCGTGGTTGGCCATTCACTGGGCCGTTTCTGGCAAGGGTCGTGGCGGAGACATCATCTGGCGTGCGGCGAACCGTTTGGATCGGCATGACGCGCTGCGTCACTGGACCGCCGCCGGGGCTTGGTTCAGCCGGGAAGCGGGCAAGAAAGGTCAGATCAAGGCGGGGCAATGGGCGGATATCGCCGTGCTCGACCGGGATTATTTCTCGATCGCCGAGGATGAGATCACCGAAATCGAGGCCGACCTGACGCTGACGGGCGGCAAGATCGTGCATGCCAAGGCTCGATTTGCGGCGCATGCGCCTGCCCCTCTGCCGGAGCTTCCCGATTGGTCACCCATTCCAATTTTCGGCGCTCCCGGCGCTTCGACGCAAAGCCAAGGCAGCCTTGCCGCTGAATAGCGGCAAGACCTCAGGAGATTTCCAATGTTGGACGACCAAAAGCTAAAAATCACATACAGCGAAAGCGATACAAAAGCACGGTACGGTGCCTCAGTTTCCGGGTTCGTGAGCGAGGCGGAACTGACGCTGTCAAAAGTCACGCCTAGCCTCGTTATCGCCGACCACACGTTTGTCCCGGAAGAGTTGCGTGGTCGCGGCTTGGCTCGGACCTTGGCCGCGCAGCTTGTGGCGGACGCGCGCGACAAGGGTCTCCGCATTGTGCCTCTTTGCCCGTTTGTGCGGTCCTACGCCGAAAAAAACCGCGAGGAGTTGGCAGATGTCATCCAGTGGTAGCATCGCAAAACCTGTACCTGCGGCATCAAACTCGGCTTGGGCCCCGTTCAAACATCGGGCGTTTGCGCTTCTTTGGGTCGCGACCCTGATCTCTAACGTTGGCACTTGGATGCATGATGTGGGCGCGGGGTGGCTGATGACGACGCTCAATTCATCCCCGGCAGTCGTCTCATTGGTGCAGGCGGCAACAACCTTACCTGTGTTCATCTTCGCTTTATACGCCGGTACGCTGGCGGACCGGTTGGACAAACGTAAGCTGTTGATCACAGTGAACGTGGTGCTTCTGGTACTGGTGTCGGTGCTAACCGTGCTGGTTCAGCTTGAACTGGTAACACCGACGCTCCTGATCCTCTTCACATTGGCCATCGGAACTGGCACCGCCTTCATGGCTCCGGCCTGGCAAGCGATCGTGCCGACTCTGGTGCCGCGCGACGCGTTGCAGCCCGCCATCGCACTGAATTCAATGGGCATCAACATCAGCCGCGCGATCGGCCCTGCCTTGGCGGGCGTTTTGATTGCATCGGTCAGCTTGGCGGCGCCTTTTGCGGTCAATGCAGTCAGCTATCTCGTGATCATTGGCGCTCTGTTATTGTGGAAGCATGACGGCAGTGTATCGAAGACATCTCAGCCTGTTTTCAACGCGATGATGACCGGCATGCGGCACGTCGCACATAACGGCCCGCTCAAGGCCACGTTGATCCGATCCTTTGCCTTCTTCATCTTTGCCTCTGCCTATTGGGCGCTGCTGCCGCTGGTCGTCCGGACGATCGAAGGGGGCGGGGCGACGCTGTATGGTTTGTTGCTGACTTTGATCGGTGCCGGGGCTGTCGCGGGTGCTTTGACACTTCCGCAGTTCCGAGCGAAGCTTGATGCAAGCACGACAGCTGCAGGCGGCACCATCGGCACTGCCGTTGCCATGGCAATTCTTGCAACGGCGACAACCCCTCCTCTGGCCTATATCGCCGCATTGTTGGGTGGCTTTAGCTGGATTGCCGTTCTCACCACGTTCAATGTGTCGGCGCAGACCGCGCTGCCCAACTGGGTCAGGGCCCGAGGATTGTCTGTGAATCTAATGGTCTTCTTCGGCTCAATGGCGTTTGGATCAGCATTCTGGGGTCAGGTGGCCACGGCAACATCTGTGTCGACCACCTTGCTGATCGCAGCAGGCGGCCTGATCGTCGGCTTGATCCTGACGCGCAAGTTTCAGCTTGGTCAGGGCGAAGATCTAGACCTAACGCCCTCTATGCACTGGCCCGCACCAGAGGTTGCCCTTGAAGAAGACGGCTTGGCATCCCGCGGTCCAGTCATGGTCGAAGTCGAGTATCGCATTCGACCCGAGGACGAAGCTGCGTTTCTGTCCGCCATTCAGGACTGGTCAGGCGAGCGCTGGCGCGACGGAGCCTATGACTGGCGCGTTTTCCAAAGTGCAGAAGAGCCTGAGCTATGGGTCGAAGCGTTCATGGTTTCTTCCTGGGAAGAACATCTGGCCCAGCATGAGCGTGTGTCACACCAGGATCAGGACCTTCAACGGACCGTCGCAGCCTTCGACACCCGCGAAAGCGGACCCGTCGTTCGCCATCTGATCGCACCATGATGAGAGTGTTTGTGATGCTATCGACTTTGGTCACTCAATGGCCCGTTCTTTCGGCCACAGTTCTTGTGGCGTTGTTCTGGGCCCATGCACCTGAGCAGGCATCTGCTGGTGACGCAGGTTTTGAGGGCCGTATCGAAGCAGTCGAACGGTCGGACGTCTATAGCCGGGCGGAGGGCATCGTCGAAGAAGTGCTGGTTGAGCAAGGTGACTATGTCGAAGCGGGCACGCCATTGCTGCGGCTAAGAAACGATCTGGAAAAACTGGCGGTCAATGCCGCGAATGCAGAGTTAGTCAAAGCCGAGGCTCTGTTGCTTCAAGCCCGAGATAGATTGGACCGCGCAGCCCAGCTCTCAACGCGAGGAGCGGCAACAGAAGTTGCACTTTTGGCCGCCGAAACCAATCTGGCTTTGGCTGAGGCCGAAAGGGCCTTGGCGGAAACCGAGTTGGAGATCGCACAAACCAACTACGAGGACACGCTCATACGTGCGCCGATCTCAGGACATGTTGAAGACCCGCGTGTTGGACCGGGTTCGCTGGTCGAGTTCAATTCGGGCGACCCGCCTCTGTTTCAACTCGTAAATCTGAACCGCTTGCGCGTTGTTTTCGAGATTCCCTATCCCCAATGGGTTTCGGGGTTGAACACGGGCAACACACGCTCAGAGGAGCTATCAAATTCCGGCCGGTTTCGTGTTGAAACGGAGATCGGTCAGGTTCTGCCGGATGCAATTCGGCTCACCGGATCGGCGGTTTGGTTCGATGAAAACAGCGGCGAAATTCGCGTGTGGGCAGATCTGGAAAACCCCGACCTAACCTTGCGACCAGGAATGAAAGTTCGTGTCACGCCCATGGTCCACCCAGTCACCGGCGCCGAGCAAGACCACTCCATGGTCAGGCCATGACGAAATCCACCCCACAAGATCCCCTCAACATCAGGCATCACAAGGACTGTTCCAAATGATCAAATTCGAATTGAACGGCCGACCCGTAGAGGTTGATAACCCCCCTGACGAAATGTTGCTGCTGGTCCTTCGAGATACGCTCAAACTCAAAGGTACGAAATACGGGTGCGGTGCTGCCATGTGTGGGGCCTGCACGGTTCATGTGGATGGTGTGGCGAGCTTTGCGTGCCAGATGTCGGTCAGCGATGTGGAGGATGCGCAAGTCACGACGATCGAAGGATTGTCCGAAGACGGCTCGCATCCTGTTCAGAGGGCCTGGATCGAAGAGCAGGTCGCACAATGCGGCTATTGCCAGTCGGGTCAGATCATGCGCGCGGCGGCACTTCTGGCGGACAATCCATCCCCGACACGCGAAGAAATCGTCGATGAGATGAGCGCGAACCTCTGTCGCTGCGGAACCTACAACCGCATTTTCAAAGCCATCGAACGCGCAGCCAAGGAGGTTTGAGATGACTATGGCCATGAACCGCCGTGGGTTTCTACAAGGCGCTGCTGGACTGACATTTTTCATCGGTGCGGGAGGGATCTCATCAGTCCGGGCTGAGGCAGCTGTTGGCACTCTGGATGTCAATCACTGGTTGACGATCCGAGCGGATAGAAGCATCCGCGTTGTCTTTCCTTCGACCGAAATGGGGCAAAGCAGTTACTCTACGTTGCCACAAATCCTTGCTGAAGAACTTGATGCGGAATGGGATGACGTTGAGATCGAACAGCTAAACGCTGATGATCGACGCTTTGGAAATCAGCTGTTTGGCGGTGTTTTGTATACGGCCGGCAGCACAGGAACGCAGTTCTATTTTGACCCGATGCGCAAGGCGGGTGCGCAGGCGCGCGACGTTTTGCTGCAAATCGCAGCACGTGAATGGGCTGTGGACAAAGCCAGCCTTAGGACCGAACCAAGTGTTGTTTTGGGTCCCGATGGCCAACAGGCCGGGTATGGTGAATTGGCGGCGCTTGGTTCAAGGGATGTTACGGTACCAGACGCTGAGACCGTGCCGCTGAAAGACCCATCCGCGTTTCGGATCATCGGGCAAGACCTACCGCGTCGCGATGTTCCGGCCAAAAGTACAGGTCAGGCTGAATATGCCATTGATGTGGAAGTGCCCAATATGGCCTATGCAGCTGTTCTGCGCGCACCAGTCGAAGACGAAATTCCGCTTTCCATCAACGACGACGCCGCACGCGAGGTACCGGGCGTCATGGGTATCGTGACTGTACCCGACGGCGTCGCCGTCGTCGCGGAAAGCCTGTGGTCTGCCTTGGGCGCACGGGGTTTGCTTGAGGTCGAATGGTCCACAACCTCACCCTTCCGGACCTCAAACAGCGAAGAGACTCTTGCCGAATACGCCGCCGCTGTCAGCGCCCCGGACGCGTCGGGGGCAACCTGGGCTGAAAAAGGCGACGCCGCTGCAGCTATTGGCAACGCTGACCGTCAGTTTTCGCAGCTTTATTTGTCGGACTATGCCTACCACGCTCAGATTGAGCCGATGGCGGCTGTCGCTGATGTCGATGCGGACGGGCAAGGTGCCGAGGTTTGGGCAGGCACGCAAACGCAGTCATGGACTGCGCGCACCGTGTCCGAGGTGCTGGGTATCCCCGTCGAAAACGTTCGACTGAACATGATGACGATGGGCGGAGGCTTTGGTCGACGCACAGCCCTGATGCAAAACTATGTGCGCGATGCGGTGCTGTGCTCAAAGGCCGTTGGACGCCCTGTCAAAGTGATCTGGCCGCGTGAAGACGACGTGAAGCAGGGGACTTTCCGCCCCGCTGCGGCCCAAAAGCTTGAGGCCGGGCTGACAGCGGACGGAAAACTGGACGGGTGGTATCACAAGGTCGCCACACCAACCGTGATCGGATTTTTCAATCCCGTACGTTGGGATGCGGTGAACCCGAACGATGTGATCTCAATGCGGGGTGCCGAGAGCAAGTTCTATGGGATCAAGGATTTCCGCGCCGATCACCTCATTATGGACCGGCACGCCCGCCTTGCCCCCTATCGCGGTATTGGCGCGTCCTATACGGCCTTTGCGGCAGAATGTTTTATGGATGAATTGGCAGAACAGGCCGGGCGGGATCCATTGGATTTCCGGTTAGACCTTGTATCAGAAAACCCGCGTGGGCGGCACCTGCTTGAGAAGGTGGCCGAGATATCTGATTGGCAAAATCGGGGCGATCGAAACCTAGGGCTTTCTTTTGCTGGCTACAGCTCGTCCATGGCCGCAGGTGTGGCGGAAGTTGAAGTCGACGCGGACAGTGGAGAGATCCAGATCACCAACTTCTGGGCCGCGATAGATGCGGGCCTGATTGTCACGCCGGACAACGCGCTCAATCAGATCGAAGGTGGCATCGTGTTCGGAATCTCGATGGCTCTTTCCGAAAAGATCGACATCGAAAACGGCGAAGTGGTGCAGAGCAACTTCTGGGACTACGAGATCACACGCGCGGCGCAGATGCCGGAAATCGAGATCTACATCGCAGAGGTCGATGCGCCGCCAGTTGGTGTAGGCGAGGTTGGCACTCCGATGGTGCCCGCGGCCGTCGCAAACGCGTTCTACGCCGCGCAAGGCAAGCGCCTGCGCCACATGCCGTTTACGCCGGAACGTGTGGCGGCTGCATTGGACAGCTAGTTCCGGTTTAAAGCCCGAGTATTTCACGCGCCTGGTTGGTGGTCGCAACCGGGCGGTTGTAGTGCGCACAGATCTCTGCAGTCCGCGTTACAAGCGCCGCGTTTGATGGTGCCAGCGTATTGCGATCCAGGCGCACGTTGTCTTCCAAACCCGTCCGTGCATGGCCACCGGAGGAAATTGCCCAGTGGTTCAGAACCTCCTGCTGGGCACCAATACCTGCAGCGCACCACGGCGCACCCGGAAACAGTCGGTCAACGGTCTTCACGTAGAAATCGAATACGTCCCGATCCGCAGGCATTGCGTTTTTGACACCCATGACAAATTGCACATAAGGCGTGTCTTTAATTTGTCCTTTCTTGTGCATCTCGGCCGCCTTCAGGATGTGGCTCAGATCGAAGGCTTCGATCTCTGGCTTGACGTCATAGGTCACCATCTCAGCCGCCAGCCAGTCGACAAGATCGGGTGGATTTTCGTAGACGCGCGTGGGAAAGTTGTTCGACCCGACCGACAACGAGGCCATATCCGGTCGCAGAGGCAGCATGCCGCCGCGGGTCTTGCCAGCCCCCGATCGCCCTCCAGTCGAAAACTGGATGATCATGCCAGGGCAGTGTTTCTCAAGCCCCTCTTTCAGCCTTGCGAACTTGTCGGGGTCGCTTGAAGGCGTTTCGTCATCATTTCGAACATGGGCATGGCAGATGGATGCCCCTGCCTCAAAAGCGGCCTGTGTGCTTTCGATTTGTTCTTCGACTGTTATGGGCACAGCCGGGTTGTTGGCCTTGGTTGGCAAGGACCCGGTTATGGCAACACAGATGATGCAAGGTTGGGACATTTTAGGCCTCTTTTGGTGCGAGGACAAAGTTGAATTCAACATCCCAATAGGGACCTTCAAAACCGACTTCCGCAGATCGCGTCGGATCATCGACCCGGTTGAATTCGGCGATCAGGCTTTCTTTGACCCCAAAAACCGCGTCCGAATTGATATATTGGTCGTCGGGATCGAAAATATGCGTGGTCAGGTCGTCGTAGCCGTCTTTTGAAACGATGTAGTGCAGGTGCGCTGGTCGGTAGGGGTGTCGACCAAGACGCTTCAACAGATCGCCCACCGGCCCATCATCCGGGATCGGATAGTTCTTTGGCCGCACCGCACGGAACCAATAGGCTCCGTCAGCACCGGTCGTGAAGACGCCGCGCAGGTTGAAATCAGGCTGAATGCCTTTCTGCTGTACGTCGTAAAACCCGTCATCATTGGCTTGCCAGACATCAATCTTGACGCCTTCCAACGGGTTGCCTTCCACATCGGTGACACGACCCCGCACCACCATGTCCTCGCCCTTTTGGTCGAGACAAATGTTGTGCCCCATCTCATATTCCGGAGCACCGCCTACGTGGAAGGGACCCAGCACCGTGTTCTCGGAGGCCCCGGTGGGGCGACGTGAGTTCACCGCATCCACCAGCATCGAAACGCCCAGAACATCGGACAGAAGAATGTATTCTTGCCGCCAGTCATCGCACATATGCCCAACCTTGGTCAGGAACATGATTGCCTCGAACCATTCCTGCTGCGTTGGTTCGATTTCCTTCACGGCTTCGTGGAGTTTTCTGGTGATGACCTCCATCACATGCTTCAGCCGTTCGCTTTCTGCGTTTTTATTGCGTGCCGTGACGACCTCGGCCGAGTTTTCCTCGGTAAAGTATCCCATCTCATGCGAGTCCATTTTGGCCTCCTGACTTGTGTAAGTTTGCTCCAGATTGGCTCATCGCGAAAGGACTGTGGTCAGCGCGCGACGCAGTTCGGCTTCGGCGTCAGCAGCCATATCGGCTGAGCGCCACGCCACGTGTTGATCAGGACGGACCAACAAACAGCCCGTATCCGAAATCTCCGACGCGCGCGCCCAATCCCCGGTGTGGTCGACATAAGTCTGGCGCGGGCCGATGACGTGACAGCGAATGGGCATGCCGAGTTCTTTCGAGACGGTCTCGGCCGCCGTTACCCAAGCCTCTCCACCAATCCCGGTCAGCACGGTGAATTCTCCGCGACCGCACAGATCCAGAGTTGAATGCTTGTTACCGGTGTCATGATCAAACACCCAGACATGTGGAATACGCGCGCCGGGCCAAGTCGTCGGCTGGTAGTGCAGCTCCGCATCCTGATCAAAACCGGGATCGGGTTGACCATCCGTTTCAATCGCACAGGAGTCGTAGCGTTGGTTCATTTCTACGCCATGCGCATCAAACTCATATTTCTTGAAAGCAATCGCCTCGCGAATGGCCTGCCTTTGTGCTGCAGCTTCAGGCGTTGATCCTGTGCGAGCCTCTAGATTGCTTTGCATGACCTCTGGATCGACGCCTTCGGCCATTCCGAGCGATTCAAAGATGGGACCGAATTCTCCGATGGATTGGTTGGCCCGTGTGACGATCTGCTTTGCCACGGGCGCACGTTCTTCGCTGTAGCTGTCCAGCAGGTTCTCTCCGGCATGGCCTTTCAGGACTGCGGCCAGTTTCCAGGCGAGGTTGAAGCTGTCCTGTATTGAGGTGTTCGACCCTAGCCCGTTGGACGGTGGGTGCCGGTGTGCCGCGTCACCCATTATGAAAACACGGTCCTTTTGCATATGGGTCGCGTACATGTTGTTTACGGTCCAGGTGTTGGCGCTGATCAGTTCGATCTCAAGCTCGGGGTCGCCAACCAATTGCCGTGCAACCTGAGTGGCCATGGCCTCGTCCACCTCGGGGGCGGGTTGGTTGATGTCGTAGCCCCAAACGATGAGCCATTCGTTCCAGGGGCGGACCATGCGGACCAGACCCATGCCAATTCCACCGACATTCGCACCCGGTTGCATCACCCAATAGAGGACCGATGGCCGATGCGCGACGTATTTACTGAGATCTGCGCGGAACAGGATGTTCATCGATCCGCCGACGCCCATCTCACCTTCGAAAGGCAGACCGGCATGTTCGGCAACCAGAGAATTGCCCCCATCCGCGCCGACCAGGTATTTGGATCGGATCGTGATTTCTTCGCCCGACAAACGATCCAAACACGTCGTTGTCACACCATCTGCGTCTTGCTCATGCCGCAAGTATTCGGTGCTCATCCGCGCCTGAGTCCCACGGCGACAAGCGGTGCCAAACAGGATCGGTTCCATGAATGTCTGCGGCAGATCGTTCATCATCGTCGGGCTGGACAGCAAGTGCTCGGCCTTGGACAGAGGATGATTGCCCCAGCTTTTCATCCGCCCGATCTCCTCACCGGCGAGGCTTTCGCAGAACACGTTTTCACCCATCAGATCCTGATGCGCGGCATGCATATAGGCTTCGGCTTCGACCTCGTGACCAAGGTCGCGCAACACCTCCATGGTCCGCTGATTGGTGATATGCGCGCGCGGTGTATTGGCCAGCCAGCGATAGCGGTTGATGACCATGTTCTCGACGCCATAGCTCGACAGCAAAGCCGCCGTTGCAGACCCCGCCGGACCGGTCCCGATGATCAGAACATCCGTTGTGATGGTGGCCATAAGCTCTCTCCCTTGTTGTTCGAATTACTCAGGACCGTGGGTCCCAGAGGCGGCCGTCATACTCGGCCTCATAAGCTTTGCCGTCCGGGTAGCTGACCAGTTCCAGCTGCATGCCCCAGGGGGCGAGGAAATAGACCCAGGTCTCGCCAGCGCTTGGCCCGTCGGTCATGGTTGTCGGGTTGCCCAGGACCTCAATACCTTTGTCCTGCAAATAGCTGACGGCACCGTCCATGTCGGTGGTATAAAACGCGATGTGATGCCCGCCGATATCCGAGTTGCGCGGCAGTTTCGTATCCTGATCGGGTGCGGTGTATTCGAAGATCTCGAAATTGGCGCCATTGCCACAGCGCACCAGCCGCATCGTCGGAATCTCGGCTTTGGCGTCCACGTTCAGATGGTCTGCCATCCATGTGCTGTCGCCGCCCGAGAACGGCCCCAACGGGTAGAACACATTGCAGCCGATCACGTCCTGAAAGAAGGTAACGGCCTCATCGACGCTCGGGACTGTAAACCCCACGTGGTCTGTACCTGTCATTCCCGGCAGTGAACTGCCAGCAAATGCGCCAGTTCCCAAAGCTGTGACTGCGACCGTCAATGCGAGTGTTTTCATGGATCAATCCTCCTTGTTCAACTGCGCGCCAATCACCAGACGACGGCGCACGGGGAATATTTGAAGTCCGGTTTTCTCAGAGATCAGCCCCCAGATGCCGCGCGGTGCGAAGAGCATGACGGCGATGCCGATCAGCCCGAGCACCATGAGATACCAGGAGCCGTAATCGGCCAGCAGGCTTTGCAGGATGAAGAAGATCAGCACGCCCAGGATCGGGCCTTCGATGGTGCCGATGCCTCCGATCACGACGATGAAGATCACATAAGCCGTCCAGTCGGTGACCGAGAACGCGGCATCAGGCGAAATCCGCAGCTTCTGAACGTAGATCAGCGCACCTGTCAGCCCGGTTCCTGCGGCTGAGACAAGATAAACCAGCCACTTCATCCGCACCGCATCGACACCGACGGATTTCGCGGCTTCAACGTTGTCTCGGACAGCAGCCAGTGCCAGCCCACGTTTTGTTCTGAGCAGCCAGTAGATACCTGCGATTGTTGCGATCACCAGCGCCAAGGCCAGCCAGTACGTCAGGATATCCCGTGCTGCCGCACCGCGAACGTCAAACGTGGTCTGAATCCATTCAGTCGCCCACATCTCACGCGTAGCCGTGCGCGGCAGAGAGGTTCCGGTGCCACCGCCGAGCACTTTCCATTGCGCCACCAGCAGGCGCATGACCTCGGCGATGACCCATGTGCCGATGGCGAAATAAGCCCCTTGCAGGCGGAAGGCGAAGAAGGCTGTGGGTATGGCAACAATCAGGGCCGCAACGCCGCCCAGCAGGATCGCCGGAACCGGGTCCATACCCCACAGGATGACACCTCCGAACATGGCGTATGCCCCCATGCCAACGAACGCTTGCTGGCCGACGGACACAAGCCCGCCATACCCTGCCAGCAGGTTCCAGAACTGCGCCAGTACAAGCATGGTGAAGATGAAGAACAGGTCCTGGATCAACCCTCGGCTGGCAAATGTCGGCAGCAGGATGAACAGGATGATCAGAGCGATACAGAAGGCTCCGGCGCTGTAGGACGCGCGGGTCTGCGTTTGGACGCGGTACATTGAAGTATCAGCCATCAGTCCACCGCCCTTGGAAACAGGCCTCTGGGTTTGATCAGAAGCACGATGAGAAACGCCAGGTGGCCAGCCAGGATTTGCCATTCGGGGTTGATTGCTGCGCCGACAGTCTGCGCGACGCCGATGATGATGCCTCCGATCAGAGTGCCCCACAGGCTGCCGAGGCCACCAATAATCACGGCCTCAAAGGCGTAGATTAGGCGCGCTGGGCCGATATTGGGGTCAAAGTTTGCCCGCATTCCCAGATAAAGCGCCGCCAAAGTCACCACGAGCATTGCGATCGCGGTCGCAGTGGCGAAGATACGTTCTGGCCGGATACCCATTAGACCCGCTGTCACCGCATCATCCGAGGTCGCGCGGAACGCCCGGCCCAGCTCCGTGCGGTAGAAAAGCTGGTTCAGCCCGACGATCACAAGGATCGCCGAGGCAAAGGTCAGCAACGGCAGAACGCCGAGGTTCAGCCCGCCCATCTGAACGGAAGCCGTTGCAATCTCACCCGCAGGCAAACGTTGGCTATCGGCTGAGAACCCTTCGAGCAGAGCATTCTGCAAGACGACCGACAGACCGAATGTCACAAGCAAAGGCGGCAGGATATCAGGCCCCAGCACGCGGTTCAGCACATGTCTCTGCAAAGCCCAACCCACCCCAAACATGATCGGTGCGGCAATGATTGCCGCCAAAAACGGAGAGAGCCCAAGCAACGAGACCAGCAGAAGGATCAGATAGGCCGCAAAGACGATGAGATCGCCATGGGCCAGATTGACCAAACGCATGATCCCGAAAACAAGGCTCAGGCCTGCCGCGAACAGCGCATAGAGACCGCCTAAAAGAACGCCCTGAATGATGGTGTCGATCCAGATCATGCGGCGGCTCCTCCGAAATAGGCGTCGTGTATGGCCTCGCGGCTGAGCGTGTCTGAGGTACCTTCCAGCGTGACGCGACCCTCCATCATGCAGTAGACGCGGTCCGCGACTTTCATCGCCTGGCCAATGTCCTGCTCCACCACGATCAGGCTGGCTCCGGCCTCTTGAATGCGAGGGACTGCGTCGTAGATGTCCTTGATGACCACGGGAGCCAGACCCAGGCTGATCTCATCGCACAACAGAACGCGCGGATTGCTCATCAGGGCGCGGCCAATGGCCACCATCTGCTGTTGCCCGCCAGACAGGGCTGTGCCCGGGTGGTGGCGGCGCTGTTTCAGGATCGGGAACAGGTCGTAGATTGTTTGCAAAGACCAATGACCCGAAACCTTTCGGCCATAGGTGCCGATCAGCAAGTTTTCCTCGACGCTTAGGGAAGGAAACAGGCGACGCCCTTCAGGCACCATTGCCACCCCGCGCGCCATGATCTCATCTGCGGGCAGATCGCCGATGGGTTGCCCGTCAAAGCGCACCTGATCAGACCCGTTGGTCAGAACACCCGAGATCGAGCGCATGAGGGTCGATTTCCCAGCCCCGTTTGCCCCGATGATGGCGACGGTTTCGCCTTGGTCCAGATGGATATCCACGCCGAACAGGGCTTGGAAATCGCCATAATGGGCGGTCAGCGCGTGGGTCTCTAACAGGCTCATCAGACTTCGATCCCCAGATAGATTTCTTTGACTTCTCGGCTGTTCATGATCTCATCCGGGTCACCCAGACCGATGACCTTGCCGAAATCCAGAACCAGCAGCCGTTCAACGACTGAGGTGAGCGCATGCAGGACATGTTCGATCCAGATGATCGTCACACCGCTGCTGTGCAGCCCCTTGATCGTGTTGATCAGCGCGGTGCATTCCGCGTCCGTCAGGCCTCCGGCGATTTCGTCCAGCAGCAACAGCTTTGGATTGGTTGCCATCGCGCGGGCCAACTCCAATCGCTTGCGTTGCAACAGCCGCAATCCACCGGCCGTGTCATTGGCCACATCCAACAGTTCCGTTTGCTCTAGAATGCGGGCGCAGTCCTGTTCAACCTCGTGTTCGGATTTGCTCTGCCCATGCGTCGCAGCCACCAGCAGGTTTTCGAACACCGTCAGATGATCAAACGGCTGAGGGATCTGGAACGAGCGCCCAATACCCGACAAGCAACGCTGCATGGGCGGCACACGCGTCACGTCAGCCCCGTCGAAATGGATTGATCCAGCATCAGAGGTCAGATTGCCCGTTATCAGATTGAACAGCGTCGACTTACCCGCCCCATTCGGACCAATGATCCCAAGGGCCTGCCCCTGCTCGACATCAAAACTGACATCGTCAGTGACGGTGAGCGCACCGAAGCTTTTTGAGACGTTTTTGAGCGAAAGAATGGTCATACCGGTCTTCCTGCCCCGGACAGGGTCCGGGGCGTTGGTTGCATTGCGATCAGGAGATTTCTTCCATCACACCCGCGGTCGGGATTTCGGGAGCCGAAGAGTTGTCGACGATCACGAGGTCATAGCTGCCATTATCGAGCAGCCTCCATTGCCCCCCGACCAAAGGCGTTTTCGCGACATTCTGAGCGGCGAAGGGAGGCAGACCAGCCCCATCAAAGGCGATCCGGCCAACAATGGAATCCAACTGCGTGGCAGCTATAGCCTCGGCTACGGCATCGCCATCACCTGCGTCATCAACACGTCCCATGACGTTCGCAGCCATTTCGAATAACGCGTGTACAAATCCGATAGGCTGGGTCCACTGGCGGCTAGTGGCGGCCATGTAACCCTGCGCCAATTCAGCTGAACTTGCGCCGGTCAGCGACGACGAGAACGGATGCGTGGGCGACCACCACACCTCGGAACTCAGGTTGTTGCCTGCGTTGCCCAAAGCTTCGACGGCCTGCGGGAACAGGATCGCCTTGCCGATGCTCGCCGCCTTAGGGGTGAAGCCTTGCTGCTTGGCCTGGCTCCAGAAGGTGGTGAAGTCAGGCGGGATGGGAACGCCGGTTACAATTTCAACATTCGCCTGGCGGAACGCGTTGATCTGGGCCGAGAAATCGTCGGTCAGGTTCTGGTACCGTCCGGGATCTGTCAGTGAATAGCCCAGTTCTGACAATACTGGCGGGAATCCTACATTCGGATCGCCCCAGGCATTGCCATCGCCGTCATTCGGGAACAATGCACCGACCTGCTTGTTGGTCTCCAACTGGCCCCACATCGCCGTAAAGACTGAGATAACGTCCTCAAGACCCCAGAAAAAGTGATAGGCGTAGTAGAACGGCTCCCAACTGGCTGGATCGCCGGGGTTGCCCTGCTGGCCGATGAACCACGGCTGCCACGGGGCAACAGTGGAAATACACGGTACTTCCTCGGCCTCACAGGTGGAGGCAACCGGGTTGGTCGTTTCGGGAGTCGAGGCAACCAGCATCAGGTCGATCTCATCGTCCACGATAAGCTCGCCCGCCACGTCTGCTGCTCGGTTCGGGTTCGACTGGCTGTCTTTGACGATGACTTCAAAATTCGCACCGGCCTCAGATGCGGCGAAATTGTCGAGAATAAACTTGTCGGCCTCAGAGAACGCGGCCAGAGGACCTGATTGCGGGCTGACATAGCCCAGCTTGATCTTGGCGCCCTGAGCGATAGCGGGCGCAGCGAGCGTGCCGGCCGCTAGGCCGAGGCCGGTTGCAGCGCTGGATTGCAGCAATTTGCGTCGTGTGATCATGTGTCCCTCCCTTGACACGGTGAAGTCAAACGCTTGGGGCGTTGCCCGCCCACGCGTTTTGAAGAAGCGCCCGCAGCCCATCAGCAGTGACCGGCTGCGGGTTCCAATACGGGTTCTTGAGTGCGATTTCGGTGGCGCGATCCAGATCGGCCTCTGATAAGCCGATGTCTTTAAGAGCCATTGGTGCGCCCATGGATTTGGAAAAATCCCAAAGAACCTGGCCGGGCTCAGAACCTCCAAGAATGTCCGACACGGGTGCCAACAGATCCGGTACACCCGCCGCGTTGTAGGCGATGGCATGGGGCAGAATGACCGCGTGGGTTTCCGCGTGCGGCAGATTGAAGGACCCGCCCAGCGTATGACAAAGCTTGTGATGCAACGCCATTCCGACCAGACCAAGTACCGTGCCGCAGGCCCATGCACCACGCTGCGTTTCTTCTCTGGCTTTCAGGTCGCCGGGGCTTTCGACAACGGTCGGCAGACCTTCCGCAAAGGCCCTAAGGCCGTCGATCGCCAATTCCGTGCTCTGATCCGTGCGATCCTTGGCATAAAGCGCCTCGGCTGCATGAGCCAATGCGTTCAAGGCGCTGGTCACGGTCATTGCGGGCGGCAATGACGCCACAAGTTCGGGATCGTACAGAATGACCCGCGGCAGAACCTTCGGGTCTGTCAGGGTAGTTTTGATGCCATCCTCAGTCTGGCCCAGGATTGGAGTGGCCTCGCTGCCGGCATATGTGGTCGGGATGGCGATTTGTGGCAAAGAGGTCCGAAGGGCAATCGCCTTGCCTAAGCCAATCGTCGAACCTCCACCGATAGAGACAATGCTATCGGCCTTGACTGACAAAGCGTGTTCAACCGCTTCTTCGGTCACGCCGACCGGAGTGTGCATTGTTGCCCGAGTGAACACGCCTGCAGCGCGATCCCCAACGGTTGTCGCAAGCTCCATTGCCATATCGACTTGTTGAGGCGTCGACAGGATCAGCGCCTTATTCGATCCCAACTCCGCCAACTCCGCGCAGATTTCGTTGCGCAAACCCACGCCGAACCGGACTTTCTGGCCATTGATGCTGGTGGTGCTAAGAGCCATTGGGCGAGTTCCTGACAAGCGATGGATTGCGGGTCTGGAGGGAAAGCTAGCAGGCAATGACAGCACTCTTGATCGAATTATCGACCATCAATATAACTTTGAGTTATGAAGCTTGATCCAAGACATCTTGAGATTCTCGCGGCTATTGTCGAGGCCGGAGGGTTGACCGAAGGCGCTGCTTTACTTGGGAAATCTCAACCCAGTGTCTCCAGAAGCGTCTCTCTCTTAGAGGACAGGGTGGGAGAGCCCTTATTCCTGCCGACCCGCAGACCTTTGCAACCCACTGAGCTTGGTCTTGCGCTCGCTCAGGAAGGTCAAAGAATCCTAAGCGCAGGTCGCCATGCAAGCCGCGTTGTGGACGAACACCGTCAGGGCATTGCCGGTGCAGTGCGGGTTGCGGGTACGCCGATCTTTATGGACGGTGTCATCTCGAACGTGATTGCAGAGTTTCAGGCCGAGTATCCCAATATTCGGATCGACCAATCCTATGGATACCCCACTGAACTATTGTCCCAACTGTCCGCTGAAACTCTGGACTTGGCCATTCTTCCTATGCGCCCGGCAGACGTGTCGGATGAGTTCGAATTTCGTCAAATCCTGCCTGGTCGAAACGTCATTGCGTGCCGTGTTGGGCACCCATTGGCGCGCAAAAAAGAGGTGAAGCTGGAAGACATTACCGAGTATTCCTGGATCGCGCCGCCTGCGAACAGCCCGCTTTTTCGTGACTTGAGAAACACGCTGGACGGTATCGGTATGCGAGACCTCAAAATCAGTTTCACAGGCGGGTCTTTGAGTGCGGTTGTGAACGTTCTGACCGGTTCAGACTCCCTGACCGTTTTGCCTTTTTCGGTGGTCTTCATGATGCAAAGGCAAAAAACTTTGGCAGCACTTCCGATAAAAATCGGTGACCCCGACCGGCACTTGGGATGCGTTACGCTAAGCACCCGAAGCATGCCGGCTTCATCGAACCGCGTGCTTGAGTTCATAAAGCAGAAGTTCGAAATGCTTGATCGGCTGATTTGTAGCGCGGGGTGATCCTTTTGGTCCAAGCAGCAACACAAAGCGCGTGTTGTTCAACAAGAGCTGTACTGGGTATCCCTTTGGATCTGGTTTTAACTTCTTTGATTTAGTCGTACTGGGTCAGAAGTAATTGATCGTTTTATGGCCTTAGGGCAAATCTTGAATGCACTGTAGTAGACGC
This sequence comes from Ruegeria sp. R13_0, assembly GCF_017743995.1. GTDB lineage: Bacteria > Pseudomonadota > Alphaproteobacteria > Rhodobacterales > Rhodobacteraceae > Ruegeria. The sequence goes on along the minus strand of NZ_JAGHRB010000007.1, from coordinate 226,623 downwards.
CAAAACGGTCAATTTCCAGAAATTGATCTCCTTCAGATGACATCCGAGTGCCAACAAGGACGGCCAGAGTAGACAGGTTTGGATTTCGACGTCCTCTCTAAAAGTCAGCAGGAGAACAGTGAGCAACAGCCTCCCGCATTCCGACTTTGTAGCGTTCAGGGTGACGATTGCGAAATGAACGAGGAAAGGGATGAAATGAAGGAGGAAAGGGATAGTGAACGCGGCAATTCCGATCAGCCCTTAAGGTACGGCTACAACCAGTGTGCGGCAGGACTAGTGTCAACTTGCCTATGAGGTGGCATAGTCGGCTACCGCTGCCCGGCAACCATCTTGCCAGATTGAGGTCAGCCAAGCGTTGAAAGCTTCGGCAAACTGCGCGTTGCCAGCTAGCTCACCATAATACTGGCGTTGCTCGATCCACAATTTCGGGTCGGCCTTGGAGGCGCGAGCGGTGTTTTGCAAATGCTCCCATTGGGGGTCGTTTGGCGCGATCTCCGAGCCATCTTCACGAACGCCTGCGCACATCCGGCACCAGAACGCTTCGGCCAGTGCCAAACCAGTCAGAGAAGGGCCAGAGGTAAGGGCATCGCGTAACGACGGCAGCAAGAACCCTGGATGTCGTGAAGACCCGTCAAATGCCACGCGACGTGTCGTGTCGCGGATGGTGCTGTTTGCAAATCGCTTTTCAACCAATCCAAGATATTCAGTTGCCGTGGTGCCTGGAACGGCTTCGACATAGGGCAAAATCTCTTCTCTCTGAACCTTGTTGAAAAACGCTACGATGTCCGGATCCTGCATGCAGTCTGAAATCGTCGGTACATTCAGAATTTCCCCAATATTGGCAAGCAGCTGATGACCTCCGTTCAGAATGCGCAGTTTCATCATTTCATATCCGTGAACATCGTGGGTCATCGTGACCCCAGCCTGTTCGAGAGGTGGCCGCCCGGCACAGAAATCATCTTCGACGACCCATTGCCGAAAATTCTCATGCGAGACCGGAGCGCGATCGTCGATTCCAAGCGCCCGACATTGCGAAATGACCTGTTCGGTCGTTGCGGGCACGATACAATCCACCATCGAGTTCGGGAATGCGCCCTTTTGGGCGATCCAGTCGGCCAGCTCCGTGTCGACCAGACGCGCCAAACCAACAATGCAGGTTTTTAGTATTGTGCCGTTGCCCTGAAGATTGTCGCAGCTCAGCGCCGTAAACGGGTCCAATCCATTCTCACGTCTTTGCCTGTATGCCTCGACCATCGCGCCAAATACTGTACGTGGCTGGTGCGGGTTCTCGGCGTCGTGCCTTATGTCTTCATGATCCAAGTTGAACACGCCGGTGTTGGCATCCAGAAAATAGCCGCCTTCGGTTACAGTCAGGGACACAATTCGGATAGACGGATCAGCCATCCTGCGGATCAGTGCTGTGTTACCTGCCTCAATCGGTAGATAGTCGATCATCGGGCCTATGACCTCTGCGGATATTCCTTGTGGATCCAACTCGATCAACGTGGTCAGGCAATCCTGCGCCAACAGCCTCTCACGCATCTCGGCGTCATAGCTGCGCACTCCGGCTCCGATGATAGCCCAATCTTGGGCTTGGCCTTGCTGCAAAAGCTGATGAATGTACCACGCCTGATGGGCGCGGTGGAAATTTCCAAGACCGATATGAACAATGCCCGGTGTCAGCTCCGAACGCTGATAGTTAGGGGTGCGGACAATCGCTGGCAGGTCTGCAAGCCGGTCTTGCCGCAGCTGAATCAGAGGGTTTGAGTGTGCCATTGGGTTCATCAGCTCATCCAATTTCCACCATCGACATTGTAGGTTTGTGCAACGATGTATTTTGCCTCGTCCGAGGCGAGAAACACCGCCATGCCCGTCAGGTCTTCGGCCCGGCCCATGCGGCCATAGGGAACGGCAGCGGCCACTTCGCGTTTCTTCTGTCCCGGCGGTTTACCTTCGTGTTTGGCAAAGAACGCATCGACGCCGTCCCAATGTTCGCCGTCCACCACGCCCGGAGCTATCGCGTTCACGTTGATCCCGTGCGAGATCAGGTTCAGGCCCGCAGACTGGGTCAGGGAAATGATCGCGGCCTTGCTGGCACAATAAACGGCGACCAGCGGTTCACCGCGCCGCCCGGCTTGAGACGCCATATTGATGATCCGGCCTTTGGTGCCATGCGCAATCATATGGCGCGCGACGGCTTGCATGGTGAACAAGGCACCCGCGACGTTGATATCAAAGACGCGCTCGTAGTCGGCGCGCTCAATCTCGACAATCGGGGCAGCGGTGAAGATCGCTGCATTGTTGATCAATATGTCGATCGGGCCGAAATGCGATGCCGTGCGGGTGATGGCGTCGTCGATACTCTGCTGGTTTGTCACGTTCATTTCGACGGCCATGGCGGACGCGCCGATCTCGGCTGCGGCCCGTTGGGCGCGTTCGATGTTGATATCCGCGATGGCAACACGTGCGCGTTCCGCGACATAGGATTTGGCAAAGGCCAGCCCGATGCCGCGCGCGGCACCGGTGATCAGAGCGATTTTGCCATTCAGACGAGTCATTCGATCCGCAGTCCTTGTTCGTCGAAGCGGTGGATGACGTCGGCCCGTGGCGTCAGGTGAATACGATCCCCGTGACGGAACCCAACCTCGCCATCGGCGCGAACCGTGATCGTTTCGGTGAGTCCGGTATCGTGGACGTGGAAGAAGGTGTCCGAACCCAAATGCTCCGAGACGCTGACAACCCCGGACCATTCGCCTTCAGTTTCCGAAACAGCAATATGTTCCGGGCGGATGCCGATGGTTTTCGCGCCATGTTTTGCAGCCTCTTCACCCTCGATGAAGTTCATCTTGGGTGAGCCGATGAAGCCCGCGACGAACAGATTTCGCGGGGTGCGGTAGAGTTCCAGAGGCGAGCCGACCTGCTCGATCACACCAGCTTGCAGTACGACGATCTTGTCGGCCATGGTCATGGCTTCGACCTGATCGTGGGTCACGTAAATCATAGTGGTCGCCAGGCGTTCGTGCAGCTCACTGATCTCTAGCCGCATACCGACGCGTAGTGCCGCGTCGAGGTTTGACAGAGGTTCGTCGAACAGAAACGCCGCCGGTTCGCGCACGATAGCGCGCCCAATGGCGACCCGCTGGCGTTGGCCGCCCGATAGCTGGCCGGGGCGGCGGTCCAGATAGTCGGTCAGGTTCAGAACGCTGGCGGCTCCTTCGACGCGCTTGTCGATCTCGGCCTGATCCAGTTTTGCCATGCGCAGGGGAAAGGCGATGTTCTTGCGCACGGTCATATGGGGGTAGAGCGCATAGGACTGGAACACCATCGCCAGCCCTCGTTTCGCGGGTGGCACATCGGTGGCGTCCGCCCCGTCAATGTCGATAGAGCCCGAGGTGATATCCTCCAACCCAGCGATCAGACGTAGCAGGGTGGATTTTCCGCAGCCCGAGGGGCCGACGAAAACGGTGAACTCGCCATCTTCGATGGTCAGGTCCAGCGGTGGAATGACCTGTACGTCGCCGAAGCTTTTGGTCACGGACTTGAGTTGAATGCGTCCCATGTGTCGTGTTCCTTATTTCACAGCGCCGAAGGTCAGGCCGCGGACAAGTTGTTTCTGGCTGAACCAGCCAAGGATCAGAATTGGCGCAATCGCCATGGTCGAGGCCGCGCTGAGCTTGGCAAAGAACAGGCCTTCGGGGCTGGAGTAGCTGGCGATGAACGCTGTTAGCGGAGCCGCGTCGACGGCAGTGAGGTTGAGGGTCCAGAACGCCTCGTTCCAAGCCAGAATGAAGTTCAGCAGCACGGTCGAAGCGATGCCGGGGATGGCCATTGGCGTCAGGACGTAGAGAATTTCTTCTTTCAATGTCGCCCCGTCCATCCGTGCAGCTTCCAGAATTTCACCCGGAATTTCGCGGAAATAGGTGTAGAGCATCCAGACGATGATCGGCAGGTTTATAAGCATCAGCACGACGACCAGCCCTCCGCGCGTATCCAGCAGACCCAACTGAATGAACAGTAGGTAGATCGGATAGAGTACGCCGACCGCAGGCAACATCTTGGTGGACAGCATCCATAGCAGAATGTCCTTGGTGCGCTTGGACGGAACGAATGCCATCGCCCAAGCAGCGGGGACGGCGATGATGACGCCCAGAATGGTCGAGCCCCCGGCTATGATGACCGAATTCCATAGGAACCGCATATAGTCGGACCGTTCCTGCACAATGGCGTAGTTTTCCAACGTCCAGTTGAAGTTCAGGAACAGCGGTGGGCTGGCGATCGCCTGCGCCTCGGTCTTAAAACTGGTCAGAATGGTCCAGAGGATCGGGAAAAAGATCAGCAAACCAACGGCCCAGGCGAGGGCGGTATTCAGCGATTTGCGGCGGGTTGTGGCAGCGCGGGCCATGATCTTACCTCCTCACGCGTCCAGGTTCTTGCCGACGATGCGCATCAGGAAGATCGCAACGATGTTGGCTAAGATGATTGCGTAGACACCTCCGGCTGATCCAAGGCCGACGTTCTGGCTTTCCAAAACGCGCTGGAAGATCAGGTAGGTGAGTGTGCGGGTGCCGAACGCGCCGCCGGTGGTCACGAAAATCTCGGCGAAGATCGACAAAAGGAAGATCGTCTGGATCAGGATCACGATGGTGATCGCGCGGCTCAGATGCGGCAGGATGATGTGGTAGAAGCGTTTCAGGACCGGCGCGCCGTCCATTTCGGCAGCTTCCAACTGCTCACTATCCAGCGACTGGATCGCGGTCAGCAGGATCAGCGTCGCGAAGGGCAACCATTGCCACGAGACGATCATGATGATTGAGGTCATCGACGCCTCGGACAGCCATGAGATCGGCTCGGCCCCGAAAAAGCGCCACAGATGCGCCAGAAGGCCGTTCACCGGATCCATGAACATGTTCTTCCATACCAATGCAGACACGGTTGGCATGACAAAGAAGGGCGCGATCACGAGGATGCGGACAACACCTTGGCCCCACATCGGCTGGTCCAGTAGCATCGCCAGAAGGATGCCCAGGATAACGGTGATGACCAGAACCCCACCGACGATCACAAGCGTTGCCTGAACCGCGGGCCAGAAGGAACTGGACGATACGAACCGGACGTAGTTGTCGAAGCCGACCCAGCCCAGATCCCCACCGCGCAGGGGCAGATATTTCTTGAAGGAAAAATACAGCGTCATCGTCAGGGGCACGAGCATCCAGCCTAGCAGCAGGACCACTGCGGGTGCCATCATCAGGCGCGCGACGGATCGGGAATGTTGAGTAGCCATTACGCAAACCCTCTCTGTTCAGGCGTAGCTTAGCCTGCGAGAAAAACGTGGGTTGTGGAAGGGGTGAGCGGGGGGCAGCTCTCTGCCCGCCCGCGTGGGAGGATGCCTCAGTACCCTGCGGCTTCCATTTCTTCAGCAGTGAAGGCCTGCGCTTTGGCAAGTGCTTCATCCACCGTTTGCTGTCCGGCATAGACTGCCGAGAATTCCTGGCTCACCTGCGTGGCAATGCCTGCGAATTCTGGGATCGCAACGAACTGGATGCCAACATAAGGCGTCGGTTGCGCACAGCAGTTATCCGGATCGGCCGCAAGGATTGAATCCAGCGTTTTCTGGGCGAACGGAACCTTCTGGTATTCCGGGTTTTCATAGAGCGACGTCCGCGCACCCGGAGGCACATTGGCCCAACCTTCATTCTCGGCTACCAGTTCGATATATTCCTTGGACGTGGCCCATTCGATGAATTGCTTGGCCGCTTCTTCCTGTTGCGTGCCAGCCGGAACGGCCAGCGCCCAGGCCCAGAGCCAGTTGGCGCGCTTGTCGACACCTTCTGAATTTGGCGCCAACGCAAAACCGACCTGATCTGCGACAGTCGAGTCGTCAGGGTTGGTTACAAAGGATGCCGCAACGGTGGCGTCGATCCACATACCGCACTTGCCTTGCTGGAACAGCGACAGGTTCTCGTTGAACCCGTTTGTGGCATATCCTGCCGGGCCGGATTCATTCATCATGTCGACGAAGAATGTCAGAGCTTCTTTCCACTCGGGCTGATCGAACTGGGGCTTCCAGTCCTCATCAAACCAACGCGCGCCAAACGAGTTCCCGGTGACGGTAATGAAGGCGCCGCCTTCACCCCACCCGGCCTTGCCGCGTAGGCAGATACCGTTGATGTCGTTGTCGCGATCGGTCATGGCTGCCGCAGCTTCGCGGATGAACTGCCATGTCGGAGCGTCGGGCATCTCAAGACCGGCCTGTTCCATCAGGTCGGTGCGATACATCACCATCGAGCTTTCGCCGTAGAACGGTGCCGCATACAGTGTGCCATCATTGCTGAGGCCGTTGCGCATGGCGGGTAGAATATCGTCAACGTCATATTCGGCGGACATGCCGTCGAGCGGCACCAGCCAGCCATTTGCGCCCCAAATCGGGGTCTCGTACATACCAATGGTCATGATGTCGAACTGACCACCTTTTGTGGTGATGTCGGTAGTCACGCGCTGGCGCAGTACGTTTTCTTCCAGTGTCACCCACTCGACTTCAATGCCAGTCGCTTCGGTGAATTTGTCGGTGTAGCCCTGCATCCGGATCATGTCGCCGTTGTTTACTGTGGCGATCGTGATGGATTGTGCGTGGGCCGCGGCCGTCGCGACGAACGTCAAAGCAGTCGCCGCACGAAGTGCGTGTTTCAAGTACATCCCTGTCCTCCCTGAGCTTGGATGCTGTGCAGAAAGACTAGTTCAAGAATTGTCGCGCCGTCAATAAAAACTTTACGCGCGTTAATTTTTGGCGCTATGCGGATTCCCTGAGAACCAATCGTGCGGGGAAGAGGGTTTCTGTCCGCTTCTCAAATTTCCCACCGTTTTCAATGAGTTCGAAGAGCGTTTCGACACTTCGGGCCGCCACATTGTCATAATCATGTGCTGCGGTTGTCAGTGAGGGGCATGTGAACTTTGCAAAGGGATGATCGTCGTTCGAGGCCACACGCAGTGCACAATCCTCTTTCCGCCCGACACGAATCCCCTGCTCAAAACACGCCGCCAGAAAGCCGATGGCCAATCGGTCATTGCTGCACAAAACCGAATCCGTGCGCAATTTGCGTTCATCCAACACCCTAAGCGCACCCTGTCGGCCAATCTCTTCAAAGGCCCAGCCGGTGCCGTCGATTTTGATCACATGAGGTTCAAAACCCAAACGCTCCATCACCTCGACATAGGCCTTGCGCCGCTTGTTGGCGTTGGGGTTTGCAGGGGTCCGCATTTCGAAGAACGAGGGCGGTTCACCCGTGCGCGTCATGTATTCCACGGTCTGGGACACAAAGCTGAAATTGTCGGACCCGATAAACGCCGCGCCCAAACCGTCAAGATTGCTGTCGAACAGAACCGTGGGCACACTGGCGCAGAATTTCTCGATCACGGACTTGTCCGAGATACGCCCCAAAGGCGCCAGCAACACGCCCGCTGGTTTCAAAGATTGCAAACCGTCCAGGATTTCGTTTTCCAGCTTTTGTTCGCCATGAGAGCTGAACAGAAACGGGCGGTACCCGGCTGTGATACAGCTTTGTTCCAGATACCGCGCGATTTCAGCAAAGAACGGATCAGCCAGATAGGGCACGACAATGCCGATATTCTTGGTCAGCTTCCGGTTTTGGTTCACCGCATAGATGTTCGGGCGATAGTCAAATCGCTCCAGCGCCTCTTCGATCCGCGCCCTTGTCGTTGGGCGAACGCTATCGGGATCGTGGAAGTACTTGGACACCGTGGGCCGCGAGATTCCGCTGAGCGCCGCGAACTCTTCCATATTCTTGATTTTGGTCATGCCAGTCTGCCTGCGGGTCATAGCCGCCTTGAACTTATCTTACTTTTACATATTCTTTGCGCGCGCTAAAAATCAATAGCCAGACAAGTTCCAGTCGCCTTTGCCTGCAAGGGTAAGAATGCATCTTGGTATCGGAGGGTTTCCACACAAACCAGGATAAGCGGAGACGGATCGCATAATGGCGACATTTACGGCTCGTTCCTAGGATAGAACGGTTTGCCGCTCAGCCCAATATTGCGCGATGGGCTGTTCTGATATCTCCCAGAAAACCCCACATCGAGAGGTGCGGCTAGCAACCTAGTCAAAGGTGTCAAACGCAAGACACCTAAGCAATACTCAGTGAGGAGGAGATCGGGATTGTTTTGACTAGCCTCGGTGGAGATGTACATTGCCACTCTGTACTCGCGTGAAGGTGTAGCTGAAAGGCTGCATCCCTTCTGAGCGAAAGAGTTCCTCGAAGTTGGGGCAATCATCTAGCAGGTGACAGGGACTACCGGGCGACCACGTCGGAGGTTCAGAATGGCTATCCGAAGCTTCGGTCCAGATGCGCCGCGGTGGCCGCTTTTGGTAACAATCCTCTGAAGCAGGCGGGGCGTCCGAGCCTGCCTGCTTCTCCGGGCATTCAAGCGTTTTTAGGCGTCTGAGCGTAGGATGACGGGCGTGATCCGCGTGCCTTCGCCCTGAACATAGGCCATCTGAATGATCAACTCGGCCAGAGGTTCCAGATACCGTGCACTTAGCATAGCTCCGCTATCGACCGGGTCATAATTGATGGCACGCACCAGCTCGGCAACCGTTTCTTTTGCCTCGGTGTCATCCCCGGCCAGGAAGACCTGAGGGCGGATGCCGCCATAGGTCGGGTCCGAGTCAACAACATCAGCAAAGATCGCGTTGAAGGCCTTGACGACCGGAACGCCCGGCAGCTTCGCCTGGCAAACCTCACCTGCGGATGTGGTATGCCCCAGGGTCAGAGCCATGTAGTCATCGGTCAGAGGGTTAGTGCAGTCGACCACCACCTTGCCTTCCAGCGATCCCAGAGCCTCCAATGTATCGTCCAGCGCCGTGAACGGGACGGCGATGAACACAACCTCGGCGTGTTGAACCAGATCGGCTGCAAGGCCGCCTTTAATACCACGTCGGTCCGCGGCCTTGGCCCCCCGTCCGGCATCCCGCGAGCCGATATGAACCACATGATCCGTTGTAGAAAACCGGCGCGCAAGCGCGTTGGCGACATTGCCGGTTCCGACGATAAGCAAATTTCTTGAGTTGGGCACGACGACGTTCTTCCCCTTGATAATGTTGCGATTCCGAGGATAGTGGAATCGGTATCATGATGATAATTGTTTTTTTGCGCTCTCTTTCAGATTGCAGCGCTCTAGGCGGGCGATTGGTGTGCTGCAGCCGCGCTGTAATTGCCCGTCGGCAGGGTGAATGGTGAAACAACACGATGGCAATTGATCTCGACGATTGGCTGCGCGCGCTTGGAATGGAGCGCTACATCTCGGCGTTTCATGACCATGATGTGGATGGCAGCCTGCTGCCGACGATCACTGCAGAAGACCTCAGGGATATGGGGATCGCGTCGGTCGGCCATCGCCGTCAGTTACTGAACGCGATTGCCTTGCTGCGCAGCGGGCAGGCATCGGACCTGGCAAATGGTCCTTTTGCGGAAAAGGCGGATCGTAGCCACTCGGTCGCGCCGCAACAGCGGCGACAGCTGTCAGTGGTGTTTACGGATCTTGTCGGCTCGACCCAACTGTCCGAACAACTGGATGCAGAAGAGCTTTCGACCCTGTTGACCAGCTACAAAAGCGCCGTGACCGAGATCGTCGAGGAATATGGCGGCTTTGTCGCGCAATATCTGGGCGATGGCGTTCTGGCCTATTTCGGCTGGCCGCAGGCCTATGATCATGACGCCGAACGGGCGGTCCGATCGGGGCTAAGCATCGCCGACTCGATGCATTTTCTGGGGCGGCCGCATGGGGTTAAGCTGAATTGCCGCATTGGCATCGCCACGGGCAATGTCGTTGTCGGGGACCTGATCCGCAACTCGTATATCGAAGAGGATCAGGCCGTCGGGCGCGCGCCCAACCTAGCTGCCCGTATCCAGTTGATGGCAAAACCGGGCACCTTGGCGATTTCGGATGAAACCAAGAAGATCGTCGAAGGCAAATTCGATCTGACCGATCTGGGAAATCACAAATTGAAAGGCTTCCGGGGTGAGGTACGTATCTGGCGCGTCGAAGGTGCATCGGACGGCCCCACCCCCGATTTCAAACGTCGGTCCAAGGAGAAGCTGCCGATCATCAACCGCAAGTTTGAACTGGCCCAGTTGGATAGCGCGTGGGAACGGGTCGAGCAGGGCGTTCCTCGCTCGTCGCTCATTTCTGGGGAGCCGGGGATCGGCAAGTCCCGACTGGTGGAAGAGTTCGTATCGCATGTGCTTGAGGCCGACGGCGCCGTTCTGCGCTTTCAATGCTCGCCCTTTCACACCAATGATGCCTTGTATCCGGTACTGAACCAAATCTGGTCTATGGTTTTGGGCGGGGGGCAGCTTTCGGCCGGGGACACAGCCCAGCGGCTGGAACAGATTTTTTCGGCTACAACCCTGGATCCGGGCAAGACAGCCTCATTGGCGGATGCCTTGATGCAGTTTCGCGAACACGGGCGCGACACCACGCTGCCTCTTGATGCGCTGGGCCGGAAAGAGATGACGTTTCAGGCGCTGATTGCTCTGTTCGAATGGTATGTGCGCGACAAGAAAGTGCTGGTTGTCTTCGAGGACCTTCACTGGATCGACCCGACCACCAAAGAGCTATTGGGACGGCTGCTTGAAACGTTCAAAGATGAGCAGGTCATGGTGCTGCTGACCTGCAGGCCCGCGTTTCAAACCGCGTGGGAGGTCAATACCCGCATCGAGCTGACCCGGCTGTCCAACGAGGAAATCGGTGAGATTGCGGCACATGTCTACGATCTGAAACCGGTGCCGATGCCGGTGCTGGAATTAATCGCAGATCGGTCCGACGGGGTGCCGCTTTTTGCCGAAGAGCTTTCCAAGTCGTTCATAGAAACCGGCGTCTTTGACCGGACCGATGGGGGTGGCGCTTCGATTGATGAGACGGCAGTGCCGACCACGCTGAACGAGTTGTTGGTCGCGCGCCTTGATCGTCACCCCGAATCCCGACGCATTTTGCAGACGGCTGCAGCCATCGGTCGGGATTTTTCCTTCGACGTTCTGTCTGCCGTGATTGATGAATCCGATCATGCGCTGTCGGCTCATTTGAACACGCTGGTATCTGCGCAGATTATTGTTCCCGCCCCGGCTGCGGCTCGCAGATACTCATTCCGCCACGCCCTGATGCGCGATGCAGCGTATGAGACCATGCTGCGATCCGTGCGTGCAATGGTACATGCGCGTATTGCGGCTGTACTTGGTGCGCGGTTTCGCAAAATCACCCCCGCCCACGTTCTGGGCAGCCATTGGGGGTTGTCCGGCAACCACGCGGAAGCAACACGGTGCTTCCAGCAAGCGGCGGAGCAGGCAAGTTCGCGCTATGCAAATACCGAGGCCACGGCTTATTTCAAATCCGCGTTGAACCATCTGGAACAGGTCGCCCTGTCGGATGGGTTGCACCCCGGCACTCTGCCGGAACGTGCCGATCTGCTGGAACAGCTTGGCACCGTCTTGACCTTGGTCCACGATCTGGACGGCGCGGTTGCGGCCTACCGCGAAGCCGGAGGGCTGGTCCATGACAATCCCCGGAAAACTGCTCGGCTACACCGTCTGACCGGCAATGCCTTACAACAGGATCGCGCGGGATCACTGGCCGAACTTGCCGCCGCCGAGGCCGCGCTCGATCAAACCGCGTGGCGGGACGATGCCGAGCTGCTGCGGGAGTGGATCGACATCCAGCTGAATACGCTCAACGTTCATTACTGGAGCGGGGACGGTGGGGCGATGTCACAACTGGCGGCTGGACTGGCGCAGGATGTGGGCAGCATGACCGCAGAACAACGCGCCGAGTATTTCGATCAACTGGTACTGCGTGACCTCAGAATGTCGCGTTATGATCCCACCGAGGACACGATTGAAACCGCATCGAACTATGTGTCTGCGGCTGAGGAAACCGGCAATCTGGCCATTATAGCCTCGGCCCTGTTTATCCTTGGGTTCGTCAATCTGCACCGCATCCGCCTGCCTCAGGCACAAGAGGCGATGAGCGCGGGTCTGGAAGCCGCGCGCCAATCCGGTCACCGCAAGATCGAGTTGCGCTGCATGACTTATCTGTCCCTCGTCTACCGGCGCATGCACAACCCATCCGAGGCCACGCGCCTGTCTCATGAAAGCATCGCGTTGGCGCGGGAGCTCCAGATGCATGAATATATCGCATTGGCAACCGCCAACCTGTCGTGGGAGGCATGGCAGCGCGGCGCTGACAGCACCGCGTGCAAGCTGGCCCGCGACGCGATGATTCAGTTCGAGAAGACCTCAATCGCTTATCCGTTTGAATGGTCCGCGCTGTTGCCTTTGATCGCATCCAGCCAGACGCAGAAAGACCTTTCGGAGGTGCCAAAGCTGTGCGCGCGCCTTCTGGACAGCAGCCAGCAAAACCTGCCCGAGACGCTGCGCAATGTCGTGGCAGATATCGCCACCCTGACAGGCTCGGATGACATGCCCCTGATCAAACAGCGCATCACTGCGTTAATCGACGCTGCACGCTATTCTGGGTTCCTCTAACACGGCCCATTTGCGCAAGACTGCCCCAGCCCGAAGGAAAGCTTGCGGCAACGGGTTCGATTTGCTGTAGTGAACGTGCCTGTATTGAGTGGAGGAGACATAATGTCCGAAAGCGATATTGAAAACTTTAGACACGACCTGATTATTGCAAACGATGATGGCAGCGTTCTGTGCATCCCGCGCGAGGTTTGGGACAATGACGCCTATCGTGTTGATCCGAAAAAATACCAGAACGACGACGGCTGGGCCTTGGTCCGAGAGCTTCTGGAATGTGGTGTGAACCTTGCCACCATCCCGCCAAAAGACTTCCTGCCGCCTGACAAGTTCGAACCCGAAGGCACCTGCTATCTGGTCAATATCGACGGGCTGAAACAGAGGCACAAATTCACACGCAGCTAGGATCAGCCCCGCTGACAGACATGGGGCAGGAGGGGGAAGACCAGCACCGAGCGCCTGCCCACGCGGTTCCGTCCGTACAGGTTCTGGACCGCATCTTGCCCCATATGAAACGCCTTGGCGTTACCCGGCTGGCTGATCTGACCGGCCTGGATTGCATCGGCATTCCCGTCTACGCCGCGCATCGCCCGAATGCGCGGTCTTTGGCCGTGACGCAAGGCAAAGGCGCGACCATCGCGGATGCAAAGGTTTCGGCTTTGATGGAGGCGGTCGAGCTCAGCTACGCTGAAACTCCGGTTTTGCCCCTGCGTCTGGCAAGCGCCGATGACTTGGCGAAGTCGGAAAACGTGATTGATCTTGAGCGTCTGCCCCGGATCTCAGATCACCCCATTTCGCGCAGCAAACCCGTGCTTTGGGCCGAGGGCAAGGCGCTCTCAGATGATCATACGGTCTGGGTTCCTTACGAGCTGGTCCATATGGATTACACGTTGCCCCTGCAGCCCGGATTGGGGTGTTTTCTGATGTCGTCGACCGGCCTCGCCTCAGGCAGCAGCGTTGATGAGGCCACCTGTCAGGCGCTGGCCGAAACGCTGGAGCGTGATGCAGTGACCTTGTGGAAGCGCAACCCAAGCATCATGGCGTCCTGCCGGGTCGATCTGCACTCCGTCACAGACCCGACTTGCAAAGCGCTTCTTGACAGGTTCGACGCCGCAGGGGTGGCTTGTGCAGTCTGGGATGTGACCTCGGACCTTGGAATTCCCGCTTTCTTTGCAACGATCATCGACCGTCAGGATGACACGAGACGTGGCTTGCAAGCGGCCTCGGGGGCAGGATGCCACCCTGCGCGGGGCATAGCCTTGTCTCGTGCCCTGACCGAAGCGGCGCAAAGTCGGCTGACACTCATCTCAGGCGCGCGGGATGATCGGACGCGCGACTATTATGAAGCGCGGCGCAATGCGGAAACGCTCCGGTCTCAGCGCGCCGAGATCGTCGAGGCGGACACACCACACCGGTTCGATCAGGTGCCGTTGCATCAGGTCCGCTCCCCTCGTGATAGCCTCAACTGTATGCTGGCCGCGCTTGAACGCGCCGGGCTTGAGGTGCCGGTCGCCGTTGATCTTTCGGTGCCCGACCTGCCCGCGACGGTCATACGAGTCATTGCGCCGGGGCTTGAAGGTACATCCTATGCGCCCGGATACCGCCCCGGCGCGCGCGCGCGGAAGGTGTTATGAGCCAAGGTGACATCGTCCTCTTTGCCGGTCCTTCCCTGCCGCACCCGTGTGGTGTGGAAAACCGGTTGCCGATCCGACGCCTTGGGCCTGCGGCGCAGGGCGATCTGCTGAAGGCGGCGCTCGCCCGCCCACGTGCCATCATCCTGCTGGATGGCTATTTCGAGGCCTTGCCCGCCGTCTACCACAAGGAAATCCTTTGGGCGCTGTCCGAAGGCATCTCCGTCTATGGTGCCGCCTCGATCGGGGCTCTGCGCGCCTGTGAGCTTGGCAGTTTTGGCATGATCGGGGTCGGAGAGATCTTTGACGCGTTCGCCCAATTCCGGCTTGAGGCTGATGATGAGGTCGCTCTGATCCATGCGCCCGAAGAGGTTGGTTTTGCCAATCTCTCAGAGCCACTGGTGAACATCCGCTGGACACTGGATGCCGCTGTCGCCGCGCAGGTTGTTGAGCGGCGGTTGGCGGATGCCCTTGTCGTAGCCGCCCGCCGCAGGTTCTATCCCGATCGCAGCTTTGACGGGCTCTTGGAAGACTGTGCGGCTTTGGACCCAGCCGCCGCAGACCGCCTGAAGGTATGGCTTCCCGAGGGCCGAATTGATCAGAAAAACAGGGATGCGCTGGCCTGTTTGAAGCGTGTCGAGAGCGACTGGCGGAACGATACGCTTCCCGACGCGCCAGCGTTCGAGTTTCGGCATACGGATGCGTTCGAAACCCTTCTGACGGGTGTGCTGTCTCACAACCCGCTGAACGATCCCGAGGTTCTTATACGATGCAAGACAGCCTCCGGTGATCGGTTCGACGCGCTGCGCCTTGCCGCAGAGATCGACGCGTTGGCTCTTGCGCTGGACCAGCACTCAGGGCAACCCGTTCCGGGCGAAGACCTTGTGCGTGCAGTATCAGAGTTTCGGCAGCAGCACGGCCTGCTTGATCAGCAGGCGCTGCAGCACTGGCTGAGTCGAAACGGCGTGGATATCGACGCCTTGTCCCGCAAGTTGGAGGAAAGCGCACGGATCGCCCGTGCGCGGCAACAGATTGAGCCCCACCTGAACGATCGTATGCGAGACTTGCTCGTGTTCGCACAGGGGACGTCACAACCTGCGGACAAAGGCTAGCGCTGACGCCGTTTTCGTTCGACCTTACGCTTGATCTTGTCCTTCTTGCGCTTGGTGCTGACCGCCTTGCGTCTGGTTGCGCGTCCCTTCGGCCCGCGTCCTCGGGGCAAGGCCTGATCGTCGATGGAGAGCAGCTCTAACTCCAAGCCGCCCGTAACCGGCGTCGCCTCGGTCAGTCGCACGGTGACACGTTGGCCAATCGCTATGATCAGACCGGTATCCGAGCCCATGAGGGTTCCTGCCTCGCGGTCGAAATGGAAGAACTCGCGCCCCAGCGAGCGGACCGGCACCAGCCCATCCGCGCCGGTTTCGTCCATCTTCACGAAGGCCCCGAACCGCGCGATGCCGCTGATCCGGCCCGTGAACTCATTGCCGACACGCTCGCTGAGGTAGGCCGCCAAATAGCGGTCGGTCGTGTCGCGCTCGGCCATCATCGAACGTCGCTCGGTGTCAGAGATATGGGTCGCGGTTTCGTCAAGCCGGGCGATTTCATCTTCGGTCAGACCGTCATCACCCCAGCCATGGCCCGAGATCAGCGCGCGGTGGACGATCAGGTCGGCATAGCGCCGAATGGGCGAGGTGAAATGTGCATAGTTCCGCAGCGCCAACCCAAAATGACCGAAGTTTTCGGGGTTGTAATAGGCCTGCGCCATCGACCGCAGGGTCGTCAGGTTGATCAGCTCCGCGTCCTCGGTACCCGCCGCCGCGTTCAGCAAGGCGTTCAGGTGACGGGTTTGCAGAACCTGCCCTTTGGCCAAGTTCAGGCCCGCAGCTTGGGCCGTTTCACGCAGGCTCTCTAGCTTTTCGGGCGCGGGTTCCTCGTGGACGCGGAACAGCAAGGGCCGACGTTTTGCAATCAGCGTTTCAGCCGCCGCGACGTTGGCGAGGATCATGAATTCTTCGATCAGCTTATGCGCATCTACACGGTCGCGGAAGGCAACGCTCGTCACCTCACCCGTGTCGCTGAGGACGATCTTGCGTTCGGGCAGGTCCAGTTCCAGCGGTTGCCGCGCCGCGCGCGCGGTTTTCAGTGCGGTATAGGCGGCGTAGAGCGGTTTCAGGACTGTCTCCAACAGCGGTCCGGTACGGTCGTTGGGGGTGCCGTCGATGGCCTCCTGCACCTCAGCATAGTGCAGCGACGCGGCTGAGCGCATCAGGCCGCGCACAAAGCGGTGGCCGATCTTGTTGCCCTCGGCGTCGATCTGCATCCGTACGGCGATACAGGCGCGCGGAACGCCTTCGTGCAACGAACACAGATCACCGGACAGACGATCCGGCAGCATCGGCACGACGCGATCCGGGAAATAGCTGGAGTTGCCTCGCTTGCGCGCCTCGCGGTCCAGCGCGGTGCCGGGCTGCACATAGGCGGCGACGTCGGCGATGGCGACCCAGATCACATGACCACCGGGGTTCTTGGGGTCGTCATCGGCATGGGCATAGCAGGCGTCATCATGATCACGCGCATCCGAAGGGTCGATGGTCAGCAGCGGCATGTCGCGCAGGTCTTCGCGCCCCTTCAGGCCAACGGGTTTGGCCTTGTCAGCCTCGGCGATGACCTTGTCGGGAAAATCGTCGGGGATGCCGTGCTGGTGGATCGCGATCAGCGACACCGCCTTGGGTGCGGTCGGGTCGCCCAGACGTTCAACAATGCGGGCGCGGGGCAGGCCCATGCGCGATTTGGGCCCAGCCTGCTCGGCCTCGACCAATTCCCCATCCTTGGCACCCAGCAAGGCCCCTTCGGGCACTTGCCATTCGGTCTGCCCGGCCTTGTCGATGGGCACGATGCGCCCGCCCTCGGCCCCTTTGCGAAAGATGCCAACGATCTTGCGCGGGTTGGTGCCGATGCGGCGGATCAGGCGGGCCTCATAATTGTGGTCTTCTTCCTGCACCACGCTCAGTCGGGCCAGAATCCGGTCGCCCTCGCCCAAGGCGGGATCGCTGGCGCGGGTGATCAGCAGCACGACCGGCTCAACCCCTTCGCCATGCCACTCCAGAGGCCGCGCGAACAGGTCGCCATCCTCATTGGGGGCCTTCACCTGCAGCACGCTGACCGGAGGTAGACGGTCCGGGTCGCGATAGCTGCGCTTGCGCTTTTCCAGATGCCCTTCGGCCTCAAGCTCTTTGAGGATGCGTTTCAGATCAATCCGATCCGCGCCCTTGATGCCAAAGGCCTTGGCGATATCGCGTTTCGAGGTCAGGGTGGGGTTCGCCGAGATCCAGTCGAGGACCTCTTGCTTGGTGGGGATGCGAGTCATGGGTTTGGCCTAGCACGGCGGTGCGACGGCGTCATGACTAAAATCGCAGCCCCCTGACCCGCTCAGGCGAAGTAGTCTTTCAGAATGCGGGTGTAGATCGCCTTGAGTTGTTCGATCTGGGCCACCTCGACGCATTCATCCACCTGATGCATGGTCCGTCCGACCAGCCCGAACTCTACCACCGGACAGTGGTTCTTGACGAACCGCGCGTCGGATGTGCCGCCCGTGGTCGACAGCTCGGGCGTTATGCCGGTCTCGGCTTTGACGGCATTTGACACCAGATCGGACAGCGCGCCCGGAGGGGTCAGAAAGCTTTCGCCCGAGATCTTGATCCGGGTCTCAACCTCGACGCCGTAATCCTGCGCCACCTGATCGGCCTCCTGCAGCAACCAATCGCTAAGGGCAGCCCCGGAATGCAGCTCGTTAAAGCGGATATTCACTGCCCCACTGCATTGCGCCGGGATCACGTTGGTCGCGGCGTTGCCGGTGTCGATTGTCACAACGGCCAGCGTGGAGGCATCGAAGTGATCGCTGCCCTGATCCAACTCGTGACTGGCGAGCCGATCCATCAGCCGCGCCATCGCTGGCAGAGGGTTCTTCGCCCGATGGGGATAGGCCGAATGTCCCTGCACCCCGGTCACCGTGAACCACGCAGTCATTGAGCCGCGACGACCGATCTTGATCATCTCGCCCATATGGTTTGGACAGGTCGGCTCGCCCACCAGACAGACCGACATCTGCTCATCCGACTGATCCATATAGTCCAGCAGGGCCGTCGTGCCGTCCAGCGCATCGGCTTCCTCATCCCCGGTGATGGTCAGGATGATGGCCCCGTCAGGTGGTGTATCGCGCACAAAATCCACAGCCGCCGCTGCAAAGGCCGCAACCCCGGATTTCATATCGGTTGTGCCGCGTCCGAACATGACGCCGTCATGCACCTCGGCCCCGAACGGTGGCTTGGTCCAGGCGGCCTCGTCGCCCACCGGAACAACGTCAGTGTGGCCGTTAAAGCCAAAACTGCGCGCGTGCCCTTTGGCCCCCCAACGGGCGAACAGATTGCAGATGCCGCCGCGATCCACCCGCGTGCAGTCAAACCCCGCATCTGACAGCAGATTTTCCAACAAGACCAAAGCCCCCCCTTCAACGGGTGTGACCGATGGGCAACGGATCAAATCCGCTGTCAATTGAACTGCGTCCGTCATGTCGGGCCTCGGGGTTGGGTTTTCGCTCAGGTTCCCGCACAGATTCAACGAATTGGCCGGATTGCCAACCCCAATCCGCCAGATTTCCCCGGTAATTCCCACAATGTGTCGAGTTGAGACGCCAATAAAACATGGTGCTTTACCCTGCGGTGACCTTGCTGTTTTGACCTCAATCGCGCTACAGGGCGGCGAAACAGGTAATTTGACCATGAAACGCGCCTATTACGCATTGATCAGCCTGACTTTCGCCGTTCTCGCACAGCAAAGCCTGGCCCAAACCTTGAACGTCACCACGGTGACCCGCCCACCGTTTTCCTATGTTGAGGACGGTGCCGAGGCTGGTTTTTCCATGGATCTGCTGGCCGCCCTCGCCGAGTCGCTGGAGTGGGAGTACTCCGTCACCCGGGTCGAGGCCTTTGCAGACATGCTGGGGGCCGTGCAGGATGGCTCGGCGGATCTGGCGATCGCAAATATCTCGATCACTGCGCTGCGCGAGACGCAGATGGATTTCAGCCAGCCGATCTTCGAGGCTGGGTTGCAGATCATGGTGCCCTCGGATTCGGCACGCAAGCCGTCGCTGCTGCAGGCGCTGCTGTCGGCCGAGCTGTTCTTTGCCATCGGCTTGGCCTTTGCCATCCTTCTTGGGGGCGGCATGCTGATGTGGGGGTTCGAACGTCGCGCGCAGCCCTATTTCGACCGAAAATTGAACGAGGCTTGGTTCCCTTCCTTCTGGTGGGCACTGAACTTGGTCGTCAATGGCGGCTTTGAAGAGAGGATGCCGCGCACGCCCTTTGGCAGGATCTTGGGCGTCATACTGGTAGTGTCGTCCCTGTTCATCGTCTCGGTCTTCACCGCCCGGATCACCAGTGTAATGACGGTGGATGCGATCACCGGAAATGTGAACTCCGTCAATGACCTTTACGGCAAAAATGTCGGCACGATCGAGGGATCGACGGCCGCCAGTTTCCTCAACCGACGCGAGATCGAATACGTGGCCTATCCGGGGCTTGATGAAATGTTGGAGGCCTTCAAGGCCGAAGACCTGAACGCCGTCGTATTCGACGCCCCGGTCCTGTCCTATTTTGCCGCCCATGAGGGTCGCCGTATCGCCACGATGACCGGAGGGATCTTCCTGCGCGAAAACTACGGCATAGCCTTCCCGACGGGATCGCCCTTGGTGGAAGAGGTCAATCAGGCGCTTTTGGCTTTGCGCGAAGATGGCACCTATGACGAGATTTACCGCAAATGGTTCGGGTCGCGAAACTAAGGGGCAGGCCTCTGTTTTCACAGGGACAGCCAACTGAGCGGACCAGCTAAAACGCTACAATTATCGCCTATGGATGTCAGTGGTGCGGGTGGAGGGACTTGAACCCCCACGCCTTGCGGCGCCAGAACCTAAATCTGGTGCGTCTACCAATTTCGCCACACCCGCAACCGGACGCTTTTGCGTCGGACTGGAGCGCTGGATAGCAAAGCTTTTCCGCCAGCGCGAGGGGTAAAATCCACCCAATGGCAAGTTTTTGCGCTTGAACAAAACGCCATTGCGATTCGCTGGTGTTTGCCAAGCGCTGCGGTATAGTCCGCCAACGTTGCCAATTCGCGAACTATGCGGTTCGTCGCGAGATAGATGTTTTTGAAAGAGAACCCCATACACGTTGGGGTTGAGGCATTCTTATGAATCACGCGCCTTAATGGCGCCACATTTGAAACGCCAAAATATCTTATTCGCGTCAAATTAACACCGCCTTGAACGGGCTTCTTGGTCGCGTAGGAGTTAATGAGTCTTTTCTGCCACTTAGGCGCCTTTACGAGTTTTTTGCTCAACTCCAGTCTCGAGGTTCTTTGCTGTGACCGATCTGAACAACTCCGCTGCCCACGAGCAGGATGCCGTCATCTTTGCACGTGAGAGTTTTCTGGGTGAACTCAAAACCCTGAACCGTGATTACCCCAATACCGGCTTTGGAATTTCACTACGCACCCATTCGGGTCAGCACTATCTGCTGGCAAACGCGCGGATGCCGCTGCCTGCCAGCAAGTCTGATGGCTTCCCGACCGGGCGTCGCGTTGCCTGCCTTGAAAACGGCGACCGCTTCAGCTCAATCGAGGTTCTGGCAGATTCCGAAGGCTATGAAACCATTACACCACGGGCCGAGGCCGAAATTCTGGGCAACGCCCTGAACCTGATCGCCCGTATCGACACCCTGACCGGGATCCCGGCTCAAGGCGCGGACCACGCGCCCCGGATCACGGCAACAGGAACCGGAGGCTGAACATGGCGCGCAATGACCACCTTTTGTCTGTGGGCAATGAAGCTCTGATGCCGATGACGTCGGCGATGACGTCGTTGACATCGCAGATCGACCAACTGACAGAGGTGGCGGATGCGCGCTCCTCGGCGCGTCTGGCAACGCTCAAGACGCGAATGGAAAACTTCACCGCCAGCGTGACGATGGTAGGGCAGGTCAAGGCCGGCAAGTCCTCGATCGTTAACATTCTGGCAGGCCGTCCAGCGTTGCTACCGTCGGATGTGAACCCGTGGACTTCGGTGGTCACGACGCTGAACATCAACACGCGCCCGCCGGGCGACACCAAGTCCAAGTTCACCTTCTTCGAGCAGGAAGAATGGGACAACCTGATGGTGGGCGGCGGTCGTCTGGGCGAGCTGGCCAACCGCGCCGGTGCGGATGACGAAATGGACGATATCCGCCGCCAGATCGGTGAGATGAAGGCCAAATCAGAAGAACGTCTTGGCAAGCATTTCGACCTGATCCTAGGTCAAAGTCACCAGTACGATTACTTCGACGAAGAGCTGATCCAGCGCTACGTTTGTCTGGGCGATGAGGACGATCCGGATATCGACCCCAAAACCGGACGGTTCGCCGATGTAACCAAATCGGCCGAGCTTTACATGGACATCCCGCAATACCCGATTGCGCTGAAGCTCTGCGACACGCCCGGTGTGAACGATACCTTCATGGTGCGCGAGCAGATCACGCTGCGCAGCCTGCGCGGGTCCGAGGTTTGTGTTGTCGTGCTGGCCGCAAGCCAGGCGCTGACCACGATGGATATGGCGTTGATGCGGATCATCGCCCAGTTCGAAAACCGTCAGATCGTCCTTTTCGTGAACCGTATCGATGAGCTGGCTGATCCGGTGAACCAGGTGCCCGAGATCCGCGACCGGATTCAGGACACGCTGAAACAGAACAACATCGACGCTAACACAAGTGTCGTGTTCGGCAGCGCCCTATGGGCCGAAGCTGCCTTGACTGGCAACCCCGAAATCCTGACCGAGGAATCGCGTGAGGCCCTGAACACCTTCTATCTTGCCGCAGGGTTCGGGGATCAGGCGCCGTCGCTGGATAAGATCTGGGCGCTTTCGGGCCTGCCCGATCTGCTTTTGGCAATGAACGAACGTATCGCCGAAGGGGCAGGGGCCAGATTGCTGGACCGTGTGCGCCACCGGGCGCGCAACATTGCCAGCCAGATTCGCGCCACCGCGGTTGCAAAGACTCTGTCCGGGGGTGAGGGCGTCGTCCGTGATCTCGACGGTGCGTCGCCCGAGGATGCGATTGCCGCGGTTTCCGCCGAGTATGACAAAAAGGCCGCTGACTTGACCGCCAAGCTGCGCGACAAGGTGCTGGAGCGTTTGAACTCAGCCGAGACGAGCTTTGTCAAACGGGCCACCGACTCTCTGATTTCGCACCTGGAACAGAATGGCGAACAGGGTACGTGGCAGTATGATCCTGCAGGTCTGCGGACGCTGCAAAAAGCGGCCTATTTCAGCTTTGCCCGTTCGATGCGCAAGGAAGCTGGGGCTCTCTATTCGGCTGCGGCGGCGGATGTCGAGGCGCTCTATCAGAAACTACTTGGCAATCATCTGGGCGAGTTCAATATCGAAGCCCCGATTGTGCCCCGTGTACCGCCCCCGCTGGGGATTGGCCGCACCATCGCGCTGGACCTGCAAAGTACATGGTGGCGGCGCTGGTGGCAGAAGCGCAAAGGGTTTGAAGCTTATGCATCTGACTACACCCGCCTGATCGCGTCCGAGGCGAACTCGATCACCAAAGATATCGAGGAAAATCAGGTCGCCGCCGTACTTGAAAACGTACGGGCCGTCCTGACCGACTTCCTGCGCGAGCAGAAGGAAACCCTGCTGAATATCTCGGCCACGGCCGAGAAGGATGCAGGGCAGAATCCGGCGCTGATGGCAGGTCTGCAATTGCAGAAATCCCGTGACGAGATTCTGGGCAACATCCTCAAAGACCTAAGCAACGAAGCGGCGTAAGTAGAAAAATGGCAAAAGATATCCAAAACCGTTTCGTCACCCCCAAGGCATGGAAGCGTATCGAGCAGTGGTCGCGCCGTAAGCCGGTTTTCGCCCTCATGGGCGAGTTCAGCGCCGGTAAATCGACGCTTATGAATTTTCTGCTGCGCAAGCAGGCCTTGCCGACACAAGTCACCGCAACCCAACTGCCGCCGGTCTGGTTCAGCTATGGCAACCGCTCGGCCTACGTCAAACGCCATGATGGCAGCACCGAAGATATCTCGCTGGATCAGCTTGAGAGTGTGGGTGTCAACGACGCGCAGTTCATTCGAATCTTCCTTGAGGCCGATATTCTTGAGGCGGTGGATCTGATCGACACGCCCGGTATCTCGGATCCCAAAATCTCGACCGATGTTTGGCAGCGCGCTGTCGGGCAGGCCAATGGCGTTCTGTGGTGTACCCATGCGACGCAGGCCTGGCGGGAAACCGAACGGGCGACATGGGTCTCTCTGCCGGAACGGTTGCAGCACAACTCGATCCTGTTGATCACGCGCGCCGATGCCCTGGGCCAGAAGGACCGACAAAAGGTTCTGCGGCGGGTCAACCGCGAGGCGGGGCATCTGTTTAACCGTTCGATCCTGTTTTCTGCCCGAGATGCGATCACCGCGCGTGACAAGACCGGCGACGCCGAGATGTGGGCGCGCAGCGGTGGCGGCAAGATGATCGATTGCTTCCTCGGGATCACCGAGCAGATCATGGACACCCGCGCTGGCCATCTGTCGCGGTACCAAATTGACAAGAGCCAGTCTGACAGTCCGCTGGTGCGCCCGACCCGGCCCAAGCGCAAGGATGAGACCGCTGAGGTCGCGCCGCTGCAGCTGGTGGATCCGGTGCCTTCGGAGCCCCCGGAGGTGGCAGATCAGGACAGTGGCGTGGTCACCAATTTCCCAGTGCGCCCGTCCCGCGTCGAACGCCGCTCGGACGAGGTCGAGCGGGAGCGGATCAACGCGGATGAGGCCGAGCGCCTGCGCGCCGAAATGGTCCCGACGCCGGACGCTCAACCCGCCGAGACGGAAGAGGACCAACTGCGCGCCCAGTTCAGAGAAGAGCCGAAGGACCCGCTGGACCTGTCCTCTTTCGCTGACACCGAGGCGGACCTGGATGTGTTCGAATTCTCGGGCGCGGAAGGCGAAGATGAGAATGTCTTTGCCGCAGAGGTCGAAACACCCAGCCCAGCCAATGACGTGGCTGAAACAGCGCCTGAGGCTGAGGAATCCGAAGACCTTCTGGTGTCGCTCAACAAGACCCTGTCCAACACACCCGAGGTTGCGCCGGCGGAGGATACCGACGACCAGCCTGATGCGCCCGGGATCGAGGTTTCGGTCTCGTCGATCACCGCGCTGATGGCGGAACAATCGAAGAGCGATGAAGACGACTATGAGCCGGAGCCTGAGACCAACGGTCTGGTCGAAGTGCGGCTGATGCCGCAGCCCGAACCGGAAGAGGTTGAGGAAGATGCAAACGAGGGGCTGATGGACATCCCCACAGGTGAGCTTCCCAGCGCAGCCGCAATGTGGCGAGAGCTTGCCGCCGCCGGGGATCTGCCGACCGATGCCGAGGGGCTTCAACGCGCATTCTTGGCCTTCCTGGCCGAGTTCGACCAGATCGCCCGCGAGCACGCAGACTCTCAGACGAAAGAGGCGATCAGGTCCATTCCCAAAGCCGGGGAACACAGAGGGGCAGAATGGCATGTTCTATAGCCCACAAGACATGAAGAAGGTCAGGGGTTAGATGTCTATTCAAGCTGCTCTGACCACGGCGATGGAGACCATACCCGACTGCGTTGCAGCCGGGTATGTCGACATGGAAACGGGGATGTTGCTGGGTACCAGCGTCAAGGACCCTGATGCCTCGGATGTGCTGGACACGCTGGCTTTGGCCGCGGCAAACCTGTTTCAGGGGCGCGGGGTGGTGGCTTTTGAAACCATGCTGCGTGAAGCAGGTGGCGAGGCGTCTGAAACACCGGGGTTTGGGGAAATCGCGGTGTTTTCCGGCGAAAGGTTGATCATTTTCCAGCGGACCCGGGAGTATCCCGCACATGTGGTCTGCTACATCTGCAGCAACAGCGCGAATGTAGGGTTGGCGCTTACCAAATCACATCTCAGCCTGGGGCCAGTTGCGGCCGCAGTCTGAACGGGACCAGAGGGGGTCACGGTATGATGGATACGAACATACTCGACATGCTCGACAATATCGGGCGGTCCTCGGTTGCTCGTTTGTCGCCCGCCGTTACGGTCGAGGGTGAGACCTCGGTTGCGCGCCGCGCGGGCGTTCTACGCGCCATTCGCGGCACCGTTCTGCCGCGCCGGTTGGAGTTCACTGCGGCCAACGGGGACGTGCTGGCGATCGAGGTCAGCAATGCCCGCGTGACCGATGTGTTCCGCGTCCGGTCGGGTATGGTGCCGGATTTTGAAACCGAACCGCGCGAAGAATTGATCGGCAAGCTAGCGCAACTGGTGTCGGACATCGCCGACGCGCCCGCGCCGCTGGAATTTGTCTCGCTAAAACCCGACGCCGAGCTTGAGGCCGATGACGTTGGTGTCACGCTTGGCGAAATCGAAACGGCCTGCGCCCGGATCGAACTTCCGGCGGAGCCGATTGTTTCGGTTGTACCGGATGTTGAAGAGCCTGCATCTCAGGTATCTGATGTGGCCTCGGCCGCGCGGGGGTTCTTTGACAGTGCCGAGCGTTTCGCGCAGGCGCGTGGCCTGATCGACGGGGGTGATCCTCAGTTCGAAGGGGACGCTGCATTGAGCCCGGATGCCGATCTTTTAACGCGTTTCATGGCGGATCTGACCGGATGGAACGAGGATAGCCAGTCCGAGCTGCAGCAACCTCAGCTGATTGTCATGCGTCCTTCGGGGGGCAAGGGGGCCGCCGTGGCGGTGGTGCAGGATCAAGGCCAGACCGCTATTGCCGTCCATGACGCGCGCAAGCTGGGTGCTGTTGTTGGCCTGTGGACCAAACTTTCCGGGGGTGACTCATGAGCGCCTCCCGATCCTTCAAATTTTCCATCAATTCAAACCAGTGTTTCTTGTTATCAGGGTAAAAAGTTATGAGTGAGACCAGTCGCCGCGAGCTTATTCGCATCGCCGAAGACATGAACGAGACGAGCAATGACGAAACCCGTCAGTTCATCTCGCGCATTGTCGGAGACCTTTCGGGGTTGAAACCGTCGATTGCCTTTGTCGGGCAGATCAAGGCGGGAAAATCGCGTTTGATCAACGGCTTCACGGGGCAGGCGGAATACCTGCCCTCGGATGTGAATCCGTGGACGACGGTGATCACCGATATGCATTTCGGCCATCCTTCGGGTCGCACCGAGGGGGCAGAGTTCCACTTCTTCGACAATCACCAGTGGCAGGCCTTGATCGCCGAGGGTGAAGAGCTGCGCAACATGTTCCCTGATGAAGAGGACAGCTATAAGCGCGAGATGATCGAAGAGCAGGTCGAGGCGATGAAAACCCGCGCCCGTCTGCGTCTGGGCGACAGCTACGAACAATTGTTGGGTCAGCATCACGATCTGGAAGACCTGAACTCGGACGATCTGGCCCGCTATGTCTGCGCGGGCGATGACCCAAGCGATAGCGAAACCCACGATCCCGGCTCGGATCGGGGACTTTACAGCGATATCACCCGTAAGGCCGAGGTCTATTTTGACATCGGCCATTTTCCGTTTCCGCTGACCGTTACCGATACGCCGGGCGTTAACGACCCGCTGCTGATCCGCGAGGAAATCTCGCGCCAGTACCTCAAGGAATCCGATTTCTTTGTGGTGGTTCTGTCCGCGCATCAGGCTTTGTCACGGGCTGATCTGAAGCTGTTCCGCCTGATGCAAGCGCTGGAACTGGGCCAGATCGTCGTCTTCATCAACCGCGTGGATGAGCTGGGTGGCGGGGCCGAGGATGCTGGCAAGGTACGCAGCGACGTTCTGGACGGTCTGGAACAAGCGCTGGGCAACTCGGACATTGACGTGCTGATGGGCAGTGCCCAATGGGCGCATTATGCGCTGACCGGGGATGAGACCGGCGTCAATCACGATGACGTTCTGGCCTGGCTGCGCGCCCATCCCGAGCAAATGAAGCAGTATCTGGACGGTGTGGAAGAGATCAAGCAAGGTCCCGGCCCGATCAGCCGTGAGGGCGTGTTGCGCTTTGCTGCCATGATCGCCTCGGGCCTACCGGATCTGCGGCGGCATGTGACACAGGCCTTGGCCGACGGCCCTCGCAGCGAACAGCTGCGGATGGCGTGGCAACATCTGAACAGTTTTGCGCAGGGCGAATTGGAACGGTCGCAGGCCGAGCTGCGCGCGCTGGAGTCCGAGGACGGCTCGGCCACAGTCGATCTGGACGAAAACAACAAGACGCTTGGCGAACTCAGGGCGCTCGTCGCCGAGAAGACCGAGGTGATGACGCGCGACATGGACGACGTGCTGGCCAACCTGCGCGGCGTCATGGATGACACGGTGGCCGAGGCGGTCTCGGCCGTAGTGCGCGGCCCGGATGGCAATTCGCCTCTGTTGGCGAAAGGCGCTGAGACCGAGCTGAACTTTACCCCTCTGCGCGACCGGATGCGCGAGTTGATCCAGGGGGCCACGCAGGTCGTTCGCCAGCGCATGCTGAGCGAGCTTTACGCGATCGACATGCAGGCCAACGCGGCCCTGCGCGCCTTGCCCGGATGGCAGGATCCCGTTGACAACCGCATGAACACCAGCGCGGTGCGGTGGTTCCGTCCGGACACCACAGCTCTTACTCGCGGTATTACGGTGGAGTTGCGGGTGAACTGGCTGTCGCGCCTGATTTCGCGCAAAAGCGTCGTAACCCGTGCTGAGCGGATGATCGTTCAGGAATTCGAACTGATCGGGGATGATCTGATCGACACGGCGCGTGAAAACATGATGGAGCGGCTGAAAACGGTTCTGGACCACTATGTGGCGCTGTTGGGCGGTTATCTTGAACACCGGACCGGTTCGGGTGAAACTAATGCTCAGGCCGAAGCGCAGGATGCGTTCGACCGGGCCCGTCGCATCGCCGATGAACTGGAAACGGTGTTCGGCCCGGTGCGCGCGGATGAAGGACAAGCAAAGGCAGCGGAATGATCGAATTTCCCGGAACCGAACAGGACGTCAGGCAGCTTGAACGCTTTCTGAACGCAACCGAATCCCTGCCAATGGATTCGGCGCTGGAGGATATGCGCGCGAAGGCTCTCGCCCATGCCGAGCGTCTGTCCAACGCGGTCAATATCGGTTTTGCCGGGGAATTCGGGGCGGGCAAATCCAGCCTCGCCAATATGCTGGCGGGGGCGGACATCTTGCCCACCGGGCCACAGCATTTGAAGTTGCCCCTCGTGATCGTCGCTTATGCGGACGCACCGGAAACCACCGTCGGCTGGTGGGACAAGGAGCCCAAGACTTACTCAGGGATCGTGCTTGAGAAAGCAGCGGAAGATAAGCCCGACTTCATCTCGGTCGGGTTGAACACGCCTGCGCTGCGCGAGATCTCTCTGTTCGACCTGCCCGGCTCGGGCGCGTTGGATGAGACCTACAAGCCAACGCTCGACCTGCTGCGTTTCGTGGACTGCGCCATCTGGTGCACCAACGGCACAAACGCCTGGCGCGAGACTGAGCGTCATCTCTGGGCACAGGTCCCGCAGGAATTGCGCGACAACAGTCTGCTGGCCGTTACCCATACCGATTTGCCTCACGTCCGTGATGCTCTGGACCGTGTGCTTGCCCGATTGAACAAGGAAAAAACAGGCCTTTTCAACGCCGTGGTTCCAATCGGTACGCCTGTCGCTGTGAAAGCTATGGCGCAAGAGCCTGAACCAGATTTTGATCTGTGGGAAAACTGCGGCGGTCAGAATCTGGCCGAGAAGGTGCTCGAGGCGGCTTCCGCTCGTCGGATGCATGACCTAAACGCAGCCCGAAAAGACATCGCCGAGCTGTTCCAGCCATTTCTGGACACGCTCGCTGGCCCCGAGCCAGAGCCGGAGACCGAAAGCCCCTCGGTTCAAGCGGCGCTTGGGTCAGCCCTGCCACCGTTGAACAACCCGATCCTCGAAGACTGGCTGGCCGCGATTGCCAGCATCTATGAGGACCTGCGTGAATCCTCGGATATCGAACCGGCCGCTTTTCTGCAAAGCTGCCAGGAAATCGTTGAGGATTTTGCCGAACGTCTGGAACAGGGCGGTGAGATCGACCCCGATGCAGACTGGATTCCCGGTGAATTCGAAAAGGCCACCGACCTTCTTCTTCTCTTGCAATTCGAAAGCGGCGATGCGCCTTTGCGTGATGCCATCAGCATTCTGGCACAGCTGAGCGACAACCTGGCTTGGGCTGGTAGCACCGTGGCGACCGAGCAGTCCAAGACCGGAACCTGACGCGCGCCACCTGGAATTGAGCTGCACTGCGGCGATTCGAAGCCTGCCCAAAACGATTCCTTATTGTTTCGAATTCGTAGACCAACCTCGTGTTTTGGTCGGTTCAGTTTTCGAATTATATATGCAAGCTTACCACATATATGATTGCAATATAGGCTCAACACTATATGTTGATTTAGGGGAAATACGATCCATAGTGAAGCCATGAGGCGGCCCCAATAAAGTCAAATTTGAAACGTCTAACCGGACTTAAGTGTCCTGCGGTTGTTTTTGGTTATGAGTTCGCGGGCTGATTGCCCAGTTTTCTGTACCGCGATTTGAGAAATACGGGCGGATTGAAATGAGCCATAACCAGGCTGTCGGTGCATCGCACGACGAACCAAAAATTGAAGGTCTGCAACCCGGAGCCAAGCTCCTGCGGGGGCAGTATGAAATCCTGAGCTATCTCAGCAATGGTGGCTTCGGAATCACCTATCTGGCCCGTGACAGCCTGGAGCGGGACGTGGTGATCAAAGAATGTTTCCCCGGCGCGCTCTGCCGTCGCGACGGTGACCTTGTTGAAGCCGCTGATCCCTCCTACTCCGAAGACCTGCGCGCGATCGTGGACCTCTTCATCCAGGAAGCGCGTAACCACGCGCGGCTGGTGCATCCCAACATCGTCGACGTGCATCAGGTGTTCGAGGACAACAACACCGCCTATATCGCCATGGACCTGATCCGCGGATGCGACCTGCTGGACTACATGGACAAGCCCGAGAACGAAAGCGGCCCTGACTTCATCGTGCAGGTGACTGAAAAGATGCTGTCGGCGGTCTCTTTCATCCACCAGAGCGGCATGCTGCACCGGGACATTTCCCCCGACAACATCCTGATCGACGAGAATGGCGATCCGGTTCTGATCGACTTTGGCGCTGCGCGCGAGCAGGCGGCGAACAAGTCGGCGGCGCTGTTGACGCTGCGGGTGATCAAGGATGGCTACTCGCCCCATGAATTCTATGTGCGCGGAGCTGAGCAAGGCCCCAGCAGTGACCTCTATGTGCTGGCGGCAACGCTGTATCACGCGATCAGCGGTGAGCGTCCGATTGACGGTCAAAGCCGCCTGAACGCGTTCAATAACGGACAGGAAGATCCCTACACCCCGCTGACCGGTCGGTTCGAAGGCTATCCCGAAGGATTCCTGGAAGCGATCGACAAGGCGATGGAAGTTCACGCCACCGACCGTCTGCAATCGGCGCTGGACTGGCTGCGTATGTTCCGCGGGCCGGGGGTGATGTTCGACACATTCGCCTATCGTCCGGTCTCGGTCATCGTTGGTATGGACCGTGAAGACAAAGAGGCCGAGAAAGCCCGGATCAAGGCTGAAAGCGAAAATGCCGAGGCGGTTGTGACCGCTCTGCTGGCGGGCAATTCCGATATTGTCAAAGGCAATGAGGACAAGAAGGAAGACGACCTGTCCAAGCTCTCACCCCGCGAAGAACCGGCGGTTGCTGTTGATACGGTTGTCAAAAGCGGATCGAGCGGCAATGGCAAGCTGTTGGCAGGCGTGGCTGTTGTGGCCATCGCACTGGCCGCAGGTGGGTATGTGATGATGTCCGGTGATGCGGACAAGGTCGAGACAGCGGCGGTGGCCCCTGCGACGGAAGCGGCGGAACCCGCAACCGCAGCGGTGGAAACTGAAACGGCGGCGGTCGAACCGGCCCAAACTGAAGAGCCTTCACAGGAACTGGAACAAGTCAGCGCTGCAGTGCAGCCTGTCGAGCAGGAGCCGGTTGAAACTGCGGAGACGGTTGCCACAGAAGCAACCCCCGCAGAAACTGTGACCGAAGAAGCAACGCCTGAAGAAATCGCACCTGCGCCCGAAGAAACCGCAGCCACGCCCGAAGTGACCGCGCCTGAGGCTGAGGCCCCCGCAGCTCCGATCAATCTGGCCGAGGCTCAGGTTGCGTTCTCGCATTGGGATGTTGAGGTTCCGTTTGACACGTCCCGTCGTCGCGCCTCGACCGGCAATATGTTCTCGATCACGGGTGTGGACGCCAATCAGGATATGTCGGTGATCGGCGATTGGGTTCAGCGCGGAGCTACCATCTTTACTTTGAACGGCAAGCCGGTACGCGACGATGCCTCGTTTGCGGCACAGGTGCTTGAGAACCTGCAGGTGGATCCCGACGGGTATCTGCGCGTGGCTGCGCGCTACCGTCCTCTGGGGGAGACACGGGCGCAGAACGGATTGCTCGCTTTGCCCGCATTCCGCACGATTGGTTTGGAAAACGGCTACGGCTTTAGCGTCAACGGCAATGGGGCCGGTGGTTGGCAGACAGTTGTGACAGATGTGCCCGAGGGCGCGTCGGGCAGCTTGCAAACAGGGGATGTGCTGGTAAGCGAGGCCGAAACGGGTCTTGCGTTCGAAGGACCGGAAAGCCTTGATGCGGTGCTGGCGCAACTGGTGTCGGGCGAACAGCCTCAGGCGCGGTTTGCGGTATTGCGCAACGGTGCAAATGCCAACGCAACCATGCCTCTTGCGCAGGAGTGATCAGACCGGTTCGAACGTAATCTGCCAGCGTGTGTTTGCTGAGGGTGGCCCCCGAAAGACAGCCACCCTGACGGGATCCGGTCCGACGCAGAAAGGTAAAAAGTTTCCTGGTTTCAAGATTGAAGACCGCAGCGCGAACAGACGCGGTGCGGGTAGCGAAACGGCACAGAATTGCGTGCCAACAAGTTGAAGGTGTCGACACCATGTTCAAATACAAAAGCCCTCTCAGCCGGCTTCTAGAAGGTGCCGGCAAAGCCAAAGAAGAAGAAACGACCGAGGCAGCGGCCCCGGCCGAGGAAAAGCCCGAACCGATTGCGGATTTCAACGCGCTGCGCGCGGCGCTGGGCGGCGGCAATCTGGCTTCTGAGGCGTATGAAGAGACCTATGACGAAGAGGATGAGCTGACCGTCGAAGGCGAGATGCCCGAGTTTTCGGATGCCGAGGACGTGGCCGAGGACACCGAGGAAGAGACGTCGATCTTCGTAGAAGAAGCTCCGGTGACCGAAGAGGTGGCCGAGGAAGTAGCGATTGATGAGCCGGAAGCTGACGAGCAGATCGTGACCCTGCATCTCTCCGAAGACGAGCGGGTCGAAGCGCCGGTTCAGGATGAGGTCGAAGTGGCAGAGCCCGAAGTGATCGAACCTGTCGCAGTCGAACCCACTCCGGAACCGACCCCTGCGCCGGTTGAGCCTGTGGTCGAAGTTCAGGAACCGGTGGCGGAAGCCGCCGAACCGCAGCCTGAACCCGAGGTGCAGGCCGCAGTGGTTGAGCCGACGCCGACACCAGCGCCGATTCCGGCCCCAGCCGAGGACCGCCGCTCGCGCGTAAAGACCACTTTCCTGGGTTTCGAACGCGCAGATACCCACGTTCAGGACCTAATCGAAACCGCCGAGCCGGTTGCCAAGACCGAAGCCGCGCAAGAGACCTTCCCGGTGGGTTGGCTGGTTGTCACCCAAGGCCCCGGCCGTGGGTCCAGCATCACCCTAACCGAAGGTCTGATGCAGATCGGACGCAATGATGATCAGGCCATCCAGCTGGATTTCGGCGACACTGGCATTTCGCGCAGCAACCACGCCGTGATTGCTTATGACCCGGAAGATCGCAAATGCTATCTGGGTCACGGCGGCAAGGCCAATCTGGTGCGCCTGAATGGCAAGCCGGTCCTCAGCACCGTGGCGCTGTCGAATGGCGACCTGATCCGCATCAGCGAAACCTCGATCCGTTTCATGGCCTTCTGCGACGAAGGTTTTGATTGGCGGGATTCCTGATAGATGCTCGCGACTCCGGCATATGACGTTGCGCTGATCCTGAACCAGGGTCAGCGGGACACGCAGGAGGATGCTATCGCTGCGCGTATGTTCGACGCGGCGGATGCAGGCTATGTGGTGATTGCTGACGGTATGGGCGGGCATGAGGCCGGTGAGGTCGCCTCAGGCCTCGTGGTTGCCGCCTGGCGAGAGGCGCTGGACGCCGAGCTGGAAAGCGACACCCTGTCGGAACGCGCGGCGATAGATGCATTGCCTTTGGCGGCCATGCAGGCCAACGCATTGATTTCGAACCGCAATGAAGAACAGGGCGATGGCTGCAATATGGGGTCCACCTTGCTGGGCACCTTGCTGTTGGGGCAGCGTCTGTTCTGGATTTCGATTGGCGACAGCCCGCTCTACCTGTTTCGGGACGGCGCGCTGATGCAGATCAATGAAGACCACTCGATGGCGCCGATGATCGACGCGCAGGTTGCCGATGGGACGCTGACCGAAGCGCAGGCGCGGTCTCATCCGGACCGCAATCAGCTGACCTCGGTCATCATGGGCGGTGCAATTCCCAAAGTGGATTGCCCGGAAGATCCTATGGCCGTGACGGCTGCGGATATCCTCATCCTCGGCAGTGACGGCCTGCAGACCCTGACCGATGACGAGCTTCAGGCGGTCGTAGGCAGCCACGCGCAGGCATTGGCGCAAGAAATCGCAGAGGCACTGCAACAGGCAGTGCTGGCGAAGAACAACCCTGATCAAGACAACCTCTCAATCGCAGTCGTGAAACTTGCGAAACAATAATAAGGCAAAGCAACGGGACCCATGAAAAACACA
Source organism: Ruegeria sp. R13_0 (assembly GCF_017743995.1). Classification (GTDB taxonomy): domain Bacteria; phylum Pseudomonadota; class Alphaproteobacteria; order Rhodobacterales; family Rhodobacteraceae; genus Ruegeria. The sequence continues at coordinate 192,556 of NZ_JAGHRB010000007.1, read as the reverse complement.
TTGATCATATCGAGCCTGGCCCTGGCGGCGGCTACAGGTGCAGCATCGGCGCAAGAGGCGTGCTCGAACTACGAGATTCAGCGCGGCGACAGTCTGCGAGAGCTGGCGATTCAGGTCTATGCGACGGAAGATTTCCGCATCATATTTGACGCCAACCGCGATGTGATTGGATCCAATCCGAACATCATTCGGGTCGGTGACGTGCTGGCAATGCCCTGCCTTGAAGATATCGGTCGTACTCCGGTTCTGGCTGATACCGAGGCCGAGCGTCTGGCCGCCGAAATGGCTGCCGAGCTGGTCAAAGCTGCCGAAGAGCGTGCAGAACAGGCGATCGCCGAGGCCGAAGCCCGAGTGGCTGCCGCCGAAGCTGAGGCCAAGCAGGTCAGTGAACAGGCCGTGGTTGAAGCAAAGGCCGCCGCGCGTGAGGAAATCGAGGCCGCACGCGCCGAAGGCGCCGCCCTGATCCGCGACGCCGGTACGGGCGAACGCCCTGAGGTGCGCGACCGTCAGGTGCTATTGATCACCGGCGGTGACTATCAGCCCTTCACCGACGAAGCACTGCCGCATCGGGGCCTCTATACGCATCTAGTGGAAACCGCGATGCTGCGCGCCGCACCTGAGCAGGCCTACAAGATTCAGTTCGTCAACGACTGGAACTCGCATCTGGATTTGCTGATGCCGACACTTGCGTTTGACGGCACGTTCCCCTGGTCGCGTCCGAATTGCGAAGAACCCGCGGCGCTGTCCGAAAACGACCGCAACCGCTGTGAGACCTACAACTTCTCGAACCCGTTCTACGAAGTGGTCGACACGTTCTTCGCCCGCGAAGGCACAAGCTATGTCGAAGCGCTCAGCTACGCTGATTTCGCCGGCACCACGATCTGCCGCCCTGAAGGTTGGTCGCTGTCACACATGGATGCGGTCAGCCTGTACGAGCCGATCATCACCTTGCTGCGCCCGGAATCGCCGGACGAGTGCTTTGAAGCCGTGATGACGGGCGAGGCCGACATTGTCGCAATCGAAGCGCACCTGGCCGACGGAGCCATCGGTCGTCTTGGCTACGAACACCGCATTGTCGAGAACCCGAATTTGGCGGCGATCAAGTCGCTGAATGTCATGACGCACAAGGACAACCCGGACGGAGAAGCGATTCTGGAAACGCTCAACAAGGGTCTGGCGATCATGCAGCAATCCGGCGAATGGCGAGACATCGTCTCATCCGCTCTTCGCTATCAAATGGAAAACGGCTGAGAAAACTGAAAAGCCATCTCAAATTTTATCTGGAGAAAACACCGAATGCCCAACTTCACGCTCCATAATGTTGCGTTGACAACCGCTGCCGTATTGACGGTCAGTGCCGGAGCCGCTGCCGCCCAACAAGCCTGTACGAATTATACCGTGCAGGACGGCGATACCATGGCGTCCATCGCGTTGACCGCGTATGGCACGTCCAACTACCAGCCGATCTTCAACGCGAACCGCGATGCGATCAGCAACCCCAACGCGCTGGATCCCGGGCTGTCTCTGGTCCTGCCTTGTGAGGACGGAAACCTGCCAAACGGTCAGAGCGCCAGCGACATCATCGCGGCACAGCAGGAACGTTTTGCAAACTCTGCACAAAGCAGTGCGTTCAAACGGCCGATCAAACTAGTGACCGGCAATGGCTGGGCTCCGTTCGCGGATGAAACCCTGAACGGTGGCGGGTTCATCACCCGTCTGGGCACCACAACACTGCAGCGTGGTGGCAATAACGAGCAATTCTCGATCAGCTTCGTGGATGACTGGAACTCGCATATCGAAACCCTGCTGCCGCTGGGCGCGTTCGATGTGTCGATGGCCTGGAACATCCCTGACTGCACCAACCGCAGCTATGAATGGTCATGGGAGACCGAGGTCCGCTGCACCCAGTTCCACGCTTCGGCGCCAGTCTACGACATCGTGTTCGGCTTCTACAGCGTGCCCGAGGGTAAATACGCCGGAGCCACAAGCTTTGACGACCTGCACGGCGCCACAATCTGCCGTATGGAAGGCTGGCCTCTGCACGATCTGGAGCAAGAAGGTTTGCTGCGCGACGATACGATGACCGTTGTGCAACCCGCCACCGCACGGGAATGTCTGGATGCGGTCATCACTGGAACAGCTGACATCGCCACGTTCGAATTGCAGCTGTTCGCAGACGCCATGAGCGAAATGGGCCTGAATGCCAACGACCTGGTCGAGAACCCCTATGTCTCGACGCTGTCGTCGCTTCGCTTCATTACTCACCGGTCCAATCCTCAGGGTCAAAGATACCTTGCCCTGATGAACAAGGGCCTGAACGAAATGCGTGAAACCGGGGAATGGTACGCCATCATCTCGGATAGCCTGAATGAGCATAACGAAAGACTGCTAGACGCAATCAACTGAAACCTCATCTCCACATTCCAACTTATGGGAGGAATAAAAAATGCTAAGAGAAAAACTCAATACCAAAGTGATGACGGCAACCGCCGTCCTCACACTCTCCGCAGGTGCTGCAGCAGCGCAGGAAGCCTGTTCAAATTACACCGTGCAGGACGGCGACACGATGGCAACCATCGCGATCGCAGCCTATGGCACATCGAACTATCAGCCGATCTTCAACGCGAACCGCAACGAGATCACCAACCCCAATTCGCTAGAGCCCGGTCTGGTCCTGGCTCTGCCGTGTGAGGATGGAAGCCTGCCCAACGGTCAATCGGCGCAGGAAATCATCGCGGCGGAAGAACAGCGTGCGGCCAGCGTGAAACGGTCGAACGTCTATGCACCGCCGATCAAGCTGGTTGCGGGCAACGGCTGGGAACCGTTCACGACAGAATCCCTGAGCGGTGGCGGCATCATGACCCGTCTGGCAACAACCAGCCTGCAGCGCGCTGGCAACAGCCGCGACTTCTCGGTCAGCTTCGTGGATGACTGGTCTTCGCACTTGGACACTCTCCTGCCGCTGGGCGCATTCGACATCTCGATTGCCTGGACGCTGCCCGATTGTACAAACCGCTCTTACGAGTGGTCTGAGGCAACCGAAGCCCGCTGCACGCAGTTCGTGGCGTCTGTTCCGATCTACGACGTTGTTGGTGGCTTCTTCACGCTGCCCGAAAGCGAATACGCCGCCGCAACAGAGTTTTCGGATCTCGAAGGCGCAACCCTTTGCCGTATGGCGGGTTGGAGCATGGTTGTTCTGGAAGAAGTTGGCCTGAACGGCAAAAACCTGAACCTGGTTCATCCCAACTCAGCGCGTGAATGCTTGGACGCCGTTCTCACCGGCACAGCAGACGTTGCTGCATTCGAGGTTGAGCTGTTTGCCTCGACCATGAATGACATGGGTTTGACATCGGACGATATCGTCGAGAACCCCTATGTGTCCACCCTGTCGTCGATGAGCTTCCTGGCCCACCGTTCGAACCCGTTCGCGCGCGAATACATCGCGATGATGAACAAAGGTCTGAACGAGATGCGCCAGTCCGGCGAATGGTACGCCATCATCTCGGACACGCTGCGCGAGCAGAACGAAAAGCTGAACGCCGGTTCGAACTGATCCCTCGGTTCAACTGATGTGGAAGGGCCGGTTGTTTCAACTGGCCCTTTTTCTTGTCATGGGGACAAAACCGGTGTTTGAATTCGATCCGTTCGGCACGCCTGTGCAAGCAGTCCGAACGCGCTGACTTTCCACAGGACTGAGCCATGATCCAAGACAACCCCGCGCTTATTGATGCCATTCGCGACAGGTTCGCCCATGTCGACACTTGCCCGTTTCAGGGCGAACGCATTTTCTTTGAGAATGCAGGCGGCGCCCTGACGCTGAAATCGGTGGCCGAGACCTCGGCTTTCTATGCGGCGATCCCGGACAATCCGGGCCGTATCAACCCTGCGGGGCAGGGTACGCAGAATGTGATCAACAAGGCCAAACAGGATCTGGGGGTGTTCATGAACGCCTCAAGCGGCCAGTTCTTTGCTGGCGAAAGCGGCACTGAGCTGTTATTCCGCATGATCCGTACCGCGTGTTTGGCCGCACCAAAGGGGGCCAAAGTGATCGGGTCCTCCATCGAACACCCGGCCACCCGCAGCGCCGCGCGCCGCTGGGCCGAGGTTGCGGGGCTCGACTATGTGAACGTGCTGCATGACAACGATACCGGTCTGGTCACGGCTGAGGACTACACCGCATTGATGTCCCCGGATGTGGCGGTGGCGACGATCCTGCATGCCTCGCCTGTGACGGGCATGGGCATGGATGTGGCCGCGATCTCGGCTGCGATCCGGGCGGTTGCGCCGGATTGCATGATCATTGTCGACGGGATCCAACACGCGGCCCACGGGCAGCTCGATCTGGATGCCTACAACGTCGATGGCTATGCGATCTCACCTTACAAAGTGTTCTCGCGCCACGGATACGGGATTGCATGGATCTCTGACCGGCTGACCCATACGCCTCACGACATGCTGATCGACGCCCCCGCGACAGGGTGGGAATTCGGCACCCGCGATACCGGTTCCTACGCGACGGTCTCGGATGTGGTGTCTTATTTCGACTGGCTGGGTGGAGAAGTATCGGACGAGACTGACCCGCGCGCGCGGATTGAGGCTGCGGGTCGTGCCATTCACGCCTATGAAACCCATCTGACCAACACCGCAATCAACGGCACGGGCAACCTGCCGGGTCTGCGCGATATGGATCACGTCACCATTCTGGCCGGGGCCGACAACCCAGCGCGAGAGGGGCTGGTGTCGATTGTGGTCAAAGGCAAGGCATCCGAAGACGTGGTTGAGACGCTGAACCAGCAGGGCATTCGAACCCATACGCGCAAGGCCGACCATTACTCGGGCAATGTGCTGGGGCCATTGGGACTATCGGATTGCATCCGCATTTCCTTCTGTCACTACAACACGGAACAGGAAATCGCCCGCCTTTTGGCCGCCGTCAAAGAGCTTGGGGAAGACGCGTAGCGCTATAGTCTCTGCCCGTCCTCGCCAAAGGCGAGGACGTTTGCCTGATCGAATGCGATCCCTGTCTGCGCGCCCGGTTCAACCCTGTGCTGGCCGAAGGCGCGGATGGTGAAGGGTTTTCCGGTTCCGATATCGACCATGATATTCGTATCCGCACCCAGATTTTCCACATGCACCACGGTACCGGATAGGGCCCCGGTCTCGGAATGGGTGGCGTATTCCGGGCGGATACCGAAATAGGTGCCCTTTGGCCCGCCGATCATATCCGCCGGGACAAAGTTCATGGCGGGAGAGCCGATGAACTCGGCCACAAAGCGGTTGGCGGGGTTGTTGTAGAGGTCCATTGGGCTGCCGATCTGCTCCACGCGCCCGTCCCTCAAAACCACGATCTTGTCGGCGAGTGTCATCGCCTCGGTCTGATCATGGGTCACGTAGATCATGCTGGCGTCAATCTGGCGGTGCAGATTGGCGATCTCGACCCGTGTATTCAGGCGCAGGGCGGCATCCAGATTGGACAGCGGCTCGTCAAATAGGAACAGTTTCGGGTTGCGCACAATCGCGCGCCCGATGGCGACGCGTTGCCGCTGGCCGCCTGAGAGTTCGGCAGGGCGACGCTCCAGGTAGTCATCAAGCGACAGCATCCGGCTGGCCTCGGAAATGCGGCGCGAGATTTCATCCTTCGGGTGGCCAGCCTGTTTCAGCCCAAGCGCCATATTCCCACGCACCGTGAGATGCGGGTAGAGCGCGTAGGACTGGAACACCATCGCGAGCCCGCGTTTCGCCGGGGGCACTGTGTTGACCTGTTCGCCGTCGATCTCGACCGTGCCCGAGGTTGCATCCTCCAACCCCGCAATCACCCGCAGCAAGGTCGATTTCCCGCAGCCTGAGGGGCCGACAAAGACCACGAATTCGTTCTCCTCGACGGTCAGGTCGATGTTCTTCAGCACCTCAACCGGCCCGAAGGATTTACACACTTTGCTCAGCTTCAGGGCGGTCACGTCACGCCTCCTTCAGGTCAACCGGCTGCCCGGTTCGAATGCTCTCATCGGCCGCCAGGCAGATCCGCAGGGATTGCACCGCGTCGCTCATGTGGCGGGTCAGGTCGATATCCTCGGCGATGGCGCGCAGCATGTAGGCTTGCTCTGCATCGCACAGCTCCTGATGGCCCGGTTCGCCGTCCATTTCGATCAGGCTGTCCCCATCCGGGCGATGCACCAGAATGCCGCCCACTTTGGTGTGCCCGTCCACGTCGTCCGAGGCGCCCTTGTTGCCCTCGGTGATCGAAACTGCCCCATTGGGTGAGATGATGTCTTTCACGAAGAACGCGGTTTCGGACATCATCGGGCCCCATCCGGCCTCGTACCAGCCGACCGAGCCGTCCGCGAACACCACCTGGAACTGGCCGTAATTGTACATATCCGGTGCGATCTCGTCCGACAGGCGTAGGCCCATGCCGTTGACCCGTACGGGTAGGGCATCGGTGATCTGGCACATCACATCCACGTAGTGGACGCCGCAATCGACGATCGGCGAGGTGGTCTGCATCAACGCCTTATGCGTCTCCCAAGTCGGGCCGGTGGATTGCTGGTTCAGGTTCAGGCGGAATACATAGGGGCCGCCCAGATCGCGCGCCTCAGAGATCAAACGCATCCATGAGGGGTGGTGGCGCAGGATATAGCCGATCACCAGCTTGCGCCCCGTCTCAACCGCTTTGGCGACAACACGGCGCGCATCCTCGACCGTGGTGGCCAGAGGTTTCTCGACAAATACATGCGCGCCTGCTTCCATCGCAGCGCAGGCATAATCAGCGTGGCTATCGGAATAGGTCGCGATGACCACCAGATCAGGAGTGGTCTCTGCCAGAGCGGTGTGGAAGTCCGAGAAGGCGGGATAGCCCTGCAACTCCGACTGGTCGACCTGACCAGAGCGATTGACTAACCCGACAATCTGCGCGTCTGGATGATGGTGATGCGCCAGCGCGTGGCTGAGGCCCATATTGCCCAGACCTGCGATAAGGACTCGGATCATTTGACCGCCCCCGAAGTGATGCCGCGGATCAATTGCCGCGAGAAGATGACATAGAGAACCATGACCGGCAGGATCGCCATGCTGAGCGCCGACAGAACCGCGTTCCAGTCGGTGACGAATTGCCCGATGAAGACCTGACTGCCCAGCGTGAGCGTCTTGGTTTCCTCGGCCGGGGCCAGGATCAGCGGGAACCACAGATCGTTCCAGATCGGGATCATGTTGAACACCGCCACCGTCGCCATCGCCGGGCGCACAAGCGGCAGAACCAGACGGAAGAAGATCGTGTATTCGCTGAGGCCATCAATGCGCCCCGCGTTTTTCAGATCGTCGCTGACCTGCCGCATGAACTCGGACAGGATAAAGACGGCCAGTGGCAGGCCCTGCGCAGTGTAGACCAAGATCAGGGCCATCAGCGTGTTCACCAACCCGGTTGCGACCATCATCTCGAGGATGGCGACCGTGCCGATGCGGATCGGGATCATGATGCCCAAGGCCAGATAGAGGCCCATCAGGGTATTGCCCCGAAAGCGATACTCGCTAAGCGCAAAGGCGGCCATTGCGCCGAACAGCAGGATGAAGAACAGCGACACCACCGTGACGATCATCGAGTTCTGGAAGTAGAGGAAGAAATCCCCCTGTTTCATCACTGTCTGATAGCCGATCATCGAGAATGTCTCGGCATCCGGCAGGGCCAGCGGCTCACGAAAGATCGCTTTGCGGGACTTGAAGCTGTTGATCACGATCACGAAGACCGGGAACAGCGCGATCAGGGTGTACAGGATCAGCGCGCCGTGCATCGCGGCGATATTGAACGGGTTTCTGCGGGCTTTGTTCATGTTTAGGCCCTCAGAACTGATACCGGCGGATGCGGGTCTGGATCAGGAACAGATAGACGCAGACGCCAGTCAGGATGATCGCAAACATCCCCGTCGCAATGGCCGAGCCCATATGCGGATCGCCAAGCTGCAACTGGAACCCGAAGAAGGTGCGGTACATGAAGGTGCCCAGAATATCGGTCGAGAAATCGGGCCCCGCCAGAGCTCCTTGGGCGGCATAGATCAGGTCAAACGCGTTGAAGTTCCCCACGAAGGTCAGGATCGAGATGATGCCGATCGACGGCAGGATCAGCGGCAGTTTGATCTTCCAGAAGGCGGCCATACCGGTGATGCCTTCGACCTCGGCGGCCTCAAGAATTTCTTCTGGGATCGACAGCAGGGCGGCATAGATCAGCATCATCGGGATACCGACGAACTGCCAGACCGACACAAGCGCCAAGGTGGTCAGCGCATATTCCTCTTTCCCCAACCATGGAGCATAGAGTGACTTCAGGCCAACAGCGGCCAGCATGTCCGGTGCGATGCCCCAGATCGGGGACAGGATCAGCTTCCAGGCAAAGCCAACGATCACGAAGGACAGGATTGTCGGGATGAAGATGGCCGAGCGGTAAAACGCGGCAAACCTCAGCCGCGGATGGCTGAGCATGGCGGCCAGAGCGATCCCGATCGGGTTCTGCACCAGCATGTGAATGAAGAAAAACCAGAAGTTGTTACCTAATGCATTCCAGAACGCATCCGACCATAAGGGATCGCCGAACAGGGTGCGGAAATTGTCCAGCCCGACAAAGACGCGGGATTGATCGACCTCGGTATAAAGCGCCAGCCGCAGCGTGTTGAACAGCGGCAGGATCATCACGGCGGTGTAAACCAGCACGGCGGGTGCAAGAAACACCACTATGTGCCATTTGATCCGGCTGTTGCCCATCTTATGCCTCGACTGTTCTGGGTGGGTCCGGCCCGAAGGCCGAACCCCTTGGTTTCGTGAGTGGTTATTGGTGCGGTGTGTACCAGGAGGCGAGGCCATCCTGCAGGCGCTGCCCGGCGTCCTCGGGGCTTTCTTCGCCCTTGATGACCTGAGCCGAGGCATTCCACGTCTCGTTCTCAAGGTTCGGCGTGCCGCGCGACAGGATCTGGTAGGTCGAGCGGATGGTCGAGCCACACTCACCACGCCAGCTTACGAATTCCTGCGCCAGCGGGTCCTCCATCGCCACGTCAAAGCTCGACAGCGAGAAGAAGCCGGGCAGGGCGTTGGCATAGATGGTCGCGAACTCTTCCGAGCCGACCCAATCCAAGAAGGTGCGTGCGGCCTCAGCGTTGGGTGAGGCTGCGTTCAGGCCGATGGCGATATCGGTGTGGTCCGAGATATAGCACTCATCGCCTGCATTCTGCACCGGAGGCTTAAACGCGCCCATTTCGAAATCGGCCAGGTTGTTGAACCCGCTGATCTCCCAGCTGCCAGCGGGATAGACGGCTGCGCGACCCAGAGTGAACAGGTTCTGGCTGTCCGGATAGGTCTGAGCTTCGAATCCGTCGCCCATGTACTCACCCCATTTCGCCAATTGGCGATAGGGAGCGACCCATGCTTCATCCGTCAGCTTCTGCGAACCTTCGATCAGAGCCAGACGCCCCTCTTCACCTTTCCAGTAGTTCGGGCCGATATTGTTGTAGCCCATGGTGGCCGCTTCCCACTGGTCATTGGTGCCCATGGCCATCGGGATATAGGTGCCGTCCTCTTTGATCTTGTCGAGCGCCGCGAAGAACTCAGCCTCGGTTGTCGGGACTTCGATGCCCAGCTCATTGAAGGCGTCTTTGTTGTAGATGAAGCCGTGAATGACCGAGGCCATGGGAACGCAGAAGGTCGCCGCGCCGTCATCGGTTTGCCATGCAGATTTCGCCACGTCCGAGAAATTGGCCATTCCGCCCAGATCGGACAGATCCGTCAGGTGACCGGCCTCATAAAGACCAAGCGAGGTATCGAACGGACGGCAGGTGATCAGGTCTCCGGCCGATCCGGCATCCAGTTTGGCGTTCAGCGCCGCGTTGTATTCTGCAGGGGCCGAGGGCGTGAAGCGGATCTTGATATCCGGATTCTGCGCCTCAAACGCGGGGATGATCTTTTCCTGCCACAAGGCCAGATCGTCATTGCGCCAGCTTTCGATGGTCAGAACCGTTTCGGCATAGGCGGCGCCTGCAAGGGCCGACGACGCCAGCAAAACGGCGCTTAGTGATATCTTCTTCATGGTCTTTTCTCCCTTGATGTTTTGTTTGGTTTTAAAGGTGTTTCAGCGCGGGGCGCAGGTGGCCATCGGATTGCGCCAAAAGCGCCTCGGCCCGGTTCGGGCTGTCGGCGCCTGCGGCCAGCAGGATCGCCTGTTTCACGTTGCCGGACGCGCGGCTCAGTGCATCGCTGGCCTGCTCTGCCGAAACCCCGGCGATTTTTCCAACGATCCCTTCGGCGCGCTGGCGCAGTTTGTGGTTGTCGGCGATGACGTTGATCATCATCCCGTCATGCACATGCCCAAGGCGGATACCCATCAGCGTGGACATCATATTCAGAGCCACCTTCTGCGCCGTCGCGGCCCCAAGGCGTGTTGAGCCTGCGATGGGTTCGGGCGGCGTATTCAGGTGGACGGCGCAATCTACGTAGTCGAATAGCGGGGCCTCTGCATTGTTGGCGATCCCGATGACCTTGGCGCCCTGCGCGCGTGCGTGACGTGCGAACTCCACGGCATAGGGCGTGCTGCCACTGGCCGAAAGGGCGATCACAGCGTCAACCGGTTGCACATTGGCCGCCGCTGTTTGCGCTGCTGTTTCGTCATCTTCGGTATGACCGGGCATCGCCGCGCCCTGTGGTACCCCGCCTGCCATGCAGATCGCCATGGACTCAGGCGAAAGGCCGAATGTCCCGGACAGTTCAGCTCCGTCCGCCAGTCCCATTAGGCCCGAGGAACCGGCCGCAGCGTAGTAAATCTTGCCGCCCTGACGCACGGTGTCCGTCAAAATGGTGGCCCCGTCCGAAAGGGCGCTCAGGCAGTCATCAAGTCCGCGCAACGCTGCCTTTTGTGCCTCAAGCAGATAGTCGAGGATGTCGACATCCGGGCGCAGGTCCAGCCCTTCGACTTCGTCGCGCAGCATTTCGGTTTGTGGCAGCATTTGATTCCTTCCCAGATGAGAGTAATACCTATATAATACCTTTTGTCTACCTTTCGTTGGCGAAATTCGTCTAAAAGCTCAATGAAATCGCAAAATGCGTGTATCGAGCGCGCTGGGGGCTTTTTTTTCTGCAAAAGGTATCTTAAAGGTATCTATATGGATGAGTCCTTCCAATACCTGATTGCAATCGACGGCGGTGGCACAAAGTGCCGGTTCGCGATGGCCACACCTGACGGTCGGGTCGAGGTGACATTGGGCAGTGCCAATGCTTTCTCGGATCGTCAGAAAGCGCTTCGCACCCTCGATGAGGGGCTGCAGTCCTTGGTCAATAAGGCACAATTGCCCCGAGCACATCTGGCCGAGATTCCGACCTACGCGGGGCTGGCTGGGGTGACGGATGCCGTTGCGGCGTCGGAGGTTGCGCGCAGTCTTCCCTCGCGGATCGTCGAGGTCGAAGATGATCGCAGATCGGCGGTTGTGGGCGCGTTGGGCGCGCAGGACGGTTCTGTGATCGGCGTTGGAACGGGATCTTTTCTGGCCCGTCAGGCCGATGGGCGAACGCAGTTTATTGGCGGCTACGGAGCTTTGATCGGCGATCAGGCCTCGGGCAACTGGTTAGGCGTTCAGCTGCTGCAACGCGTTCTATTGGCGATGGACGGCATTCAACCGCACAGCACGCTGACCCGAAAAATCAGCGCGGAATATGACGACGATCCCATGCAAATCGTTGCGTTTGTTGGTCAGGCGAACCCCTCGGATTTCGCAGGCCTCGCCCCCGAGATCATCGCGGCTGCGGCTGGTGGCGATCCCGTGGCGCAGGAACTGATGCAAGGCGGGGCCGACTATCTGGCGCAAGGGCTGCGCGCCCTTGATCACGCCGACGGATCGCCCATCTGCATGATCGGCGGGGTCGCACCGCATTATGCAGACTATCTGCCGCTTCACATGCAGGCCTGCCTGACCAAAGCTAAGGGCTCGCCGCTTGACGGTGCTTTGATTTTGGCGCGTCACCTGGCTGAGCGGGCAAAGGTAGGAGCGGGCTGATGAGCGACACGATCGAGACATTCCTGAAATCTGCCGATTGGCTGCAGGAGGCCACAGGCCCTCTTTACGTTCGGTTGCGCAAGCGACTTGAGCAAAGCATCGAGGCCGGCGTGCTGGCCGAAAGCGCCCCGTTGCCAGGCGAACGTGAGATGGCCCATCTGACCGGCCTGTCCCGTGTCACCGTCCGGCGCGCGCTGCAGGATCTGGTCGAGCGCGGTATCATTGTGCAGCGTCAGGGCTCGGGCAGTTTCGTGGCGGACGGAACGCCTCGGGTCGAACAATCGCTGTCCCTGCTGACCTCCTTTACCGAAGACATGACCCGTCGGGGGTTGGATTCGACCAGCGAGTGGCTGGACCGCGGCATCCACACACCCTCACCGGAAGAGGTCATGGCACTGGCCCTGTCCTCGGGCGAAGAGGTGGCGCGGCTGTCGCGCCTGCGCATGGCCAATGACAGGCCAATGGCGATTGAGCACGCGGCCCTGCCGGTCGATATCCTGCCGCATCCCGAAGGCGTAACATCCTCGCTCTATGAAGTGCTGGAACGCGATAGCAACCGCCCGGTACGCGCCATGCAGCGAATTTCAGCGATCAACCTTGAGGCCAACGATGCCGCCGTTCTAGGGGTCGAACCGGGCGTGGCCGGGCTGCGGATCGTAAGGACCTCGTTCCTGTCCAATCGACGCGTGGTGGAATTCACCCGCTCTGTCTATCGCGGTGACGCCTACGATTTCGTGGCCGAACTGCGCCTTGCAAACAGCTAGGAAAGCATATGCAACAACAGATCACCCGGATGCGCCGGGAAATCGACGAGATACCCGAAGCGGTCGAACGGCTGCTCAGCCGGGGTCAAAAGGACATCGCCTCCACCGCCGAGGTCGCCCGGACCCTTGATCCTGCCTTTCTGACAAGCGTGGCACGGGGGTCTTCAGATCACGTCTGCACCTATCTCAAATATGCATCAGAAATCCTGTTGGGCCTGCCCGTGGCGTCGGTCGGCCCTTCTGTCGCGTCGATCTACAACGCGCCGCTTCGGTTGCAAAACAGCCTGTGTCTGGCCGTGTCCCAGTCCGGGCAAAGCCCGGATATCCTGTCGATGGTCCGCAGCGCGGATCGTGATGGCGCACTGACCATCGGGTTGACAAATGACGCGAACTCTCCGCTGGCGGTATCCTGCGCCCATACGATTGATATACAGGCAGGCCCCGAACTAAGTGTGGCCGCGACCAAGACATTTGTGTCCTCCGCCGTGGCGGGCCTGTGGGTGTTGGCCGAATGGGCGCGGGATGAGGCGCTTTTGGCGGCCATTCGCGGCTTGCCAGAACAGCTGGCGCAGGCGGCGCGTATCGACTGGCCCGAGGTACGGGCTGCGATTGGGGCGAACCCGTCGCTGTTCACCTTGGGGCGCGGGCAGGTGCTCGCCATGTCCAACGAGGCGGCTTTGAAGTTCAAAGAGACCTGCCAGTTGCATGCCGAAAGCTATTCTTCGGCCGAAGTGCTGCATGGGCCGGTCTCGATTGTCGAAGAAGGGTTTCCGGTCCTCAGCTTTGCGGCTGCGGATGCTGCAGAATCCGCGCTGTCCGAGGTCGCCGACGCGATCAGCGCCAAAGGGGCCCGCGTTTTTGCCACCACAACAAAGGTCAAATCTGCGTCACCGGTCGAACATGTCCGCACGCTGCACCCGTTGACCGACGCGCTGAGCCTGATCGTTTCGTTCTATTCCATGGTCGAGGTTTTCGCCGCCTCACGCGGCATTGACCCGGATGCGCCCCGGCACCTTAAGAAGGTGACGGAGACGGTATGACCGAGACGACCCACGCCCTCATCGGAGCGGACATTCTGGCGCCGGACGGCATCGTGAAAGACCACGCGCTGTTACATAGGGGTGGGCGGGTTGATGGCGTCGTTCCCATGTCGGAACTTGGCTCTGGGCATGTGCCAGTCACGCTGGAGGGTGGACTTCTCGCGCCGGGTTTCGTCGATCTGCAGGTCAATGGCGGCGGCGGGGTGATGTTCAACAACCATCCGGATGTCGATGCGCTGAAGATCATGGCTGGGGCCCATGCGCAGATCGGGGCGACCTCGATCCTGCCGACCTTGATCACGGATTCGCCCGAAGTCACCGAAAGCGCCATTGCAGCCACGATTGAGGCTGTGCGGCAAGGCGTTCCGGGGATCGTCGGCCTGCACCTGGAAGGTCCGCATCTGGCAATCTCACGCAAAGGCGCGCATGACGCTGCCTTTATCCGCCCGATGGAGGATGCGGATGTCGCGGCCCTGCTTGAGGCCGCCGCCCAATTGCCGGTTCTGAAAGTGACGCTGGCACCTGAAAGCGTCACGAACGCCCAGATTGAAACACTGACGGCGGCAGGTGTATTGGTCTCCTTGGGGCACACCGATGCCAGCTATGAGGTTTGCGTTGCTGCCGCCAAGGCCGGTGCGCGCTGTGTGACGCATTTGTTCAACGCGCAAAGCCAGATGCAAGGACGCGCGCCGGGAACCGTTGGCGCGGCGTTGGCCGAGGGGAAATTCTCGGCAGGTCTGATCGCGGACATGATCCATGTGCATCCCGTCATGATCCGCACTGCGTTGAACGCCAAGCAGGGGCCGGGTGAGATCTTTCTGGTCAGCGATGCCATGGCGACGGCAGGGTCGGATATCCGCGTGTTTGAACTTAATGGTCGAGACATCCACCGCGAGGACAATCGGCTGACGCTGGCCGACGGAACGCTGGCAGGCGCGCATCTGGAATTGCTACAGGCGGCGTGGAACCTGACCGCGCAGGTCGGTGTGCCGTTTGATAAGGCGCTGCAGATGGCCAGTCTTGTGCCTGCGAACCTGATAGGCAACCGCCAGATCGGACGTCTGGTCAAAGGCGCGCTGGCGCATGTCCTGCATATCGGCCCCGAGGGGGATTTGCTGGCCGTTTGGCAGGACGGACAGAAAATCCGGGGCTGACCCTGTCGGCTGAACTGGTCTGCGTGCTTTGAAAATCGCCCATTTTGCGCTATCCTGAGGCAGAGCAGTAATCAGGAAAAAACGGAATGCGTAAATGCATAGGCGGCGTCATGACCGTCGCATTGTGGGCATCCATGATGCAGGCAGGTTTAGCGGAAACTTCTCAAAGGTCAGAAAATCGACTTTTGGACAATCGGGTGCAATTGGCCTCGGCGGATGTGGTGGTCTCTCTCCGGCCGGTGCCGCGACCCTCGGCTGAGGCCGTTCGGGTGTCGGTAAAAGGCAATGCCCGCTTTCAGGCATGGCTCGGCGCGTTTCAGCGGCGGGCGGTTGCGCAGGGGATCACTCAGCAGACCTTGGATCAAGCACTGGCCGGGTTGAGTTATGATCAAAATGTCATCAAGCGGGATCGCAATCAGGCCGAGTTTTCAAAGCCGATCTGGGAGTATCTGGACGCGGCTGTCTCGGATACACGTATCGCCAATGGCCGCGCGGCATTGGGCCGACATCGGAAAGTCCTGCGGCAGATCGAGGCGCAATATGGCGTCGAGAAAGAGGTCGTAACTGCCATTTGGGGCCTCGAGACCTCCTTCGGGTCCTATCGTGGCAGCAATCAGACGATCCGCTCGCTGGCGACATTGGCCTTCGATGCCCGTCGCGCTTCGTTTTTCGAGACCCAGTTGATTGCCGCTTTGCGGATCATTCAGGCCGGGGATGTGAGTACGGGTCGTATGGTGGGCAGCTGGGCTGGCGCAATGGGGCACACGCAATTCATGCCGACCTCGTATCTGGATCACGCGGTTGATTTCGATGGTGATGGGCGACGCGACATCTGGTCGGAAGATCCGACAGATGCGCTGGCCTCGGCTGCAGCTTATCTTGCCCGGCATGGGTGGACCAAGGGGCAGCCCTGGGGGGTCGAGGTGCGTCTGCCCGAGGGGTTCGACTATGCGATCGCCAAGCGGGACTACACTCTGATGCCGTCAGACTGGGCGGCGCGTGGTGTGGTCGGGCTGGATGGCAAACCGGTGCGAGACCATGGACAGGCAGCGATCTTGCTGCCTGCGGGCGGGCAGGGTGTAGCGCTGATGATCTTCGACAATTTCAGCGTGATCGAGGCGTATAACGGTGCGGATGCCTATGTGATCGGCATCGGTCACCTATCGGATCGTCTCAGCGGAGATGCTCCGTTTCAGGCCAGTTGGCCGCGTGGCGACCGGGTGTTGAGTTTTACCGAGAAAAAGGAATTGCAAACGCGGTTGACGCAGGCCGGGTTTGATACTCAGGGCATAGATGGGCGCACCGGGCCGAATACGGTGAATGCAGTACGGGCCTATCAACTGGCGCAAGGGTTGCTGCCAGATGGCTATGCGTCCATTCGTTTGCTTGAGCGGTTGAGGTAGAGGAGGGGGGCTCTGCCCCCGCCGCCTGTCGGCGTCTCCCCCGGGATATTTTTGGCCAGATGAAGGGCGGATCAGGAGGCCGCTTTCATCAGACCCTGCGCGATGATCTCGGCCTGTGCTTCGTCCAGGGATTTGTGGATGCGCACGAACATCTCGTCGATATCCGCCGTCGTCAGGATCAGAGGCGGAGAGATGATCATCCGGTCGCCCACATGCCGCATGATCAGGTTGTTGGCAAAGCAACGGTCGCGGCAGATATAGCCCACCGTACCGGGGTCTGAGGCGAATTTGGCGCGGTTGGCTTTGTCCGGGGTCAGTGCGATCGACGCCATCATGCCGACAATCTTGGCCTCGCCCACCAGCGGGTGATCGGCCAACGCCTCCCACTTCTGTTTCAAGTACGGGGCGGCGAAGTCGCGGACATGCTCGACGATCTTTTCTTCTTCGAGGATGCGCAGATTCTCCAGAGCAACAGCGGCCGCGACCGGGTGGCCGGAATAGGTGTAGCCGTGGTTGAATTCAGTGCTGCCGATCACCTCGGCGATCTCGTCATTGACGATTGACCCACCAATCGGCGCGTAGCCCGAGCTGAGGCCCTTGGCGATGGTCATGATGTGTGGCTTGATGCCGACGGTTTGCGATCCGAACCAATTGCCGGTGCGGCCAAAGCCACAGATCACTTCATCGGCGATCAGCAGGATATCGTATTTGTCGCAGATGCGCTGGATTTCCGGCCAGTAGGTATCGGGGGCGACGATAACGCCACCTGCACCTTGTACAGGCTCGGCGATAAAGGCCGCGACGCGGTCTTCGCCGAGTTCCAGAATGGCTTCTTCCAGTTCGCGTGCGCGGGCGAGGCCGAACTCTTCGGGCGTCATGTCACCGCCTTCGGCCCACCAGTTGGGTTGATTGATGTGGTGGATGTTCGGGATCGGGATACCGCCCTGCGCGTGCATTCCGGCCATACCACCCAACGAGGCAGAGCCCACTGACGAGCCATGGTAAGCGTTGTGCCGGCTGATAATGATGTTCTTGTCGGGCTGCCCTTTTTCGGCCCAATAGGTGCGCACCAGACGGATGTTGGTGTCGTTCGCTTCGGACCCGCCAGCGGCGAAGAACACGTGGTTCAGGTCGCCCGGGGCAAGCTCTGCCAGTTTGTTGGCCAGTGCAATTGCGGGCACGTGGGTCGTTTTGAAGAAGGTGTTGTAGTACGGAAGCTCGCGCATTTGGCGGGCGGCGGCGTCAGCCAGTTCATCGCGCCCGTAGCCGATATTCACGCACCACAGGCCGGCCATTGCATCCAGGATCTGTTCGCCTTCGCTGTCTGTCAGATAGACGCCGTTGGCGCGGGTGATAACGCGCGCGCCCTCTTTCCCCAGCGCTCCGTTGGCGGAGAACGGATGCATGTGGTGGGCGGCATCCAGCGCCTGCAACTCAGCGGTGGGCATGTGGTTTGTGATCGTGGACATCCGAAAGACTCCTGCAACGGTGGTTGTGAGTCACAATATGATCAAATTATTTCCTGTCAATCGAATCGGTGTTTTCTATATGTCCGAGGCAGCGTCGATCATCAGTTCCATGCCTTGCTCGATATCCTGAGCGGTCGCTTTCGCCACCTTTTCCGCATCCCCGGCGCGCAGCCCTGCGATGATGTCCTTATGGCGATCAGGCAGGCTTTGAGTGCCGAAGCGGCCGCAGACCACACGCAAGGATGGCCCGAATCGGAGCCACAGACGCTCGGCCAGATCGCTCAGAACGGGCGCATCGGCATGTGCATATAGCGTTTCGTGGAATCTGTGGTTGAGATGCAGGTAGCCATGAACGTCACCATCGGCGATCATCTGATCCAATTGCTGGTCGATAGATTCCAGTTGATCAATGTCGCTGGCGGACATTTTGGCGGCGGATCGCCTTGAAAGCTCTGATTCTATGGCAATTCTGGCGAAGATCACCTGCTCAACATCGCCGCTGGACAACAAGGGCACACTGACCCTGCGATTGCCCTGAAACACCAATGCGCCGTCCGAGATCAGACGTCGAATCGCCTCGCGTACGGGGGTCATGCCGACGCCGAGCGAATCAGTCAGGCCCTGAATGGTGACGGGCTGACCGGGGACCAGCTCGCCGAACATGATCATGGATTTGAGGGTATGGTAAACCTGTTCATGCGCGGGCCGTTTCCCGGCGTCAATATTGGGCTTAGGTGCCTTATTTTTGATCAAATCCAATTGGTTTGCCTTGTCTCGATGGGTGCCGGCTTGCCGGGCTGTTGACCTTTTGGAACCATAGTTCACAAAGTCGAAAAACGCAAAACTTGATCAAATCCAAAAAAACGGGACAATACCCATCATAATCGCAGGGAGAACAAAAATGACGTTCAAGACGCTGACACTGACAGCGGTTCTCGCATTGGGGACTTCGGCGGCCTTCGCCGAAGAGGTGCGAGTCTATAACTGGTCGGACTATATCGACGAGGAGCTTCTATCGAAGTTCGAGGAAGAGACAGGGTTGACCCTGATCTACGACGTGTTCGACAGCAACGAGGTTCTTGAAACCAAGATGCTGGCTGGAGGTTCAGGGTATGACGTTGTCGTACCTACTGCGGACTTCATGCAAAGGCAGATTCAGGCTGGTGTTTACCAGAAACTAGACAAGTCCAAATTGCCTAATTTGGCCAACATGTGGGACGTCATCGAAGAAAGGACGTCCAGATATGATCCCGGCAATGAGTACTCGATAAACTATATGTGGGGGACCACCGGACTGGGACTCAATGTCAACAAGGTCAAAGAGGTATTAGGTGACGATTTTCCGTTGGACACGATGGACCTCGTGCTGAAGCCTGAAAATATGGAAAAACTGGCGACATGTGGTGTGCATTTTTTGGATGCCCCTACTGAAATAATTCCAATGGTCCTGCAGTACTTGGGTGAGGATCCCGATAGTTCCGATCCAGATGTCATAGCGAAGGCCGAAGCACCATTGTTGGCGGTGCGCCCACATATTCAGAAATTCCACAGTTCGGAATATGTCAACGCCTTGGCCAATGGTGAAATCTGCGTGGCAGTCGGTTGGTCGGGCGACGTTTTACAATCTCGCGATCGAGCTATTGAGGCAGAAAACGGCGTTGAAATCGTCTACAATCCTTTCGCCGAAGGTTCGCTAATGTGGTCGGACCAGATGCTAATTCCAGCGGATTCTCCAAATCCAGACGGTGCGCATCAATTCCTTAACTTCATAATGGATGCGCAAAACATGGCGACGGCCTCGAACTATGTTTACTACGCCAACGGCAACAAGGCGTCACAAGAGTTTCTATTGGAAGATGTAATCGGCGATCCGGCGATTTATCCGACGGAGGAAACGATGAGCAATCTATATACTAAGTCGCCCTATGACTCGAAAACGCAACGGGTTGTGACCCGTCTGTGGACCAAGATCAAATCGGGCACCTGATCCGATTTCGCGCAAGGCGGCGGGGATCGCCTTGCGCCCACTTCCAGATTGTCGAACGGGGGCCGTTTTGAACTCTGACGTCTTTGCGCCGTGGGATGACCCGCAGGCGAAACCCTTGATCCAATTCCAGAATGTCACCAAACGGTTTGGAGATTTCACGGCCATAGACAATCTGTCGCTGGACATTTTCGAGAAAGAATTCTTTGCCCTGCTCGGTCCGTCGGGTTGCGGCAAGACGACGATGATGCGGATGCTGGCGGGGTTCGAAACGCCGACCGAAGGGCACATCATTCTGGGCGGTCAGGACATTGACCCGATCCCGCCCAACAAACGCGCAGTGAACATGATGTTCCAGTCCTACGCGCTGTTTCCGCATCTCAGCATCTGGGAAAATATCGCCTTCGGTCTGCGCCGGGACAACATGCCAAGGCATGACCTTGAGGACCGGGTGGAAGAGATGCTGCGCTTGACCCGGCTCGAGCAATTCGCCCGCCGCAAGCCGCATCAGATCTCGGGCGGTCAACGGCAACGGGTCGCGCTGGCCCGGTCGCTGGCGAAGGCGCCTAAGCTGTTGCTGTTGGACGAACCTCTGGGCGCGTTGGACAAGAAACTGCGGCAGGACACGCAGTTTGAATTGATGGATATTCAGGAGAAGACCGGCACAACCTTTGTTATCGTCACCCACGATCAGGAGGAAGCCATGACCGTGGCCAGCCGCGTGGCGGTAATGGATCAGGGCAAGCTGATGCAGGTCGCCACGCCCGATCGCATCTATGAAAACCCGAACTCGGTCTATGTCGCTGACTTTATCGGCGACGTAAACATCATCAAAGGCCACGCCACCGCGAATGGTGAGGAAACCTATCGGATCGACTGGGCCGAAGGGCAGGCTCCGCTGACGGCGACCTCGGCGAACGGCTTCTCGGAGGGTCAGGCCTGCCACCTGGCGATCCGGCCCGAGAAAGTGACGATCTCAACCGACCGCCCTGCCGAGGCAATCAATGCCGTGCAAGGCAAGGTGTTGGACATCGCTTATCTGGGTAACCTCTCAACCTATCATGTCGAATTGCCGAATGGCACGATCATCAAGGCGCAGACGGCCAATACTCGCCGCATCTCGCGCCGGTCATTCACATGGGAAGACCCGGTCTGGCTGTCCTGGACAGCAACGGCTGCGGTCCTGTTGGCAAGCTGATGCGCCGCGCGCTGCTGATCGCAGTTCCTTATGTCTGGTTGTTGGCGCTGTTTCTGGTGCCGTTTTTCATCGTCCTGAAAATCTCACTCTCGGACACGGAACTGGCGATCCCGCCCTACACGCCGACCTTGGACCTGTCGCAGGGTTGGGCCGGGATCAAGGATTTCTTCAGCCAGCTGGACTTTGAGAATTTCGTCTGGCTGACCGAGGATGACCTGTATTGGAAGGCTTACCTTTCCAGCCTGAAGATCGCTGTGATCTCAACCTTTCTGACGTTGCTGGTGGGATACCCGATTGCCTATGGCATGGCGCGCGCGCCGGCCGAATGGCGACCGACACTTATGATGCTGGTGATCCTTCCGTTCTGGACCTCATTCCTAATCCGCGTTTACGCGTGGATGGGGATCCTTTCGAACGAGGGGTATCTGAACCAGCTCTTGCTTTGGACGGGTATCATCTCGACCCCGTTGACCATTCTGAACACCAATACGGCGGTCTATATCGGGATCGTCTACACCTATCTGCCGTTCATGATCCTGCCGATCTATTCCTCGTTGGAGCGCATGGACGAGTCGCTAATCGAAGCCGCCGAGGATCTTGGATGCTCGCGCCTTCAGGCCTTCTGGCTGGTGACGATCCCCTTGTCGCGCCCCGGCATCATTGCGGGCTGTTTCCTTGTGATGATCCCGGTGATCGGTGAGTTCGTGATCCCCTCGCTTCTGGGCGGCTCGGGCACCCTGATGATCGGCAAGGTTCTGTGGGAGGAGTTCTTCTCAAACCGTGACTGGCCGGTCGCAAGCGCGGTGGCGGTGGTTCTGTTGCTGATCCTCGTGGTGCCGATTGTGCTGTTCCAGCGCAACCAGCAGAAACAGGCGGAGGCCGAGAAATGAACAGGTTAAGCTGGTTCAACACGGTTTCCCTGACGCTAGGGTTCGCGTTCCTGTATATCCCGATGATCATCCTAATCATCTTCAGCTTCAACGAAAGCAAACTGGTCACTGTTTGGGCGGGGTTCTCGACCAAATGGTACGGAGAGCTGGCCCAAAACGAAGCGTTTCTGGACGCGGCATGGGTGACGATCCGGGTGGCGGTGTTCTCATCGACATTGGCAACCATTCTGGGCACCGCCGCGGCCTATGTCCTGGTACGCGGAGGGCGCTTCTTTGGCCGCACCCTATTCTCGGGAATGATCTACGCGCCGCTGGTCATGCCAGAGGTGATCACCGGCCTGTCCCTGTTGCTGCTCTTCATCGGCATAGGATTGGACCGGGGGATTCTGACCATCGTTCTGGCCCATACGACCTTTTCGATGTGCTTTGTGTCGGTGGTTGTCTCCTCGCGTCTTGTGACCTTTGACCAGTCGCTGGAAGAGGCCGCCTTGGACCTTGGTTGCTCGCCCGCGCAAGCGTTTCGTCTGGTAACCCTGCCGATCATCGCACCGGCGGTGATCTCAGGCTGGCTGCTGGCGTTTACCTTGTCGCTGGATGATCTGGTGATCGCATCCTTTACTTCGGGTCCGTCGGCCACGACCTTGCCGATCAAGATTTTCTCGGCCGTGCGGCTCGGTGTCAGCCCTGAGATTAACGCGCTGTCGACCCTCATGATCGCGGTTGTGACGATCGGCGTCATCACCGCCTCATTGGTCACGAAGCGTACCATGATGCGGCAAAAGCAGGATGAGATGGCCGCTATGCGCGCCGAATGAAACGGATATTTCCAGACTACACCTATGGTGATGGGCCAAGGCAGGGGTGCTGGTGGGACGAAACGATCGCCGCCCCCGACTGGCCTGAACAGCAGGGTGATTTGCAGGTTGATGTTGCCATAATCGGTGGCGGCTTCACCGGAGCTTCGGCCGCACTGCATCTGGCGGATGCCGCCGTGTCCGTCGCAGTATGTGAAGCCGAAACACCCGGTTGGGGGGCTTCGGGACGCAATGGTGGGTTCTGCTGTCTGGGGGGATCAAAACTCAGCTACAAGGCCATGTGTCGCCGCTTTGGTGAGGCTTCGGCGCAAGCTTATTCCGAGGCTGAAAGCGACGCGGTGCAACTCGTCGCAAGCCTTCTGGACCGCTACGGGATCGACGTGGATCGGCATTCAAAAGGTGAGACGCAACTGGCCCATTCCCGCCGCGCGATGGAGGCACTGAGGCACAATGCCGATGAGAACGGCATACTGCACGAAGCTGCTGATCTGTCCGGTCTAGGCCTGAATGGGCCGTTTCACGGTGGGTACACAACTCCGGTTGGCTTCGGTCTCAACCCCCGGAAATACCTTTTTGGCCTCACCCAAGCCGCGCAGGCGCAAGGCGCAGTGTTTTTTCAGAACAGCCCCGTTCTGAGCATTGAGAAGACCGCGTCAGGCTTTGCTGTACGAACACCAAAAGGCCAAATCCGAGCCAACAAGGTGTTGGCCTGCACCAATGGGTACTCCAGCGAAGATATCCCGTCCTGGATGTCGGCGCGTTACATGCCAGCCCAATCCACGGTGCTTGTCACCCGTCCTCTGACACAGGTCGAGAAGGCGGCGCAGGGTTGGACCTCGGATCAGATGTCCTACGATACGCGCAATCTGTTGCACTATTTCCGCCTGATGCCGGATGGCCGGTTCCTGTTTGGCATGCGGGGCGGGCTGCTGTCCTCACCCAAAGCTGAGGCAGCGATCCGCATGCAGGTGCAGCGCGACTTCAAGCGTATGTTCCCGGCATGGTCCGAGGTGGACGCTACACACATCTGGTCGGGCATGGTGTGCATGTCGCGCGATCTGGTGCCTTTTGTTGGGCCGGTTCCGGGACAGGCAGGGATGTTTGCGGGCTTTGCTTATCACGGCAACGGGGTCGCCATGGGCACCTATAGCGGTCGGGCTCTGGCGCGGTTGGCGCTGGGTCAGACCAGCGGATTGCCAAATGTCATGTCCGAGACCGCCCGGCGCTTTCCTTTAGGCCGGTGGCGACGCGCCCTGATGCCGCCCGCCTATGCCGCCATGGGACTGGCCGATCTGTGATCCGCTGCCAAAGGTGAAACAGAAACAACCCATCGGCGCTTGAGGCCTGCGTGAAAATACTGGAACGTGTGGCAGACCCCATGAAACCCGACCGGAGGGCAGAAGATGAAAATTGGCGGTGTTCACTACCACTCGATCTGGCGCGACGCTGAAAGCGGTGAAGTCAGGATCATCGACCAGCGCTGGCTGCCGCATGATTTCCGGATCGCCACCCTGTCCTCTCTGGCCGAGTTTGAGGCCGCAATCCGCGAGATGTGGGTGCGTGGCGCGCCTCTGATCGGGGCGACCGCTGCTTATGGTATGGCGGAGGCGATGTCTCGGGACCCGTCTGATCAGAATTTTGAACATTCAGCTTCGGTTCTGAACGCGACCCGCCCAACGGCGGTGAACCTGAACTGGGCGTTGCAGCGCTGCCGGGAGGCCTTGCTGCCCCTGCCGCCCGATCAACGCGCCGCTGCGGCCTGGGCGTTGGCGGACGAGATCTGCGAAGAGGATGTCGAGATCAATCGCCTGATCGGAGAACATGGGCTTGCTTTGATCCGCGACATCGCCGCCCGCAAACCCGCGGGTGAACCGGTGCGCCTGCTGACCCATTGCAATGCCGGGTGGCTGGCCACCGTGGATTGGGGCACTGCGACCAGCCCGATGTATCAGGCGCATAACGCCGGGGTGCCGATCCATGTCTGGGTTGATGAAACGCGACCCCGGAACCAAGGGGCCTTGACTGCGTGGGAGTTGGGCGAACATGGCATCAGTCATCAATACATCGTCGACAATGCAGGCGGTCACCTGATGCAGCATGGTCTGGTCGATCTGGTGATCACCGGGACAGATCGGACCACCTCAACCGGCGATGTCTGCAACAAGATCGGCACCTATCTTAAGGCCCTGGCCGCGCGTGACAACAACGTGCCGTTTTATGTGGCCTTGCCCTCACCCACCATCGATTGGACGCTTCGGGACGGGGTCGCCGAAATCCCGATCGAGGACCGACCGGACCGCGAAATCTCGCATGTGTTCGGCATGACAGAGGGCGGCATCGGTGAGGTTTGCGTGGTCCCCGAAGGCTCGGATGTGGGCAACCCGGCCTTTGACGTCACGCCGAACCGTCTGGTCACCGGCTTGATCACCGAGCGGGGCGTCTGCGACGCCAGCGCCGAAGGTCTGGCAGCCATGTTCCCCGAAAAGGTTGGCCAAGCCGCCTGAGCGCAGAAAGACAAGGATACAAAAGACATGATCGAAGCGCCCGGACTGCCGGGTGTATGGCTTGAGCCGCTGTTGAAGCTGCGCGCGTTAAGCTGTCGGACGAAGACATGGTAATTTCGCCTTTGGAGCCACCGCGCAGGAAAGCTATGACAAGATCGTTCAGCATACCAATGAGGTAGCTGACTATCTCGGCCTGACCGAACTGACGCCAATTGGTGAACGTCTGCCTGCCAACGGGCTGGAAATGTTGCCCGTCTTGCGTGGTGTGATCGCCGAGGTCACGGCGGATCGGGACGGCGCAATGCCGGTCTTTGATCTAAGAAATGGCTCCGCGACACATGCGTTTATGGCGCGCGGCGATGTGGACGCGCTGGCGACTCGCGGCATGGCCTCACCGGATCACGTGCTACGTACCAAGGGCCGGCCGCTGGTGCTGAAACAGGCGGACCTAACCGACCGAGAGAGCATCAAGGCCAAGGTCGAAGCCTTCGCTGTGGATTACCGCGCCTATTTCGACCGTCAGGCCCCTCAGGCCGCGGAACCCAAGACCATGCTGACCCCTGATCCCAAACATGCGTGGATCGCAGGGATCGGTGTTCTGGGGATTGGGGTGAACGCCAAGGCGGCCTCAGCCTCGGCTGATCTGGCCGAGTAGAACATCCGCGTGCGCGCCGTCGCAGAAGATGCGGGCGGGTTCTATCCCATCGGTGAAAAGGACATGTTCGATTGCGAATATTGGTCGTTGGAGCAAGCAAAGTTGGGCAAAGGCACCCCTCCGCCGTTTCAGGGCCGGGTCGTCATGGTGACCGGAGGGGCAGGCGCGATTGGTCTGGCAACCGCCAAGGCCTTTGCGGCCAAGGGCGCGAATGTCGTTCTGGTGGATCGGGATCAAGCGGCTCTGGATGCCGCACTATCCCAGTTGGGTCGCTGGCATGCGGCCTGCGCGCTCGACATCGCGCAAGCTAACGCTGCCGATAACGCGATGACCGATGCGGTCACGGCCTTGGGTGGGCTGGATTTTCTCGTGTCGAATGCGGGTACGGCCACAGGGGGCGCTCTGGTCGAGCTGGAGGATGATGTCTTCCGAGCGGCTTTCGAGTTGAACTTTTTCGCGCACAAGGCTTTTGCCACCGCCGCTGCCAAGTTGATGCAGGATCAGGGGCGTGGTGGGCAGATACTGTTCAATATCTCCAAACAGGCGGTCAATCCCGGTCGCAATCTAGGCGCCTATGGAACCCCCAAAGCCGCCACGATGTTCCTGATGCGGCAACTGGCGCTGGAACTGGCGGGGGCTGGTATTCGGGTCAACGGGGTCAATGCTGACAAGATCAGATCAGGCCTGCTGACGGATGCGTTCATCAAGGAACGCGCCGCCGCGCGAGGTGTCAGCGAAGAGGTCTATATGGGCGGCAACCTTCTGGGCCGCGAGGTCGAGGCGCATCATGTCGCCGAAGGGTTCGTCAATCTGGCTTTGATGGAGCGCACGACCGGCCACGTCATCACGGTCGATGGTGGCAATACTGAGGCCGAACTGCGCTAGCTTCGCCCCCTGAAAACACCTGCGCGCGACCGATGAACGGCCGCGCGTAGGAAAGACTTGTCCAATGCGGCGTTAGAAATGCGCCGATTGAGTGGCCGGGTTTTTCGCAACCGGTGGGGCGAACTTGGTCAGGTCGATCCCTTCCACCGAGGCTTTGTATTCCTCGATCGTGGGCGTCCGGCCCAGAATGGCCGACAGGACAACAACTGGGGTCGAGGCCAGTAGGGACTCACCCTTCTTGTCGGGCGCATCTGCCACGACGCGGCCCTGGAAAAGGCGGGTCGAGGTGGCCAGAACCGTGTCGCCCTTGGCGGCTTTTTCCTGGTTGCCCATGCACAAGTTACAGCCAGGACGTTCGAGATACAGGATGTTCTCGTACTCGGTCCGCGCCTTTTCCTTCGGGAACAGGTCGTCGAATTCGAAGCCCGAGTATTTCTCGAGCACTTCCCAGTCGCCCTCTTCCTTCAACTCGTCAATGATGTTGTAGGTCGGGGCTGCGACGACCAGCGGGGCCTGAAATTCGACCTTGCCGGTTTCCTTTTCAAGGTTCTTCAGCATCTGGGCCACGATCTTGATGTCGCCCTTATGCACCATGCACGAGCCGACAAAGCCCAGATCCACATGCTTTTCGGCATTGTAGTACGAGATCGGGCGGATCGTGTCGTGGGTATAGCGCTTGGACACATCGGCGTTGTTGACATCCGGGTCGGCGATCATCGGTTCAACGATCTGGTCCAGATCAACGATAACCTCAGCGTAGTATTTCGCGTTGTCATCCGGGCGCAGCGCTGGCTTTTCGCCAGACTTGATCTCGGCAATGCGCGCATCGGCGATGTTGATCAGCTTTTGCAGCATGCCGTTTTCATGCTCCATGCCTTTGTCGATCATGATCTGGATGCGCGACTTGGCCAGCTCAAGCGAGCCGATCAGTGTCTCGTCATTCGAGATACAGACCGATGCCTTTGCTTTCATCTCAGCCGTCCAGTCGGTGAAGGTGAAGGCTTGGTCGGCCAGCAGCGTGCCGATGTGAACTTCGATCACGCGGCCCTGGAACACGTTGTCGCCATGCTGTTCCAGCATCTGCGCTTGGGTGGCATGCACGACGTCGCGGAAATCCATATGCTCGGCCATCGTGCCTTTGAAGGTCACCTTGACCGATTCAGGGATCGGCATCGAAGCCTCACCCGTGGCCAGCGCCAAAGCAACAGTGCCCGAGTCCGCCCCGAAGGCCACGCCTTTGGACATACGAGTGTGGCTGTCGCCGCCGATGATGACCGACCAGTCATCCACGGTGATGTCGTTCAGCACTTTGTGGATCACGTCGGTCATCGAATGGTAAACGCCTTTCGGGTCACGCCCGGTGACAAGGCCGAAGTCATTCATGAATTTCATCAGGCGGGGGGTGTTGGCTTGCGCCTTAGCATCCCACACAGAGGCCGTGTGACAGCCGGACTGATACGCCCCGTCGACGATGGGCGAGACAACAGTTGCCGCCATCGACTCAAGTTCTTGCATGGTCATCAGGCCGGTTGTGTCCTGCGAGCCGACGATGTTGACCTTGACGCGCACGTCCGATCCGGCATGCAGGGTCTTGCCGGGGGTGGTACCCACGGCGTTCTTGTTGAAGATCTTTTCAACCGCTGTCAGGCCCTGGCCCTCGTGGCTGATTTCTTTCGACGGCGCAAAGACCAGCGGTGCTTCAACACCCAGTGCCTCGGCTGCGAATGTCTGCAATTTCTTACCAAAGACGATGGCGTAGGAACCGCCTGCCTTCATGAACTCGACCTTTTGCGGTGTGAAGGACGAGGTCACGTCGACTAGCTCTTCCCCGTCTTCGCTCAGCAGTTTGTGGTCTTTGGTGTTGATCTTCAGAACCGTACCAGTGGCAACCGAGTACTTCTCTTCCAGGATCGGGTTGCCGTCATTGTTGAGGATTGCGTTGCCATCCTCATCGACCTTTTTGACCCAGTTCTTCAGGTCCAGCCCGATGCCGCCGGTCACGCCGACAGTGGTCAGGAAGATCGGCGAAATTCCGTTGGTGCCCGCAACGATGGGGGCGTAGTTGACAAAGGGCACATAGGGGCTGGCTTGTTTGCCGGTCCACAGGGCCACGTTGTTCACACCCGACATACGGGACGATCCCACACCCATGGTGCCTTTTTCCGCGATCAGCATGACGCGCTTGCCTGGGTGCTTCAGCTTGAGCGCTTCGATCTCTTGTTGTGCGGTCTCGGAGATCAGGCATTTGCCGTGCAATTCGCGGTCCGCGCGCGAGTGTGCCTGATTGCCGGGCGACAGCAGGTCGGTCGAGATGTCACCCTCGGCAGCAACATAGGTGACGACTTCGATCTCTTCATCAATGGCAGGCAGTTTGGTGAAGAACTCGGCCTTGGCGTAGCTTTCAAGGATGTCTTTCGCGACGGCATTCCCTGCATCGAGCGCTGCTTTCAGCCGGTCGGTATCCGCGTCATAGAGGAAGACCTGAGTCTTCAGAACCTCAGCCGCTTTGCCCGCAATTGCCGCATCGTCGCCCAATGCCAGATCCAGCAGTACCTTGACCGAGGGGCCGCCCTTCATGTGCGACAGCAACTCGAACGCGAAATCCTGCGAGATTTCTTCGACATCGGCCTGACCCAGAATGATCTCTTTCAGAAACGCCGCCTTCTCGCCCGCGGCGCTGGTTGTGCCGGGCAGGGTGTTGTAGATGAAGAAGTGCAGCGAGTCCGCACGGTGTTCATTCTGAGGGTCGCGGATCTGGTCGATGATCTCTTTTGTCAGGGCACCGTCATCGACGGGTTTGGGGTTCAACCCCTGCGCTTTGCGTGTTTCGATCTCGGCAAGGTAATCAGTATACAGGCTCATGGCTATCCCGACGTATTGGCATTAGAAGGTGCTTGAGGTCCCGGGCTCAGACATGGGTCTGATGCCCGGATTTGCTCTTTGTATGCGGCGGTATACTAAATCAATAGAGATTGCAAGTCGCGACACTGGGACAGGTTGCCCCAGGCGCGATGTGTTATTCCCGGAATGCCCGCGTGAAGTAGTCGGTCAGTGGCTTGGTCAGGTAGGACAGCGGAGTGCGCTCATCGGTTTTGATCATCGCCTCGACCGGCATGCCGGGCAGCAGAGTTTGCCCGTTCAAGCGATCCAGCTGACCGTCATCAGGAACCAGCTCGGCCCGGTAGAAGGTAAAGCCTGTGCCTTCATCGGTGAATGTATCTGCCGAGACATTGATGACATGGCCATCCAGTTCCGGGGTTTCACGTTGGTTGAAACTGGGAAAGCGCAGGGCGACCTCTTGCCCACGAAACAGCTGGTCCACGTGGATCGCATCGACCTTGGCTGCCACAAGAAGCGGCGTATCCTGAGGCACCACATACATCATCTGTTCAGCCGGTTGGATGACCGACTGCAGGGCGAAAACCTGACTGTCATAAACGGTTCCAGAAACGGGCGCGCGAATATCCAGACGCGAAAGGCGCTCGGTCAGCGATAGGCGCCGTTCAGCAAGCTCTGCGATGCGCGTCTGTGCGTCACGCAGCGTTGTAATCGCTTCTTCGCGGCGGGTCGCGTTCAGCTCCAGTATTTGGATCTCAGTCGAGGCGATTTGCCCTTTCAGTCGGGCGATGGTCGCCTCGAGCCGCCCGATGGCGCCTGTCAGGTTGGCCTCTTCACGTTGCAGGGCAGATACACGGCTGGCCTGCGTCAAGCCGCGCTGCAACAGGCTTTCCTGATCCTTGAGCTCTTCACTGATCAGCTCCACTTGTTTTTGGGCGGCGGTTAACTGCGCCTGTGTGCCGTCGATTTCGTTTTCGATCTGGGTTTTCTGACGAGTCAATTGTTCAGTCTGTTGCGTCAAAGTCTCGTTGCGGGCGTCAAACAAGCGCTGCTGACCTGCGATCAGATCGTCTGGGATGTTTTCGCGTTGCTGTACATCGCGCAGCTTTGCCGCCAACTCCTCGGAGGTGGCCCCATCGCGTTCCGCTTCCAACCGGGCCTGACGACTGAGCAGTTCGAACAATTGCGACTCGACTACCGTTTTCTCCGAGGCCAGAAACGTATCGTCGAGACGTAATAGTAAATCGCCGCTTTCCACCAGATCCCCGTCGCGCACAAAAATCTCGCCGACGACCCCGCCATCGGGATGCTCTACCACTTGACGGTTGCTTTGCACCTCGATCACACCCTGTGAGATGATCGCACCGGCCAGTTGGGTCCGAACGCTCCAGATGCCGATGCCCACAACAAGGATGAGCAGCGCAAAAAAGCCCACAGTTGCTGGGAAGGTTATGCGCCAACTGCGGCGCGCAGGAGGGTTGCTCATTTCTCACCCACTTTATTGAGGTGCCGTTTGATCGCACCGGCATTCTGGACCATCGAGCCCAGAACTTCGTCCCGGCTGCCTGCTTTGACGATCTGGCCTTTCTCAACCACGATCAGGTCATCACATTCGGAAATCGCCTGCGGGCGGTGCGTCATGATGATCGCGGCCTTGCCGCTTTTCTTGAGGCTGCGCACCGCGCGGTTCAGCGCTTCGGTGCCATCCGCATCCAAGGCCGAGTTCGGCTCATCCAAAATCAGCAGAACAGGATCACCATAGAGCGCTCGGGCAAGCGCGATCCGTTGTTTCTGACCGCCGGACAACTGGCTGTCATTGCCTTCCAGAAAGGTGTCATAGCCCTTCTCCAAAGACATAATCAGCTCATGTGCGTTGGCCTTCTTTGCGGCGGCGACAACAGCGGCGTCATCGGGTTGTTGCGACATCCGGGCGATGTTCTCTGTCACGGTTCCGTTGAACAGCGTGACCTGCTGCGGCAGGTAACCAATGTAGTGGCCCAGATCATCTGCTGCATATTGATCCAGTGTCGCGCCACCCAAGCGAATCTCGCCCGCTGCGGGGGTCAGCAGACCCAAAAGCGCCTTGGCCAGAGTTGTCTTGCCCGAGCCACTTTTGCCGATCACACCCAGCGCCTTGCCGGGTTCCAATAGCAGCGAGGCATTGCGCAGGGTCGGCTTTTGAACGCCCGGCGGAATGACCGTCAGACCTTTTGCGACGAGACGCGCCTCGGGCACGGGCAGCTTGGTTTTGGTTTGCTCAGGCGGAGTTTCATCGAGGAAGGTGCCAAGACGAGACCACGCGGTTCGCGCGTTTTCGATCAGCCCCCATTGGCCTACCGCCATTTCCACAGGTGCCAAAGCGCGGCCCAGCAAGATCGAACCGGCGATCATGGCCCCGGCTGTCATCTCGTTGCGCAACACCAGCCAAGCGCCAAGCGCCAGCATCGCTGATTGCAGGAACAAGCGCAGCGATTTGGTCAAAGACGTAAAACTACCGGTCCAGTCGCTGGCCGAGATGCTCTGTGACAAGGCGTTGCTGCGCTGTGACAACCAGCGCTGCGCGACGTCGCCCTGCATGCCTTGCGACCGAACAACCTCGGCAGCTTGTCGCGCTTGTTCCGCAAAAGCATTGGCCCGGCCAGAGGCAACCTGTGCTTCGGCCACCTTCTGTTTGGTGAGGACCTGGTTGAGCAATGCGATGACGATGAGCAAGCTACCACCAGCAACCGCCAGCCAGCCGAGCAGCGGGTGAAACAGGAAGATCGCCGCCAGAAAAACGGGCGTCCACGGAATATCCATAACGGCGAGGAATACGGGCGAGGCGCAAAGCGACCGCACGGCCTCCAGATCGCGCAAGGCCGTTGCCGGGGCGGAACGCACCTGTGGATACAGTGCCCTCCGGATGGTTCCGTCAAAAACCCTCTCGTCCAGTGAGGATTGGAATTTGGCCCCGAAACGCGCCACGATCCGGCCGCGCGCGTAATCCAGCATGGCCATCAGGCCGTAGAGCAGCCCGACTAGCAGAAACAGTGCCGTAAGCGTCTCGACCGAGCGCGAACTGAGAACCCGGTCATAGACCTGAAGCATGAACAGCGGCCCGGTCAGCATCAGCAGGTTGACGAAGATGCTGAATAGAAACGCGACACCCAGAAACGATACGCTCTGGTTGCGCACGCTCTGAAGCTCTCGCCTCGGGTTGGGCGGTTTGCGGTTTGTCTGTTTCAAATCAATGTCCCCGACACGATGTCCAGCCTGATGCGGCTACGTTTTTTTACCGCGAACCGAGTCTCGAAGAAAGAGAAACGGTATGCAACTCGATCGTCACAGAACCAGCGAAATCCGGCCAAACGGTAAACCCCCGGACGAAAGCTGCACCCCAATTAGGCATTGCAAGTTTCAGAATGATTTGGATTATCAAGGGCACGTTGATCGCGCTTCGTCGATCACCCGCCATCCGTGCGGGTCAAAAAAGAATTGGGGAGATTACAATGAAAGTGAAACACTTGCTGGTCGCAGCCAGTGCCATGGCCCTGTTGGCCGGTGCTGCCTCTGCGGAAACGCTGCGCTGGGCGCGCGCGGGCGACTCGCTGACGATGGACCCGCATGCGCAGAACGAGGGTCCGACCTCGGCCATGGCGCATCAGATCATGGAAACGCTGGTGATGCGCGACCATGCCGGGGCGCTTGTGCCGTCGCTGGCGACCGAATGGGCCCCGTCCGAGGAAAACCCGAACGTCTGGGTGTTCAAACTGCGTGAAGGCGTGACCTTCCATGACGGCGCCGAGTTCGACAGCGAAGACGTTGTCTTCTCGCTCAACCGCGCGATGACGCCAGATTCGGACTACAAAGAGCTGCTGGCCTCGGTCAAAGAAGTGCGCGCGCCGGACAAATACACGGTTGAGATTGAAACCGACGGTCCGAACCCGATCATGCCCAACAACCTGACCAACATGTTCATGATGGACAAGGCTTGGGCCGAGGCGAATAACGCCGTGAAGGTGCAGGACTATGAAGGGGGCGAGGACACATTCGCCGCCAAGAACGCCAACGGTACCGGCCCCTACAAGCTGGTCAGCCGTGAACCCGACGTGAAAACTGTTCTGACCGCGAACGAGAACTACTGGGGTAGGGATGAGTTCCCCCTGGAAGTGACCGAGATCATCTATACCCCGATCCAGAACGCCGCGACCCGGGTTGCTGCTTTGCTGTCGGGTGAGGTCGATTTCATTCAGGACGTTCCGGTGCAGGATTTGGCCCGCGTTGCGGATACCGATGGTCTGGACGTGCGGACCGCGCCTCAGAACCGGGTGATCTTCTTCGGCATGAACATGGGTGATGCTGATCTGGGCTCGGATAATGTGGACGGGAAGAACCCGCTGGCCGACGTACGCGTGCGTCAGGCGATGTCCAAGGCCATCAACCGGGATGCTATCAAACAGGTCGTTATGCGTGGCCAGTCGGCCCCTGCTGGCATGATCGCACCGCCTTTCGTGAACGGTTGGGATGAGGGCATGGACAGCTCCTCCACGACCGATATCGAAGGCGCCAAGGCCATGATGGCCGAGGCTGGATACCCGGATGGGTTCTCGATCACGCTGAACTGCCCGAACGACCGCTATGTCAACGACGAAGCGATCTGTCAGGCTGCCGTCGGCATGCTGGCGCAGATTGGTGTCACGGTGAATCTGGATGCCAAACCCAAGGCGCAGCATTTCCCGCTGCTCTCGAACCTCGAGACCGACTTCTACATGCTGGGCTGGGGCGTTCCAACCTACGACTCGGAGTATATCTTCAACTTCCTGGTTCACACCAAGGGTGAGAAATACGGCTCGTGGAATGCGACCCGCTACAACAACCCAGAGTTGGACGCCAAGATCCAGGGGTTGGCCTCTGAAACCGACCTTCCGAAGCGCGACGCCCAGATTGCCGAGATCTGGCAGGTTGTGCAGGATGATCAGCTGTATATCCCGATCCACCACCAAGTGCTGAACTGGGGTATGAAGTCGAATGTTGGCACTATCGTTGAGCCGGAAGATTCGCCGAAGATCAAATACTTCACCATGAACTAAGGTTCAGGACCCAAGACAGGGCAGGGCGCGGACCAGCGCCCTGTCATTTGGTGTTTCACGACAGTTCACCTAAAACAGAGAGGTATCGCCATGACCTTCAAGGCAACGGCCATCGGTTTGGCCTTTTTGGCCGCAAGCGCTGCTCAGGCGGCCGAGTTCAAATGGGCCTCGACCACCGATCCACAGACCATGGACCCGCATGCCGTCAATTCGGCTGCTGTTCTGGGCTTCCTCAACAATGTCTACGAAGGGCTGGTCCGCCGCGGCAAGGACATGAGCGTCGAGCCCGCTTTGGCCACTAGTTGGGAACCGATTGGAGACGGCGAAGGCTGGCGGTTCACCCTGCGCGAGGGCGTAACGTTCCACGATGGCAGCACATTCGACGCGCAGGACGTTCTGTTCAGCTATCTACGCGCTTCGGATGAGGTCTCGGATACCCGCAGCTGGTTTGCACCGATCAGCGAGGTCAAGGTGGTGGATGACTATACCGTCGATTTCATGACAACAGCACCCAACCCGCTTTTCCCGTCGTCCATCGCAAACTGGATGATCATGGATCAGGGCTGGGCTGAGACCAATGAGGCCGCTCTACCCGACAAGGAAACCGGAAACTACGCGACGCTGAATGCCAACGGAACCGGCGCGTTTCAGATCACCGCGCGCGAGCCCGGTCTGCGCACCGTGTTGGAACCTTTTGACGGTTGGTGGGGTGAAGCCGAGCACAACATTACCCGCGCCGAATTCAACCCGATTCAGAACTCTGCCACTGCGGTCGCGGCCTTGCTGTCCGGCGACGTCGATATGATTGAGCCCGTTCCGATTCAGGACGTGGCGCGCCTTCAGGGCAATGATGAGGTCGAGGTCATTCAGGGGATCGAGGCCCGCGTGATCATGCTGGGCTTTGATCATCAGGCTGAGGCCCTGAAATATACCGACGATGCTGGCAAACCGAACCCATTTCGGGATGCGCGCGTACGTCAGGCTGTGGCGCATGCGGTGAATGTCGACGCGATCCTTGCCACGATCATGCGTGGTAGTGCTGAGGCGGCCTCACAGCTCGTAAGCCCTGCGATGAGCGGTTACTCGGCGGCCAACGCAGAGCGACCCGCCTACGATGTCGAGGCTGCAAAGGCCTTGCTGGCCGAGGCCGGATACGCGGATGGGTTTTCGTTCGGCCTCAAATGCCCCAATGATCGCTATCTGAATGACGAGGCCGTCTGTCAGGCGATTGTCGGCATGCTCGCGCAGATCGGATTAACTGCCGAACTGGACGCGATGCCGGTGCGCAACTACTGGCCCGAGCTGCGCGAAGACAATTATGACATGTACCTGCTGGGCTGGAGCCCGGGCACGTTCGACGCCGAACATCCGGTGCGCTTTCTGGTCGCGACACCCAACGAAGAGAAAAAGCTGGGCAGCTGGAATTTCGGCGGCTTCTCGAACGCGCGTGTCGATGAACTGCTGCCGCAGATTCAATCCGAACTGGATGAAGGCGCCCGTCAGGCCATGCTGGACGAGGTCACCAGCATCATTCAGGATGAGCAGGTCTATGTTCCGATGTATGTGCAACCTCTGGTCTGGGGAACGCGCAGCAATATCGAGCTGACCCAACGCCCGGACAACTTCTTCATCCTGCGGTGGGTGACCGTAAACTGAAAACGCTGTTCAAGGGGCCGGGTCGTTCTGGCCCCTGTTTCGTTAGCGGTATCTTGACCATTTGGTCAGACGCGGCTTAGACAGGCCGATCAACCGGGGATTCTGAATGTTCGCATATATTGTTCGAAGGATGTTCCAATCCGTGATCGTTTTGCTGGTCGTGGGTCTGGTCGCGTTCTCGATGTTTCGTTTTGTCGGCGATCCGATCGACAACATGCTGGGTCAGGAACGCACACAGGCCGATATCGACCGGTTGAGGACGGAATTGGGCCTCGATCAGCCGTTTATCGTGCAATACGCCAAGTTCCTGCAGGGTGCCGTTCAGGGCAACTTCGGCGTCTCCTATCGTCAGGGCCGCCCGGTCTCGACCATCATCGCCGAACGCGCGCCCGCGACGCTTGAGCTGGCCTTCGTGTCAGGCTTTCTCGCCATCACGATGGGCATTGCGCTGGGCGTCTTCACCGCGATCCGACGACAAGGGGTTGCGGCGAATATCATCATGACGGTCAGTCTGATCGGGGTCTCTCTGCCCACCTTCCTGATCGGGATATTGCTGATTTACATCTTCTCGGTCGAACTTGACCTCTTACCCAGTTTCGGCAGGGGTGAGACGGTCATGATCGGAGGCTGGTCAACCGGGTTTCTAACGACCTCGGGCCTGAAGGCACTGATCCTGCCGGCGATTACGCTGGGCCTGTATCAGATGACCCTGATCATGCGTCTGGTGCGGTCCGAGATGCTCGAGGTCCTGCGCGCCGACTACGTCCGTTTCGCCCGAGCCCGAGGGCTGTCGGACAGGGTGATCAACTTCCGCCACGCGCTGAAAAACACGCTGGTGCCGGTGATCACGATCACTGGTCTGCAGTTGGGGTCAATTATCGCCTTTGCCATCATCACTGAGACCGTGTTCCAATGGCCCGGTGTCGGGCTGCTGTTCATCAACGCGATCCAGTTCGTCGATATTCCCGTCATGGCCGCCTATCTGATGCTGATTTCGGTCATGTTCGTGACGATCAACCTGATCGTCGATCTTCTCTACTATGCCATTGACCCGCGCCTGCGTGTCGACGCGAGGGCTACATGACCGAAACGATCGAAACCCCGCAACCCGCCTCCAAGTCGCGCTTTGCCAAAGCGTGGGACAGCGATTTCGCATGGTCTTTTCGGCATTCGCCCGTGGCTGTCATCGCCTCGGCTGTTGTCCTGATCCTTGTGTTTTGTGCTATTTTCGCGCCCTTGATCGCGCCTTACAATCCGTTCGATCCGGCGACTTTGAACCTGATGAACGGCTTCACACCGCCGGGCACACCGAATGCGTTTACGCAGGAAACCTTCCTGCTGGGCACGGATGACCAGGGTCGGGACGTATTCTCGACCATCCTCTACGGGCTGCGCATTTCCTTGTTCGTCGGGGCTGCCGCCGTATTGCTGGCTCTGATCATCGGAGTCGTTCTGGGTTTGGTCGCGGCCTATTTTGGTGGCTGGGTCGAAACGCTGATCATGCGGATCGCCGACGTCCAGCTGACCTTTCCAGCCATTCTGGTAGCTATGCTGATCTTTGGCATCGCCAAGGGCGTGACCCCGCCTGAATATCGCGATGAAATGGCGATCTATGTGCTCATCATCGCCATCGCCTTGTCCGATTGGGTGCAGTTTGCGCGCGTCGTCCGCGGGGCAGCGCTGGTCGAAAAGAACAAGGAATATGTGCAGGCTGCGCGACTGATCGGTCGCGGCTCGATCCCGATCATGTTCCGTCATATCCTGCCCAATGTCCTCAGCCCGGTTCTGGTGATCGCCACCATCTCGCTGGCGCTGGCCATCATCGCCGAGGCGACGCTGAGCTTCCTTGGCGTCGGCGCGCCTCCGACCCAACCTTCGCTGGGAACGCTGATCCGCATTGGACAGGGGTTCCTGTTCTCGGGAGAGTGGTGGATTCTGTTCTTCCCCGCCTGCACCCTTCTGGCCCTCGCCCTGTCCGTGAACCTGCTGGGCGACTGGCTGCGCGATGCGCTGAACCCAAAACTGCGGTGACCTAATGAGCCTTCTGACCATCCAAGACCTCACCGTCGAATTCCCGACCCGCCGCAGGCTGTTCACTGCGGTGGATCGCGCAGACCTGTCCGTCGAGCCGGGTGAAATCCACGGTTTGGTGGGCGAATCCGGTGCAGGCAAATCCACCATCGGTGCGGCTGTCATGGGGCTGCTGGAACGTCCCGGGCGGATCGCCAGCGGCCAGATCAAGCTGGGCGGAGAACAGATCAGTGGCCTCGATGCCGAAGCGATGCGCGGTCTGCGCGGCAAGAAGATCTCGATGATCTTTCAGGACCCGCTGACCTCGCTGAACCCTTTGTTCACGGTGCGAGAGCAGCTGACCGAAACCATCCTGGCCCATCTGGGTTGCACCGACGCCGAGGCCAATCAACGCGCCCGGGACCTGATTGACCGGGTGGGTATCCCGGACCCCGATACACGCTTGGATCAGTACCCGCACCAATTCTCGGGCGGGATGCGCCAACGGGTGGTGATCGCCTTGGCGCTGTGTACCGAACCAGATGTGATCATCGCTGATGAGCCGACAACGGCGCTGGATGTCTCGGTTCAGGCGCAGATTCTGGACCTGATCAAGGAATTGGCGCGGGAACGGCAGGTCGGCGTCATTCTGATCACCCATGACATGGGCGTCATCGCCGATACGACCGACCGCGTGACCGTTATGTATGCTGGCAAGGTTGTCGAAACCGGAACAACCGCGCAGGTGATGGGGCAGCCCCAACACGAATACACGCGGTCGCTGATCGCGGCGGTGCCACGGCCGACGCTTAAGCTGCACCGTTTCCCTCAGATCAGCTATGGCGGGCGTGAGACGCGCTTCGCGATCGAGGATATGGCGCGCCATTGGCCGAAAGTGGACAACGACACGTCCAAGCCGGTGTTCGAAATCCGCAACCTGACCAAACGCTTCCTGCAACGGCGCGGACTTTTACCTTGGGATCGGACCTATTTTACCGCCGTCGATTACGTGAGCTTTGATATCCGTGCGGGCGAGGTGTTCGGCGTTGTGGGTGAATCCGGCTCGGGCAAGTCCACCGTGGCGCGGATGATTGCTGGCTTGTACCCGGTCGATGGCGGCTCGATCATGTTTGATGGGCAGTTGGTCAGTGATTTGGGCGACAAAGCCGTTCAGGATGCTTATCGCAAGAACATACAGATGATCTTTCAGGATCCCTATTCCTCGCTGAACCCCAGAATGCGCGTGGACGAGATCGTGGCAGAACCGATCCGCCATCACCGCCTCATGAGCGGTTCAGACGTCAAGCGCCGGGTGGATGAGCTGTTGGATCAGGTCGGGCTGGGCTCGGAAGCGGGCCTGAAATACCCGCATGAGTTCTCGGGCGGGCAGCGTCAGCGGATCTCCATCGCGCGCGCCTTGGCGACGCAGCCTCGGTTCCTGATCTGCGATGAGCCGACCAGTGCGCTGGACGTCTCGATCCAGGCGCAGATCCTGAACATTCTGAAGGACCTGCAAGAGCATTTGGGCCTGACGATGCTGTTCATCAGCCACGATCTTCCGGTCGTGAGGCAGATGTGCGACCGCGTTGCGGTGATGAAGGCAGGGCAGATGGTCGAGATCCAAGAGACCGATGCCCTGTTCGCCAACCCGCAGACGGACTACGCCAAGAAACTATTGCACCTGATGCCGCGACTTGATGATCTGTCGACCGAAGGACTGGACGTTTAGGTCTTGGTTCTGGGGTCCACATAAGTCCAGCGATAGGCGGGCGGGGTCGGTCCCTTATTGCGGCCACCTTGCTCCATCTGCTCCCATGCGTGAGTCAGGATGCCGACCGAACGGGAAAGACAGAACAACCCTCGTGCCAAAGGTGGGGCAAAGCCTAACTCGGCATAGATCACTGCCGTCGCGCCATCGATATTCATCGGGACGGGTATACCTTTGCGATGGGCCAGCTCAGCCTCAATCGCCTGCCCGATCCCCATGAAATCACCGCTGCATGCCCCTTGTTCGACGGCTTCGGCGACCAGTGCCATCAGGCGCGGGGCGCGCGGATCGGTCGGAGTGTGAAAGCGATGGCCAAAGCCCGGCAGAATCTTTCCGTGAGTGGTGATCCAATCATCCAACGCTTGCCCCAATTCGCCCGAATGCCCTGCAACAAAGTGATAAAGCAGCACCGCCTGCTCTCCGGCCCCGCCATGCACATCGCCCAGCATGTTGACCGCGCTTGCCATCGCGTTGTTCAGGGGCAGACCGCAGGTGACTGCCATGCGGGCGGCTGCGATTGAAGGCGCTTGCGGACCGTGATCGACCGCCGCAACCAAAGCTGCTTCGAACAAACGAGCTTGTGCTTCGGTCGGTTTCTCGCCGCGCAGCATGAACCAGATCATTTCGGCGAAACCCAGATTGCCGATCAAAGCCTGGATCGGCTCTCCACGCAGGTGTATCCGGCCAGGCTCCATGTCGATGATCGAGGTTTGCCACCAATCGGATACATCGCTCATATGATGCCCTCCTTTTTCAAGGCGTCGATCTCATCCTGCGACAGCCCGAGTTCAGACCAGATTTCGGAGTTATCAGCGCCCAATTCCGGCGGCGGGGTCCCAGGATGTTTGCGCGCGCCGTCCATGACAATAGGGCTGCCAGCGAGCTGTAGGTCTTCACCGTGAATGTCCAGGGTACCGATCAAACCGCGCCCAAATAATTGCGGGTCGTCGAGCGCATCGGCGACGGTTAGAACCTGCCCGGTGGGCACACCAATATCATTCAACTCTCGCACCCAATCCTTTGCTGGTCGCGTGGTCAGCGTGTGCTCCAATTCCGCGCGCAAGGCGTGACGGTTGGTCTTGCGATCTTCTCGTGTTGTGTAGGCTGGATCGTCCAGCAGGTCGTTCCGACCCAGTTGCCGAGCCAGTGCTTGCCATTGTTCTTCCCGATTTGCAGCGATGTTGATCGGACTGTCTGCAGTGGCAAAGGTGCCCGAGGGGGCCGAGGTTGTGTTTTCGTTCCCATGCGCGGCAGGCGTAACGCCACCGATCAGGTAGTTCGAGACGACCCAACCCATCGTAGAAATCACCGCCTCGGTCATCGCAACATCCAGAAACGCGCCACGTGGGGTCTCGTTCAGGGCGGATGAGATGGCGAATGCTGCGGTCAGGCCGCCAACTGTATCAGCCAGAGGGTAGCCAACACGATAAGGGGCCGTGTCCGGCGCGCCGGTGATGGACATGACGCCGCTGATGCCCTGTACGATCTGGTCATAGGCTGGATCATCGCGGCGGGGTCCGTCCTGCCCAAAGCCGCTGATCGCGCAGTAGATCAGTCGCGGGTTTTCGGCTTTCAGAATTTCAAAGCCCAGACCCAATCGATCCATAACACCGGGCCTGAAATTCTCGACCAGAACATCGGCGGTTCGAACAAGCTTTTTCAGCAGAACTTTGCCGTGCTCATGTTTCACATCCAGCGTAACGGATTTCTTCGCGGCATTTTGCGCCAGAAAGCTTATTCCCATTCCAGCTTTGTTGCGCTCAGGATCAGCACCCAACACCCGGGCAAGATCGCCGGAGCCGGGGCGTTCGACCTTGATCACCTCGGCGCCCATCAATGCGAGCTGGTAGCAGCAATAGGGGCCGGCAAGCACGTTCGTCAGATCCAGAACGCGGATGCCGGACAGAGGGTCAATCCCCATCCGCAATCCCCGCGGCCCGTGCCCGCGCACGGCGAGCGCGGTAGCTTGGCAGCAGAACCAGAAGGACGGCGATCACCAGCAGGCCTAGGGTCATCGGGCGTTCCCAGATGAAAGCGATACCGTCATAGAGCTGCATCGAGCGGGCAAAGTTGTCCTCCATCATTCCTCCAAGGATGAACCCGATCAGAAGCGGTGCGAGGGGGTAATCGGCGAATTTCAGCGCGGTGGCGCAGATGCCGAAGCCGACGAGGATCAGCAGTTCGGTCGCGTTGTTCTGGCCGATATAGGCACCCATCAGGGTGAAGAACAGGATGAACGGGATCAGGAAATTGCGCGGTACGGCCAGCACTTTGGCGATGTAGGGGATCAGCGGCAGGTTCAGGATCAGCAGCACCAGGTTGCCGATGAACATCGACATGATGACGGCCCAGAAGATCTGAGGCTCATCCACCATCAGGCGCGGGCCGGGTGTCACGTTCAGCGCGATCAGAGCGCCCAGCAGGATGGCCGTCGTGCCCGACCCCGGGATGCCCAGCGTTAGCAGTGGTACGAATGACCCGGTACAGGCCGCGTTGTTGGCAGATTCCGGTGCGGCCAGACCTTTGATCGAGCCTTTGCCAAACTCTTCCTGTTCCTGCTTCGGTGCAATATTGCGTTCGACCGCGTAGCCAAGGAAGCTGGCAATTGTCGCCCCAGCCCCAGGCAAGACGCCGATGAAAAAGCCCTGAACCGACTGACGGCCAATGACGGGTGCAATTGCTTTCGCTTCGTCCTTGGTTATGCGCAGGTCTTTGATTTCTCCGTCGTCGCCTTTCAGGTCTTTGGGCTTCAGTACCAGAAACAGCGCCTCGGGCAGTGCGAACATAGCCATGGCAAGCGTAATGAAGCCAAAGCCGGACTGCAGGTCCATGATCCCCATGGTGAAGCGGGGCAGGTTGAACAATGCGCCTTCGCCAACGGTTGCCATGATCAGGCCGAGGATCGTCATGATCATTGCTTTGGCGACCTGACCCGACCCTGCAAAGGCCGCGATGGCGGACAAGCCTACGACCATAAGGGCAAAGTACTCGGCCGAATGGAACAGCAACGCGACTGAGGACAGTGCTGGCGCGAAGACCATCAACAGAATGGCGCCGAGCGTGCCACCCGCGAAGCTGGCAATGGCCGCGATGGTCAGTGCTTTACCGGCCTTGCCTTGCCGCGCCATTGGGTAGCCATCGAAACTAGAGGCCACGGTACCCGCAACCCCCGGTGCGTTCAGCAGAATGGAAGAGGTCGATCCGCCGAAAATCGCGCCATAGTAGACGCCTGCCAGCAGGATCAGGGCCGCGGACGGATCGCCCATTGAAATTGCGACCGGGATCATGATGGCGATGATCGACATCGGGCCGAGGCCCGGAAGCATCCCGATGAAGGTGCCGATCAGACAGCCAGCAATGACCATCAGCAGGTTTTGAATTGAGAATGCCGTTTGCAGGCCGATCAGAAGTCCTTCAAGCATGTCAGCCTCCGAAAATGCCCGGCAGGGGGCGCATGTAGATGCCCAGGACTTCCTGAACCAGATACCAGACCGCGCCGGTGGCGATGAAGGCGACCGGTAGCATGATGTGCCACTTGCGCTCGCCCAGAATGAACGAGCCGAGGATCAGGAAGGCAGAAGTTGAGATCAGAAAGCCGACGGGCCGCAGGCACAGGGCGTAGATCACCATCAGGGCCAACAGCATTAAAGCTTGATTAAGGTGGTAGTCACCCAGACGGCGGTAGTCGATATCGGCCGCTTTCGGCTCGGATTTCTCAAACCCCAGCAGGATGATC
The DNA here is from genome assembly GCF_017743995.1 of Ruegeria sp. R13_0. GTDB lineage: Bacteria > Pseudomonadota > Alphaproteobacteria > Rhodobacterales > Rhodobacteraceae > Ruegeria. Next base: position 148,698 of record NZ_JAGHRB010000007.1, on the reverse strand, counting down.
GTGCAGGCGATGATGCCCAGAACAGACAGCACTTTCGGGAAGGTGCTTGGCCAAATGGGGTTGCGCTGCATGAAGGGGGGCAGGCTGCCATCCATCGTAAACCAAGCGGCGTAGCCATAGGCCAGACAGACCCCAAGCAAAACAAGCGCGATCCAGCGATCCAGCGCCATGACATCCCCTCCCTCGTGTTTTTTGTTGATTGTGGCAGAGCGGGCGGGCCGCTCTGCCGTGAGTGGTGCTTAGAGGAAGCCCAGCTTCTTCATCAGATCGCTGATCTGCTGTTCTTGCTGCTCGAGGAAGGTCGAGAAATCGTCGCCCGAGTTGTGGATGTTCACCCAACCATTGCGCGCACGTACTTCTTCCCACTCGGGGGTGTCATACATCTTGGCGATGGCGTCTTGGTAGGCGGCCAGCTTGTCTTCGGGCAGGCCGGGCGCTGCGAAGAAACCGCGCCAGTTGACGAAGGTGGTGTCGATGCCCTGTTCCTTCATTGTCTGTGCGTCGGGCGCTGCGTCCACACGCTCATCCGCAGTCACACCGATGATTTTCACCTCGCCCGCATTGGCCAGATCAACCGCTTCCGAGAAGCCGGTGGACAGCGCTGCGATCTCACCCGACAGCAAGGCTGCCATGGCTTTGCCGCCTGCATCATAAGGAATGTACTTAACGCCAAGCGCGTCCTTGCCTGCTGCTTCCATCACCATGGCCGCAACCAGATGGTCCATGCCGCCCGGAACCGAGCCGCCGCCGATTGCTGTTGCACCCGGGTCCGCGTCATAGGCGGCCAGCAGGTCCGCCATCGAATTGATCGGGCTGTCCTTGCCCACAACAATGGCCGCGTAGTCGCCGATTGTGCCCGAGACCAGCGTCAGGTCGCGGAAGTTATGTGGGAACACACCCGTCAGTGAGCGGATCACGATGGGGGTCGAGTTCACCATCAGAGTGCCGTGGTTGCTTTCGGCGTTTTCGATCAGGTAGCCAATGGCTTTACCACCGCCGCCGCCCGACATGTTCTCGTAAGATGCGGTACCCACAAGCCCCGCTTTGGTCAGCGCCTCGCCTGTGCCACGCGCAGTGCCGTCCCAGCCGCCGCCTGCGCCGCCGGGGATCAGGAAGTGGATGCTGTCCACGACCTCATCGGCGAAAGACGGCCCGGCAAGACCAACAGCGGCCACAGCCGCGATCAGGGCGCGACGGCCCAGTTTGAAAGTTGTCATGATGTCCTCCCATTTGACAACTGGCCGCTTGGCGGCTCAGATTGTGGTCAAGAAAACACATCAACCTGACATCAACCTGTCACGCGCGAAAATACTACGAACGCCTCATGAAATTCCTGCTGGTCGAAGACAATATGGACCTCGCGAACGCTATCGGTTCGCGGATGCGACTGGACGGCCATGTCGTTGATCATGCTGCAACTTTGGACGATGCAACCGCGTTCGTCGAGGCAGAGGAATACGACCTGATCCTGTTGGACATTATGCTGCCCGATGGGGATGGGCGCGATTTCCTCAAACGCCACCGTGCAAGTCATCTGGATACACCTGTCATCGTTTTGACCGCCCGCAGTCAGGTGTCGGATCGAATCGGGTCGCTGGATCTGGGGGCCGACGACTATGTCACCAAGCCCTTCGACCACGCCGAGCTTGAGGCCCGCTGCCGCGCCGTTTTGCGTCGCAAATCCGGGATCGCCAAATCGACGATCGAGATCGGCGGTATCGTCTTCGACCCGGTTGCCGGTCACCTGATTGTCGGCGGTGAGACCCTGTCGCTGCGCAACCGGGAACTGCGCCTGTTGGAGTTCTTCATCAATGCGCCCGGTCAGGTGTTCTCGAAACAAAAGCTGGCGGACAGGCTGTTTTCCTATGACGACGATGTCTCGGACAATGCGATCGAGGTCTATGTCGCCCGCCTGCGCAAGCATCTGGAGCGATCGGAGTTGAAGATCACCACGTTGCGTGGCCTAGGCTACAGGCTGGATCATGTCAGCTAGCCCCGCGGTTTCAGGATCTCTGCGCAACCGTCTGGTGCTGACCCTGATTGGCGGCGCGGCCATTCTGGCGTTGCTTTTGTTCTTTACAGTACGCAGCTATGCCGCGCGCGTCGCGCAGCAAGGGCAGGACAATATCCTTGGTGCCTCCGTCACCTCGATCCTCGATGCCGTCGCTCTGCGGGACGGAGAGCTTGAGGTCGACATTCCCTACGCCGCCTTCTCGATGCTAAGTACGCCGTCGGATGATCGGGTGTTTTACGCCATCTTTCAGGACGGAGAACTGCTATCCGGCTACGATGATCTTTCAGCCACGAATGGAAGGCCCAACGGCGAATGGGTTTTTCAATCGGGCGAGGTGCGCGGAGAGACCATTCGCCAGGTCAGCGCCAGCCGCACTTTGGTAGGGCTAGGAACCCGGACCGAAGTCGAAGTGGCCCTTGGTCAAACGCAAGACGCACTAGCCGAAACTCTCAGGCAGATTTCACGAAATGCGGCGTATCTGGGGATCGGTTTTTTTACCTTGGTCGCCGGGTTATCTTTCTGGGCGACCTCGGCCACCATCGGGCAGTTGAACAAGCTGACGACATCGGTGACGCGCAGGGGGCCTCAGGACCTCAGCCCGTTCAGAAAACCGGTGCCACGGGAAATGGCCCCGCTTGTGTCGTCGTTGAACTCTTTGATGGGGCGTTTGGATCAGTCGCTCAGCCAGTCCGAGGATTTTATAGCCGAGGCGGCGCACCGGGTTCGGACGCCATTGGCAACGGTTCGGTCTTATGCGGACGCGACGTTGCAACGCGTTGAAAAGGAAGAGAATCGAGAGGCTTTGCGCTCGATGGTACGGGCGATTGACGAAAGCTCTCGGGCGGCGGGGCAATTGCTGGATCACGCAATGATCACTTTTCGCGCCGATCATCTGGAGCGGGAAGAGATTGATCTTGTCGCCCTCGTCCGCGATCTGGTTCAGCGCCTCACACCCATTGCCGAGATGAAGGACCTTTCCCTGACATTGGTCGGAGACCCCGTTGTGATCTATTCGGGCGATCCGATCCTGATCCAGAATGCGGTACGCAACATGGTCGACAACGCGCTAAAATATGCCCCCGCCGAAAGTGTGGTCGAGATCGAGGTCTCGCAAGGGACGCAAGCGCAGATCAGCGTGCGCGATCAGGGGCCGGGCTTTCCACCAAGCGAAATTGACACGCTCACCCGGCGGTTCGAGCGCGGCAAGAATGCGGCCGGGACCATTGGCTCGGGGCTTGGTCTTACCATCGTTCAGGATGTCGCGAAGGCCCATGGCGGCGATCTGATTCTGACCAACCGAAAAGGCAAAGGCGCATGCGTTACCTTGTCGCTTTGATCGTCACACTTCTGGCCTCAGCCTGCATGGCCGAGGAGTGGGAGGACCAGCGGGTGTTCAACGCTGCCGCTGATGGTCCGCGTTTGCGCATCATCTCCAGCACCGACACCGCGCTTTTCGCACCGTTGATCGAGGGGTTCCTGACGCAAAACCCGGACGTCTCCGTAGAGTATCTGGTGACCGGAACCGCCGATCTGAATGCGCGTGTGCGGTCAGCGCCTGAGGCGTTTGATGTTGTCATTTCCAGCGCGATGGATCTGCAGTTGAAACTTGCGAATGATGGGTTCGCAATGCCGCTGGAGAATATGCCCGGTTCGGACTGGGCGCAGTGGCACGACAGCCTGTTTGCCTTTACCCAGGAACCGGCGGCCATCGTCATCAACCGTGCGGCCTTCGCTGGGTATCCCGTTCCGCAAACCCGGCAGGAACTGATCGAGGCCCTGCGCGCGCGCCCCGAAGCCTTTCGTGGGAAGGTCGGCACCTATGATATCCGCCAATCTGGCTTGGGTTATTTGTTCGCCACGCAAGATGCCCGCGCCTCCGAGACCTTTTGGCGCCTGATGGAGGTCATGGGCGGGCTGGACCTGCGTCTGTATTGCTGCTCGGGCGACATGATTGACGATCTGACAAGCGGCTCGATCGCGGTCGCTTATAACGTGCTTGGCAGCTACGCGACGGCACGGGTTGAAGGCAAAGAAGCGCTCGAGGTCATTCTGCCCAGCGATTTTCAGACCACTATGATGCGAACGGCAATGGTGGTGAAAAACACGCAATATCCTGCCGTCGCCGAGGCGTTTGTCCGCCACCTGATCGTTGCAGGGCCTGAGCTGGCACCTTTACCCTTGCTCACGTCACAGCAGGAGCAAGAGACCGCAGTTATCACGCTGGAGCCCGCTTTGTTGACCTATCTCGACACGCTCAAACGCAGGAAATTCCTGACGGCCTGGGAAGATGCCGTCATTCAGAAATAGCGCGATCCTCAAGGGCCTTTAGCTCAAGCTGCAGGCCCTTTTCATAGTCTGTTGATCCGTTCTCAGACCGCCACAGGCAATAGGCCGCCATTCGCCACGCGTACCATGGTTGCAACGCGTCGTAGCGGGTAACTGTCTCGGGGTCACCATACTCAGTCAGGAATCGTGCGCGTTCGTCCGGGGCCAGCGGTGCGCCATGATACAGATGCTGCATGGCAGGCGATAGGAACAGGGCCAGATCCTCGCAAGGATCGCCAATCGCCGGGCATTGCCAGTCGATCAGGGTCAGGTTGGAGCCGTCCACCAGAATGTTCCCGGCCACAGGGTCGCCGTGGATCAGACACGTTCTTTTTGTTGGCGGCACGGGGTCCTCGGGCCGCATTGCGGTGACGCGATCTCGCAAGCTGGAGGAACACAACGCCAAGAGCTCGGCCCCGTGGCGGGCCAAATCAGCGCTGCCGTTCCGTCCCGAAGGAAGCGGTAAATCGACCGTCGAGCCATGTAATTTGCGCAGCAAAGAAGCGACCTGAGCCGTGCCACTTTCCCAAGGGCGACCCGGTGCGTGATCGTACAGAACCCAGGCGTCGCCCTGATGTTGTCCCGTTGCCTGCAATCGGGGCACGAACCCGTCCTGCTCAAACGCGCGCAGACACAGCGCTTCGAGGTGGGCATCATTGCGGAACATGGGGTTGCGCAGTTTGTTTCGGTAAAGCTTCAATACCGTGTCGCCACTCTCCCCCAGAACCTTCCACACCATATTGGTTCGACCCCCAAACAGAGGTTCGAACTGCACGGACCCCGTGATCAGCTTGCGCGTGCGCAGCTGGTCAAGCAGATCTGGTGGAGGCACGTTGATATGGGGCAGGGGACATACCGCTCAGCAAGGGAATCGTGATCTGCCAAGGTTTGGACTGTCGGCCCAGCCAGATCAAGCGCCTGTTCGGATCGCCGTCACTTCATCCGAGCGCACAGCGGCCCCGCTTTGCAGGGATAGATGCACCGTTCCATCAGCGATTTGCGCCTCAACCACGCGGTTATAGCTGGCGGCCAGACGTTGCGATAACAGCTCGTCATCCTTGTAGCTCTCCAACGTGGCGGAATACGTGCCTTGTCCCAGCGGATTGCCCGAAGCGTCGGTTCCGGCCCAGAGGAATTCAGTGTCTGTGTGATTGACGGGAATGCGGTCGATCACGGTACCGGTTGAATTGCGGATCACCATGATGGCTTCATCACTTGTTGCATCGGCCTGAGCAAACAGAGTGACCGGCTGGCCTTCGAATCGAAAGGCTGAAGCGGATCGAACATCGACGCCCACCCAATTGGACAGTTCACTCAGCTTTTGCCCCCCCAAGGCCGTACTCAGGGAAGAAAGCAGGTCATTGGTCTGAACCTGCTGTTCAACCATCGAGAACTGAGCCAGCTGAGACGCGTATTCCGAGGAATCCATAGGTTCCAAAGGGTCCTGGTTTCGCGCTTGTGCGGTGAGCATCAGCAAAAAGGTCTCAAAATCCGAGGTCAGCTTGGACGCTTGTGATGCGGCCGAGGTCGGGGTCTGTGCTGCCGTCTGGGCGGAACTTATGGGAGTGATCATTGGTCAAAGCCTCATATCAATGCCACGGCCCGAGAGATTTCGGGGAATGACCGGAGCGCTTGGCGTATCCGATTCAGCCGAATGGGAAAGGCCATAGTCGCTTGCCTTCGGGTTTGCGGTATCATCCTGCGCATCGTCCGATGTGCTTAGATCAAACGAAATGTCGCCATATCCAAGGCTTTGGAATTCGGCCTCCAACACAGCAAGATGCCGGCGCATCAGGTCCAGTGTTTCGGGGCGCTCGGCGGCTATGGTCAGAACCATCCCATCCTCGCGACCATTGAGCGTGATGGAAACCCGCCCCAGTTCCTCGGGGCTGAGCGCGATCTCGATCGCGCCGGAACCAGTCCGAACCTGAATCGCTGCTGCCATCTGCCCGGCGATGGCGCGGGTGATCTCAGCTCTGGCAGCCTGCGTTGCGGGCTGTGCAGCCGACGCCGTGTCGCGGACGTTTTGAAACAGTGGTTCTTCGCGCGTGGCAATCACCCCATCAGTTTCACGAATCGCCGTGGCGGTTTCGGCATCTGCGTTCCGCACGGACGCCATCACCTGCATCTGCGCAAGAGTCGGCGTGGGTCTGGGAGGCTGAGGCGTAGTTGGAGCCGCGTTTGTCTGGAGCGCAGCCGCTGTTTCAGCGGATAGCACCGAAGCGGAAGGTTGCGCACGCTCAACTGGAACAGGCGGTCCAGCAATCGGCTTCGCAGGCAAGGCCTGACTGTCCGAGGCCTTGGTTGGCTCCGGTTGGATTGTGGTGGGCTGTGGTTGAACAGCTGAATTGTGCGTGTTTTCGACCTCGGGGCGCGGCGGTGGCGCAATCGAAACCTGTTGCATTGCACCCGAGTCGGTTTTCGGCGCCTCTGCACCCTCAATTTTTGAGGAACCAGGCGCAGTTTCAGACCCTTGCGGTACCTGCGTCGCGCTCGGCACGGGCAGTGCGGCGAGGTCCTCAAACACCTGTTCCTCAGGAGCGTCGGGCTTGACTGGCAGGGGGTGCCCGAGAACTTCTTCGAGAGCAGAGTCCTCGGGCACGATGTCCTGTTCAACGACGGCTTCATCCTCGGTTTCAGGCTGCGGCGTCTCTTCCTCCAGAATGTCCTGAAAGCGCGTGGACGTCTCCGGAGTGGATTCGCGTGTCCCCGGTTTTGCGGCCGCGGTTTGCGTTGGTGTCATCAGCGTAAGAGGGTTGGGCATTTTGCTCCGGCTCCGTCGTGGTTGACCGTCAAACTGCCCAAAGGAGGTTACGTTTATTTTAACTGCTTTCGTCTTTGATCAAGAAAGTTCGATGCAATTTTCGGAGAAGCCGATGAATATCCCTCCCCTCCAGTCGATGCCGCCACCCTCGACCCAAGACCGCCTGCAAGCGGCTGCGGTCGAGCTTGAGGCGGCGTTTCTGGCCGAAATGCTGAAATCCACAGGCTTGGGTAAAGCACGCGATTCGTTCGGAGGCGGGGCCGGAGAGGACCAGTTCTCGTCCTTTCTTGTGCAGCAACAGGCCCGGCAAATGGCACAATCCGGCGGTGTCGGCTTGTCTGAACTTCTGTTCCAATCCTTGATGGAGAATTCCGATGACACATGAACCCAATCTTCTGATCAAATCACTGGAAGAGGTTCTTGATCTTGAGCGTGCCGCGCTTGTGGACGGTGATCTTGAGCGTCTCAATCATATGGTCCCTGAAAAAGAGAAACTGATCGGTGCGATCAACGATCTTCAGGTGCTGAGCAGCGATGATCTGCTTCGCGTCCATCAAAAGGTGGAGCGCAATCAGGCGCTGCTGAACAGCGCGGCCGAGGGGATTCGCGCGGTTGCCACCCGCATGGCCGAGTTGCGTCGCGTCCGGCAGGAATTCAGCACCTATGGGGCCGACGGGCAGCGCAATGGATTCACCGTGCGAGGTCAGGCAAAGCTGGAAAAACGCGCATAGGACCAGAGTTGATTCAAATCTGAAATTTCGAGTTGGGCCGCTTTAGCACTCCGTTAGGGGATCAAGGTCAAAGGTGGTTCTGCACCTGAAACAGCGGGTGGCGCGAAGGGCCGGACGGCGCATCGCACAGGTCAGAAAGACACCAAAGCCCGCTGATCTAGCGGGGTGATCTTGGGCGCTGAAGCCCTAACGCAAAAGGATGGAACTATGTCCAGTATTCTGACAAATAACGGCGCGATGGTTGCGCTGCAGACCCTGAAATCGGTCAACAAAAACCTCGAGATGACCCAGAACGCGATCTCCACCGGCAAGGATGTCGCAACAGCAAAAGACAACTCGGCCGTCTGGGCGATTTCCAAAGTGATGGAATCGGACGTCAAAGGCTTCAGCGCGATCAAAGACAGCCTTTCGCTGGGTGAGTCGACGGTCGCCGTTGCGCGGAACGCGTCTGAAACTGTCACCGACCTTCTGACCCAGATGAAGGAAAAGATCGTTGGGGCGCAGGAAGACAACGTGGATCGTGCCAAGATCAACGCTGACGTAAGCGCGCTTAAGGATCAGATCGAATCTGTTGTTGGTGCGGCTCAGTTCAACGGTCTGAACCTGGTGAACGGGTCCTCGGGTCCGGCGTCGATCCTAGCGTCTCTGGATCGTGATGCGGCGGGTGACGTGACCGCGTCTTCGATCAGCGTCGCTGCTCAGGATCTTTCGGTTGGTGGCTACACCGCCAAGGGCGTTCTGGCAGGTTCGGACAACGTGACCACTGACAACGACACTGCTGGTTTCACCATGGATAAGACCGGTGGCAGTGGTGATATCGTGATCGACAGCTCGACCGACAACTTCGAAGCGGGCGACAAGATTTCGATTGCGGTGGGTGATCAGGTTGCGACCTATACCGTTCAAGACTCTGATCTCGATCCCTCGGGCACCTATGATGCAGCCTACACGGATGCGATCGTCGCCGTGGGTCTGAAGAACAAGATCGACTCTTTGGGGATCACGGGTGTCGCGATCGACTATGACTCCGGCAGCCCGGGAACCCTGAGTTTTGTGACCGGTACTGCAACGGCTGGTGCTGATGCCGATCGTGACGTGACCATCGCGGCCCAATTCACAAATGCCGGCGCGGGGGGGCTTGGTGCTCTGGATTCGATCGACGTTTCGACCGACGCTGGAGCATTGGCTGCTTTGGGTACCATTGAGGGTCTGATCGACACAGCGATCGACGCCTCGGCCTCCTTCGGCTCGGCGCAGGGTCGGATCGAAACACAGAAAGAGTTCATTTCGAACCTGTCGGACTCGTTCAAATCGGGCATCGGCTCGCTGGTTGACGCCAATATGGAAGAAACCTCGGCCCGTTTGCAGGCTCTACAGGTGCAGCAACAGCTGGCTACCCAGTCGCTGTCGATTGCCAACCAAGCGCCGCAGTCGATCCTGTCTCTGTTCCGTTAAATCCGGAACCTGGCCGGGGCGTGAACATCACGCCCCGGTCCTGACTGCCTGAAGACGGCCTATTGGAAGGATTTCAAGTGACACTGCAAAGCTACGCTCAACGCGCTTATGCGCAATCTGCCGCTCCGACCCGCACGCCGCGGGATACTGAGTATGAGGCGATCTCGAAAATCACGCACCGGCTAAAGGCAGCAGCAGCCCGGAAAGCGACGGATTTTTCCGGATTTGTTCAGGCATTGCATGAAAATCGGCGGTTGTGGACCGTGCTGGCAACCGGCGTGGCGGACTCGGATAACTCGCTGCCGAAGGATTTGCGCGCGCGGATTTTCTACCTGGCCGAATTCACCGAGCAGCACAGCGCCCAGGTTTTGGGGAATACTGCGACGGTAGAACCTTTGCTGGAGATCAACATGGCCGTTCTGCGCGGCCTACGGCACATGAGGGCCGCCGGATGAGTGGCCTGGTCCTGAAACTTGCCCCGAAAGAGCGGGTGTTGATCAATGGTGTAGTGATCGAGAATGGAGACCGCCGCAGCCGGTTTTCGATCATGACACCGCAAGCCAACGTTTTGCGTCTGCGAGATGCGATCCACCCGGACGAAGTCACAACGCCTGTGCGCCGCGTTTGCTATGCCGCGCAGCTGGTGCTGTCCGGTGATATGGAGCCCGATCAGGCGCGACAGCAATTGCTGCGCCGGGTTGAGGAGTTGAGCCAGGTGTTCACGGATTCAGACAGTCGTCGTGTTCTGAGCGAGGCGACCGAAGCACTGGTGGCCGAGCAATATTACAAATGTCTCAAGTCCCTCCGCTCCTTGCTGCCGCGGGAAGAGCGGCTGATGGCCTACCAGCAATGACATTCCAGCCTGTCATACCCTCTGGCGGCATTGTGGGCTGGCGTTTTTTGCAGCGGACCTATGACGCGCAGCTGGAGAGCTTTACGAACTCCAGCGTCAACCAGAGGGACAGGCAGTATTTTCTGGAAAACATAAGCAAGGTTCAATCCGCAGAAGATCTGGTGTCGGATCGCCGGTTGCTACAGGTGGCCTTGGGCGCCTTCGGGTTGGAAGAGGACATCAACAATCGGTTCTTTATCCAAAAGATATTGGAGGATGGAACCAGAGCCGATGATGCCCTGTCCAACCGATTGTCCGACAAGCGGTATCGCGAGTTTTCTCAAGCCTTCGGTTTTGGCCCCGGAGAGGTGCGCAAGACCGGACTGATCACGAATATGGAGCAGATCGCCGAAGACAACCTGGTGTCCCGTTTCGAAGTTTCCGTGGGTGAGACGAATGACACAATGCGGATTTCCCTCTACGCGCAACATGCACTTGGCGAATTGGCTGCCGGTGACAGCAGCGCGGATACGAAATGGTTCGATTTGATGGGCTTGCCACCCTTGCGCAGCATGATGGAGACCGCGCTTGGTCTGCCATCCTCGTTTTCGCAGCTCGATCTGGATAGGCAGCTTGAGGTGTTCAAGGACCGTTTGTCAGGCCTGACCGGATCGGATGATCTGGCCCAATTCACAGAGCCCGAGGCCATTCAGAAACTGACCGATACGTATCTGGCTCGCAGTCAGATCGCGCAGCTGCAAAGCACAATATCACCGGCGCAGACCGCTTTGATCTTGTTGGGTGCAGGCTAGAGTTGGTGCTTTTTGTACCAATCGTCAGGGTGGTGGAATGGGACCCAATCTAGCCTGCGCATCATATGGTCGAACCAAATCAAACGCAGCGAGCTTGATAATTCGCCGAGGTTAAGCTGGACCACCGACCTCAACATCTGCCGCCGTTCGCAGGGCAAAACACCTGACTGGCTGGGACACGTTGCGTAGTTTGATATCGCCGAGCGGGATTGCATTGCAGCATGCTGGCTCAATGTCTTGCGACACGACAATGCGGTAACCGGTCGATTTGCTATGCTCACCCAGACGCGCTGCGACGTTGGCGGCTTGTCCGATAACGGTGAAATCCAGCCGTTCGCGCGAGCCGACATTGCCATAGGTCACCCGGCCAAAGGACACGCCGATCGAGCAGTCGCAGTGGATATCGGGATCCGTTGAACGCAGCTCGGCAAGTTTTTCGACGATTTCTGTTGCCGCCTGTTGGGCATTCGCGCGGGCTTGCGCGGGTTCCTCACCCGCTGGGAAAACGGCCAGAACGGCGTCGCCGATGAATTTCAGAACCTCGCCTCCGTTTTCATCCACGATACCTGAGACCGTCTCAAAGAACTCGTTCAGCAAATTGATATAGGCATCCCGGTCAAGGCTCTCCTCCAGGCTGGTCGAGTTGCGCAAGTCGCAGAACATGATGGCCGCATCAATCTCATCTCCGTCGCCGCGCCGGATCTCTCCGCCCAGCACGCGCGCGCCTGAGCGTTTGCCGACATAGGTTTCCAGCAGAACTTGCGCATTTTCGCGCTGCATAAACACCTCGTAAAAACGGGCGATCACGGCGGAGCATTCGAACACCAGACCAAGGTTCTCTGTCGTGAACCCATCGGGATGATCGCAGCTGAGCGTTAGTACGTTTGTTCGACCGTCCGAGAAGGGCAGCGGCATGGCGACATAGTCCGTAGCTCCTTTGGCGCGAAGATCCTCGATAATGGGAAAGCTGTTATGCGGGTTCTCGTCGTTCACCCTTTGTCGCACGCCGCCCAAACCATTGGAGACATGGCGCAACGGGCTGTTGATGAACGCAGGGTGGTCGTAGATTTCATAGGTGGGCGCGCGGGTCAGGATCTCATCCTCGCCCTTTTCCCAGATGAAGTGTTTCCCCGCGATCAGGGGATGCAGGGACCATGCAAGAATGCTGAGGCGCTGGATCGCGATACCGTGTTCCAGCATCTTTTCGGCCAGCGCCTTGGTGAATGCTTCGGGCGTATCCGACAGCGACGCCCCACGCATCAGCCAGTCGATCAGCGGACCGCTGATATTGGTGTCTTCGGTGTCGCGCAGTTGGTTCTTGCCCAGGTCGATATCCGTATAGGCACTGGGCATGAACCCAATATGCCCTTGAATTGCAGCGCTCTCTGGCAGGGCGTCGTCATAGGCCCATACCGAATTGGCCAGGCGATCTCCGGGCAGATTGATATCGTGGTAGGTCGCGGTTCCTTTGAAAGGGCAAAAGGTTTGCAGGCCGGTTTCACCGCTCAGGTCGACGCACACATCCGAACGAGGGACGTAGATCGTCGGCGGTAGCCGGGTTTCATACATCACCTTGGCGTTCCGGCTTTCGGCCAACAGCAGGCCATCGCGAAAAATCGCGATCCTGTCGGACAGGTGTTCGACCGAGATGTCATAACCGTTGGATTTTGGTGTGGTGTGGACGTTCATCGCCATCCCTCCCTTGCCCGGGGTCCCTATAGAATGGGCGTTTTGGTCGGGCATTCCAAGAGGGGCGCGGATTCTAAACCATCTGGATGACGTCTTTTTCGATCGACAGCATATAGCCCTTTTTGGCGATATTCTTGACCAGCAACTCACTGACCATCTGATTGCCCAAGGCGTCGCGCAGCCGTTTTATACGGGTGGCGCCTGCGGCTTCGTCACAATCGGCAGCATCGCGACCCGAGATCGTCGCCTCGATCTGTGCGCCTGACAGGACCTCATCATCCAATCGGGATTCTGCCAGCACCGAGAGGGTCTCCATGGCCGCTGGGGTCAGTTTGAAATCCATGTTGTTGAGATAGACGGTATTCTCCTCGCGACTGATCAGCAGGGATGTCACCTGAATGCCGGTGCGTTCGATCTGTGCCATGCGCCGGTTCAGTAGCGCAAGCATCACCAGAAACACCAAGGCCGAGATCATCATTGCGCAGGCAAAGACCAACAGCACATAGATCACCATGCGATAGCTGGAAAGCGTATCGGCAAAGGCTGTTCCCGATTGGGCCAGAATCTCAAGCAACCGGATTTCCGTTTGCGAGGTCAGATCCGCCTCGACAAACAGCCGTTCGACGCGGGCGTTGAATGCGTTGGCATCGGGCAGCGTCCAGAACAGGAACAGCGCGGCGGTGATCAGGATCACGACAATGGCGGCAATGCCCAGACCGACAAGACGCACGCCCGAGCGTCGCGCCTCAGAAACGGAGATAGAATTTTCCGGCATTGGCCTTCCTTTGATCCAACCCTTCCGGCCCGAAGACGGACTGGACATTCAGCAGGGTCCACCCAGAACCGCTAAGGCGCTGGGCGACTTCACTCGTTGCCTGTCCCTTGTCGCAGGACGAAACCTGCATCACGCCGTAGTGCAGGCGCAACGGGTTGTCCTGTTTGGCCTTGTAGTCGGCATAACACTCCGCGGCCAAAGCCACCGGGGCCACCGATATCAGCGCAGCTGCGACCAGAGAAGAGAAGATCTGTTTCATAAGCTGCATCCTGCGCATGGCTTGGGCTGATATTCAATGACCAAAGGGGTTTGCAGCGCCTGATATCCAATAACACGGGGCCGATATTGCTTGTCTGAGGGGGGTGGACCCAGTGTTGAGGCATCAAAGACGCGGTCCATCACGGGGTCGCCAAAAATCTCGGAAAGGACAGGCATCATGCACAAGAAATTCATCGCTCTGATCATCGCGACAGCTATGGCGATTACCGGCGTATCGGCCTCAAAGGCGCGTGCTGCGGATACGGGGGATATCCTCGGGGGGTTGGCCGCGATCGCGATCATTGGCGCGGGGGTGCATTACTACAACAAGGAAAAGCGCAAGGATCGCGAGAAGGCCGCACGGCAATACAACCACGTGCAAACCGCGCCTCAGGTCAAACACCACAAGGTGAAGCCATTGCCCAGACACGTGGCGCGGTATGACCTGCCACAACGCTGCCTGCGCCAGCATGACAATTACGGGCAACGTCCGCTGCTAGGCACGAAGTGCCTCAAGAAGCACTACAAACATGCCAACAGCCTGCCGCAAGAGTGCAAGGTCGGGTTCTGGAATGGCAACAAGGTAAAGCGGGCGTATGAACCTGCATGCCTGCGCCATCACGGATACCGCGTCGTTTACAAGTAACACGGTCGAGCAGGAGTGGTGCAAAACAGCACCGCGCTGAGAGAGGGTGGCGCAAGCTGCCCTCTCTTTTTTTTTGTTGCGGCGGCTTTGAAAACGCGGTTTTCCGAAGGGATGACAAAACCGACTTATGAACTTGAACAGGGGCTGCAGGCGCAGGGCCATATCCGGATTGCAGGCGTGGATGAGGTCGGGCGCGGCCCGTTGGCCGGACCTGTGGTTGCTGCCGCCGTGATCCTGAACCCCGACGATATTCCCGAAGGGCTGAACGACTCCAAGAAGCTCTCGCTCAAGCGACGCACAGCGTTGGAGGCAGAGTTGCGGGACCGGGCCGAGATCGCCGTGGCCGAGGCCTCGGTCGCAGAGATTGATGAGCTCAATATCCTGCGCGCCTCGCATCTGGCCATGGTGCGCGCGGTGCAGGCACTGGATCCGGCACCCGACTATCTTCTGATCGACGGGAACATGATTCCAAACGGGCTGCAGATCCCGTCCGAAGCTGTGATCAAGGGGGATGGTAAATCTGTGTCGATTGCGGCGGCTTCGATCATCGCAAAAAACTGGCGCGATCAGCTGATGGTGGATTTAGCGCAACAGCATCCCGGCTACGGCTGGGAGGCGAACGCCGGATATCCGACAAAACAGCACCGCGAGGCGCTGCAAAATCTTGGCGTGACCCCACATCATAGGCGTTCGTTCAAGACGGTACACAATATCTTGTATCAAGAGTAAATCGTAAGTCGCTGATTCAAAAAAGAAATTGACGGCGAATCGTCTTTGACTCATCCTTGTGTCAACCAAATGAGCGCAAAAGCGCCGTGGATACTTGAGGCAGTGATATGACAACGACCACCAAAAAGGGCGCAAAAGCGCTCCCTTTAAACACGATTCTATCTGGGGACTGCATCGACGTGATGAACAGTCTGCCCGAGGCGTCGGTTGATCTGATCTTCGCGGATCCGCCCTATAATTTGCAGTTGAAAGGCCAGTTGCATCGCCCCGATAACAGCCAGGTGGATGCGGTCGACGATCACTGGGATCAATTCTCAAGCTTAGGTGCTTATGACCGGTTCACGCGTGAATGGCTGAAGGCGGCTCATCGTTTGCTCAAGCCGAACGGCGCGATCTGGGTGATCGGCTCGTACCACAACATCTTCCGCGTGGGCTCGGCCCTGCAGGACGCGGGATATTGGATTTTGAACGACGTCGTATGGCGCAAGTCGAACCCGATGCCGAATTTCCGCGGCAAGCGATTCACCAATGCGCATGAAACGATGATCTGGGCCTCGAAGCGCGAAGGCGCGAAATACACGTTCAACTACGAAGCTCTGAAAGCGCTGAACGAAGGCGTGCAGATGCGCAGTGACTGGGTTTTGCCGATCTGCACCGGGCATGAGCGCCTGAAGGACGAAAACGGCGACAAGGCGCATCCGACACAGAAGCCCGAGTCTCTGCTGCACCGCGTTCTGATTGGCTCGACCAATCCGGGTGACGTGATTTTGGACCCGTTTTTTGGCACAGGCACGACTGGGGCCGTCGCCAAGATGTTGGGCCGTGAGTTCATCGGCATCGAGCGCGAGGAAAGCTATCGTAAAGTGGCCGAGAAGCGGATCTCGAAGGTGCGCAAGTTCGACCGCGAGGCGCTGGAAGTCAGCGCCAGCAAACGCGCCGAGCCGCGTGTACCGTTCGGCCAGTTGGTTGAACGTGGGATGCTGCGCCCAGGCGAAGAGCTGTATTCGATGAACCAGCGCCACAAAGCCAAGGTTCGCGCGGATGGAACGTTGGTTGGCGACAACGTCAAAGGTTCGATCCATCAGGTTGGCGCACATCTTGAGAACGCCCCTTCCTGCAACGGTTGGACCTATTGGTGCTTCAAACGCGATGGCAAAACGGTGCCGATCGACGTTCTGCGCCAGCAGATCCGGGCCGAGATGCACAACTGATATCACGAAAACCGCCGGTGCCTGTGGCCTGACACAAGGCACTACGCCTTGCCCCGCCGTTCTCGGCGGGGTCTTTTGTTTTGCAGTCAGAGGTGATTGCATGGGCGCGCCGCCAGCACTGCCTCAGAGGTTCCTGTCATGAGCGAGACAACTGCCAGCCCATCCAGACTGGAACGGTTCGCCGTTACGCAGCCGGATGCTGTGGATCTGGACAACAAATACACCGAAGCCGCAATGCAACGGCACAAGCAGGAGGGTCTGGAACTGGCCGTCCGCGCACGCTGGATCGCTATGGCTTTAACCGGGGTATTGTTGATCTTTCTGAACCCGCAATGGGAGGTTCTGTGGTATCAGTTCATTCTGCTTGTCCTCTGCGCGAATGGCTGGTTGATCCGGCGCGCAGGGCGGGTTGGGCAATCGCGGACCGAGCTGTTGCTGATCTTTGTCGATCTGCTGATCATGACGCTTGGGATGATTGTTCCGAACCCGTTCAGCGATGATGTGCGGCCGTTGGCAATGCAGTACCGGTTCGATAATTTTCAGTATTTCTTCATCATTTTAGCTGCTGGGACGCTGGCCTATTCGTGGCGCACGGTTGTCGCGATTGGCTCCTGGACGGCCCTGATCTGGACGGCGGGTTGGATCATCGCCTGGTGGGTGGCCACGCCGATTCCGGGGATCAGCCAGAAGGTCGCGGCGGCTTTGCAGGGCTATCCGGACGTCGCAGAGCTGTTGGATCCCAACAGTTTCGATATCCCGCAGCGCATTCAGCAGGTGGTCGTGTTCGTGATGGTCGCAGTGACGCTTGGCGTGTCGATGCGACGGCTAAATCGCTTGTTGATGAGCAACGCGGGGCTGGAGCGGGAACGGGCCAACCTGTCGCGTTACTTCTCGCCCAATGTGGTCGATGAGCTCAGCAAGAATGACGAGCCGTTAAAGCAGGTGCGCAAGGCGGATATTGCGGTGCTGTTCATTGACATTGTGGGCTTCACGAAATTTGCAGCCGGACGGGACCCTTACGAGGTGATTGAGGTGTTGCGCGGATTTCATGCTCGGATGGAGGCCGAGGTGTTTCGTCACCATGGCACTTTGGACAAATATCTGGGCGACGGGCTTATGGCGACGTTTGGCACGCCGGTCGCAACGCCTTTGGACGCCAGCAATGCGCTGGGCTGCGCGCGGACGATGGTCAGCGTCATCGACGAGTGGAACCAGGAACGACTTCGAGCGGGAGAGCATGATATCCATGTCGGGATCGGCGTGCATTTTGGTTCGGTCGTTCTAGGGGATATCGGGGCCAACCGGTTGGAATTTGCAGTGATTGGGGATGCGGTGAATGTCTCGGCAAAGCTGGAGGCGATGACCCGCGATTTTCAGGCCCGGATCGTGGTCAGTGACGCGTTGCGGGAGCAAGCCGTACGCGAGAATCCGAATGTTGGAGCGTTGATGGATGGGTTTCAGAAACGCCAGGGTCAGACCGTTCGCGGAGTTGAAACCCCTATGGATATCTGGGTTTTGTGAACGGCTCCCGCCTGTTTGGGCAGCATCAAAGATGCAGCCCCTCCAGTTGGGCCGGGCAGCGCGCGATGCGCGCTGCGGTCACGCCCTTGGGCCGGGGTTCAGTGCTTTGTTATAGGGGTGCCAATCGGTGATCTCGGGGTAGTAGTGCCGCCGCCAGGCGCGGACGCGCGGGTTCATGACGCGGCGCCATAGCGGCGGGATCATCGCGGCGACGGTCATGACCGGATAGCCGAAGGGCAGTTGCGGCGCGTCCTCTTGCGGGTGGTTTTGCAGCAGCGGGAAGCGACGGTTGGGTTTGTAGTGATGGTCCGAGTGGCGCTGCAGGTTGATCAGCAGCCAGTTCGACGCTTTTTGTGAGGCATTCCACGAATGCCGGGGCAGAACGTGTTCGTATTTGCCCTCGCCCAAATGTTTTCGGGTCAGGCCGTAGTGTTCCACGTAGTTGACCAGCTCTAACTGCCAGATCGCGACGCCCGCTTGCAGTAGGAACAGGGCGAGGCCGGGCCATCCTCCGATCAGAGCAGCGAGGATCAGCATGCCGGTTTGCAGTGCCCAGTAGCGCCAGAACGGGTTCGAGCGGTCAGTCCAGGGGCGGTCCTTGCGGGCCAGCTTGTCCTTCTCGGCCCGAAAAGCTGAGATCAGGCATTGCAGCAGGACGCGAGGATAGAAGCGGTGGAAACCTTCGTTGTAGCGCGCCGTCACCGGGTCGCGCGGAGTGCCGACGTGGCGGTGATGGACCAGCAGATGCTCGGACCGGAAATGAGAATAGAGGACCATTGCCAGAAGGAGATCGCCCAGCCAACGCTCAGATCGGGATTTTTGGTGCATCAGCTCGTGGCTGTAGTTGATCCCGATCGTGCCCGAGATGACGCCCATACCGAAGAACAGCCCGATCTTCGACCAGCTCGACAAGTGATCGCTATGGGTTGCGTACCAGATCAGGCCAAACAGCGTGAGGAATTGGACAGGCGCCCAGAGCTTGGTCAGCAGGATGTACCAGTGCAGCGCGTCATCGGGGGTTTCAGGGTCGGCGTTTTGCAGGTTGAGGCCGGTCAAGCGGTCCAGAACCGCAAAGGCCCACCATGTGGACAAGGGGATCAGCAATACCCACCAACCCCCTGCAAAGGCCGTTGCCCAGATCAGGGGGATCAGCAGGAAGGACACCCAATAGGGCAAAGCGGCTTGCCAGTGCGAGAGGGGTTGAGTCGCGATCATCCTAGATGCTCCGAATAGGCAGATGCACCCTAGCCGGACGGACCGAGCTTGCCCAGCGGGCTTATTGCCCCCGCCAAAGGTCGTAGGCTTTTCGCATCACCGTAGGCAGGTCGCTGGGTTTGAAGTCATGCTTGGGCAATAGGGTCAGCCCGTCGGGTTCGGTGCCATCGGGCAGCGGTGCGCTCCAGATTCGCAGCACCAGATGGAAATGTGTGAAGGTGTGGCGCACCTCGCCGTTCAGAACGCGCCACTCTGCCGAAAACGGAGGGGCCTCGGGCGGAGCCTCGGACCAGTCCGAGCCGGGCCAGCCCAACATGCCACCCAGAAGACCCTTGTCCGGGCGGCGTTCCAGCAGGAACGCTCCGTTTGGGTCTTGCGCGATATAGACATGGCCGAATCGCGTGGGTTTCGGCTTTTTGGGCGTCTTCTTCGGCAGCTCTGGCTGCGTGCCAGCAGCGCGGGCAAGGCAGGGGGCTTGCACGGGGCAGATTCCACAGGCCGGGGATTTGGGTGTGCAGATTGTGGCCCCAAGATCCATTACGGCCTGTGCGTAGTCTCCGGGTCGCAGTGCTGGTGTCAGCGCGGCTGCTTTTTCTTTCAGAACAGGTTTTGATCCGGGCAACGGGTCGTGAATATCGTAGAGCCGGGCCATCACCCTCTCGACATTGCCATCCAGCACGGTTTCGGGCCGATCAAACGCAATGGCCGAGATCGCAGCGGCGGTGTAAGGGCCGATCCCCGGCAGGTCCAGCAGCGCGTCGTAGGTGTCGGGGAACTGTCCGTCGTGATTCTCGGCCACGACACGGGCGCATTTCAGCAGATTGCGGGCGCGAGCATAATACCCGAGGCCCGCCCATTCCCCCATGACCTGATCATCGGGGGCGGCGGCCAGCGCCTGCACGGTGGGCCAACGCGTGGTGAAGCGGGTGAAATAGTCCCGCACGGCGGCGACGGTTGTCTGTTGCAGCATGACCTCGGACAACCAGACCCGGTAAGGGTCCGGCACAACGCCTGCGGCGCGATCGGCGGGGCCAACACGCCATGGCATCTCGCGCGCGTGGCGGTCATACCAGTCGAGCAATTCAGCGCTCAGGTTAAATTCGGGGCTGTCACGCAAGTTTTATCTATCTCACTGTCGGGTTTCGCTGGCGCCTGCTGGCTTGCTTATTACAATAGCGGTGCAGGAGTTGGAAACCAGATGCAGCGCAGACGTTCTTCGACCCGCGGGTTCAAACGCACCGCGACATTGCTGAACGATCAGATCAGACGCGCCGGCGAAAGCCGGGGCTTTGCGGTTTCGCGCCTTCTGACCCACTGGGCCGAGATCGTGGGTCAGGACACTGCCGCCATCGCAAGACCGGTGAATGTGGGCTATGGCCGGAACGGGATGGGGGCGACCCTGACCGTGCTGACAACCGGGCCGCAGGCCCCCATGCTGGAAATGCAGAAAGAACAACTGCGCGGCAAGGTGAACGCCGTCTACGGCTACAATGCGATCAGCAGAGTGCGCATCACCCAGACCGCCCCGACCGGATTTGCCGAGGGGCAGGCCAGTTTCGACCACAAGCCGAAACAAGCGAAACCAGAGATCAAACCTGAAATCATGGCCGAAGCGGGCAGGGTCTCGCAGGATGTCCATGATGAAGATTTACGTGCGGCCCTTGAACGTCTGGGCCGCAACGTTTTATCCAAGCAGAAACGCTGAGAAAGGGCTGAGAATGAGCCGTATTGCAACCGTAATCTGTGCGGCTGTCGCAGTGGCCGCTGGTGGCTATTGGATGACAGCTTCGAACACAAACTCCGTCAATCCTCTGGTCGGCAGCGCCATCGCGCAAGAGGCCGATCTCGACACCTCGACGATCATCGAGATGGTGCAGGGGGCCGAGGATGCGCCGGTCGAGATCATCGAATATGCCTCCTATACCTGTCCGCATTGCGCCAATTTCCATCAGGGTGCCTACAAGCAGCTGAAGAAGGACTTCATCGATACCGGCAAGGTCAAGTTCATCTATCGTGAGGTCTACTTTGATCGCTATGGCCTGTGGGCGTCGATGGTTGCGCGCTGCGCTGGGCCCGAAAAGTTTTTTGGCATTACCGATCTGATCTATCAGGGCCAGTCCGAATGGACCCAAGCAGGTGGTCCAACCGAGATCGTGGACGAGCTGCGCAAGATCGGCCGTCTGGCGGGTATCGACAATGACCAGCTTGAAGCCTGCCTGCAGGACGGTACACGTGCGCAGACTCTGGTGGCGTGGTATCAGGAAAACGCTGAGCGCGATGACGTGACGGGCACCCCGTCCTTTGTTGTGAACGGCAAGAAGGTTTCGAACCAGTCCTATGAGGACTTCAAGCAACTGATCGAAGACGAATTGGGCAGCTAATTGCCTATTGGTCGGCCTGTTCTCGGGCCGACCATTCTCGTGACTTGGGGCCGGTCACTTGGGGGATGGGGCCGCTTTCAGGATCATCTCTTTGACCTGCTCGGGGTCGTTCACTTGCAGCCGGACAGGCAGGGTGACGACCTTGTTGCGGAAAGCTTGCGGCAGGCGCACTGCGTCTTTTTCCGTCGTCACCATCTGAGCGCCAAGCAGGCGCGCCTCGTTTTCAAGCCGGGTCATCAGAGCCGGGGTTAGCGGTTGATGATCGTCGAGTGCCTCGGCCCGCAAAAGCTCAGCCCCTTGTTGGCGCAGGGTTTGGAAGAACTTCTCGGGGTGGCCGATCCCGGCAAAGGCCAAAACCCGCGATCCAGCCCAGTCCATGCCGGTTTGCAACGGCGCGACAACGCCCGTCGCATGGGGCACCGTTAGCTTAGGGACCCATTGTGCGGCGAAGACTTCTTGCGCTTGCGTATCGCCCAATGACAGAACCAGATCGGCGCGTTTCAGGCCGACCTCTACGGGTTCGCGCAGGGGACCAGCTGGCAGGCACAGGCCGTTGCCAAACCCACGCTCGGCATCCACCACAATGATCGAGGAATCCTTGGCGACCGCCGGATTCTGGAAGCCATCATCCAGAACGATCACGCTTGCGCCCGCCTCGGCCGCAGCGCGCGCACCTGCGGCACGGTCCTTGGCGACCCAGACCTCGGCAAACATGGCCAGCAGAAGCGGCTCATCCCCGACCTGCGCGGCACTGTGTTTGGTGGGGTCAACCCGCACCGGGCCTTCCAGCGAACCGCCATGGCCGCGCGTCACAACATGCGGCTCGTGCCAGGCGTTGCGCAGCTCTTCCAGTACCCAGATCACCGTGGGCGTCTTGCCGGTTCCACCTGCGTTGAGGTTGCCGATGCAGATCACTGGCACACCCGGCTTCACTCCGGGATCAGAGTTGACCCGGCGCGCCGTCGCTGCCGCATAAAGCCGCCCCAACGGGCTGAGTAACCGGGCACGTAGCGCCGGGCGTGCGGGGTCCGAGTTCCAGAAGTCAGGGGCGCGCATCGTGGTTACTCCGCTGGTCCAGAAGGTCCTGCAGCATGTCGACTAGCCTCTCGGCCTGAGGTGCCCCTTCGGTGATCGCCTGCCATCCCGCCAGTGCCATCCCGGCCGCGCGATCCGGGGCAAGAAGAGCGACGACCGCATCTCCAAGCTCGGTCGCAGTTTTGACCGGATGGGCGGCACCAGCCTCGGCAAGGCGGGCATAGACCGTCTGGTAGATATCGACATGCGGGCCATAGATAACCGCCGATCCCAGCGCGACAGCATCCAGCGGGTCCTGCCCGCCGGCGCCGCGTTCCAGCGAGCTGGCCATGAAGGACACCGGTGAAACACGCTGCCAAAGGCCAAGATCTTCGGGCTCAGAGCTGACAATCACCTGTGTCGTGTCCTCTATAGAGCCGCCGTCGTCCCAATTGGAACAGCGCAAGTCCATGGTTTCAAGCCGTCGCTGCAGCGGCGCGGCCTCGGCCCGATCCGCCACGTGCAGGATCAACGCCAAACGCGGCAGAATGCGCAGCGCCTGCCGATGGGCGCTGAGGACCGAGATGAACTCTTTCGCCTGAACCCGCGCCGCCAGCCAGACCGGACGCCCGGCGAGGGCGTGGTTGGTCTCGATCAATTCGTCCTCAGGCCAGGGTGAGGGGTTCGGGCTGAACTGCAGCGGCGGCGCTTTGCGCACTTTGGAGGAGGCAACCCCCATTCGCCGGATCTGGCGGGCCGTTTCGTCGGTGGTGGTGAGTATATGTTCGAAGCAATCGAAAGTATATCTGCTGATATCCGGCAGCCACCGCGCATTGCGGGACAAAACGACATCCAACTGCGCCTCAATCAGAAGCATCGGGATTTTGCGCTCTTCCGCGCGGGTGATGATGCTGGGCATCAATCCCCCTCCGACCCACAGACCCAGATCGGGTTTCCAATGGTCCAGAAAAGCCCGCGCTGCGCCGGTTTGTTCGGCGGGTAGGTTGACCATGGGAAAGGGGATTCCTGTCCAGCGGCTCAGGTCGATCTCGGGCGGGGTGCTCAGCAGGATCGACAGGCCGGGTCGGGCCTGTTGCAGTCTGAGGCAAAAGTCACTGATTGCACGCAGGCGGTCGCGGGTTGCGATGTGAACCCAGACAAGCTCTCCGTCCGGGCGAGGCTGATCTGGTCGGATGCTTTGCTGCGCCCCTCCCCAGGACAGGACCCGGTAGGCGGCAAGGCTCAGAGATCGCGGTTTGCTCATGGGGCAATGCCGGGGCCGTTCGGGTCAAGCCGGGAGGAAAGCTGGGTGTGGATACCCTGCGCCGTGGCCAGAACGCCGTTTAGCCGAGGCTGCGCGTTGTTGAACCTCAGGGGCTGGCCTGCGCGGTCGGTGCACATTCCTCCGGCCTCGCGAATAATCAGGTCGCCCGCCGCGATATCCCATTCCCAACTGGGTCGCAGGGTCAACATGCCGTCAAAACGCCCCTCG
This sequence comes from Ruegeria sp. R13_0, assembly GCF_017743995.1. Lineage (GTDB taxonomy): Bacteria > Pseudomonadota > Alphaproteobacteria > Rhodobacterales > Rhodobacteraceae > Ruegeria. The sequence goes on along the minus strand of NZ_JAGHRB010000007.1, from coordinate 124,834 downwards.
CCTACCAGGGCCATGCGATAGGCCAGCGACGGGCGATAGGCACGGTCAAACTCGGGCACCTCGCCATCGCGCCAATGGTGGCTGTTCATGTTGGGCCTGGCGGCCAGAATTGTGGCAGTTCCAAGCGTCGAAGCCTCCGAGGCGCGGATTGGCGCACCGTTCAGGGTGGCGCCCTGACCTTTCGCCGCCGCATAAAACAGGTCGCGAAGGGGCAGGTAGATCACGGCGGCGGTAACCTCTCCGTGCTCCGTAACGGCAAGCGAATGCGCCCAGGTGCGCGAGCCTTCGGCAAAACTGCGGGTGCCGTCAATCGGGTCGATGATGAAGGCGCGGTCCCGCGATAGGCGGTCCGGACTATCCTCGGTCTCTTCGCTGAGCCAGCCATAGTCGGGCCGCGCCGTCGGCAGCATCTGTTCCAGCATGTCGTTGACGGCCAGATCGGCCTCGGTCACCGGCCCGGCACCGTCGGGCTTGTCCCAACGCTGCGCCTGCGCGCCCGAGAAACGGGTCGCGATCTCTCCGGCCTTGCGTGCGGCTTCAATCAGCAGTGGCAGGTCAGTTGCCGGCAAGGGTCATCCCTTCGATCAGCACCGAGGGCACAACGCGCGACAGGTAGGGGCGCGCGTCATTGGCCGGGATGATCCGTTTCAGCATGTCGCGCAGGTTGCCCGCGATGGTGCATTCATTGACCGGATGCGTGATCTCGCCATTCTCGACCCAAAAGCCCGAGGCCCCGCGCGAGTAGTCCCCGGTATTGGGGTTGATCGTCGATCCGATCATCGAGGTGACCAGCAACCCTGTTCCCATATCGCGCAGCAGGTCGGCGCGGCTTTGGGTGCCTTGGGTCAGGCTGAGGTTCCAGTTGCTGGGCGAAGGCGGCCCCGAGACACCGCGCGCTGCATTGCCGGTTGAGGTCATGCCAAGCTTGCGGGCGCTGGCCAGATCCAGCGTCCAGCCGGTCAGCACTCCGTTCTCGACAATCGCCCGGCGGCGCGTTGCCAGCCCTTCGGCGTCAAACGGGCGTGAGCCTGAGATACGTGGGCGGTGCGGGTCTTCGATCAGCGACAGATGCTCGGGCAATACCTGTTCGCCCAGACAGTCTTGCAGCCACGACGCCCCTCGCGCGATCGCTGCGCCGTTGCTGGCGGCCAGTAAGTGCCCGATCAGTGAGGATGAAATGCGCTCGTCAAACAGTACCGGAAAACTGCCCGTTGCGGGCTGGCGCGCGCCAACCTGTTCGACCGCGCGTTCCCCTGCCTTGCGTCCGATCTCCTCGGCATCGCGCAGGTCGGCTTGGAAGGTGCGGCTGTCGCCGTCATAGTCCCGCTCCATCCCGGTGCCTTCGCCCGAGATCGCAACGCAGGATGTTGACCGGCTGCTGCGCGCATACCCGCCCGAAAACCCGTTGGTGGCAGCCAGATGCACCCGATGTATGCCATAGCCCGCCGCCGCATCAGAGACTTGCGATACACCGGATACAGCCAGAGCGGCAGCCTCAGCCGCCAGCGCATCTTGCATCAGCGCTTCGGCAGAGGGTTCTGGGGAGGGGTCAAACAGCTCAAGCGCGTCGAGATCCCAACCGCCCGTCAATTCCTCGCTGGCCGCCAGACCGGTGAACGGGTCCTCAGGCGCTTCGCGCGCCATGGCGACGGCCCGTTCGGCCATGGCCGTCAGCGTTTCGGGACGGCTGTCCGAACTTGAAACAATGGCCTGTTGCTTTCCCAGAAATACCCGAAGCCCCAGATCGGTGCCTTCTGAGCGTTCCGCATGTTCCAGCGCGCCGCCACGTACCTCGACCGATACGGAAGATCCGTCGATCACGATGGCATCTGCCGCCTCGGCCCCGGCGAGGCGTGCGGCGTCAAGCAATTGCTGGCTGATTTCTTCTGGTGTGCGGGTCATACGGCCTCCGGATGTGTTGCCAAGGACCTAGCCTTGCACCGCGCCTCTCGCAAGACCCTGACGGTATTGTGTGGGAGGGCCGATCACTGGCGGCCCTCCCCGATATCATCACTTAATGCGCTGACCATTGGCCTTAATCTGACCGTCTTCAGTGAATTCGATTGTCGAATTCAGCGTGTCGGGTTCATCGCCCGGAACAGCCATCATGCCCATCATCATACGCGCACCCAAGGCGTCGTTGTCGGACATCAGGCCCATGCCGATCAGTTTGTCGATCAGTGCGTTGGCTCCAACCAATTGCAGGTTCGCAACGCCAGTCGGAATAGGCATGCCGAATTCGTCGAGGTTCTCGTTGTCCAACGTGAAATCACCGTCCCCGGTTAGACGCGCGCCAACCATCGAGACCAGCAATTCGTTGATTTTCAGCGAATGCAGCTCGGCAGGGACTTCGCCTTCTTCTTCAAGCGCCGCCGCCTGTTCCGGATCGAAGATGTTCAGCAAGACTTTCGCCGTGCCGGTGGTGTCCAGCGCAATGGTGGCTGGATCGCGCGGCAGGTTGCCCGCCGGGTCGAAAATGCTCCAAAGGACGTCAGACATGGTGAAATCGGTCAGGTTCAGACCGAAGGCGAAGGGTGCGGCCTCCTCCGATTCCTGCACCGGGATGTCCAGGTTCAGACCCGCCTTCGCCATTGCGATCTCGATCGGGAAGGGCAGATCACCGGTGGTCACGGCCAGTTTCGCGTCATTCTGTTCTAGGTCATAGGCCACACGTTCGCCATCTACGCTGGCCTCAAGTCGGCCACCTTGGGACGAGCTTGCCATGGTGAATTGCTCACCTTCGCTGACGCCGCTGATGTCTGTCTTGCCCGAGCCATAGGCGATCATGCCGGAAAAGGCGAAGCCTGCGTCATACAGTGCCTGCGGGTCGGCCAGATCGAACCCAGTGGGCAGAACACTGTCGCCGCTGGATGTCAGGTCGTTCAGTGCCCCGTCAATCAACCCCGATTCTCCGGTTTCGGGGTCCTTGAAGCTGAACTTATAGGCCATTTGCGCGGCGTCGAGGGTCTGCGTGATCTCGCGATTTTCGCCGATCAGCATACGCGATGTGCCAGCCATACCTGTAAATTCGATACCACCTTCCAGCGCATCTTCGGGAATTGGATCGTCTCCGCCCTCGATCGAATCTAACACGATCCCAAGGGTCGCCGCCGAGTAGTCATAGGTCATGTCGGACGGATCACCTGACACAACCATTTCCAGATCTGTCTGGCTGTAGGTCAGGTTTGCTGTGAACTGCTCATCTTCGACGCCGCCCGAAATGACCATCGGAAAGCTTCCGGGGAAGCCGACGTTGACGGTGCCATCGCCGTTTTCGGTCAATGTGACCTCGGGCATGGTCATCTGGAACTGGCCGTCCTCTTCGGGGAAGTCCATGGACAGGGTCATATCGTTGATGGTCATGACATCGCCAGAGCTGCTGGGTTCGCCCTCGACCGTGTAACCTACGGACCGGAAATACTCTTGCCAGTCGTTCCAGACGTCATTTGCAGTCAGGTCGGCATATGCACCTTGAGTTGCGACCGCATAGGCTAGAACGGCGCCACAGCTGCGGCGGATGAAAACAGACATAAGGTAACCCTTCTTGATCAATTTGCGCGCATGGTCGGGGTTGTGGCAGGCATCGTCAAGGGGGCAAGGGCTGGACCCTTTCCCCGTTTCCGCGTTACGCCTGTAGCCAAAGGTCAGCCCAAGACGTGAGGAGCGTTAAATGCAGGGAAAAACAGTGCTCATAACAGGGGCCAGCCGCGGAATCGGCGCCGAGGCCGCGCGCGTGTTTGCCGCAGCCGGGGCGAATGTCGCGCTGTTGGCCCGCAGTCATGATCAGATTGACGCGCTTGCGGCCGCTTTGGGCGACAATGCGATGGCGCTGGCCTGTGACGTCAGCGATTTCGCGCAGGTCGAACAAGCGGTGGCCGATTGCGTCGCGCGTTTCGGCGGTTTGGACGTTTTGATCGGCAACGCTGGTGTGATCGAGCCGATCTTTCACTTGTCCAACGCTGATGTCAGTGCATGGAGCCAGGCCATTGATATCAACCTCAAGGGTGTTTTCTACGGAATGCGTGCCGCTCTGCCGGTGATGCGGGCGGCGGGCGGAGGGACGGTTCTGACCGTCTCGTCCGGCGCGGCGTCGAACCCGGTTGAGGCGTGGAGCCACTATTGCGCCTCGAAAGCCGGCGCGAAAATGCTGACAGAATGTCTGCATCTGGAAGAGGCCCATAACGGCATCCGCGCCATGGGCCTGTCGCCGGGCACAGTGGCAACCGATATGCAGCGCGTCATCAAGGCCAGCGGCATCAACCCAGTCAGCCAACTGGACTGGGATGTTCATATCCCGGCGGACTGGCCCGCAAAAGCACTGCTGTGGATGTGTTCTTCGGATGCTGACGAGTATCTGGGGGCCGAGATTTCCCTGCGCCAAGACGACATTCGCCAAAGGATCGGCCTGACGTGATTGAACTGACCAAGGAAGACGGGTTGTGGACCGTCACGATCAACAACGCTGACAAGGCTAACGCTCTGACCGGCGCGATGTTGACCGAACTTGCTGAAATCGCCGAGGCCGCGGCTGAGGCGCGCGCCCTGATCTTGACCGGCGCTGGCAAGGTCTTCAGCGCTGGTGCTGATCTGGAGGAAGCCCGCGCGGGGCTTGCGACCTCGGACGTCTGGGAGCGGTTGTCGGGTGCAATCGCGGCGCTGCCCTGCCTGACCGTTGCGGCACTGAACGGAACGCTGGCGGGTGGTGCAAACGGCATGGCCTTGGCCTGCGACCTGCGAATCGCGGTGCCTTCGGCCAAGTTCTTCTATCCGGTGATGAAGCTTGGTTTTCTGCCGCAACCCTCCGACCCCAAGCGCATGGCCGCATTGATTGGTCCGGCGCGCACCAAGTTGATTCTGATGTCGGGCCAAAAGATCTCGGCCGAGGAGGCTTATGCGTTCGGTCTGGTGGATCGCATCGCCTCGCCGGACGATTTGATGCGGACGGCGCGCGCGCTGGTGGCCGATAGCCTCGCGGCCAAACCAGAGATCGCAGCAGGGATTGCAGAGCTTTGTCGCTGAGGTTGTCCGCAGTCAGGCTGCGCGTCGCTGATCCGGCGCGACTGGCCGGGTTCTATCGGGACGTTTTGGGTATGTCCGTGCAGGAAATCGGCGATTCCCGGCGTGTAGGATATGCCGGTGAAGATGCTGATCTGCTGCTGCTACCAGGGGGCAGAGGGTATTCCCACGATCAGGGGCATCGCTATTGGAAGATCGGGATCACTCTGCCCGATGTCGATCTGGCCGCCGATACGCTGCGGGCCAAAGGCTATGCTGTCAGTGAACCACGTCAGTTCCTCGATATCGGGTATATGGCGCATCTGAGCGACCCCGAAGGCTTTGTGATCGAGCTTTTACAGCATGATTTTGAAGGCAACCGCCCGGAAAATGCTGCCGACCCTGCGGCCCCGTTTGCCGAGGCGCGAGTGGCTCAGATCACCTTGCGCACAGGGGATATCGCCGCCGAGGATGCGTTCTGTCGTGCTCAGGGTATGAAGCTTCTGTCGATGCAGGATGTGGCGACCTATGGGTTTGACCTGAATTTCTATGCCTTCACGCATGAGGCTCCGCCCGATCCTGACCTTTGGGCGGTTGAGAATCGCGAATGGCTCTGGAAACGACCCTACACGACGCTCGAGTTCCAGCATGTGCAAGGTGCCAAATTTGCGCCTGTTCCCGACTATCAGGGGATCGAGGTCGAGCGTCTGCCCGCCGCGCTTTCGGATGCCTTTGGCGATCCGGTTCTGCCCGGCTAAAGCGTTTTGCGTTTCACGGGAGGCAAGGCCATCGAAATGCGCGTTCGACCGAGGGTAGAGGCAGCGTATTTCGATTCAAATCAAACCCAAAGCGATTTGATCAGCGCCCGCGCCGTTTACCCGGAACTTTTGAACGGAAACCGGGCGGGCGTTTGCGCACCCAGTTGAGGAATTTCTCAAGCCTTGGATGGGCGCGCAGGGCCTCGACCGTGTTGAAGCTGCGTGCCAGCTCGGCCTCGGACAGGGTGGCGTGGACCTCTTTGTGGCAAATCTGGTGTAGCAGAACGGTTGGTCCGCCCTTGCCTCCTTTGAGTTTTGGGATCAGATGATGCAGGCTGCCGCCGCCATGGGGAATGGGGCGGTCGCAAAGCGGGCAGATCGGATCGCTGTTCGTCATGGTTGGGAATGATGCGCCTGCGGGCGGCGAAGGCAAGAGGGCGAGGATGGCGCAGGCAGTGGTGATCGGGGCAGGACCGGCCGGGTTGATGGCGGCCGAGCAGCTTGCCCTTTCCGGTCACTCGGTTCTGGTGGCCGAGGCCAAGCCTTCGGTTGCGCGCAAGTTCCTGATGGCCGGAAAGTCGGGTCTGAACCTTAGCAAGGATGAGCCGTTCGAGACCCTGATCCAATCCTATGATGAAGCCGCCGACTGGCTGCGCCCGATGCTGGCTGAGTTTGATGCGCAGGCTGTGCAGGACTGGGCGCGCGCCTTGGGGCAAGAGCTTTTCACCGGCTCAACAGGCCGTGTTTTCCCGACCGTTATGAAGGCCTCACCCTTGCTGCGTGCATGGCTGGCGCGTCTGGCTGACCGCGGTGTCGAGATCCGAACCCGCTGGCGCTGGACCGGGTGGGAAGGGGAAGCGCTGGTGTTTGATACCCCGGATGGCCCGCAGCGCTTGCAGCCCGACGCAACCGTGCTTGCAATGGGCGGGGCCAGCTGGGCACGGTTGGGCTCGGACGGGACCTGGGCACCATGGCTGGCAGCGAAAGGCGTGCAGCTTGCGCCGTTTGCACCTGCAAACGCAGGGCTTTTAGTCGACTGGTCGGATCACATGACCGCGCATTTCGGCGCGCCGATCAAAGGGGTCGCGCTACAAGCCGGAACCCAGCGCACACGGGGCGAGGCGGTGATCTCGGCCCGCGGTTTGGAAGGCGGGGGCATCTACTCCATCTGTAAGCCGGTGCGAGAGGGCGCGCCCCTGACGATCGACCTGATGCCTGACCTGCCTGTCTCAGAAGTGGCGGCACGCCTGGCAAAACCGCGCGGCAAGATGAGCCAGTCCAATCATCTGCGCAAAGCTCTGAAACTCGGGCCGGTGCGAACCGCGTTGCTTATGGAGTTCGCCCGCCCCCTTCCAACTGCGCCCAACGACGTGGCGGCGTTGGTCAAAGCCCTGCCGGTACGCCACGCAGGATTGCGCCCGATGGATGAGGCGATCTCAACCGCCGGAGGCATCACAAGCGCTGCCGTGACCGACGGATTGATGCTGACTGCACTGCCCGGCGTGTTCTGCGCCGGTGAGATGTTGGATTGGGAGGCTACCACCGGAGGCTATCTTCTAACCGCCTGTCTGGCGACCGGGCGCTGGGCAGGAAGGTCGGCGGGCGACTGGCTGAACCGCTAACGCGACCGGGCCAGCATTGCCAGCCGGATCATCGCACGTTCGACCAAGGCCATCGCAGGGGCCGTTTGCCCGGCCGAGCGCAGCGACAGGTCGGTATCTGTCAGCACTGTCAGCGCCGTCTGCAGCTTTGGCGCGCCCCACCCTTGAGCCTGCCGTAAAATACGGTCGCGTCGTTTTCCGTAGACAGGCGGGCGTAACTTGCCGATCCCTTGCGCTGCTCCACCGGGGTCAGAGGCACAGGCGTAAAGCGTGCGAAAATGCCGAGTCGCGCCGATGCACAGCGTAACCCCGTTGGTGCCCTGCGCCTGAAGGCGACGGATCAGCGGGCCTATTTCTCCGGCGCGGCCTTCGGCGACCACGTTCAATACATCATCCAGCGCCGCCTCGGTCGAGCGGGGTGCGCAGGCTTCGATATCGTCAAGGCTGAGTTCGCTCGCGTCGCCGCGTTTATAAAGCGACAGCTTCTCGACCGTTTGGGTGAAATCACCGGGGCTGAGGCTGACCGCCAACTCTCCCAGCGTCGACATCGCGTCGCGCGGGATGTTCTGCAAACCGGCTTGTGTCAGAATCCGTTCGACCTCGGCCCGAGAGGGCGGGTCGTCGTAAATGCCCACCGCATAGGCCGCCGGATGCGATTCGAAGGCCTTGCGGATTTTCGAACTGGCTTTCAGCTGGCCTGCTGTCACGATGACCTGAGCATCACCGGGGGCCCAATCCTCAAGCGCGGCAAGGATCGAGGGCGCGGCGGTATCGGTTGCCTCTTCCACAAATACCGCGCGGGGGCCAGGGAAAAACCCAACCGCTTTGACTGCATCCAGCAGTAGCGCCGGGTCGCCGCGCAGATCGCTGCCGGGCATCCGGGTCAGGCGCATTTCTTCTTCGGCGTTCGCCCCAAGCAAGGCGGCCAATACCTGCTGACGTTTCAAAGCCACACGCATCGTGTCGGCACCGTAGATCAGCAACCCGGTTTTGTCCGCGTCCGGTCTGGCAAAATACCCGTCAGCCTCGCGCGGGCTCAACTTCATGAGGTCAGGCCCGGCGTCGCATAGAGGCGATTTACGATCTGGTCGGACAGAATCACCATCAGGCGCTCTCGGGCGTCGCGCTCATCCGCCAGGGTCGAAACGGTGGACCCTGCCGCCGAATAGCCTACGAAATCAGTGACTTCGCCAGAGGCCAGAATCTGACCTGTTTCATTCGATTTCAGCGTGTATTCCGCACGCCCGTCGATGGACAAGCGGTTGATTTCGTTGGTGGTCGTGATCGCGGCGGCCTGAACGGCGGTCTCAACACGGACATCCAGACGGTAGGCATTGCCTGAGGTCGCGCTGCGCCCCAGCTTTTGTTCGAGGTTCTGAACCAGCAGGAAGCTGTCGACCGTGTTCGGGGCCGATACCTCAACCTTGCCAAAAAGCTCCGAGCCCGCCCCACCGGGCGCATAGATCGGTTCGAACCCGCAGGCGGCCCCAAGGAAACAGGCAGCCAGCGGGGCGAGCAAGAAACTTCTGCGGTTAAACGACGACATTCACGATCCGGCCCGGGACAACAATCACCTTCTTCGGCGCGGCTCCCTCCAACGCCTTTTGCACAGCTTCGGTGCTGAGCGCGATTTTTTCAACCTCATCCTTGGGCATATCCTTGGGAACGCTGATTTCCGCGCGGCGTTTGCCGTTGATTTGGATTGGCAAGGTGATGGTGTCATCGACCAGCATCGCCTCATCCGCGACCGGCCAAGCAGCGGTTGCCACTAGACCCTCACCACCCAGCAGCTGCCAGAGTTCCTCGGACAGGTGTGGCGTCATCGGCGACATCAACTGTGCCAAAGTCTTAGCGGCTTCGCGCTTGGCCTCGGTTCCCGCTTTCGACTTCGCCAGAGTGTTGGTGAAGGCATAAAGCTTGGCAATCGAGGCGTTGAAGCCAAAGGATTCGACACCCCCCGAAACATCATGGATCGCTTTGTGCATCTCGCGCAGCAGGGTTTCGTCTTCACCATTGGCTGGAACGTCCGACTCGGCGATCTCGGAGGCGATGCGATGCACACGGCTTAGGTGCTTGAACGCGGCCTCGGCGCCGGAAGCTGTCCATTCCACGTCCCGCTCGGGCGGCGAATCGGACAGGACGAACCAACGGGCAGTATCTGCGCCGAAGGCCGAGATAATGCTGACCGGGTCGACAACGTTTTTCTTGGATTTCGACATCTTGGCCGAGGGGATGATCTCGACCTCGGTGCCGTCGGCCAATTTGCCGTCGGCCACGTCCTCGGGCAGGTGATAGACCGGGCGGCCATTGGCGTCGCGCGTCTGGTAGATCTCATGCGTGACCATGCCCTGGGTGAACAGTGCGTTGAACGGCTCGATGGCCTTTTTCGGCAGATGGCCGGTGATCTGCATCGCACGGGCGAAGAAGCGGGAATAGAGCAGGTGCAGAATCGCATGCTCAATACCGCCGATATACTGGTCGACATTCATCCAGTATTCGGCCTCAGCCAAATCAGTCGGGGTTTCCGCGCGTGGAGCGGTGAAACGGGCGTAGTACCAGGACGAATCGACGAACGTGTCCATCGTGTCGGTTTCGCGCTTGGCCGGTGCGCCGCAGGACGGGCAAGGCGTATCCCGCCAGCTGGGGTGACGGTCCAGCGGATTGCCGGGGATCGAGAAGTCGATGGCTTTGCCGTTGCCGTCATCATAGGGCAGCGCGATCGGCAGATTCTCTTTCTTCTCGGGCACCGTCCCGCATTTTTCGCAGTGAACAACGGGAATCGGGCAACCCCAGTAGCGCTGGCGGCTGAGACCCCAGTCGCGCAAACGGAATTTGGTGACACCTTCGCCCCAACCGGCCTTCTCGGCAAAATCGACGGTGGCGTTGATGGCCTCTTCGCCGGTTGCCTCGGTCAGACCCGCGAAATGGTTCACCCAGCGGACTTTCTCGGTTTTTGGCGGAACGAATGCGAGCTTGTCGACCGGAGTATCATCATCCAGCGCAAAGAACGTATCGACCACGGGCAGGCCGTATTTGCGGCAGAAATCCAGATCGCGCTGATCATGGGCCGGGCATGCGAAAATCGCGCCGGTGCCGTAGTCCATCAGGATGAAGTTCGCGATCCAGACCGGCAGTTCCCAGTTCGGGTCCAGAGGGTGTTTGACCTTGATGCCTGTGTCGTAGCCCAGCTTATCGGCGGTTTCGATCGCTTCTTCGGTGGTGCCACCCTTCCGGCATTCAGCAACGAATTCAGCGACTTCCGGGTTTTCAGCCTCAAGCTGTTTGGCAATCGGGTGATCTGGCGAGATACCGACAAAAGACGCGCCCAGCAGGGTGTCGGGGCGAGTCGTGTATACGGTGATCGGCTCACCGCCATCGGTGCGTTCAAAGCCAAATTGCAGGCCACGCGACTTGCCGATCCAGTTCTCCTGCATCAGTCGGACTTTGGCGGGCCAGTTTTCAAGCGTGTCCAAGGCGTCCAGCAGCTCCTCGGAATAGTCCGAGATCTTGAAGAACCATTGCGTCAGCTCGCGCCTTTCCACCAAAGCGCCCGAGCGCCAGCCGCGTCCGTTTTCGACCTGCTCGTTGGCCAGAACGGTCATATCGACCGGGTCCCAGTTCACGACGGCGTTCTTGCGGTAGACCAGACCGGCTTCGAGCATATCGAGGAACAGTGCTTGTTGCTGGCCATAATATTCCGGGTCACAGGTGGCGAATTCGCGCGACCAGTCGATCGACAGGCCCAAAGGCTTCATCTGCCCGCGCATGTCGGCGATGTTGCCATAGGTCCAGTCTTTTGGGTGGCCGCCAATCGCCATCGCAGCGTTTTCTGCCGGCATCCCGAACGCGTCCCATCCCATCGGGTGCAAGACGTTGTGACCGGTCGCCAGCTTGTGCCGCGCGATCACGTCGCCCATCGTGTAGTTGCGCACGTGACCCATATGGATTCGGCCAGACGGGTAGGGGAACATCTCAAGCACGTAGTATTTGGGCTTGTCCGCCTTGTGGTCGGCGGTGAAGATTCCGGCCTTGTCCCAGACCTTTTGCCATTTTTTTTCGATTTCACTGGCCGAGTAGCGCGACATCATGCGGTCCTTCGTAACTGAAAACGCCGGGTATGAACCCGGCGTGGTCTTTAGAGCGATTTTGATCGGGTTGCTAGAACTTGTTGTCTGCAATCCGTAGCTGTCTTGCACGCGAGAGGATCGCATCCTCGACCGCGCGGGTGGTTGCGGCGCTGACCGGAGAGCCCCCGCTGGACTGCAGCGCAACCGAAAGAGAGCGCGCGGCAAGCGCCGGGTCACTTATATGCACGGTGGCGCGATACTGCCGCCCACCGCCCGGAGGGGTGCCGTAACCCGTTACGATCACACCGGTAAACGGGTCAACCTCTTGCACGGGCAGGAAATTCAGAACATCCAGCGACGCCGCCCAAAGGTAACGGTTCACATTGGTGGTCTGCTCGGCATTGTTGGCACTAAAGATATCCCAGATCGTGGTGCGTTCGGGATCGGCCAGCTCGCGCTCATCCGTACGCGTGCCCGTAGCCAGAATGTCTGAGCTGTTGACGACGCTCCGATTTTGCCCACATGCCGCCAGTGTCGCAGTCAGAATGATCAAACCCAAAGTCGTCGGCAAACGCATCGTCTATTGGTCCTATTTCACTAATATTGCGGTCTTTGGAAGCTACTCCTAGCCAAGCAAACCGCGCGCAACAAGCCTATTCTTCTCAATTACCAGTGTATACATCCGATCCGGGTTGAGCAGACTGTGGCATCCTTGCACCAATCCAACCTCAATGCGGTCAGCTTCTTTAGGCTGAGCTTGCGCAAAGGGGGGTAAACAAGCGAAACGATGTCCGTGCTGAGACGCATGCTTAGGTATGTGTCGAGTAGAAAACTCTTAAATGAAACCGAGGGTAACAAGATGAAAAAAGTTCTTCTCGCAACGACGGCGCTGGTAGCGACCGCAGGCGTTGCAGCAGCTGAGGTCAGCTTCAGCGGTTTTGGTCGCTTTGGTCTTCAGTATATTGAAGACAACGCCACCACCGAAATCGTTTCGGACACCAACACCACAAGCGGTGACACCGAGCGTACAGTCGTAACCACGGATGAAGACGATGCGTTCCTGGACTCGCGTTTCCGCCTGAACATCGACGCAAACGCTGAAACAGATGGCGGCGTAGGCTTCTCGGGTCGTGTACGTCTGCAGGCTGACGACAATGCTGACGGCTCTGCCGGCACTGCAGGTCTGAACGGCGCAGTCTTCACAACCACATACGGCGGTCTGCGTGTTGACGTTGGCAACATTGCCGGCGTTATCGACAACCTTCAGGACTACTATGGTTTTGAACCCGGCCTGACCCTGTTCACTGGTCAGTACGTTGGTGCCAACTTCGCGTTTGACGCTTACACCTCGACTGGTGCTGGCGAAAACGGCGTGTACGCTGGTTACACCTTCGGCGACTTCAACGTTGCTGTTTCGTACTCGGGTGACGACGCTGGCGACGATTACGAAATCATTGCCGACGATTTTGTCTGGGAAACAGGCGATTCCGAGCAGTGGGGCATCAGCGCAGCTTACGCAGGCAGCAACTGGGGTGTGGCTGTAGGCTACGCACAGTCTGACGACCTGGAAGCAACCATCGCGGACTATGATCCCGCCACTGGTGTCATCGACGACGCAGGCGCAACAACTGTTGCCGCTGATGCGGACATGGTCGTTCTGACCGGTCACGTCACGTTTGGCGATCTGACCATCACTGGTCTGGTTGGCGACGAAAGCTCGGATGGTGACCCGGACAATCTGGTGTTCGACACCTTCTGGGGTCTGTCGGCTGGTTACAACCTGGGCGCAGCGACTCAGATCCTGTTCTCGTATGGTGACGGTAGCGCCGAGTTTGACACCCAAGCCTTCGGTCTTGGTGCAATCTATGACCTGGGTGGCGGTGTATCGCTGCGCGGCGGCATCGGCAGCAACAAAGTTGGTGATGGCGACACCACCACTGTTGCAGACCTGGGTGTCCAGTTCAGCTTCTAAGTTGATCTGAACCACACGGTTCAAGGGCGGGTCTTCGGACCCGCCCTTTTCTTTTGTGCCGACTTGGTGTTTGTCTCGCTGCAAACCAGATTTGAGGATCGCCATGTCGCTGTCAGAGATTTCCGCCCGTATCGCAAAAGCCGAAGCCAAAGCAGGGCGGGCTGCCGGGTCGGTGAAGCTGATCGCCGTATCCAAGGTGCAGCCAAATGAGCGCGTGCAGGATGTGCTGGAACAAGGTCATCGGTGCTTTGGCGAGAACCGCGTGCAGGAAGCGGCCGGTAAATGGCCCGCGTTCAAGGAGCAATTCGCCGGCATTGATCTACACCTGATCGGCCCGCTGCAAACCAACAAAGCCCGTCAGGCGATGGAGCTTTGCGATGCGATCCACTCGGTCGATCGCCCGAAACTGGCCAAAACTCTGGCGCGCTTGGCGCAGGAGCTGGGCTCCAGCCCGGACCTCTTCATTCAGGTCAATACGGGGGAAGAGGAACAGAAGGCCGGTATCCTCCCTGCCGATGCGGATGGGTTCATTGCAGAATGCCGGACGTTGGACCTGCCAGTTCGCGGTCTGATGTGCATCCCGCCGGTCGAGGAAGAACCAGCGCTGCATTTTGCCTTGTTGGCGAAGATTGCTGCCCGCAATGACCTTAAGGGTCTTTCGATGGGCATGAGTGGCGATTTCGAACAGGCGATTGCGCTGGGGGCCACCCATGTGCGCGTCGGCTCAGCCATCTTTGGTGAACGGGTCAGACCTCAGGAATGATCAGGCGGGTGCCGGGCGTGATCCGCTCGGCTATCCAGCGCAGGTGGTCGCGACGGAAGGCGACACAGCCCTCGGTCGGATAACCCGGTCTCCGCCATTGGTGCAGGAAGATTGCCGAGCCTTTGCCCGGCACCGCATTCGGCCAATTCCAATCGGTCAGCAGCACCAGATCGTACAAAGGGTCCGCGCGGCGCAGCCGTTCATGACTGAACGTGTAGGGGGCAGTGACCAGTTGGTTGTAACGACTGTCTTTCGAATCGTCCGACCACAGGTCTCGCGGGCCGATCGGAATGGCCCATGACGTGGGGGCCGAGATCCGATCCGCGCGGTAGAGCATGCCGACAATGCGATGAACACCGACCGGCGTGGCGCCATCGCCTTCGCGTTTCGCAGTGCTCCGCCCGCCTTTCCCGATTGAGCAGGGAAAGGACCGTCCCCGGAACCGAATACCCCGCGGGGTCAGCACCAAATCTGCGGTTGTCACAGCAAATGCCCGGATTTTGCGGCCTTAGTCTCAAGATATCCGCGGTTATGGGCGGTCTCCCCGACTTTCAGCGGAACCCGCTCGGCGACGGCGATCCCCGTGCGCTCCATCATGGCGATCTTCGCGGGATTGTTGGTCAGCAACCGGACCGAGCTGAAGCCCAGCGATTTCAGAATATCCGACCCGAGGCGGAAGTCGCGCTCATCATCTTCAAACCCAAGGCGATGGTTGGCTTCGACCGTGTCAAAGCCCTGATCTTGCAGGAAATAAGCGCGCATCTTGTTGGCCAGCCCGATTCCGCGCCCTTCCTGATTCAGATAGAGCAACACGCCTGCGCCCTCCGCCCCCATCTGAGCCAGTGCGCCGCGCAGTTGAGGGCCGCAGTCACATTTCAGGCTGCCCATGATGTCGCCGGTAAAACAGGCCGAATGAAGCCGAGCCAAGACGGGCTTGCTGCGATCCGGTCGCCCGACCTCGACCGCGTAATGCTCTTCCCCGCCGTCTTCAGGGCGGAAAACGTGCAACCGGCCAGCTTCAGAAACTTCCATTGGTAAGCGCGCGGCGACAACCGGGTGCAGAGCGCTGCGATCTGCAAGATGCGGCGCCGCCCGGGAGTGATCTATGCAGGTCAACCCGTGGGTCGCCACGAAATTGCGGCCGTCTTCGACTGGCAGCACCACGGCGGCAGGCAGCAAGCGGGCGGATTTGGCCAGCGCGATAGCAATGCGATGCAGATTGGCATTGCCCTGCCTTTCCGTCATCAGCGGGCCTTTCATCGGCGCATTCAGATCGTCCGATGGGTCCGCCACAGCTTGTACCCATGCCATGTCAGCATCTGCCGGGATCAACACCCGCGCCAAATCGCCATCGTAAGCGCGTGCTTTCAGCGTTTCCGCCCGTCGCCCGGTGATAGCTACCACAGGTGCCCCACCCAAACTGCGCAGATCGGCCAATCGCTGGGGCGTGATGGTTTCGGCCGAGATGGCCAGAACGCTGCCGCCATTGTCATCCACCAGCACGATTGGCACGCCCATCCGCAGGTCAGCCCGCGCGCGCGCCAGCAATTCGGTGATATCGGGGATGAGACTCATCTATGTTACCCTATAACGTTCGACCCTTTTCCTAGCGCTTTCGGCTGGAATTGTGAAACATTTCCGCTGCGTCTGACACGAAGGCGTGAGACGGTTGCAGTAAATCTTGTTGATTGCATATTCCACACGCAAGTGATGGGAAAGGCTTTGGAGGACCCAAGAATGGCTCAGCTCAAGAAAATCCTGTTGGTGGATGATGACGAGGACCTGCGCGAGGCGCTCAGCGAGCAACTTGTGATGACCGAGGATTTCGACGTGTTCGAAGCCTCTGACGGAGCGTCCGCGATGGAGCGCGCGCGCGAAGCGATCTACGACCTCGTGATTCTGGATGTGGGTCTTCCCGACACGGACGGTCGAGAGCTGTGCCGCCTGATGCGCAAACAGGGTGTCAAAAGCCCGATCCTGATGCTGACGGGCCATGACAGCGATGCCGACACGATCCTGGGTCTGGATGCTGGTGCCAACGATTATGTTCCCAAGCCGTTCAAATTCCCGGTTCTGCTGGCCCGCATTCGCGCTCAATTGCGTCAGCATGAACAGTCCGAAGACGCGGTATTCGTACTTGGCCCCTACACGTTCAAGCCTGCCATGAAGATGTTGATCACTGAGGAAGACCGGAAAATCCGTCTGACTGAGAAGGAAACCAACATCCTAAAGTTCCTCTACCGCTCGACCGATGGCGTGGTGGCGCGCGATGTGCTGCTGCATGAGGTCTGGGGCTACAATGCGGGTGTTACGACCCACACGCTTGAGACGCACATCTACCGCCTGCGCCAGAAGATCGAGCCTGACCCGTCAAATGCGCGCCTTTTGGTCACAGAGTCGGGTGGATATCGACTGGTCTCTTGATCCGAGGTGGATTGATTTGGATCAAAGTGATACCCTGAACTCATAATTAGGTTGCTCCCAACCCGTGCATGTCCGGGTAATGACATGTACCTCCCTGTTGGACTGCCGGGCCAGATGGCCCGGCTTTTTTTGTTTTCGATGAAGCGGTCTCTTTGTACCCTTATTGGATTGCGGGCTACGAAAAAAGACACATTGAGCTATGTCACTGATCCAGGACCTCGAACAAGTCGTGTCAAAAGTTCTGCCGGCCGATCCAAGTTTTCGAGCGGTCGACCGCGAGATGGTGGATGTCTGCGTTCGTGATGCTCGGCGCAATGCGCTGCTGAATCGCAAAGACGAATTTCTACTTTCACTAATGCGTCTCATGGCGCTTCCGGGGAATGGGCATTCGCGGTTGATCCCAAATGATGCCATTTCGATTTTGCCACTTAGACTTGCGACTATAGGAACCAAAGTACGCCTTCTTGACGCCTCCTCGAACTTCCTTAGTGCGGTTGGAGGAGAATTGATGAGCATTAATGGCGTTTCGACCGGAGAAATCGAACGCGCGTCGAGGAAGTTCTTGGCAGGGACGAGACAGCGTCAGCGCGTGATTGGACCAATTCTCTTTGTATGGCCTGCTGCGTTAAAGAACTTCGGAATTCCGTCGAGCCACGGCGCGTTTCGATACCAGATTGCGGATGGGGAAGGTCGTACCATTGAGCTGCAGCTGAGTTCGACGAAGGTCGTCAATGGTTCGGTTTTCTATCCATTGAACGAGCACGGAAGAACCGACGCAGCATGGTCCCCGCGTGAATACTTGATGATAAAAGACTTCGGCAGTTCCGGCGTGCTAATGTCCCTGCCTAGCTTTTTTGACCCCAGCAAGGCCGCATTGTCCGATGCAATAGCCAAGGCGACCGAATTGGCTAAAGTGCGCTCTGACATCCCTCTGGTTTTAGACATCCGAGGAAACACGGGAGGCGATTTTCTTCGGACTTTGCCTTTGATTGACGCGATTTCACAGGGCAACAAAAACCGAAAAATGGCTGTACTTGTCGACAAATTCTCCTTCTCAGCGGCAATCGTTTTTGTGGCACTCTTAAAGTATCGTATAGGACGACGGCTCATGATTATTGGTGAAGAGATGGGGGATGGTCTGACGTTTTTCGCTGAAGGAGAAACAATCAAGTTACCTTTAAGTGGCGCGCAGGTTCGGTATTCATCAGCCTTTCATGATTGGGCGAGTGGACGTATCGACGAAACGACTCCCGAAGAAGTTGCAAGAAAAATTGTTCCGGTCGGAACGCTGGAAATAGACCGTAACTGGACAGCGAACCCGATCGGCGCAAATGAGTTGGATCTGTTTTACCGGGACGTTCTCGACAGCTTGAGCGTCTAGTCAAACGGCTGTTTGGTCTACACAAAGGCGTTTTTCAGATCGAGGGTATTTTGGCTTCTTTTCTCGTAGCGCCTTATTCAATGTCGGGCTAACCTCGCGCCCAACCGCGACAGAGGATTCCCTAATGCCCTTCACCCTTGCCACCTGGAACATCAACTCGGTCCGCCTGCGCGAGCCTATCGTGCTGAAACTGCTGCAGGAAGAAGCTCCGGATGTGCTGTGTTTGCAGGAATGTAAGTCTCCGGTTGAAAAGATTCCGACCGAAGGGTTTGCGGAATTGGGGTACACCCACATCGTAGCACGCGGGCAGAAGGGCTATAACGGTGTCGCAATCCTGTCGCGCATTCCGATGGAAGAGGTCGGCGACAAGGATTTCGCCGGTCTCGGCCATGCCCGCCACATCGCCGCGCGGTTGGAGAATGGCGTCACCATCCAAAACTTCTATGTCCCTGCAGGTGGGGATGTGCCAGATCGTGAGGTGAACGAGAAGTTCGGGCAAAAGCTCGACTACCTCACCGATATGCGCGACTGGTTCCATGCGGAAAAGCCTGAAAAATCCATTCTGGTCGGTGATCTGAACATCGCCCCGCGCGAGGATGATGTCTGGTCGCATAAGCAACTGCTCAAGGTCGTCTCGCACACGCCGATCGAGGTTGAGGCATTGGCTGAAACACAAGATGCGGGCGGTTGGGTGGATATCACCCGTCAGGATATCCCCGAAGGGCAGCTCTATAGCTGGTGGTCCTACCGAGCGCGCGATTGGGACGCTGCTGACAAGGGGCGGCGCCTGGATCACGTTTGGGCCACGCCGGATATCTCGAACGCTGGGCATTCCAGCCGTGTCCTGCGCGATGCGCGCGGGTGGGAAAAACCAAGCGACCACGCCCCCGTTTTCGCCAGTTTCGACCTGTAGACCCGCAACTCGGCCCTTGGTTTCTGCAGCAAGTGACTGCATATAGGGCGCACGTTTGAACCGGAGAGTGAATGCCATGGACCTTCTGAGCGGCGCGGAAAGCACCTCAGCCACCGATCTGATCAAGGACAGCAGCGAAGCCACCTTTATGGAGGATGTTGTCGAGGCGTCGCAGGAAATTCCGGTGATCGTGGATTTCTGGGCCCCTTGGTGCGGCCCCTGCAAGACACTTGGACCTGCGCTGGAAGAGGCGGTGACCGCGGCCAAAGGCGCGGTCAAGATGGTCAAGATCAACGTGGATGAGGCGCAAATGATCGCGTCTCAGATGCGCATCCAGTCGATCCCTACCGTTTATGCGTTTTTCAAAGGTCAGCCGGTGGACGGTTTTCAAGGCGCGTTGCCGGGGTCCGAGATCAAGGCCTTTATCGACCGCGTGATCGAGGCGGCCGGTGGCGAAAGCCCCGGTGGTCAACTGGAGGATGCCGTGCAGGCGGCCGAGGAAATGCTGGCAGAAGGCGCAGCCGTAGATGCGGCGCAGACCTTTGCCGCGATTCTGGGCGAAGACCCCAACCATGCCGCTGCCTATGGTGGTCTGGTGCGTGCGCATATTGCCTTGGATGATCTGGAACAGGCCGAGGCCATTCTGAATGGCGCGCCTGCCGAGATCTCCAACGCTCCGGAACTCGAAGCTGCCCATGCTCAGTTGGAATTGGCCAAGCAGGCGGCGGATGCGGGCCCGGTGGCCGAGTTGACCGCTGCCGTTGAGGCCGAGCCGGACAATCATCAGGCCCGGTTCGATCTGGCACAGGCCCTGCACGCCAATGGCGATGTGGAAGAGGCTGTGACGCAGCTGTTAGAGCTGTTCCGCCGCGATCGTGAGTGGAACGAGGGCGCGGCCAAATCGCAGTTGTTCACGATCTTCGACGCGCTCAAGCCCAACGATCCGATTGTTCTGAACGGGCGGCGTAAACTCAGCTCGATGATATTTGCCTAATTTCGGATCAGAGCTAGACTCGGGTCTATGATTCATCCCGCCGACTTGCCGGATACGATATCCGTGTTTCCACTGCCCGGGGCGCTGCTGCTGCCCCGGTCGCGACTGCCGTTGCACATCTTCGAGCCGCGCTACCTGCAGATGCTGGACGATGCCCTGAAAACAAAGGAGCGGCTGATCGGAATGGTTCAGCCGAACCCCTCGCTAAGCGATGACACAAAGCTGCATCGGATCGGTTGCGCCGGTCGCGTCACGCAATTCTCTGAGACTGAGGATGGCCGCTATCTGATCACCCTGACCGGTGTGTCCCGGTTCCGTATCAAGTCCGAACTGGATGCATTCACGCCTTATCGCCGGTGCGACGTGTCCTGGGAGGGGTTTGACCGTGATCTGGGCAAGGCCGAGAAGGACGATGTGTTCGACCGCAGCCGCTTTCTGAACCTGTTGGAACGCTTTTTCGACTCGCGCGATCTGTCGACGGATTGGGATTCGCTGAAAGAAGCAGATGATGAGCTTTTGGTGAATTCCCTGTCGATGCTGATGGATTTCGATCCGGAGGACAAACAGGCCCTTTTAGAGGCCCCCTGTCTGCGCACAAGGCGTGAGACGCTGGTGACATTGATCGAATTCGCGCTGCGGGGCGGATCAAACGAGGAAAAACTGCAATGAGCGAGCCTGAACACGCTTTTGACCGCCACATGCTTGAGGCGCTGATCTGCCCTCAGACGCATACGACGCTGCACTATGATGCTGAAAAGCAGGAGCTGGTGTCGAAGGCCGCCGGTCTGGCCTTTCCGATCCGCAACGGCATCCCCGTGATGCTGGTCGATGAGGCGCGCGCGTTGGACTGAGCGATTCTGAACGCTCAAATTCGCTCTAGATTGCCCGTCCTTGCAACAGCTTCGGCAGGTCGCCGGTCAACCCGGCAGCTTCGCGAACAAAGCCCCGGCGCAGGCCGGGCAGGGATCCGACAATGCCCATCCCGATGTCCCGTCCTAGACGCAGCAGCGGGTTGTCATTCGAAAACAGCTTGTTGAACACATCGGTCGCCATCGCCAGTGAGGCCGTGTCGAACCGCCGCCATTCCTGATAGCGTTCCAGCACCAGAACCGAGCCGATATCCTCGCCGCGCCGTCCGGCCAAGGTCAGCACTTCGGCCAAGGCTCCCACGTCCCGCAGCCCGGCGTTCAGGCCCTGGCCTGCAATGGGGTGCATCCCGTGGGCGGCGTCGCCAACAAGGGCCAGTCGATCCGAGATGAAGGAATTGGCGATGGTCAGGTTAAGCGGATAGGTAAAGCGGTCGCCTTGCAGGCGGATGTCGCCCAGAAAATCCCCGAACCGAGGGCGCAAGACCTGCAGATACTCGGCCTCGGGCAGGGCGTTGATGCGCTGCGCTACCTCGGTGCGTTCGCTCCAGACGATCGAGCTGCGATTGCCGGTCAGTGGCAGGATCGCAAGCGGGCCGGGGGGCATGAAGAACTGATGGGCAATGCCGTGATGCGGCAGGTCGTGTTCAATCGCGCAGACAAGGGCGGTCTGGCCGTAATCCCAGCCGGTTCGCTTGATCCCGGCGCGGGATGCGGTTCCACTACTGCGCCCGTCGCAGCCTACGATTAGATGACCCTCAACGGTCGCACCATCATCCAGCGTCAACGTCACAACAGTTGCATCGACCTGTTGCGAAACGACTGTTCTCCCGTTGATCTGGGTGATCCCTTTGTCTTGCCGCATTGCCTCAAGAAACGCGCGGCGCAGGTGACGATCTTCGACCATATAGCCCATCGGACCTTCCTCGATCTCGGCATGGTCGAAATGCATGAAAAAGGGGGACGGCCCGATACCTGCATGGCCATCGGTAACCTTGATTTCAAGCATGGGCTGAGCATGTTTCTCGACCCGCTCCCACACCCCGATTGCGTCAAGCAACCGTTTGGAGGCCAGCGCCAGCGCATAAGATCGCCCGTCGAATGCCGCGTTTTTGCGGAGCTTTTCGCCCAACGTGTCAATCACGCAAATAGAATGCCCGGTTTGCGCCAGTGCCAATGCCAGGGCCGCGCCGTTCAGGCCTCCGCCCACGATCAGGATTTTCGATGCCTGTGTCATGCCCTGCAATATGCGCGCCCTTTCGGGATTGTCCATGTGCGGTCCTGTCGCTACCGTCCCAGAAAGTCAGACGCAAGGAGGGGTGTGATGCAGGAATGGCTAACCATGACGGCCTGTGATTTGGGCCGAGGGATCGGCAAGGGGCAAATCGACCCCGTTGAACTGACCGAGACCTATCTGGCGGCCATTGACGCCCATCCCCACCGCGACCGTATCTATGCGTGCGTCACCCATGACCGTGCCCGGTCTGAGGCGAAAGCCGCGAAAGAGCGCGCCGCCTTGGGTCTGCGTCGGTCCTTGCTGGATGGCGTGCCGATCAGCTGGAAGGATCTGTTCGACACGGCTGGTATTGGAACCGAGGCGGGCTCGGCCCTGTTGAAAGGGCGTGTCCCGGACGCGGATGCTTTGGTCCTAAGAAACGCAACGGCCATGGGCACCGTGTGCCTCGGCAAAACCCACATGAGCGAACTGGCGTTTTCAGGGCTTGGTCTGAACCCGATCACGGATACTCCGCCCTGTGTAGATGATGAGGACGCCGTGCCGGGCGGGTCATCCTCGGGGGCCGGGGCCTCGGTAGCCTGGGGGCTGGCAGCTTGCGGGATTGGCTCCGACACGGGTGGGTCGGTGCGAATCCCGGCAGCCTGGAACAACCTGGTGGGGCTGAAAACTACGGCTGGTCGGCTCAGCCTTGAAGGGGTCGTGCCGCTCTGTTTGCGGTTCGACACGGTTGGCCCTCTGGCGCGTTCCGTCGAAGATGCCGCCCATATGCTGGCTTTGCTTGAAGGCGGCACGCCGGCGGATCTGCGGGGTGCCAGCCTGAAAGGCCGCCGTTTTGCCGAGTTGCAGAACGTCGCCAAGGACGACCTGCGAGATGCGCCGCGACAGGCGTTCGACGATGCGCTGGACCGTCTTCGCGATGCCGGGGCCGAGATCGTGCCGCTGGAAGTGCCTGAACTGCACGACGCAATGGCGCTTTCGGGTGTTCTCTACACGACCGAGGCTTACGGGTTGTGGAAAGACGTCATCGAAGCCAGCCCCGAGGCGATGTATCCCGAGATTCTTGAACGGTTCCGCGCAGGCAAAGACGTGTCAGGCCCTGACTATGTGGCCGCCTGGTCCAAGCTAAAGGCCTGCCGCGCGGCTTGGGATGCGGCGACCGCTGGGTTTGATGCGGTTCTGGCCCCAACCGCGCCCATCCTGCCGCCCAACCTGGATCGGCTCCTCAGCGATCACGACTATTACGTGACCGAGAATCTGCTGGCCCTGCGCAACACGCGTATCGGTAATCTGATGGGCCTTGCGGCACTGACCTTGCCGACGGGAACCGCGGGCTGTGGCTTGATGATGCTGGGCTATCCCGGCTCGGAAGAAGCGCTGCTGCGGTTGGGTTCGGCGGCGGAAACCGCATTGGCGTGAATGCCACAATCCCCTGATTCGGAACCTCTTTGTCTGGACGGGGCGGTGTTCGATCTGTAATCTGCCAATCAAACGGGGCGAAAACGATCCCGATATTGAGGCAGTAGATATGAATTTCCCCGAGCGGTTTTCGAACCTACCGGAATACGCATTCCCGCGTCTGCGCACCCTGTTGGACCACCATCAACCGGGCGGAGACGTGATTCACATGACCATCGGCGCGCCGATGCATGACTTTCCCGCTTGGGTCACAGGCGTCATCACGGAAAACGCGGCAGGGTTTCAGGGCTATCCCCCGAATGAAGGCTCGCCCGAACTGCGCGGTTCGATCACCGACTGGATCAAGCACCGCTACGGCGTGACGATGGATCCTGATACCAACGTGATGGCCCTGAACGGCACGCGTGAGGGGCTCTACAATGCCGCGATGGCGCTGTGCCCCGAACAGAAGAACGGGCAAGATCCCATCATTCTTTGCCCGAACCCGTTTTATCAGGTCTATATGGTCGCCTCGATCTCGGTCCGGGCGCAGCCTTATTTCGTGTCCGCCACCGCCGCGACCGGCCATTTGCCGGACTATACTGGCCTGTCTGAGGATGTGCTGAACCGGACGGTTGCTGCCTATATCTGCTCGCCTGCGAACCCGCAGGGGGCTGTCGCCTCGCGCGACTATTGGGCGGAACTGATCGGGTTGGCCGAGAAATACGATTTCCGCATTTTCGCGGATGAATGCTATTCCGAGATCTACCGCGATGAGGCTCCGAAAGGTGCTTTGACCGTCGCGCAAGAGCTGGGCGCGGATCCTGAGCGGGTCTTGCTGTTCAATTCTCTTTCGAAACGGTCGAATTTGGCCGGGCTGCGCTCGGGCCTGATTGCGGGCGGTCCGGACAGTATCAAACGGGTCAAACAGCTGCGCAACTATGCGGGCGCGCCTTTGCCGCTGCCGCTGCAGGCTGCCGCCGCGCGCGTCTGGACCGATGAGACGCATGTCGCCCAGAACCGCGCGCTTTATCAGGAAAAATACGCCATCGCGGATGAGGTCTTCTCGGGCCTGCAGGGCTACATGCCGCCCGAGGCCGGGTTTTTCCTGTGGCTGCCAGTCGAGAACGGCGAAGAAACCGCATTGAAGCTGTGGCAGGAGACCGGCGTTCGGGTCCTGCCGGGCGCATATCTTTCTCAAGGTGATCCGGGGCAAAACCCGGGCGAGCAATTTATCCGGGCCGCTTTGGTGGCTCCAAAAAAAGAGTTGCAGCAGGGGCTGATCAAGCTTCGTGACTGCATCTATTCGTGAGGTACGAGGGCAAAATGGCATCATTGAACGCGCGCAACCGCGATCCATTACTGGACAGCACGACTCAGGCCGCGATTGAGCGGCGTACCAAGGAACTGATCGGAATCGCTCTGATCCTGTTGGGGCTGGCCGCTGCGGCAATGATCTGGTCCTACACACCGGAAGATCCGAATTGGATGGTCTCGACCGACGCGCCAGTGCAGAACTGGATGGGGCGGATTGGTGCCTCGATCGCTGCGCCGTTGTTCATGATCGTTGGCTGGGGCAGCTGGGGGATCGCGCTGGTTCTAATCGGCTGGGGTGTCCGCTTTGCCGGTCATTTCGGCGAAGACCGCGCCGTGGCGCGGCTGATCTTTGCGCCGATCTGGATTGCCATTGTCTCGGTTTACGCCGCCACTCTGGTTCCAAGCGAGGTCTGGCGCGCGACACATAGCTATGGGTTGGGTGGACTGTTTGGCGACACTGTCATGGGGGCCTTGCTGACGCTTCTGCCTATTTCCTCGCACTTCCTGGTCAAGCTGATGTCGCTGGCCATGGCCGTCGGAATGCTGGCGCTGGGTATTTTTGTTCTGGGCTTCACCAAAGTTGATGTCGCGCGTGGAACGCGTGCTTTCCTACTGGGGCTGGTGATGTCCTACGACATGCTGATGAACCTGCTGGGTCGGGGTGCTTCGGCCACGGTACAGTCCGCGCGAGAGTGCCGTGAACAATGGAAAGAGCACCGCGCCGCGCGGATTGAACCCGTTTTCGACGATGAGATCGCGTTTGAAGACCCAATCTTCGAAGAGGCCGAGGAAGAACCCGAACCCGCCCCCAAAACCGGCCTGCTGGCGCGGATGCCAGCCTTGATCCGTCGCCCCGAGCCGCTGCCAGAGCCTGAATTGGTCGAAGCCATGCCAGTGCAGGGTTTTGATGAAATGCCGGGTGAAGATCGTATTCGCTCGAAGATTTCGGCCGCTGTGCGCAATCGTAAGGTGGCGACCGGTGAGATGGCCCCGGAACATGACCCCAACCTGCCTTTGACCAAGGGCCGCGGTCGTGGGCCGGACCCGCTGATCTTCAATCCCAGAGGGGCGGGTGAACTGCCGCCCGAGCCGCCCATGACCGCTGCTGGCCTGCCGCCCGAGCCTGTTTTGTCGGCGGAGCCGACGTGGCAAGACACGGCGCATGACTATCAGCCCGAGCCCGACTATGCGCCCGAGGCAGACTACATGGCCGAGGATGACTACGCCGCGCATGCCTACGATGATGACGCGGTGTTCGAAGATACGGCGACACCGGAAGCAGTTGTGCCACAGCGCCCAGCCGTAAAGATCCCGGTGGCCGAGCCGCGCAAGCCGGTTGTTGCCCAACCCGTCCGTCGTACTCCGCCACCGTCCCGTCGGGCACAGGCCGAGGCGCAGCCAACCCTGTCCTTCGAGGAACGCCATTCCGATTTCGAACTGCCCCCCTTGGGCCTGTTGTCCAACCCGGCCAGCATTCAGCGTCACCACCTGAGCGACGAGGCGCTGGAAGAAAACGCGCGGATGCTGGAAAACGTGCTGGACGATTACGGCGTGAAGGGTGAGATCGTCAGTGTCCGCCCCGGTCCCGTGGTCACCATGTATGAACTGGAACCGGCTCCGGGTCTGAAAGCCAGCCGTGTGATCGGTCTGGCCGACGATATCGCACGGTCTATGTCGGCGCTGTCGGCACGGGTTTCGACCCTGCCGGGGCGCTCTGTGATCGGGATCGAACTGCCCAATGAAAACCGCGAGATGGTGGTGCTGCGTGAAATCCTCGCCAGCCGTGATTTTGGTGATGGCAATCATGCTCTGCCCTTGGCATTGGGTAAGGATATCGGGGGCGAGTCCGTTGTGGCGAACCTGGCGAAAATGCCTCACCTCCTGATCGCGGGTACGACTGGCTCGGGTAAGTCGGTGGCGATCAACACCATGATCCTGTCGTTGCTTTACAAACTGAGCCCTGACGAATGCCGCCTGATCATGATCGACCCCAAGATGCTGGAACTGTCGGTCTATGACGGCATCCCGCACTTGCTGTCGCCCGTTGTGACCGACCCGAAAAAGGCGGTTGTCGCGCTGAAATGGGTCGTGGGCGAGATGGAGGATCGCTATCGCAAGATGTCCAAAATGGGTGTCCGCAACATCGCAGGCTATAATGGCCGGGTGAAGGACGCGTTGGCCAAGGGCGAGATGTTCAGCCGCACGGTCCAGACGGGCTTTGATGATGAGACCGGCGAACCCACCTTCGAGACGGAAGAGTTCGCGCCTGAGGCGATGCCCTATATCGTCGTTATCGTCGATGAAATGGCCGACCTGATGATGGTCGCGGGCAAAGAGATCGAAGCCTGCATCCAGCGTCTGGCGCAGATGGCGCGGGCCTCGGGAATCCACCTTATCATGGCCACGCAGCGCCCCTCGGTCGACGTCATCACTGGTACGATCAAGGCGAACTTCCCGACCCGGATTTCGTTCCAGGTGACCTCGAAGGTCGATAGCCGCACCATCCTGGGTGAGATGGGCGCCGAGCAACTGCTGGGGCAGGGCGACATGCTCTATATGGCGGGTGGCGCCAAGATCACCCGTTGCCACGGCCCGTTTGTCTCGGACGAAGAGGTCGAAGAAATTGTCAACCACCTGAAGCAATTCGGTCCGCCCGATTACATGAGCGGTGTGGTCGATGGCCCGGCTGAGGAAAAAGCCGACAACATCGATGCCGTCCTGGGCCTGAGCACCGGTGGCAACACCAACGGTGAGGATGCTCTGTACGACCAAGCGGTGGCGATTGTGATCAAGGATCGCAAATGCTCGACCTCGTACATCCAGCGGAAACTTGCCATCGGCTATAACAAAGCCGCCAGGTTGGTCGAACAGATGGAGGACGAAGGCGTTGTTTCGGCAGCAAATCACGTCGGCAAGCGGGAAATCCTCGTCCCCGAGCAGTAGGATATTTAATAACAAGGGCAGAAGCCTTATCTGAGTCTTATGAAACAGATTGCTTTTGCCCTTGCTTTGACACTGGCCGCGCCTGCCGCTTGGGCGGCGGACAAGCTGCCGCTGTCGGAGATCTCCAATTACCTGAACAAGATGAAAACGGTTCAGACCAGCTTTACCCAAGTGAATGATGATGGCTCGCTCAGTACCGGCAAGCTATGGATCCAACGACCCGGAAAGATGCGGTTCGAATATGATCCGCCCGACAGTGCTGTTGTTCTGGCGCGCACTGGCACTGTTCTAATCTTTGACCCGAAATCCAACCAGCCGCCCGAACAATACCCGCTGAAGCGGACGCCTCTGTCACTTGTGCTGGCCCGGAATGTGAATCTTGGGCAGGCCAATATGGTCGTTGGTCACGACTTTGACGGGACCGCAACCGTTGTGACGGCACAGGACCCAAAAAACCCTGAGTCGGGACGGATTGAGCTGATGTTCACGGACAAACCGGTCGAACTGCGGAAATGGGTGATCCACGACAATGCAGGCACCCAAACCACGGTACTTCTGGGAGAACTGACCGAGGGGGGACGCCTCGATCAGAGCTTATTCTCAAGCGGAAAGCGGGTCGGGTCAGGCAACCGCTGACCCAGCCAACTCAGTAGCGGCAGCTGGCCAGCTGAGCCTGATACAGGTTCGCCCGTGCATCAACATCGCTGGCCACATTCAACAGCCAGGATTTCTGGTTGTAGCTGCCGCGCGCATAACCTGTATGGCCTTCGTGATAGGCCAAATACTGGTTGCGCGTATCGCCCAGGTTGATGCCGTTCCGCTCGTAGGTCTTGTTCATGTACCAGCCGATGAAATCGGACGCGTCGCGAATACGGTCCCGCTTGGCGCGGCGTTTTCCGGTTTCACGCTGGTATTCTTCCCACGTGCCGTCCAGAGCCTGGCTGTAGCCAAAGGCGCTGCTTTGCCGACCCATCGGGATCACGCCCAGCACATAGCGGTGCGGGGTACGCGCATCGTGGCGGTAACGGCTTTCCTGATAGATCGTCGCCATCTGAACGTGAACGGGGACGCCCCATTTCCGCTCGGTTTTTTTGAAGGCTTTGATGTAGTCAGGTTTTTCGCGCGCAATGCTGCACGCGTCATTTAGTCTGCTGGGTGGCTGTTTAGACCCGCCACCACAGGATGCCAAAAGCAGCACCCCTAGGAGTACGAATAGAATTCTGCTCATGTGCCTCGTGCCTTTTTTCTGGCATTCTAGCGCAGATTGAGCGCTGAGGAAATCACAATCGTTACAGAACGATAGCCAAAACACCCGGTAACGCGGCGACAGACAGCACCGTCGAGACCATGACCATGCCTGCAACGGCGTCTGCGTCGGCCTCAAACCGCTCGGCCAGAAGGTATGAGGTGACCGCGACCGGGGTACACATTTGCAAGACCAGAACACCGAATGCGATCGTTTCAAGCCCGAAGAGGATCGCAACGCCCCATCCCAAGGCAAAGCAGACCGCCAGCTTGAGGAGCGACAGCCAAATGGCCCGGTGAAGACTGCGAGAGGTCAGGCGCGCGATCGCAACTCCGACGGTCACAAGCATCATCGGAACAGCCATTTGCCCAAGCAAATCCAGGGTGTTGGTTAGGAACAGAGGCGTTTCCCAGTCTTGCCACAGGAACAGCGCGCCCAGCAGCGTGGCCCAGACCATGGGCTGGCGGA
Organism: Ruegeria sp. R13_0; assembly: GCF_017743995.1. Classification (GTDB taxonomy): domain Bacteria; phylum Pseudomonadota; class Alphaproteobacteria; order Rhodobacterales; family Rhodobacteraceae; genus Ruegeria. Next base: position 95,494 of record NZ_JAGHRB010000007.1, on the reverse strand, counting down.
TGACTTGCCCGAACGCGCCTTTGCCCGCGACCAGATAGATCCCGTAGGTAAAGGAAAACAGCGCGGTCACGGCCAGAAAGATAACCGCATATCCCAAACCGGCCTGACCAAATGCAAAGATGCATAGGGGAAGGCCCAAATTGCCGGTATTTCCGAAGATCAGCGGCGAAAGGTAGGTGCGTTGCTCAAGCTTTAGCACCTTTACAATGACCCAAAACACGACCGCGAGAACCAGATTGGCCGCAATGGTGGCCAGAGTGAACCGTGAAAGGTCACCACCCGGAATTTCGGTCTGCATCAAGGCCACGAAAATCAGACTGGGGACTGCCAGCGTCATAGCAAAACGCGTCACAAACTGTAGGCGGTATTCAAAGCCTAGCTTGACCCAGACAAAGCCGATTGCTGACAAAAGGAACACGGGTGCCGCAATTTCGAACACTGTCAGTAAGAGGTTCACAGACTGTTTCCCTTAATTTCACATCAATGATTGGCTTTTCTGCCCGGAAAGAGGTAGTAACCTCTTTGGGGGCTGAAACAATGCTAAAGACACATGCCAAGTACGGCCTGGGACAAGTTGTGCGACATAAGAAACATCCCTTCCGAGGGGTGATTTTTGACGTGGATCCAGAGTTTTCGAATACCGAGGAATGGTACGAAGCCATCCCCGAAGACAGTCGGCCGATCAAGGATCAGCCGTTCTATCACCTGTTGGCTGAGAACGACCAATCCTTCTATGTAGCTTATGTTTCAGAACAAAATCTGATCGAGGACCGATCGGGTGAGCCGGTTGAGCATCCCGACATCCCTAACATGTTCGGCCCATTCGAAGATGGATCCTACCCGCTGCACTTCCATCTGAACTGAGCGGCGCGGCGCGACTGCGCGTTGATCAATACCCCAACGCGCAACCGTCCTTTCTGGGGTCACTGGCCCCCTCCAAAACACCGGCTTCACGGATTCGTATGGCCTGTGCGCCACCCAGTGGAGTTTCTGGGACCTCCACAGTGTGACCCATTTCGCTTAATTGTTGAGCAACCGCTTCGGGGAACCCGCGCTCGAGCTTCAGGATGCCTCCGTCGGCGAAGGCACGGGGGGCGTTGATGGCCTCTTGCAGGTCAAAGCCGAAATCCATCAGGTTTGACACGAACCGCGCATGTCCTGTGGGTTGATACGCCCCACCCATAACGCCGAAGGGAATCGTAACGCGGTTGTTCTCGGCCAGCATGCCGGGAATGATCGTGTGCATCGGGCGTTTGCCTCCGCCCAACTCATTTGGGTGCCCGGCTTGCAGGGTGAAGCCTGCGCCGCGGTTTTGCAGCAAGATGCCGTATTTCTCGGATGCGATCCCCGAGCCGAAGCTGTGGAAGATCGAATAGATCAACGACACGGCCATCTGATCGCGGTCGACGACAGTAATGTAGACGGTGTCCTTGTGAATCGCTTCGGTCAGCGGGGCGGCAGCGGGCATGGCCTGTTTCGGATCAATCAAAGCCGCGAGGGATGCGGCGATGTCTTTGTCCAAAAACCGCTCGGCCCGTGCCATATGATCGGGATCTGCGATGAAACGATTGCGCGCGTCATAGGCCAGTTTTGTCGCTTCGGCCTCGATGTGGACCCGTTCCGTGCCCAATGGGTTCATGCTGGCAAGGTCAAAATGCTTGAGGATATTCAGCAGCAAAATCGCCGTCGCGCCTTGGCTGTTGGGGGGATGCTCGACCAGATCAACGCCCTGATAGGTGCCGCGCATCGGATCAGAGGGGGTGCATTGGGTCGATTGGAAATCCTCGGCGGTGTGCGCCCCCCCCAAGGCGGAAAGGGCGGCGATCATATCCTCCGCGATTTCACCTGAATAGAAGGCCTCCCGGCCATCCTTTGCGATCCGCCGCAGGACCTCCGCCTGTTTTGGTGCTCGAAAGACCTGACCTGTCTTGGGGACTTGCCCGTGGATCAGATAGTGGTCCCGCGCGGCCCCTTGGAGGGTCGGTTCGCCGTTGTGCCAGTCGAAAGAAACGCGTGGGGCAACCGGCACCCCCTGTTCCGCATAGTGAATGGCCGGTTGCAGAATAGCATCCAGCCCCAGTCGGCCTTCGGTTTGGCTGAGATTACAGAACGCGTCGACCGCGCCCGGTATTGTAACCGCGTCGGGGCTGGTCAAAGGCACCGAGGTTAAGCCCCGATCCCGCAGCGCGCTGGCTTGCGCAGCAGCAGGTGCCCGGCCCGAGCCATTCAACGCTCGGATCTGGTTTTCCCCCGAACGGTTGTAGAGGACAAAGCAATCGCCACCCAAACCGGTCATCTGCGGCTCGCAAATCCCCAGCAAGACTGCCCCGGCAATGGCTGCATCCATGGCATTGCCGCCGCGTTCCAGAATGTCGACGGCGGTTTTCGCCGCAAGGGGGTGCGAGGTCGCACACATCCCGTTTGTGGCCAGAACTTCGGACCGGCCCGGCTTGTGTAAATCCCGCATCATCATCCCCTTACTTTGAACACCGCGAACCTATCGCGCAGGGAATGATTGTCCAGTTCTTCAATGAGGGGAGGGAGGTTCCTCGGCGCCGTTCACTGGGTGGGGGCTGTGACACTTGGCGCCGAGGGAAGCTATCTGAGCTACGGTGATATGTTTGACAGTCGTTTGGGGCGGCGCAATGGTTCGAAAAAGGCCTTATTGTGGCCATTTCGCGTCAAATCCCTTGGTTCATTCGGGTATTGGGACGTCAAACCGTAGCGACAACAGATTGCAACCATCGCGACGCTCATACCGAATCTCGCTGGTCAGTTCGTGAATCAGATACCACCCGAAACCCCCTTCTGGCAGGTCCTGCAGGCTGGTCTCAACCGAGGCCGCTGTCCCATCCGGAGGTTTGCAGCCGGGCAGCGGACGCCCAGTATCCGATATCAGAATATCCAGCTGGTTGTGCTCCAACCGGCAACACACCTGCACTTTGGCGGGTTCAATGCCAGAATAGGCATGCTCGACGACGTTGTTGATCGCTTCCGCCAAGGCAATCTTCACGTCGTCCGCTTTTTCGACAGGCAAGCCGTGGTGGGCCAGGCCTGCGCTCAACTCCGCAATGCCAGCGCTGGCTTCCGCTTCAATCGCCGGAAAACTCAGTTGCAGGCAGGTTTGATCACTGGACGGCGTTACACACATCTACGTTGGCCGCGTTAGTCTGCTTTTGCCGACAGCGCGTCGTCGAGGGAATCGAACAACCTGAAAACGGTGTCCATTCGTGTCAGACGAAACACTTTTTCGACCACGGGTTGCAGCCCGGCCAGATCCAGCCGGCGCTCGCTTCCGATTTGTTTCATCGAGGCGACGATGGCCCCCAATCCGCTTGAATCAATGAATTCCACGCCCGCTAGATCCAGAACGATGCGAGCTGCGTCGGTTTCTGTTTCGCGGCGCATGTCTTCCTTGAACTGGATCGCGATGGCCGCATCTATCCGTTCCGAATGAACGGTGATGATCTGAGCCGCGTCGGTTGTTGTGCTGGTCAGCCCCATGATTGACCGCCCTTTTCAGCTGAAATTGCGTCGTAGAAATACGCTAGACGGCAAATCTTACCATTCGGTATTCAAGTTCCGGCAAGAGGAGGGATTTCTGATGAAAGACGTAGTGATCGCAGGCGCGGCCCGTACACCTATGGGTGGGTTCCAGGGCATGTTCGATGGCATTCCTGCAGCGGAACTTGGCGGAACCGCGATTCGTGCCGCCTTGCAGCAGGCAGGTGCGGAGACTGTCGACGAAGTTCTGATGGGCTGCGTGCTTCCGGCGGGGCAGGGTCAGGCCCCGGCGCGTCAGGCGGGATTTGCCGCCGGATTGGGTGAAGAGGTGCCCGCCACGACCCTCAACAAGATGTGTGGCTCGGGTATGAAGGCCGCCATGATCGCCTTTGATCAGATCGCTTTGGGCCATACCGATACCATGATCGCGGGCGGGATGGAGAGTATGACGAACGCGCCCTACATGCTGCCCAAGATGCGCGGCGGTGCGCGGATCGGGCACGGGCAGGTTGTGGATCATATGTTTCTGGACGGGCTTGAGGATGCCTATGACAAAGGCCGCCTGATGGGAACGTTTGCCGAAGACTGCGCCGAGACCTATCAGTTCACCCGCGAGGCGCAGGATGAATACGCACTTCGATCGCTTTCGAACGCTCTGGCGGCGCAGGACAGTGGCGCATTTGATGGGGAAATTGCCGCGTTTACGTTGCAAACCCGCAAGGGGGCGTTGGTGCTCGATGCTGATGAGCAACCCAAATCCGCCCGGCCCGAGAAAATCCCGACGCTGAAACCAGCCTTCCGTCCGGATGGCACGGTGACGGCGGCAAACTCCTCTTCCATTTCCGACGGAGCGGCTGCTCTCGTTCTGGCCTCGGCCGACGCCGCTGAGGCGAAAGGACTAACCGTCCGTGCACGCGTTTTGGGCCACGCCAGCCATGCGCAGGCCCCGGGCCTGTTCACAACCGCTCCGGTTCCTGCGGCGCAAAAGCTGCTAAAGCGACTGGGATGGACCAAAGATGATGTGGACCTGTGGGAGGTGAATGAGGCCTTCGCCGTTGTCCCTATGGCTTTCATGCACGAAATGGGCCTGCCGGGCGACAAGCTCAACGTCAATGGCGGAGCCTGCGCCCTGGGCCACCCAATCGGCGCATCGGGCGCCCGGATCATGGTCACCCTTCTAAACGCTTTGGAAAAACGCGACCTGAAACGTGGGATCGCTGCGATCTGTATCGGTGGCGGAGAGGGCACGGCGATCGCCATCGAACGCGTTTGACCCACTGAGCTTTTGCAAATACTCCGGGGACTGGGGGCGTCGCCCCCCCAAGACCCGGATCGGAGCAACGCTAATATGACCGTCGACTATGACACCCTTGCCAAAACCATCGCCTCGCTGACCGAAGGCGAAACCGATCAGATCTCCTTGATGGCGACCGTTGCGTGTGAGGTGCATCACGCCGACAATCGCTTTGACTGGACGGGGTTCTACCGCGTCACCGAACCGGGCATGCTGAAAATCGGCCCGTATCAAGGCGGTCACGGTTGTCTGGTCATCCCGTTCGATCGCGGCGTGTGCGGCGCAGCCGCGCGCACGGGTGAGGTGCAGCTGGTTCCGGATGTGGATGCCTTTCCGGGTCATATCGCCTGCGCGTCTTCCACAAGGTCAGAGCTTGTTTTGCCGGTGCGCGATGCCTCGGGCGCCGTTATTGCCGTGTTTGACATCGACAGCGACCAGCCGGATGCTTTCACGGATGTGGACGCGTCCGAACTGACCAAAATTCTTCAGAACGTGTTCTCCGCCTAGCTGCAACCCTAACTAAATCCTTGTGTTACTTGGGTTTGGTCGCTGACCTACGATTTGCCGTGAAAAAATGCTTTGAAATTTCACGAAACTGAGGCATCGTGAAAAACGCAAAACGAATTTCACGAGAATCGGAGTCTGGCTTTGAACACGCAAACCCCTCAGCGCGCGACGCTCGGAGCGGACTTGCGGGCCTTGCGCAAGGCAAGGGGTTTGACGCTGACTGAAATTGCCGACCGCCTGAACCGCTCGGTCGGGTGGCTGAGTCAGGTCGAAAGGGACATGTCCGACCCTTCAATCTCGGACCTGCGTCAGATCGCGGAATGTCTGGGCGTTCCCATGTCGATGCTGTTTTCGCATTCCGCCGCTCCGGTCGAGGAGCAAGGTTATGTGGTTCGCGCCGTGTCACGACGCCCGATGGGTTCAGGCGAGGAAGGTCTGATCGAAGAACTGCTTTCACCGGATCTGACCGATGATTTCGAGATGGTGCATTCCACCTTTGAACCCCGATCCAAAATGCAAAAACCCGCTGACCGACCTACACAGGAGGTCGGATATATGATTTCGGGCCAATTGGACCTGACGATCGGTGCGCGGCACTTCACGGTCGGGCCGGGTGACAGTTTCCGCATCAAGCACGAACCCTATCAATGGGCAAACCCCTATGATGAGCCCGCCGTGGCCATTTGGGTCATTGCACCTCCGGTATACTGATGAGCTTTGAGGCCTGGACCATATTCGCGCTGTTCTGGGTGGTGTTCGTCACCACTCCGGGGCCGAATGCCGTCAATTGTATTTCAAACGGTATGAGCTTGCCTTTCCCCAAGGCGATGCTCGGTGTGCTTGCGATCCTGACACAGGCCAGCGCGTTTCTGATCTTGTCGGCATTGGGTGTAACGGCCTTGATCGCAGCCTCACCTACCGCCTTCTTCATTGCCAAACTGATCGGGGCGGGGTTCTTGATCTGGGTCGGTATTCGCGGATGGATCAACGCGAAACGGCCGGCGCCTGCCACTGAACGCCCGGCGCAGCATGTCTATCTGCATGCGCTGGCGGTGGCGACAATCAATCCAAAAAGCGTTGCTGGCTATCTGGCGGCCTTTTCGCAATTCGTGCAGCCCGACGTGCCGATCTGGCAGCAGATGGGGGTGATCATGCCGACCGCTCTGATCATCACGACGCTCAGCTATACCGGCTTCACCCTGTTGGGCGCGCTGATGGGCAAGGCGGCGTTGGGCGCTGTGTTCAATATCTGGGTCCGCCGGATCATGGCAACCTGTTTCATCATCTATGGCGTGTTGCTGGGTGCCAGCTCTGCGCCCGCAGCAAGGGGGTAGCTACATGCAGACGGGATCCTGCCTTTGCGGCAAAGTCGCGTTTACGATTGACGGAGACCTCTCGCCCCCCTCTGCCTGTCATTGCGGTCAGTGCCGCAAACAATCCGGTCATGTCTGGTCATCGACCTCAACACATCAGGACAACCTAAACTTCACCGCCAGTGACACGCTGCGTTGGTTCCGCGCCTCAGAGACCGCCCGGCGTGGGTTCTGCAGCGCGTGCGGCTCATTCCTGTTCTGGCAGCACAATGAAGAAGACACGATTTCGGTCTCGATGGGGGCGCTCAGCGAACCAACGGGCCTGAAACTCTCAAAGCACATCTTTGTCGCGGACAAGGGTGACTACTACGACATCTCAGACGATCTGCCCCAGCGGGCACAGTAACAGAGGATCAAAACACATGAGTGATTTTCCAACCAAGGCCCGTGTGGTCATCATCGGTGGCGGCGTTGTCGGCTGCTCATCCCTGTATCATCTGGCGAAGAAGGGCTGGACAGACTGCGTTCTGCTGGAAAAGAACGAACTGACTGCGGGGTCTACATGGCACGCGGCGGGTAACGTGCCGACCTTCTCGACGTCATGGGCGATCATGAACATGCAGCGCTATTCGACCGAGCTGTATTCGCGTCTGGCCGAAGAGGTCGACTATCCGATGAACTACCACGTTTCGGGGTCGATCCGTTTGGCGCACAGTAAAGAGCGCATGCAGGAATTCGAACGCGCGATGTCGATGGGTCTGTACCAGGGCATCCCGATGGAGATGTGGACCCCAGAGCAGGCGAAAGAGCGCTACCCATTCCTCGAAACCCATGACCTTGAGGGCGTGCTATACGACCCGACCGATGGTGATATCGACCCGGCGCAGTTGACGCAAGCCTTCGCCAAAGGCGCGCGTGATCTGGGCCAAAAAATCATCCGATTCTGCCCGGCCACCGATGCAACGCAACACGATGACGGCACTTGGACCGTTCACACCGAAAAGGGCGACATCGCTTGTGACTACGTTGTCAACGCAGCCGGATACTACGCGCAGCGCGTGGGTGAGATGTTCAAACCCTATGGCGGCCGCATGGTGCCTGCCATGGTCATGAGCCACCAGTACCTGCTGACCGATGAAGTCCCCGAGGTTGAGGCGTGGTCGAAGGAAAACGGCGGCAAGCTGCCTCTGCTGCGCGACGTGGATATCTCGTACTACCTGCGTCAGGAAAAGAACGGCTTCAACCTCGGTCCCTATGAGCCCAACTGCAAGGGCCATTGGATGACCGAAGACGATCCGATGCCCGAGGATTTCAGCTTCCAGCTTTGGAACGATGATCTCGACCGGATCGAAGACATCGTCACCGACGCGATGGAGCGGGTGCCGCTGATGGCAACCTCGGGCGTTGGTCGCGTGATTAACGGCCCGATCCCTTACGCGCCGGACGGTCTGCCGATGATCGGCCCAATGCCCGGCGTGAAAAACGCGTTTGAAGCGCACAGCTTTACCTTCGGCATCGCGCAGGGCGGCGGTGCAGGCAAAGTGCTGGCCGAATGGATCGTCGATGGCCACACCGAGTGGGATATGTGGGCCGTCGATCCGCGCCGCTACACCGACTACACCGATCAGGACTACTGCAACCAGAAGGGCATGGAGGTCTACGGCAACGAATACGCCATGCACTTCCCGCACCATGAATGGCCTGCTGCGCGCGACAAGAAGCTGTCGCCAGTCCATGCCAAGGTCAAAGAACTCGGCGGTGTCATGGGGGCCTATAACGGCTGGGAACGTGCCAACTGGTTTGCCAAGCCGGGCGACGACACCTCGCTAGAGGCTACGCATACATGGGGACGCTCGGGCCCGTGGGAGCAGCGCATCAAGGAAGAGTGCGAAGCCGTCCGCGACAATTGCGGCGTGCTGGACCTGCCGGGCTTCTCGCGTTTCATGGTCAAAGGTGAAGGAGCGGCCGAAGCTCTGCGTGGCCTGATCACCGGTGGTCTGCCCAAGATTGGCCGCATCAACCTCGTCTACATTTCGGACGACCGTGGCCGTATCCTGACCGAGATGTCCTGTATCCGTCTGGGCGAGGATGAGTTCGTGATGATCACTGCTGCCACCGCGCAGTGGCACGACCGCGACATCCTGATGTCCGCCATGCCCTCCAGCGTTTCTGTCGAGGACGTCACCACCACCCGCGACACGCTGATCGTGACCGGCCCGAAATCGCGCGAGATACTCTCGGGCCTCAGCAATGCGGATCTGTCCACCGGCTGGCTGACGCATCAGTCCGCGACCGTGGCGGGCAAACCAGCCTTCCTGATCCGCGTCTCCTTCGCCGGAGAGCTGGGGTGGGAGGTTCACGCCCTCAACGAAGACATGCCAGCCATCTACGAGGCGATCCTCGATGCGGGTGCCACGCCGTTCGGCATGTACGCCCTGAACTCGCTGCGTATCGAGAAAGGCTACCGTGCGTGGAAGGGCGATCTGTCGACCGACTACTCGCTGCTGGAAGGCGGGCTGGAGCGGTTCGTCAAACTGGACAAACCGCAGGACTTCCCCGGCAAGGCCGCGATCCTGAACGAAAAGCAGCAGGGCGTGAAGAAGTCCTTTGTCACGCTGACAGTGGACGCAGGCGATTGCGACGCGCCTTACATGTCCTGCATCTGGCAGGGCGATCAGATCGTAGGCGAGACCACCTCGGGTGCATGGGGCTATCGCGTTGGCAAGTCCATCGCGTTGGGCATGGTCAAGACCGACGTCGCAAACCCGGGCACAGAGCTTGAAGTTGAGATCTACGGCCAGAAGTACCGTGCCGTTGTTCAGGAAGACCAGCCGCTCTGGGATCCCGCCAACGAGCGTCTGCGCGCCTGATCCCTTTGGGGATTGCCAAATTGGCACAAAACTCCAAGCTGGGGCCCATGGCGGGCCCCAGTCTGCCTTTCACCAAAGTCCAAATCGGAAGGCTGAAATGACGATCCCTGCACATATGTCCGGCGTTTACCTCACCCATCACGGCGGGCCGGAGGCGTTGCAGTGGCGCGAGGATATTCCCGTTCCAACGCCCGGTCCCGGGCAGGTTCTGGTCCGCGTCGCAGCTGCCGGGGTCAACAACACCGATATCAATACGCGGGTCGGGTGGTACTCCTCGGACGTGACCGGGGCCACCGATGACGTCGATCAGGATGTCGACGCCGGAGGGTGGGGCGGTGCGCTACAGTTCCCTCGAATTCAAGGCGGCGACCTGTGCGGCATTGTCGAAGCGGTCGGTCCGGGTTCAGGGTTTCAACCCGGTCAGCGCGTGACCTGCCCGATCAATCTGCCGCGCCCGCGACCTGGCCATCCACAGGGGTTTATTGCCTTAGGCTCTGAGATTGATGGCGCCTTTGCCCAATACTGTCTGGTCGAGGCGTATGATCTTTACGATGTCTCTGCCTCGCCCCTGTTAGACACCGAGATCGCGGCCATTCCCTGCGCCTTTGGCACGGCCGAGAACCTTTTGACCCGCGCCGGGGTCACCGCTGGCCACAAGGTGCTGATCACGGGGGCTTCGGGGGGTGTTGGTCTGGCGGCAGTGCAACTGGCCCGCCTGCGCGGCGCGTCCGTCTGGGGCATAACCGGTGCCGCCAAGGCCGAGGTTGTGAAATCCCAAGGCGCGGTTGAGACCTTTGATCGCGATGCTGCGTTGCCTGCAGATATGTTCGACGTCGTGATCGACGTGGTTGGCGGCCCGACCTGGGCGGGCCTCGTGCTGGCCCTGAAACCTGGCGGGCACTATGCTGTATCAGGCGCGATTGCAGGCCCAATGGTGCAGGCCGATCTGCGCGACATCTACCTGCGCGATATCACCATTCACGGCTGCACCCAACAGTCGCCCGAGGTGTTTGGCCGTCTGGTTGAGCTGATGAATGCCGGTCGGATCAAGCCTTTGATTTCCCGTACCTATCCCCTAAGGGATATTGCCAAGGCACAAGAGGATTTCCAATCCAAAGCGTTGCCGGGGAAACTGGTGCTGATCCCGTAAGGAGTTTATGACATGGCCGAAATTACTCTGTTAGATGGCTCGATCGGGCAGGAGCTGGTCAAGCGCAGCGGCAAGCAACCGACGCCGCTCTGGTCGACGCGGGTGATGATCGATCAACCGGAATTGGTGCGCGATGTTCATGCCGAATACTTCCGGCGCGGGGCTACTGTTGCGACGACGAACACCTATGCCGTCCACCGCTCGCGCCTTGTGCGCGAAGGGATCGAGGACCAGTTGGCGCAATTGATCCACACCGCCGTGTCTCAGGCCGATCTGGCGCGCGCAGGAAACGGAGGGCGCATCGCTGGGGCGCTAGGGCCGCTATTGGCCTCCTACAGACCCGATCTTGAGCCTGATCCGGAGGAGGCCGGACGCAAATTCGCTGAACTGGTCGCGCTTATGGGGGATGGTGTGGACCTGATCCTGATCGAAACCGTCTCGTCGGTGATGGAGGCCGAAGGCGCCCTGAGGGGCACTGCTGGCTGCGGGAAACCTGTGTGGCTGGCCCTGTCTCCGATGGACGAAGACGGAACGCGTCTGCGATCCGGCGAGCCGTTGGATCAGATTGCCCCCTTGGTCGAGCGTTACAATCCGCAAGCCGTGCTGATCAACTGCACCCGCCCCGAAGCGGTTCCAGCCGGGCTTGAGATTTTGTCAGGGATGGGGCTGCCCTACGGCGCCTATGCCAACGGCTTCACCCATATCGCCGAGGGGTTTTTGCAAGACGCCCCCACGGTTGATAGTCTCGCACAGCGCCACGATCTCAGCCCCGAGGCCTATGCCGACCACGCGATGGTCTGGGTCGAGCAAGGCGCAACAATCATTGGCGGATGCTGCGAGATCGGCCCGGATCATATCGAGGCCCTCGCGCGTCGCCTGGAATCAGCCGGTCATCGGATCGTCTGAACCGACAAGGGAACGGTATGTCCGAGACACCATCGCCAGCCTCCGACACGCGTCAGACCAGTCCCGTGCATTTCGACATTCTGGTCGCGCCGGGCTTTGTGCTGCTGGAACTCGCGTCGCTGGTGGATGTTCTGCGGATTTCCAATCGGGTGTCTGCAACACCGCCGTTCACCTATACCTACCGATCCCTGCGTGGCGGTCCGGTGGCAAGCAGCAGCGACGCGACGGTGCAGACCGAAACCGTGCCTACCCAACCCGATGCCACTTATCTGTTTGTGATCGGCAATTCGAACCCGGATCACCCTGATCTGTCTTTGGGCCGTGTGGTGTCGAACTATACCTATCGCGGCGCGCAGGTGTTTTTGCTGGCAGAAGCGGCAAGCCGGTATATTGACGAGCAGGGCACCGCTGATCTCGCAACCCATTGGGAAAACGCCTCATTCCTGCGTGAACGCGGCGCGCGGTTCGAAGCGAAACTGTCCATCGCAACCGAGCGCGGCGCAGTTGTCACCTGTGCAGGTATGGGGGCCACCACCGATATCGCACTGGTCGTGATCGGGCGGCATATCTCGGGGCCCACGCAATTGACCGTGGCGGATGTCATGCTGCATGAAAACATCCGCGATTTTTCGTCGATGCAACCGTTCTCGGGAGCAAAAAACACCGCAACTGGGGACAAGAAACTGGATCAGTGCATCAAGCTGATGCAGGCCAACATCGAAGACCCTTTGCCGATCCAGGACCTCGTGGACAGCCTGAGCATCTCGAACCGGTCGCTGGAGCGGAAGTTCAAGGCGTTCTTCGGCACCACACCCAACGGATTCTATCGTGAAATGCGACTGGCCAAGGCGAACAACCTCTTGCTGAACACCACCATGAGCGTGCGCGAAATAGGCTTGGCCTGCGGCTTCCCGAACGGGTTCTCATCTGTTTACCGGAGTTTTTTCGGTGTGACGCCCTTTGTAATGCGCCAACAAAAGAGACAAGCCGCGCAGAGATGATTTTTGCGGATGCGATGACGTTTTTGATGGATTTCGCGCCGATTTTTCATGCCATTCAGGGACAAACCTGAACGAACGGAGTCTTCACTATGGTTGATCTTCCCAGCAAGGCCCGCGTGGTCATTATCGGCGGCGGCGTGATCGGATGCTCGGTTGCCTATCACCTGACCAAGAAGGGCTGGAAAGATGTTGTGCTGCTTGAGCGCAAGCAACTGACCAGTGGTACAACCTGGCATGCGGCTGGTCTGATTGCGCAGCTGCGCGCGACGGCGAACATGACCAAGCTGGCGAAGTACAGTCAGGAACTCTATGGCTCGCTCGAGGAAGAAACCGGTGTGGCGACGGGCTTCAAACGCTGCGGTTCGATCACTGTCGCGCTGACCGAAGAACGCAAGGAAGAGATCTACCGCCAAGCCGCCATGGCCCGCGCTTTTGGGGTCGAGGTCGAAGAGATCTCGAACGAGCGCGTGGCCGAGCTGTATCCGCATCTCAATATCGAAGACGTCAAAGGGGCTGTGTATCTGCCGCTGGACGGGCAGGGTGACCCGGCGAATATCGCGCTGGCGCTGGCCAAGGGCGCGCGCCAGCGCGGTGGCATTGTCAAAGAGCGCGTGAAGGTCACCGATGTCGTCAAGCAAGGGCGTAAGGTCACCGGCGTCGACTGGGTTGCCGACGATGGCAGCGCCTCGGGCCATATCGAATGCGATATGGTGGTGAACTGCGCCGGGATGTGGGGCCACGAAGTGGGTCGCATGGCGGGCGTGAACGTCCCGCTGCATGCTTGCGAGCATTTCTACATTGTGACCGAGGGCATTGACGGCCTGACTCAGCTGCCAGTTCTGCGCGTTCCGGATGAATGCGCCTACTACAAAGAAGACGCGGGCAAAATCCTGCTGGGTGCCTTTGAACCGAATGCCAAGCCTTGGGGCATGAATGGTATCCCCGATAGCTTTGAGTTCGATCAACTGCCAGAGGATTTCGATCATTTTGAACCAATCCTCGAAGCGGCGGTGAACCGTATGCCGATGCTGGCCGAAGCCGGGATTCATACCTTCTTCAACGGACCTGAATCTTTCACTCCCGATGATGCTTATCACTTGGGTCTTGCACCCGAGATGGACAATGTCTGGGTTGCGGCAGGCTTCAACTCGATCGGTATCCAGTCGGCCGGTGGCGCGGGCATGGCGCTGGCCGAATGGATGGACAGCGGTGAGAAGCCGTTTGATCTGGGCGATGTCGACATAAGCCGGATGCAGCCCTTCCAAGGCAACAAGCAGTACCTGTTCGAGCGCTCGAAAGAGACTCTGGGCCTGCTCTACGCCGATCACTTCCCGTATCGTCAGAAAGCCACCGCACGCGGGGTACGGCGAACTCCGTTCCACCATCACCTGCTGGAGCAAGGCGCGGTCATGGGGGAACTGGCCGGTTGGGAACGCGCCAACTGGTTCGCGAATGAAGGTCAGGAACGCGAATACCAATATAGCTGGAAGCGTCAGAACTGGTTCGAAAACTCTGCCGCAGAACACCGCGCCGTACGCGAAAATGTCGGCATGTATGACATGTCCTCCTTCGGCAAAATCCGCGTTGAAGGTCCGGATGCCGAGGCATTCATGAACTATATCGGCGGTGGCGACTACTCGGTGCCGAATGGCAAGATTGTTTACACCCAGTTCCTGAACCGCACCGGCGGGATCGAGGCCGACGTAACCGTGACCCGCCTGACCGAAACTGCCTATCTGGTCGTCACGCCAGCCGCGACCCGTCTGTCAGATCAAACATGGATGCAGCGCCATGCAGGCAACTTCAACGTGGTCATCACCGATGTGACCGCCGGCGAAGGCGTCCTGGCCATCATGGGACCGAACGCGCGTGCTTTGCTTGAGAAAGTCTCGCCCAACGATTTCTCAAACGCGACCAACCCATTTGGTACCGCGCAAGAGATCGAGCTTGGCATGGGCCTCGCCCGCGCGCATCGCGTCACCTATGTGGGAGAGCTGGGATGGGAGATCTATGTCTCTTCTGACATGGCAGGACATGCCTTCGAGACGCTGCACGCAGCCGGGCAGGATATGGGTCTAAAGCTGTGCGGTATGCACATGATGGACAGCTGCCGCATCGAAAAGGGCTTTCGTCACTTTGGGCATGACATCACCTGTGAAGACCACGTGGTTGATGCCGGGCTTGGTTTTGCCGTGAAGGTCGACAAGGGCTGTGACTTCATCGGCCGCGAAGCCGTGATTGCACGCAAAGAGAGCGGGCCCAAAAACCGTCTCGTGCAGTTCAAGCTGACCGACGCCGAGCCGCTTTTGTTCCACAACGAACCTATTGTGCGCGATGGTGAATATGTCGGCTACCTGAGTTCGGGCAACTACGGACACACGCTGGGTGGCGCTATCGGTCTGGGCTATGTGCCGTGCGAAGGCGAAAAAGCTGTGGATGTGCTGGGGTCGAGCTACGAGATCGACGTTTGCGGTGTCAAAGTGAAGGCCGAGGCGTCTTTGAAGCCTATGTATGATCCCAAGTCCGAGCGCGTGAAGGTCTGAGCCGCAGATCAGGGGGCTCTGCCCCCGCCGCGGCAAGCCGCGACTCCCCCGGGATATTTAGGGCCAGATGAAGCAAGGGATCCAGTCTTCATCTGGCTAAAAATATCCCGGAGCGCGAGGCAGAGCCTCGCTAAAAACGCGGTTTCGAAGTCGACCCATCACAATTCGTTATGTGCGACTTCACCGTTTTCAGAGTTTTCAACCCTTCAGAAACTGCCGTAAATGGGTCCGACACTTGTCGGAGATTTCCCGTGACGACTGCCTCCTCACCTTCACAGAATGCGGACACTCCAAAAGGGTTTGTGCTGGCGGTTTCTGCCTATGTCATGTGGGGTTTCCTGCCTCTCTATATGAAAGCCCTCAGCCATATTGGCCCGGTCGAGGTTGTGGCGCATCGTGTCATCTGGTCGGTGCCGGTGGCGGGGCTTCTGCTGGTCATTCTGGGGCGGACCCGAGATCTTAGGGCGGCGTTGGGCAATCCTAAGATGTTGGGAATGGCGGCTTTGACGGCGGCGCTGATCTCGGTGAACTGGGCGATTTATGTCTGGGCGATCTCAACCGGTCATGCGTTGGATGCGGCGCTCGGGTATTATATCAACCCTTTGTTCAGCATCGCCTTGGGCGCTGTGTTGCTGCGAGAACCTCTGACGCGCATGCAACTGGTTGCTGTCGGGCTGGCAGCTTTGGGCGTTTTGGTTCTGGTGGTCGAGGCGGGGCGTCTTCCTTGGGCGGCGCTGGGTTTGATGGTGAGCTGGGGGTTCTATGCCTTCTTCAAAAGGTCTCTGCCGATTGGACCCAATCAGGGGTTTTTGCTTGAGGTTCTGATCCTTTTGATTCCCGCGATTGCCTATGTGACGTGGCTGGGGGTGCAGGGGACTGGGCATTTCGGGGTGTTGGCATCGGATACGTTCCTATTGTCCTGCGCTGGTGTCGTGACGGCGGTGCCTTTGCTGGTCTATGCCAATGGGGCCAAGCTCGTCAGGCTGTCGACGATGGGTATCCTGCAATACATCGCGCCCACCATGATCTTCATAACCGCAGTTGCCGTGTTCGGAGAACAGATTGACCGGGGCCGTATGATTGCCTTTCCTCTGATCTGGGCGGCGCTTGTGGTGTATTCGATCCCGATGATCCGACAGGCGAGGGCTCAGGCCTGAAGCAGAAGACGCGCGGCGCTTTCAGCCCAAATCGCGTAGGTTTTGGGGCTGGGGTGGTATCCATCCGGTGCAGCCAGTGCCGGATCATCCGGTAAATCCAGCGACAAGTGTCGGAGTTGCGGATGGGCGGCAACGACCTGTTGCAGACCACGATCCAGGCGCTCGGATTGTCGACCCAATACCCATGCCAAAGGATGGGGCAGGGACGGAAACCGATTCATCTGTGGCACTGCTGTCACCACAACGCGTCGCGCACCGAAGCGTTGGGTCAATATCCTGGCCAACTGGTTTTGCCGTTCGACGAAGCGGGCGTAGGTCACGCCTCGGGTCACGTCGTTTACGCCGAGCGCGGTGACGACCGCATCGTATGTGCCTTCAATCGTTTGCAACCTCTCGAGCGTATCTCGGGTCGTGTGTCCGGTTGTCGCCTCAAGCCGCCATTCGACCGAGTGATGCCGCGCCAAGTGTTTGACCAAATGGCCCGACAGCGCCTGATCCTGTGTGCCCGCGCCGACGCCGGCGGCAGAACTGTCGCCCGCAATCAACAGGCGCAGGCGAGGCCCACGGCCCGTTCGCCCCTCGCGTGGACCGATTGGTTCCGGCAGCAACTGGGCCTTGCGGCGTACAGCCAAGCCCTGAGCCGCCAGAACTGGCAGCAGGGGCACACGCAGTATCTGATCAGCGGCAAGCGGAATTGACATGATTAGCTCAGGGCGGATTTGAATTCCAGAAACCGCGGGTCGGTCATCACACGGGCCATCATCGCTTCACGCAGGGCACCAATGGTCTTATGAGGGCGCATGACGACCTCGAATTGCTGGATCAATCCGTCGTCGTTCAGTGTGATCAGGTCCACGCCGACCGCATCCAGATCTCCGACCTTGCATTGAAACTCCAGCGCCCAGTCATTGCCGCTGCCCATGATCCGCCGGTAGCGAAAGTTGGAAAATACCTTGCCCACATGGCCCAACACCGCCGCAACCGGCGCGCGGCCGGTCCATGTGCTGTAGTAGGTGGGCGGCATGAAGCGGACGTCCTCGGCCAAAAGCTCGTGAATGAGGGCTTCGTCCGCTTTGGCGACAACCTCTTGCATGCGTTCGATTGTTGGATGCATGTCCTCTCCCCTCTTTGCCTCAACGGTTCACGATACGCGCGCCGCACGCAAGGACGACGTTGCGGGAAGTGGCGCTGTGGGATAGGCACGCGGGCATGAGCGAGACTTACGATCCCCCCCAGACACCGCTGGATGTGCTGCATGAAGATGCGCAACTGATTGTGGTGAACAAGCCCTCGGGCTTGTTGTCGGTGCCGGGGCGGGGTGCGCATTTGGCGGATTGCCTGTTGACCCGCGTGCAGGCGGTGTTTCCGCAGGGCCTGCTGGTGCATCGGTTGGACCGGGACACCTCGGGCGTGATGGTCTTTGCGCAGACACCCCACGCGCAACGCAATCTGAGCATGCAGTTCGAGCAGCGCCAAACCCGCAAAACCTACATTGCCCGCGTTTGGGGGAGGGTTGAGGGCAAAACGGGGACGGTTGATCTGCCGCTCATCGTCGACTGGCCGAACCGACCGCGTCAGATGGTGTGTCATGACACGGGCAAGCAGGCAGTTACCGATTGGCGTGTCGTCAAATACGAAGGGGATACGACGCGCATGCGTCTGTTTCCGAAAACCGGTCGCTCGCATCAGTTGCGCGTTCACATGCTGGCCTTGGGCCACCCGATTTTGGGTGACCCGTTTTACGCCGAAGGCGCAGCGCGCGATTTCCCACGCCTCATGCTGCATTCCGAGGAATTGCGCCTGAAAAGCCCCGAGGGCGGCGTGGCAATGAAGTTTCGTGCCAAGGCGGATTTCTAGGTTCAGGCCACGTTGGTCCACAGCAATTTCAGGTTCCCGAGGGAAAACCGCCGCGAACGTTTGCGGCGCGCGGGTTGTGCGCGGTGTCGATCTGCGGCTAGTTCACGCTCGATCTCATAGGCGCGAAGCGTGTGATCCTGCGACCAGCGTTCAAGTTTCAGGTGCATCAGAACATGGTTGTCCAGACTGGGCATATTGGGCCTCCGGGTTTTTGAAATTTGACCCAATCTCGCGCACCACTCCTGACACCCCCTTGTCAGGGGGATGTGCTAGGCTGTCAGCAGTTTGACAGGAGACCCCGACATGAGCCGCTCGACCCGGTTGTTCGAAATCATCCAGATGCTCAGGGCCGCAGATGCGCCCGTGACGGCTGATCAACTGGCCGAAAAGCTCGAGGTCTCCACGCGCACGGTCTACCGCGATATCGCCGAGCTACAGGCCCAGCGCACACCGATCGAGGGGGAGGCAGGTGTGGGCTATTTGATGCGGCGCGGCTATGATCTTCCACCGCTGAATTTTGACGCCGAAGAGGTTGAGGCGCTGTGGGTTGGGCTGTCGATGCTGGCGCGCACCGGGGACAGTCATCTGCAACGGGCAGCGCGGCGCATCTGTGACAAGATCGACGCGCTCCATTGTCCTGCCGATTGGCTGCAGGTCTCGACCTGGGGTGCGCCGGTTGATGATCCCGCGAAAGGATGCATCCCTGTGGCCAGTTACCGCGAAGCGATACGGGCCGAGCAGAAACTGCGCATCACCTATGTCAACGGTGCGGGCGAACGCTCGGAACGGGTCATTCGGCCTGTGGCTTTGGTCTACCACATCGAATGTACGATGCTGGCCGGGTGGTGCGAGCTGCGGGGCGGGTTCCGGCATTTCCGGACGGACCGTATCTGGGCCTGTGAAGACACGGGCCAAAGTTTCCGGGGCCAAGGCAGTTCGCTCCGGGATTTGTGGAACGAGCAGGAGGGCAAAGATCCGGCCCCGCAAACCGCCTGAGCCGCTATGGGCGGGGAATCGCCGACTTCACCGCTTTGTTGCTTGAGCCTGCGCAAGGCTGCCGTGATATACTGGCCTGCAACAAGGCAAACCCGATCAACGGGGGCCGGAGCAGAAGGTGATACCATGACGATTTCCAAGTTTTTTCTGGCAACCGGGCTATGCTCGGCCATGGCTTTGGCGGCCTGTACCGATCCGGGCACGTTAAACCTGCCCGCCGATCCGAATCAGAATGCAAAGCAGGGCGCAGTTTTGGGTGGTTTAGTCGGTGCTGGTGTCGGCGCAATCGCGAATAATTCGAACCCTCTTTTGGGCGCGGTAGCGGGCGGAGCCATCGGTGCAGCTGGCGGAGGCCTGATCGGCAACCAGCTTGATAAACAGGCCGCAGAATTGCGTCAGCAACTGGCCAATGACGGGATCACCATCGTCAATGCGGGCGACCGGCTGATTGTGACCGTTCCCAATGACATCACGTTTGATACCGACAGTGCGACGGTCCGCCCGGCCTTGCGCGCCGATCTGGTGCGGGTTGGTCAGAACCTCGTGAATTATCCGAACTC
The DNA here is from genome assembly GCF_017743995.1 of Ruegeria sp. R13_0. Classification (GTDB taxonomy): domain Bacteria; phylum Pseudomonadota; class Alphaproteobacteria; order Rhodobacterales; family Rhodobacteraceae; genus Ruegeria. The sequence goes on along the minus strand of NZ_JAGHRB010000007.1, from coordinate 75,836 downwards.
CAACGTGCAGATCATCGGTCACACCGACAGTGATGGCGAGGCTTCTTATAACCAAGGCCTGTCCGAGCGTCGCGCCAATGCGGTTGCAGACGTCCTTCAGGCGAACGGTGTGAACTACAGCCGGATCGTCACCATCGGGCGCGGTGAAGATAACCCGGTTGCCTCAAACCTAACACCGGAAGGGAAGTCGCAGAACCGCCGGGTCGAGATCGTGATCGTACCCAGCGCGAACTCGTAATCCTATATGCATTTCGGGCGGCCTTCGGGCTGCCCCTTTGCGCGCACAGTCTGTGCAAGAAATGGGGTTTGGATCGGGCGCGTCTCGGTCTACCTATTGGGAAACACTGAAACGGAGTTTCCCGCAATGTCCCAACCGACCCTTCTTGGCCTGTCCGGTTCCCTGCGTCAGTCAGCAACAAACCGTAAGCTTCTGCGCGAGGCGGCACGCCTTTTTGATCCTGCCAGCTTTGTCGAAGCGGATCTGAACCTGCCCCTCTATGATGGGGATCTGGAAGAGGGTGATGGCATCCCGGCCGCCGTGCAAATGCTGGCTGACCAGATCGCGCAAGCGGATGCGGTGATTATCTCCACACCGGAATACAACAAGGGGCCGTCGGGCGTGCTGAAGAATGCTCTGGACTGGGTCAGCCGCACGTCGGGCAACCCTTGGGCCGACAAGCCGGTTGCGGTGATGTCCGCCGCAGCGGGTCGGGCCGGAGGGGAGCGCGCACAAATGATCCTGCGCGCCTATATGGTGCCGTTCCAGCCGCGTATTCTGCAAGGTCCCGAGGTCCATCTGGCCGACAGCTCCAACGCGTTTGATGACGGGGGACGGCTGACAAGTGAGCGTTATGAAAAGACCATTCATGCGTTGATGCAAAAGCTGCGGGCCGAGGTCGAGCTTCTTTAGGCGGATTCGGTATGCAGGGGGATCTGCAAAGCGATGTGATGGACCCTGCCCGGGCGGCGGCCTTGCAGGTTGCGCTGGGGTTGGAGCCTACGGTCTCGGCCGGTTCCGCGTTGCCACCGTTCTTTCATCAGCTTTACTTCTGGTCCCCGCGTGCACCATCTGATCTGGGGCGTGACGGGCATCCTCGGGTCGGGATTGACTTGATCCCGGACATGGGCCTGCCGCGTCGGATGTGGGCCGGGGGGCGGTTGCACTTCCACACCCCCCTGCGGGTAGGCGCAGAGGCCAAGCGGCACTCAGTTCTCGAGAAGCAGAGCCGCAAAACCGGGCGCACCGGGCCATTGGGTTTTGTCACGCTTAAGCATGAGATCTGGCAGGTCGGGGCGCTCTGCGTCACCGAATGGCAGGATTTGGTCTATCGCGAAGATCCCGTTCTGGACGAGGTGAAGCCAACGCCGCCCGTGGCGCGTCGGGACGAAACGGAGCGCCGCGAGGTGCGTTTCGACAGCACCCTGTTGTTCCGGTATTCCGCGCTTACCTTCAACGGCCACCGGATTCACTACGATTTGGATTATGCGCGCGATGTCGAAGGGTATGGCGGGCTTGTCGTACACGGGCCGCTATTGGCGCAGCTGCTGATGTTGTTTGCTGAGGAGGTGATCGGCCCGCTAACGCGCTTTTCGTTCCGGGCGACCGCGCCGCTTTTGCATTTCGAGACGGCCACACTCTGCCGCAATGGGAAAGACCTGTGGGTTCGAGGCCCCGACGGGCGACAGTGCATGCAGGCCGAGGCGCAGTCAGAGTGATGCTTCGGGCCGAAAGTCCGAAGGGATTTCATCGCGACCGTCCAGCATGAGGTCCGCCATCACCTCGGCCACTTTCGGAGCCATGCCGAAGCCGATCTTGAAGCCACCATTGGCGATGAACTGACCGTCGTGCAGCGGGTGTGCGCCCAGCATCGGAGCGCGGCTTTTACTGCGGGGGCGGACACCGGCCCAACGCTCGATCACCTCGGCTCCGTGCAGCACGGGAACCGCGCGAGTGGCGCGGTCGATCACATCCTCAAGCGCGTCGTCGGTGCTGGTCGGATCGTCATAGTCCCGCTCAGAGGTCGAGCCGATGGCAAGCGTGCCGTCTGCATGCGGCACGATATGGATCGTGTCGGCAAATAGCTGCGGCACCGCGCCCGCATCAAAGCGCAGCAAGGCCGCCTGTCCCTTGACGCCATTGCCGACGGTTTTCCCGAAGCTCTGGCTGAGCTCCTGCAATCCGGTGACACCTGTTGCATGTAGCACATGGCCCTTGTCCGGGGCCTCACCAACCACCTCAACCCCCATGACCGAGAGCGCGGCAACCAGCGCGGCACAGGCCCTGCGCGGGTGCATCCGCGCGGTCAGGGTGTCGTGGATGACATAGCCGGTCGGGCTGGGTGGGCACCATTGGCCTGCCTCCGACGTGGAGAGCACCTGCCACTCGGCCAGGCCCTGCCAGAGCTCTTGCGCGGTGGCATGCCGTTGGTGCGCCAGCTGCAGGCTGCGCTCATCCATGATCGGTTGCAGACGTCCCAGACGCCCATAGCCGGCTGAGACCCCTCCGGTCGCTTCGACCTGCGCCCAAAAGGGGTCCGCCATGATCAGGCTGTCGAACTGAAAGGCTTTCTTGGCGTTCCAGTTCTCGGGCACATGCGGGGCCAGGGCGCCGACCAACCCTCCGCTGGAGCCCGCGCCGGGGCCAAAGGGATCGACAACCTGCACCTTCGCGCCGCGTCTGGCGCAGGTCCAGGCGATGGACAGGCCAAAAATGCCAGCGCCGCGTACCGTCACATCGACCATTGCCAAACCCTTCGTCCTTGTTCAGTGTCGCGCCGCTTAGCTACAGGATTCCCCGATGGCAGACCAGCACGCCGAATTGACATGGAAAGAGGACCGGATTCCGGTTTCGGACCAGTTCGATGACCCCTATTTCTCGTTGCAGAACGGGCTGGAGGAGACGCGACATGTCTTTCTGTCGGGCAACGACCTGCCCGCACGCTTTGCGCCAGGGTTTCATATTGCCGAACTGGGCTTCGGCACCGGCCTGAATCTGCTGACCGTCTGGTCCGCGTGGGAGGCCACAGGCCAGACCACCCCGCTGCGGTTCACCAGTTTTGAGGCCTTCCCCATGGCCCCCGAGGATATGGCGCGCGCCCTGGCCGCTTTCCCCGAGGTGCAACCCTGGGCCGACCGCTTCCTTTCGCGATGGCGCGGCGGATCCTGTCAGTTCGACACGCTGCACCTTGAGGTGATCGAGGGCGACGCTCGCCAAGCGCTGCCGGGCTGGATCGGCAAGGCCGATGCGTGGTTTCTGGACGGCTTCTCGCCCGCCAAAAACCCCGAACTCTGGGGCGCGGATCTGATGCAGCAGGTATCCGATCACACGGCACCGGGCGGCACCGCGGCCACCTACACCGCAGCAGGTTTTGTCCGCCGCGGGTTGGAGGAGGCCGGTTTCGCAGTCACCCGCGCGCCCGGATACGGTCGCAAACGGCATATGACACGGGCGGTAAAGGCGTGACGCAGCAGAACAATATCTCGGCCGGGATCGCGCTGATGGTCGCCTCGACAGTGGTTTTCGCCTTGCAGGACGGGATCTCGCGCCATCTGGCGGGGACGTATAACACCTATATGGTGGTGATGGTCCGCTATTGGTTCTTCGCGGCTTTTGTCATCGCATTGGCGGCGCGCGCTCCGGGTGGCTTGAAGGCTGCGGCGCGCACCGACCAGCCGAAACTGCAGATTTTTCGCGGCGTTCTGCTGGTGACTGAGATCTGTGTCGCCGTTTTCGGCTTCACCAAGCTGGGTCTGATAAACAGTATGGCGGTCTTTATCTGCTACCCCCTTCTGGTCGCGGCTCTCAGTGGCCCGGTTCTGGGTGAAAGCGTGGGCTGGCGGCGTTGGACGGCGATCGGGGTTGGCTGTGTCGGCGTGCTGATCATCCTGCAACCGGGGGTCGGCGTGTTTAACCCCTGGGCGATCATTCCGTTGATCTCGGCCTTTTTGTTTGCGGTCTATTCGCTTCTCACCCGCTATGCCGCGCGCCGAGACAGCGCCGCCACCAGCTTTTTCTGGACCGGCGTCAGCGGAGCCGTTGCCATGACGCTGGTCGGCATGTGGTTTTGGGAGCCGATGGCACAGGCGGATTGGGCCTGGATGGCGACGCTTTGCGTTAGCGGTGCCTTTGGCCATTGGCTGCTGATCAAATGCTACGAGGCGGCCGAGGCCAGCGCGGTGCAGCCCTTTGCCTACCTCCATCTGGTCTGGGTGGCGATCCTAGGCATCGCAATCTTCAACGAGGTCCTCCGCCCCGAGGTCGTCATCGGCGCAGGGCTGGTTGTTGCGGCAGGGCTGTTCACCCTATGGCGCGAACGCCGCAAGGGTTGATCCGGTCAGCTCCTGCGAGAAGGGCACGGGCAGGGCGGGTTTGCCCAGACGCGCGCGGTAGACCGGCAGGCTTTCGGTCACGCGCATCACATAGTTGCGCGTTTCGCTGAAAGGGATGGTCTCGATCCAGTCGACCACATCCACCTCACCGGCGCGAGGGTCTCCATAGCGCTCCATCCATGAGATCGGTCGGCGTGGTCCTGCATTATACCCAGCGGCCATCATGACCACATTGCCGTTGAAATCCGCCGCAAGGCTGGACAGGTAGTTGGCCCCCAGCTTGGCATTATACTCCCAGTCCGTGGTCAGCCGCCCGGTCTGATGTCCGCTTAGGATCCCCAACTCCTGCGCGACCAGTTTGGCGGTCGCTGGCATCACCTGCATCAAGCCGCGCGCGCCTGCGCCACTGATCACCACGGGATCAAATTCGCTTTCACGCCGGGCGATGGCCAATGTCATCTCTTTGGCCATCGGCAAGCCGATATCTGCGACCGGATGCACAGGGTAATAAGCTGCGGGCAGAACCGTTCCAGTGGTCGCGGCGCGTTTGGCGATCATCACGGCCAGATGCGGCTCTTTCAACTCGATGACCAGATCGCCCAGCTGATTGGCTTGCTCTGTATCCAGGCTTTCGACCAGATGGGTCAGAAACCGTTCCGAAAGGTTACCTTCCCCAGCTTTCAACAGCAGCAGACCGGCCTCCAAAACGCTGGAGTTCGCAAATTCGGCTTGCCGCCAATGCGCGGCGCGGGGTGGGTTGGAAAGGGTGCTGTCGAACGGTCGCCCGATCTGCTCGGCTGCCAGAATGCCGTAGAACGACGTCTGATAATCTGCACCCATTGCATAAGCGTCATAGGCTTTCTCGGCATCCCCTTGTGCCGCGTAAGCGCGACCCAGCCAATAGCCGGCGCGGCCACGTGATATCGGAGACTTCACTGCGCCTTCGAAGTTTTGGAAATGCCGAACTGCCGTTGCCGGGTCGTTCAACTTGCGCAAAGCCAGGAACCCGGCCAGCCATTCCAGATCGGCGTATCCATAGCCCATTTCGGGCGTCATATGGTGATTGGCGGCAACCTCATAGGCACGGGCCGCACTGCCCTGCCGCATCTCAAGCCGGGCCAGTCGGCGTCGCCCCTCGGCCCATTTGTCCGGCTCACCTAGGGCGTCTGGGCCAGTCGATCGCGCCAGCATCAAATCAATGGCGCTGTCGTCCAGCTCTTTCTTGTCGCGCCAGACAAAGCGATCAAAAGCCAGTCCCGGAGATCCTGCCAGAGCCTTGGGCACGGCAGAAATCTTGCCGTCCACGCCCGGTTCGCGTTTTTGCAGGGCAATGCGGGCTTCTGCCAGCTTCCGCTGATCGGTGCTAACCAGAGGCAGCATACGCCCGGCGCTAACCAGATGATTGTCCCACAGCATCCGATCCAGCCGCGCAGTGTGGTGCGGTTTTAGCAACTTGCCGAAATTCTCAAGATAATCCTTTTGTAACCCCGAACCCATGGGCATGGTGCGCCAGGCTGTTACGATATCCGCCTCGGCGTCCCCAATCCGGCCCTTGGCTTTCAGGGCAACGGCATAGTTCAGCGCGCCTTCGGCCGTTTGCGGCGGCTGATCGGCGTAGAAGTTCACCGCTCGATCCGGGTCTGCTCCGGTAAAGGACGGCTCGCTCTTGCGGCGCAGCCAAGCCAGTCCGGGCCAGTCGGGGCGACGCTCAAGAAACACAAGCACATCGCCTGAGCTGCCAAAGCCTTCGCGCAGCCAGTGCCACACGATGATATCACGCGTGACCGAGCCGCGTGCGCCAGAAACCGCTAGCGCTTCGTTCCAGTCACCTTTGCGCATTTCGGCCAGCCCGGCGCGCAGATCACCGGCGGCATCGGCCCGCGCGGCGCTTGCCTGCATCCCAAAACACAGAATCACTGTTGCCAAAAAGGCCAGAACGCGTGTCATCCCTTGCATTTCCCAACCAACCGAGGATAGAGCCATTCAGGATAAACCTTGCGCCGCCAGTATCAACTCACAAAGCCAAAAACGTGAGTGAAGATGGCGCAAATACTGCAACCGCACTTCAAGGAGCGCGACCCATGTTCAAAGGCTCAATGCCAGCCCTCGTCACCCCGTTCAGCAACGGCGAGTTGGACCTGGATACGCTCAAACACTTGGTAGAGTGGCAGATAAAGGAAGGCTCGACCGGTTTGGTTCCCGTAGGCACCACCGGCGAAAGCCCGACGTTGAGCCATGAAGAACACGAAACCGTCGTGGCCGAAGTGGTCAAAGCTGCTGCAGGTCGGGTGCCGGTGATTGCGGGGGCAGGTTCGAACAACACGGTCGAGGCAGTTCGATTCGTCCAGTTTGCCAAGACTGTCGGGGCCGATGCGGCACTGGTGGTCACGCCCTATTACAACAAGCCGACCCAAAAAGGCCTATTGGCACATTTCCGTGCCCTGCACGATTGCGCCGAGATTCCGATCATCATCTACAACATCCCGGGCCGTTCGGTCATCGACATGACCCCCGCGACCATGGGTGAACTGGCCAAGCTGCCGCGCATTGTCGGTGTCAAAGACGCGACCGGCGATCTGGCGCGCGTCAGCCAGCAGCGCGCAAGCTGTGGTGCCGACTTCTGTCAGCTGTCGGGCGAAGACGCCACCGCGCTGGGCTTCAACGCGCATGGCGGTGTGGGCTGTATATCCGTTACGGCCAACGTGGCTCCGAAACTTTGCGCCGAGTTCCAACAGGCCACGCTGGCGGGCGACTATGCCAAGGCTCTGGAGTATCAGGACCGCCTGATGCCGCTGCACGAAGCGATCTTCATCGAGCCCGGCCTGGTCGGCGCGAAATACGCGCTGAGCAAACTGGGTCTTTGCAGCACTGAAGTTCGCTCCCCTCTGACCGAACTGGAAGACAGCACCAAGGCTGCGATCGAAGCCGCGATGGCGCATGCGGGCCTGATCTGAAACAGGGTCCGCTCTTCATCTGGCTAAAAATATCCCGGGGGTGAATTGGCCCAAAGGGCCAAGAGGGGGCTGGCCCCCTCACTCCTTATCGCTGCCGTAATACAGCCCGACGACATGCTCCGCCTGCGCGAAGAACAACCAGCGCGACGCGGCAACCCCGGCCAAATGCGAAACAACCGCCAGCAGCGCAAGCAGGTGTTTCAGTGCGATCCCCTCCAACGGAATTGCGATGAACAGAACGGGAAGCGCAAAGGCCAGAAGGAACGAGATGATCCGCAGCTTCTCAGCATGTTTGCGGCCAACCACGTGGACGAACTCTCGTAGCAAGTAGTTGGTCCCGGTATGCGGAGGCTCAAACGCCCGCACCGACCCGCGCTGACCCAATCCTGTTGCTGTCCCAAGGTCAGTCCCCGAGCTGGCAAGCGCCTTGTCCCCCTGACGCCAGTACAGAATCTGCACGAGAGCGGCGATCAACAGCAAAGGCAGCGCGACCGAGGTTTGACCGGCCATCAGGGCTCCTCCGGCCAGGCTGAAGCTGAGGAACATGGCCGGCGTTAGCTTCATGTTCCAACGGGGGATCGTCTTGAGCTGGGTGTAGATCATTGATGTGGTGAACACCGTGGCCAGCGAGAACAACGCGCCGAGCCAACCTAAAAGGCTCCAGCGTTCGCCCATGAAAACTGAACCGATGGCGAACAGGCCCATCAGGACCAGTGCGATCACTGCGCACCAACCCTCGCGGCTGAGCCAGCTAGAGCGCCATTGCGTGAACGCTTTCCACGCTCGCTCTGGGTGACCGAGGTGAAAGGTCGACGCCAGCAATCCGCCGACGGCCAGCACGTAGGCAATCAGGAAGAAGACAAACGCAACCCAGCCTGTGACCTCGGGCATTCCGAGGCCAAGGAAGAACAGCAGCCCAAAGCCGAGGCCGGACAAGGTGGTGAAGATGATAACGGAAGGGGCCGGATGCATCAGAGCTTCTCCAGAGTTTTGTCAAGCCAGCCGAGGAACCCTTTGGGCTCTTCCGCGACGGGGGCCAGCAGCGGGGCCAGAATGTCGATCTGGTCCTCGATCTGATCCTTGGGTCTGGGCGGCAGGTATTTGTTGACCGGTTTGGTGCCCATTTCGGGCATCAGGTCCATGCCGTCGCGTTCGGCCACCAGTTTGCTGACATCGCTTTCAGGGTCTCCGAGGTCACCGAAATGACGCGCGCCCGCGGGACAAGTGCGGACGCAGGAGGGCACTCGGTCCACCTCGGGCAGGTTTTCGTTGTAGATACGGTCGACACAGAGTGTGCATTTCTTCATCACGCCTTCGGCCATATCCATCTCACGCGCGCCATAGGGGCAGGACCATGCGCACAAGCCACAACCGATGCAGTCGCTTTCGTTGACCAGCACAATGCCGTCTTCCACCCGTTTGTAGCTGGCCCCGGTTGGGCAGACAGTCACGCAGGGGGCATCTTCGCAATGCAGGCAGGATTTCGGGAAGTGGATGAGCTGGGCCGGGCTTTCGGTGGGCAGCACCTCGTAGGAATGCACGCGGTTCAGAAAGGTGCCTGAAGGGTCGGCGCCGTATGCGTCCTGATCTGACAGGGGCGCACCGTAGTTTTCCGTATTCCAGCCCTTGCACGAGATCACGCAGGCATGGCAGCCAACGCATGTATCCAGGTCGATGACGAGACCCATTTTGCGGTCTGTGGACGTGGGGAGCTGGGTCATGTCAGTGAACCTATGCTGTGGCACGCGGGCAAGGGGGCCAGCCCCCTCTTGAGCCTGCGGCTCAATTCACCCCCGGGATATTTTTGGCCAGATGAAGGACGGATCATTTGCCCACCTTCCAGGCGAGGTCTTTGGGGCCGGTGCCGACAGGGGATTTAATTGGGGCAAACTCGGGTTGGCTTTCCGCGTCGCTTGGGGCGGCGGTTTTTTCGATTTTCACTTTCAGGTCGAACCAGGCAGCCTGACCCGTGATCGGATCGGAATTGGCCCATCGCATGCCGTCGCCTTTGGGTGGCAGGAGCTCGTGGATCAGGTGGTTGAGCAGGAAGCCTTTGGTGGCCTCGGGCGCGTCTTCCTGCAGGGCCCATGCGCCTTTGCGTTTGCCGATGGCGTTCCACGTCCAAACGGTGTTGTCGTTGAGCGCCGCCATTTCCATGACCGGGACGGTGATTTCCCCATGAGGGGAGGTGACTTTTGCCCAATCTCCGTCTTGCAGGTTGTGTTCGCGCATCAGTTTGGTTGGCACGTAGAGTGGGTTGCGCCCGTGCAATTGCCTCAGCCATGCGTTCTGGGTGCCCCAACTGTGGTACATCGCCATCGGACGCTGGGTCAGGGCGTTGACGGTGAAGCCCTCGTTGCCATGCTGGTCAGATTCGTACCAGATGGGCAGGGGGTTCATTGTTTCTTTGAGGCGCTGGCGTAGGTGGCCCGGGGGCTGACGGTCACCGTGCCCCTCGGCGGCTAGCTGGAATTTGCGCATCGGCTCGGAGTACAGCTGAAACAAATAGGGCTGCGGGCTGTCGTAGAGGCCCATGCCAACGGCCCAGTCCTGATAGGCGGTATTCCACGGTTTGTAGTAATCCGCGCCTTCGGGGATATGCGCGACGTAGAAGCCTCCGTTGTCGATATAGCGGTTCAGTTGGTCCGGGTTGACCTCTCCGCGGCCTTCTTTGGAGCCGTCCTCGCCCCGGAACCCGGCCAGTGGGCCGATGCCGGGTTTGCGCTGGTGATTGACGATATAGTCGGCATAGTCCTTCCACTTGGGTGTGCCGTCTTCGTTGGTGAAGCCCGGCAGGCTCATGCGGTTGGCGAGTTGAATCAGCACCGATTGGAACCCGCGCACGTCGCGGTCGGGTTCAACCACCGGCCAGCGGATGGCATCAGCGGCGGCATCTGCCTCGCAGATCGGGCGATCCAGCAACGATATACAATCGTGCCGTTCCAGATATGTGGTGTCGGGCAGGATCAGGTCGGCATAGGCGACCATTTCCGAGGAATAGGCATCCGAGTAGATGATATGCGGGATAACGTATTTGCCGTCTTCGGTTTTGGCCGACAGCATCTCCGTCACACCTTTGGTATTCATGGAGGAGTTCCACGACATATTCGCCATATACATGAACAACGTGTCGATCTTGTAGGGATCGCCTGCGGCGGCGTTCGAAATCACCATGTGCATCAGCCCGTGGGCTGACATCGGGTTTTCCCATGTAAAGGCTTTGTCGATACGCTGAGCAGTGCCGTCTTCGTCTAGCAGCAGATCTTCGGGGCCGCGCGGGAAGCCAAGGTGAGGGCCTTCCAGCGGGCGACCCGGACGGCGGTCTCCGTGCGGTGTGGGGTGCGCCTCGACGGGTTTGGGGTAGGGCGGTTTGAAGCGGAAGCCGCCGGGGACCTCGACCGTACCCAGCAGGATCTGCAGCACATGTAGCGCGCGACAGGTCTGGAAGCCGTTGGCATGGGCCGAGATCCCCCGCATGGCGTGGAAGCTGACCGGGCGGCCCGTCATTTTGCTGTGCTTTTCGCCCCGGAAGTCGGTCCATTCCTGGTCAAGCTCGATGGCCTCATCAAAGGCAACGCGGGCGATTTCGGCGGCGATGGCGCGGATTTTCTGGGCCGGTATGCCGCAGCGCTCGGCCACGTTTTCGGGGGCGTGATCGTCCGAGAGGTATTTCTCGGCCATCAGGTGAAAGACGGGGCGGTGGGTGACGCCATCCTTGTCGTAGGTGGCTGACAGGTCCGGGCGCACGCCGGGTTTGTCAAAGGCGGCGGGCTCACCGGTCACACGGTCGATCACCAGAGGCTTTCCGTCTGCATCGCGCAGGAACAGGCCCTTCTCCGGGCCGTCAGAAGCATTCACAAGAACCGGCGCGTTAGTGTAGCGGGCAAGGTAGTCGAGGTCGATCCTGCCAGCCTTCATCAGCACATGGATCAGCGACAGGATGAACAGCCCATCGGTGCCCGGCGTGATCCCGACCCAATCATCGGCCACCGCGTTATAGCCCGAGCGGATCGGGTTCACCCCGATCACCCGCGCGCCGCGCGCCTTGATCTTGCCGATGCCCATCTTGATCGGGTTGCTGTCATGATCCTCGGCCACACCGAAAAGCATGAACAGCTTGGTGTGGTCCCAATCGGGTTGGCCGAACTCCCAAAACGCGCCGCCCATCGTGTAAATGCCGCCCGCTGCCATGTTGACCGAGCAGAACCCGCCATGGGCCGCATAGTTGGGCGTACCAAAATTCTGTGCCCAGAAGCTGGTGAAGCTTTGGCTTTGATCGCGACCGGTGAAGAAGGCCAGCTTGTGCGGTGCGGTCTCGTGCAACTCGTTCAGCCAACCGACGGCAGTGCTGATCGCCTCGTCCCATTCGATCTCGCGGAACTCACCTGAGCCGCGCGGACCGACGCGCCGCAGAGGCTTGCGCAGGCGTGAAGGCGCGTTGACCTGCATGATCCCGGCGCTGCCCTTGGCGCAAAGTACGCCTTTGTTGACTGGGTGGTCACGGTTGCCCTCGATATAGGCAACCTTGCCGTCCTTCATGTGAACATTGATGCCGCAGCGACAGGCGCACATATAACAGGTGGTGCGCCGGATCTCGTCCGAGACTTTCGGGCTGGTGTCGATCTTCGGTTGCTGGATTGTCATCTGGCGTCCTTATGTCGGGGCGGCGGGTCAGGTTAGGAATGTTAGTCCGGCGAGGATAATTCCTGCAATAAAAAGAGTTTCCACGACGATCAGGGCAATGGCTGCGCCTCCGACCGAGAGGATTTGTTTCAGGTTTGTCTTCATTCCAACCGCAGCGATCGCGATCAGAAGCAGCCAGCGCGATGTCTGGCTGAGCAACTCGGACAGGAAGGGCGGGATCAGGCCGAACGAGCTGGCCGCGGCCAGTACCAGAAACCCGATCACAAAGCCGGGTAGGATCGGAGGGCGCTTGCCCGCTTCGTCCATGTCGGTGACGTTGCGGATGATCAGCGAGGCGACCAGAACCACCGGGGCCAGCATCGCTACGCGGAACAGTTTGACCAGCGTGGCGGTGTCACCGGTTTGTTCCGAGATTGAGAACCCCGCGCCGACAACCTGTGCCACATCGTGGATCGTGCCACCCAGAAACACACCGCCCGCCACGTCATCCATGCCTAGCGTGCGCACCAGAATCGGATAGGCGATCATGGCGATGGTCGACAGGACCGTAACGCCCAAAACGGTGAAAATCAGCCGCTCTTCGGATCGTTCATCCTTGGGCAGGATGGCACTGATCGCCATTGCCGCTGACGCGCCGCAGATGGCGACAGAGCCCGCCGTCAGGAACGCAAAACGCCATTTGTGACCAAAGAACCGTGCGATCAAAAGGCCGAATCCAATGGTGGCCAATACGCCGCCAACCACAAGGGCGATCAGGTCCCAACCCAACCCCATCATCAGCGTCATGGAAATCCGCACACCCAAAAGCGCCACGCCGAGGCGCAGCAGGGTTCTGGCTGCAAAACCGATGCCGGGCACGGTTTTGCCCTCTTCGCCCAGAAAGCTGAGCGCGATGCCAATTAGCAAGGCCATCAGCATGGCTGGGGTCGCGTAGTGTTCCGACAGGAATTTTGCCGTTACGGCAACGGTGATCGCCACCATAACCCCGGGGAACATGGTTCGAGCCGTCTGGGCGACATCCGCGCCGAAGGAGCTTTTGAGTTCAGTCTTACCCAGCATCGGTTCGTTGATCTTTCTTGAACACGTTTACAGTTAAGCGGCAAAGCCGCAGAGGTTATGCAGTAGCTGTATGAACTGGCTCTTGCGATGAACCCACTTGTTGTGCCTGCACGGCGGTCACGGCGATCATGTGCAACACATCGTCCGAAGAACAGCCGCGCGAGAGGTCGTTTGCGGGTTTTGCCAAGCCTTGCAGAACGGGACCAATGGCCTCGGCCCCGCCAATGCGCTGGGCGATCTTGTACCCCAGGTTGCCCGCATCGAGATTGGGAAAGACAAACACGTTTGCTTTCCCTTCCAGTGGCGAATTCTTGGCTTTCTTACTGGCGACCTCTGGCACATAGGCAGCGTCGAACTGCAACTCTCCGTCGATGACCAGGTTTGGATTGGCGGCTTTGGCAATTTGTGTGGCCTCAACCACCTTGGACACTTTCGGATGGCTGGCACTGCCGCTGGTAGAGAAAGACAGCATCGCAACACGAGGCTCTTTTCCGGTGAGTGTACGATAGGACGCGGCTGAGGCCTGAGCAATCTCGGCCAACTCGCGTTCGTTCGGATCAACAACCAACCCGCAGTCGGCGAAAATATGGGCACCCTGAACTGCGTGATGGTCGCGGTCATAGATCATCAGAAAGAAACTGGACACCATATGGGCGTCAGGTGCTTTGCCGATGATCTGCAAAGCGGCACGAACGGTGTCCGAGGTGGTTTCCACAGCACCGCCGACCGTGCCGTCAGCCAGCCCGAGATGGACCAACATCGCCGCGTAGTTCAGACGGTTTTGCACCAGCGACTTCGCAGTCTCAGGCGTTACGCCTTTGTGTTTGCGCAGTTCGAAATAGGCATCGGCAAAGCGATCCAAATGGGGCGAAGTTGCCGGATCGTGGATATCTATCCCGGCTATATCACTTCCGCCTTTTTCAGCCAGTAAAGAGGCAACTTTGGCCTGATCGCCGACAAGGATAATATCGGCTGCATCTTCGGCACGTGCTTTCAGCGCACCTTCTACAACACGTGGATCATCGCCCTCAGCAAGGGCGATGATCTTTTTGGAACTGGTCGCAGCCCCGAGAATTTGATGGAGGGGCTTCACCGCGATCAGGCCTCGACTTGCGGCTTCATGTCTGCTGCTTCGATACCCGCAACCTCAACCGGCTTTTTCATCGCGTCGCGGCGGAACGGCTCACCCAGTTCCTGGTTGATCATGGCTTCGATCAACGTGGTGATACCGTTCTTCTGGTCTTCGATCGCCTGGTTCAGGGCCGATGTCAGTTCGTCCTGAGTACGGGCGACGACGCCTTTCAGACCACATGCCTGTGCGATTCCGGCGTATGAGACCTTGGTATCCAACTCGGTGCCGACGAAGTTGTCGTCGAACCACAGGGTCGAGTTCCGCTTTTCAGCGCCCCACTGGTAGTTGCGGAAGACGATCTGGGTCACGGCGGGCCATTCCTCACGGCCGATTGCCGTCAGCTCGGTTACAGCGATGCCAAATGCACCATCGCCCGAGAAACCAACAACGGGCACATCCGGACAGCCGATTTTGGCGCCGATCACTGACGGCAGACCATAGCCACAGGGGCCGAACAGGCCAGGGGCGAGGTATTTACGGCCTTCTTCAAACGAGGGGTAAGCGTTGCCGATGGCGCAGTTGTTGCCGATGTCGGACGAGATGATCGCCTCTTTCGGCAGCGCGGACTGAATCGCACGCCATGCCATACGCGGGCTCATCCAGTCCGGCTTGGCCGCACGGGCGCGTTCATTCCAGGTGGTGCCCGGGTCGTCCTGCTCGTGATCCATCGAGGTCAGTTCCTGCGCCCAGCGCGACTTGGTTTCGGCGATTTTCGCCTTGCGCGCATCGCGGCCTTCATCGCCTGCGGTGCCCGAAAGCTGTGCCAGGATGCTGGTTGCAACGGTGGCTGCGTCACCCACGATCCCAACCGAGACCTTCTTGGTCAGACCGATGCGGTCCGGGTTGATGTCGACCTGAATGATTTTTGCCTCAGTCGGCCAGTATTCCAGACCGTATCCGGGCAGGGTCGAGAACGGGTTCAGACGGGTGCCGAGGCACAGAACCACGTCCGCTTCCTTGATCAGCTCCATCGCAGCCTTCGAGCCGTTGTAACCCAGAGGGCCGGCAAACAGCGGGTGCGAGCCGGGGAAAGCGTCATTGTGCTGGTAGCCAACGCACACCGGGGCGTCCAGACGCTCGGCCAGCGCTTTCGACGCTTCGATGCCGCCTGCGGACAGGACCGTGCCAGCACCGTTCAGAATGACCGGGTTCTTGGCGTCCGACAGCAGAGCGGCAGCTTCGGTCACGGCAGAGGCGCCACCCGAAGGCAGTTCGAATTCCACCACGGCAGGCAGCTCGATATCGACAACCTGAGTGAAGAAGTCACGCGGCACGTTGATCTGCGCCGGGGCCGAGGCGCGCTTTGCTTTGGTGATCACGCGGCTGAGGACTTCGGCCATGCGCGACGGGTCGCGCACTTCTTCTTGATAGCAGACGCAGTCTGCGAACATCCGCATCTGTTCCATTTCCTGGAAACCGCCCTGACCCATGGTCTTGTTCGCAGCCTGAGGGGTGACCAGCAGCAGTGGGGTGTGGTTCCAGTAGGCGGTTTTGACGGCGGTGACAAAGTTGGTGATGCCGGGTCCGTTCTGCGCGATCATCATCGACATTTTGCCGGTGGCGCGGGTGTAACCGTCGGCCATCATGCCGCCAGAGCCTTCATGCGCGCAATCCCAGAACGTGATGCCTGCTTTCCCGAAAATATCCGAGATCGGCATCATGGCAGAACCGATGATGCCAAAGGCATGCTCGATCCCGTGCATCTGCAGAACCTTAACAAAGGCTTCTTCCGTGGTCATTTTCATCGGTGGCTCTCCAAGACTGAATACGTGAATTGGCCGGGGTTTTCAGCCCGGCCTTTGATAGGGTTTTGGCGCAAGGCTGCGCATGGCGTTAGGGCCAGATGCGGCAGCGGAATACGTCCAGCCGAGGGTCAACTGGCCCGGATCGCATCCGCGATCAGTTTCACCCCGGCCTCGATGCGGTCGGGCGTAATCGAGGAATATCCCAGACGGTAGAAATTCCGAGGTGGCTTCGGCCCCGAAAAGAACGGCGCGCCGGGTTCGATATGCACCCCTTGCGCCTGCAATGTGACCGCTAGCTGCGCGGTGTCTACATGCGCGGGGGCCTGCATCCATATGGAGGACCCGCCGAGCACGCCGCGCCCCGCAACCTGCAGCGCATGGGTCTGAACGGCTTTGTCCAACGCCTCGCGCCGTTGGGCTAGGGCGTTCGACATGCGCCGAATCTGAGCGTCGTAGTGCCCGAGCGACAGGAAATAGGCTGCCGTGCGCTGAACATGCCCCGGAGGATGCCGCAACACGAGCGAGCGAAGCGCGCGTGCCTCGCGGATGAAGGTCTCGGATCCGACCATGTAGCCTAGACGCAACCCCGGAAACAGCGATTTCGAGAAGCTGCCCACATAGACCACCCGCCCGTCGCGATCCATGGATTTGAGCGCGGGTGAGGGCGCGCCCAGATAAGCCATCTCGAATTCGTAGTCGTCCTCAACGATCATTGCGTTCAACTCGCTCGCGCGTTCCAGCAAGGCGGTCCTGCGGCTGACGGGCATGGTGGCCGTTGTCGGGCTTTGGTGGCTGGGGGTGGTAAAGATCACATCTGTGTCGTCTGGCAGGGCCTCGGGCGGCAGCCCGTCACCATCCACACGGATCGGGGCCATGGTGCAATCCGAATGGCTCAGCAGCTCACGCAAAGCGTAGTAGCAGGGGTCTTCAATTGCAGCTGTACGCCCCTTTTTCAGAAGAATGCGCGAGGCCAGCCACAACGCGTTCTGCGCACCCAGCGTGATCAGGATCTCTTCGGGGCGGGCGGTGATGCCTCGGCGGGGCAGGGTGTGGCGGGCAATGAACTCGACCAGCAGCGGATCGTCCTGATCAGCGTAGTCAGTCGTCAGGGACTCGAAATCCTTGTGTCCCAGTGCCCGAACCGCGCAAAGCCGCCAATTCGCATGGTCAAACAGAGTCCGATCAGCCTGCCCGTAGATGAACGGGTATTTGTAGTTGCGCCAGTCCTGAGGTTTGGTCAGCACATTGCCGCCCGAGAACCGCCGGGCCAGCGCGTTGTCCCAGTCGACCGTCTCTTCGCTGCGCGGGACGGGTGTGTATTTCGGAGGGACCGGCGCATTTTCTGACACATAGTAGCCGGATCGCCCTTTGGCGGTCAGGTAGTCATTGGCCAGAAGCTCGGTATAGGCCAGCGTCACGGTAATCCGACTGACGCCCAGATGGGTTGCCAGCTTGCGGGACGAGGGCAGCTTTTCCCCGATGTGGAACCGACCCGACAGGATGCCTTCGGCGATCATCTGCTGGATTTGCGCCTGCAGAGTCCCCTGTCCGTTCAGCTCAAGAAAGAAAGTGTCAACAGAGATAGCCATGAGCGCTTATAGATTGGACTTAAGGCAGTGGCAATCTGGACTTACGCGCTGCATGAAATTTTCCGCAACTTGACGACAAAACTCGAATCACCTAAATAACTAGAAATCTAGTTTAATGGAGAGTTCGGATGTGGGAAACCGCTGCAGCAGGATTTTCGGCCATGGGGTCCGAGGCCCGGTTGAAGGTTCTGAAAACACTTGTGAGGGCCGGGCAGGCCGGTCTGACCGTGGGTGAGATCCAGACACGTACCGGCATCGCTCCCTCCACGCTTGCGCATCACCTTCGGTTTCTGGCTGCAGGTGGTGTGGTTGAACAGGAAAAGATCGGGCGCACGACGATCAATCGCGCCTGTTTCAACGAGTTGCGAAACCTGGCGCAGTTTATTCTCAGTGAATGCTGCGCAGACGAAGTCGGAAAGGCCGCAAACGATGGCTGAACTATCACAAAACCCGAAAGCCTCGGCCAAACTCGCGCTGGATGTGATCAAAACGCCTTGGGCCTTGATCGTCGTGATACTGGCGTTGGTCGCAGTTTTCGATCCGGGCAACTGGGCTGAGGTCGTAGCCTTTGCCGCCAAGGCGCTGGCGCATACAGGCCAGTATATCCTGTTCGCTGTCCTTCTGCTGTCCTATCTCAAGGCCACCGGGACCGAAGTCATGGTGGCCCGTGCCTTTGAGGGGCGAGAAACCCGGATGATCTTTCTGGCCGCCCTATTCGGAGGGCTTGCGCCGTTTTGTTCCTGTGAGGTGATCCCGTTCATCGCCGGGCTTCTGGCACTGGGCGCGCCGCTGTCTGCGGTGATGGCCTTCTGGCTCAGTTCGCCTCTGATCGACCCGCCGACACTGCTAATCACCGCAGGCGCATTGGGGTGGCCCTTTGCAATCGGCAAGGCCGTTGCAGCGGTTGCCTTGGGTCTGTTCGGCGGGTTTGCCGTGCGTCTTCTGATGCGCAACGGAGCCTTCGTTCAACCCCTGCGCGAATACAAACCCGCCGGATGCTGTGGTTGCGGCCCCAAGCTGGATGACAAACCCGTCTGGACGTTCTGGCAGGAACCCGAACGCCGTCAGCGTTTCCGCTCTGAGTTCGTGCATAACGGTATTTTCCTGCTGAAATGGCTTGCTCTGGCCTATGTGCTTGAAGCGCTTCTGGTCAGCTATGTGCCTGCAGATCTGATCGCGCGCGTCGTCGGCGGAGAAGGCGTGCTGCCCATCGTCGTTGCCGCGCTGGTCGGAATGCCCGCCTATCTGAACTCCTACGTCGCGCCACCGCTTTTGGCGGGGCTGATGGAGCAAGGCATGACGGCGGGGGCGGCCATGTCCTTCATGGTGGCAGGGGCGGTCAGCTCAATCCCGGCCATGGCTGCGGTTTGGTCACTGGTGAAACCGCGCGTCTTCGCCACCTATCTGACCCTCGGGGTCGGGGGCGCGATTGTCGCTGGGATTCTGTTCCAGATGCTCTGAAAAAGAAAACGCCCGGCGCAGTGCCCGGGCGTTTTCCTCTGGTTCGTTAGGTTTTAACCAGCCTCGCAGAACCGAGGCAGTTTGAACCGGTATCTTGCCTCACCGCTTTCCACGTAGACGCGTTTTTCCACGCAGGCGCTGGTGCCCACCGATTGGGAAACCGGCGCTTTGGTCGAGGTGATCGACGTGGCCGTCCCATCCGGCAGACGGACCGAAGCGATGACCCCGTTCTTGAGATCGCCGTTGATCGCTGTGGCCGACAAAACCGGGACGGTCATGAAGGAATGATGCTCATGCTCGCCGTCATCCCCCAGCAGGAACAGGCCACCGACGATGACCGCCATGACCACAGCAGCGGCCAAACCCAAGCCCCAGGTCTTTAGGAAGGCATAGATCGTAACGGCGCGGTGTGGGCCAAAGATGGCAGATAGAATGCTCAGCATGAGAGGTCCCGAGAAAACGCCCCAGCCAGTTTAGACCGGGGCGGGTCAGAAATCAGGGGCGCAGATCGTCTTCTTCTTCGTCGTCCCCGCCACCTTTGGGCAGGTTGAAGAAGCTGTCGGCGTCCACGATCGGATCGCTGTCTTCCTTTTCGGCTTCCGGCTCATCCGACAGCGAGAAGGTTTCCAGACCCTCAATCGCGGTCGGGATCTTCGGCGCTGCGTCCATCTCCAGCGACTGCTCGGTCGAGACCAGCTTGCGGCGCTCGTCATCGCTCATCACACCGCCTTCGGCGGCTTTCTTCGCAGCGGCTTTTTGCACCACGGCGTCCAGTTCGGACTGTTTGCACAGGCCCAAGGCAACCGGGTCGATGGGCTGCATGTTGGCGATGTTCCAGTGCGTGCGCTCGCGGATCGACTGGATGGTGGGCTTGGTGGTGCCCACCAGCTTGGCGATCTGACCATCGCTGAGCTCGGGGTGGAACTTGACCAGCCACAGGATAGAGTTCGGACGGTCCTGACGCTTGGACAGTGGGGTATAGCGCGGGCCACGGCGCTTTTCCTCGCCCGTTGCCGACGGGTTGAACTTGAGCTTCAGCTTGTGCAGCGGGTTGTTCTGCGCTGCATCGATCTCTTCCTGCGTCAGCTGGTTGTTTGCAAGCGGGTCGAACCCTTTGACGCCAGCGGCCACATCGCCATCGGCAATGCCCTGCACCTCAAGCTCGTGCATTCCTACGAAATCCGCGATCTGCTTGAAGCTGATCGTGGTGTTGTCCACCAGCCATACGGCTGTTGCCTTGGCCATAAGCGGTTTTGCCATCAGCCCGTCTCCTATACATACATCTGTCCCGTCGCCGGAATTCGGCGGCCCCGGGGTTTTGGGGCAGGTTTCCGTTGTCGGGGAACTTGGGGTGTATATAGTCGCCGCGACGCAAGAAGGGAAGAGGCGAATGCGCCAAGGGTTTTTAGCGCTGGTTTTGTGGGTCACAAGCGCCGTTGCCGCGCTGGCCGAGGGCGAAAAGGCCGGTGAGTTCGACTACTACGTTCTGGCGCTGAGCTGGTCTCCGAACTGGTGCGCGCGCGAAGGGGATGCACGTGGATCGGACCAATGCGACGCCCGGCATGACCATGGCTGGATTTTGCACGGGCTGTGGCCGCAGTTCCATCAGGGCTGGCCCTCCTATTGCCGCACACCCGAGGCCCCGCCGTCGCGCGCAATGACCCGCGCGATGGAAGATATTCAGGGCAGTGCCGGCCTTGCATGGCATCAGTGGAAGAAACACGGCACCTGTTCGGGCCTGTCAGCGCGGGGCTATATGGATCTGTCGCGCGAAGCCTATGGCCGCGTGACCCGGCCCGAGGTGTTCCGCCAACTTGATACCTCGGTCAAACTGCCCGCGTCGATCGTCGAAGAGGCCTTTCTAAAGGCCAATCCCAAGCTCGAGCGCGACATGATCACGATCACCTGCAAACAGGGCTATATCGAAGAGGTTCGCCTGTGCCTGTCTCGCGACCTTGATCCCGTGCCCTGCGGCCGCGATGTCATCCGGGACTGCACGGCCAAGGACGCCCTGTTCGACCCGATTCGTTAGAGCTTTTTGTTCTGACAGTCCCGCGCGTATTCCAGCGCCTTGGCGGTGCCTTTGAGGTCGATGGCCATCACCACGTCGCCAGCCGGGTTGTAAACGGTCATCGTCTTGTTCTGAGCAATCGCGGTGACGAAATTCCGGTCAGTGAAAAAGACGGTCGCGCCGGGGACGTCACGCTCGTTAAAGCCAATGGCGGTGGCGTCATAGCTTTTGCCGTCCAGATCAAAGCGGATCGGATAGGTTTTGCCCTGTTCGATTTCGCCCCAGGCCTTGTTGTAGACGGCGAAATACCCGCGATTGTCCAGCGCGTCATAACCGATCCTCACGACCGAGAGGTCCTGATACACTGTCTGAATCAGGCACCCATTGCCCAGAGCGGGGTCCATCATGATGTTCCAGCCATCGACAAAGCCCTTGTCGACGAGATCTTGAGCGAGGGCGGAGATTGCGGTGAAGGTGGCGAGGGTTAGGGCGAGGAGGCGGGTCATGTGATGCTCCGGGTTTAGTGTGTTTATTCCACTTAACTGATACGAGGGCCGCAACGCTCCGGACAATACCATTGAACGTGTAGGCACACTTCGGACAGGTTAATCAGGTTTTTTTTTCTGAGTTTGACTTCGGAGTTAAACGCTTTCATGTGACCCTTTTGACGCGCGGCCGCGCGCCATAGCTTTTTCCGAATATCTGCAGGTTCGAAATCGGCATATTCACCTCCGGAGTATTTGGGCCAATCCAGTGCAAGGCCCAGTTTCACAAGCTCTGCGGCAAGATCTGTTCCGTCAGGAAGGTGGCACTTGGCGACCAACCTGTCGTATGAAAGGTCCTCTTGGATCGTCGCAGTGACAACTTGGCCCTTACAAAGCTGGATAAGCGCATATTTCGACTTCTTGCCCCAAGGGTGTTCGAGTTCAGGCGCGTCGATTCCCGCAATTCTGATTTTCGAACCACTTATGATGATCGTGTCACCGTCTATGACGTGACATTTTCCCCGAAGTGACCTGACCGTCGGCTGACTTGATGGTTTTAGGGAATCCGGCGTCCGCTTTACTTCGAGCCGCGGTAGGTCCGAAGAACGCTGTTGCGTTGCTTTTGGCTTGCTGAAAGAACCCATCAGGGCTCTGAACAAAAATCGTAGCATCTGTGTGGTTTCTGAAAATAGAATGGCACTTCGATGCATGCTAATTGATGAATGCGTTCGATGTAAACTCTTTCAAAGCCGCTAAAGGCATCGTCGGAGGGCTTAAAGCTCCTTTCGTGCCCTCAACGCCGCCGTAATCGTTCCGTCATCCAGATAGTCTAGCTCTCCCCCAATCGGCACGCCCTGCGCTAGTGAGGTCAAGCGGACCTGCCCCTCCAACTGATCGGCGATGTAATGCGCTGTGGTCTGGCCGTCGACGGTGGCGTTCAGGGCCAGAATGATCTCGGAGACGCCTTCGGCAACAACCCGGTCCTTGAGGCGGGGAATGCGCAACTCATCCGGGCCGACGCCATCCAGCGCCGACAGCGTGCCGCCCAACACGTGATAGCGGCCTTTGAACACGCCTGAACGCTCCATCGCCCAGAGGTCGGCGACGTCTTCGACGACGCAAAGCTCTCCGGTCGCACGGGCCTCATCGTTGCAGATGTCGCAAATGTCGGTGGTGCCTACATTGCCGCAATTCAGGCACTCGCGGGCAGTGATGGCGACCTGCTGCATGGCGTCCGACAGGGGCGTCAGCAGCAGGGCGCGTTTGCGGATCAGGTGCAGCACCGCGCGGCGGGCCGAGCGGGGACCTAGGCCGGGGAGCTTGGCCATCAGGTCGATCAGATTGTCGATGTCGCTGTTGGAACTCACGGCCTGTCCTGTCTGACGCCGGAGGGGGTCTCCGGCGGGAGTATTTGGGAAAAGATGAAGATCAGAACGGCAGTTTGATGTCTGCGGGCAAGCCCATGCTTTCGGTCAGCTTGGCCATTTCAGCCTGCGAGCGCTCGGCGGCTTTGGTCTGAGCGTCCTTGATGGCGGCCAGGATCAGGTCCTCGACCACTTCCTTGTCGTCGCCATTGAAGATCGACGGGTCGATATCCAGACCCTTCAGCTCTCCCTTGGCGGTTGCCGTCGCCTTGACTAGCCCCGCGCCGGACTCGCCTACAACCATCAGGTTGTTCAGCTCTTCCTGCATCTCGGTCATCTTGGTCTGAAGATCCTGCGCGGATTTCATCATCTTGGCCATATCGCCCAGGCCGCCTAGTCCTTTTAGCATGTTGCTTCTCCTGTAAGTCCGGTTTGTGCCTAGATACGGGGGTCACCGTGGTGACACAAGAGCAGAGCGCGCTCCCGCCTGTCGTCAAGGTCTTTGGCAAAACCTTTCCTCCCGTTGGGCCCGGCAGCGCTCGGGCAAAGCCCGAGCGCTGCCGGGCCCAAGGCCGCTCAGGGTGATCGGCTTTAGCCGACTGCCCGTGGCGGGCGCGGGAGGGTGTGGTTTTGAATAGAGGTCAGTCTTCTTCGAAAGGATCCCATTCATCTTCGACCTCGGGTAGGGCTTCGGTCTCGACTTGGGCGGCGCGTTGTTCCGGTGTTTCGATCCTGGTGATTTTGGCCTTGGGGAAATTTGCCAGAACGGCCTGAACCAGGGGATGCGCCGTGGCCTCTTCTTTCAGCGCCAGTTCGGCTTTGTCGCGGATTTCGGCGATCGTCGGAGCGTCACCATCCGACACGATGGATACCGCCCATCTGTTGCCAGTCCAACGTTGCAGGGCCGAGCCCAGCCGTGGTGCAAGATCGGTCGGGGCTTGCGAAGATGGGGTGAATTCGATCCGTCCCGGCTGGTAAGAGACCAGCCGCACGCCGTTTTCGACCTCGACCAAAAGTTTGACGTCTCGGTTGTTCCGGATCAGCTCGACCACATGTTCGAAACTTGGGTATCGCGCCAGTGCCGTCTGTGTATCTTGCGCCAAGGCGGCGACGGGTGCGCCGCCGGACCCGCGTGGCGCAGGGGTGTAGCTTGTAGCGGCGCGGGCTTCGACCGGGGCCGCGCCGTTGCTTTGAATGGGCTTCCCGCCACCCGGTCCGCCACCGGGGGGAGGAGGCGTATCCTGCAACCGTTTGATCAGCTCCTCCGGGCTGGGCAGGTCGGCCACGTGAGTCAGTCGGATCACCGCCATTTCGGCGGCCATCATGGCGTTGGGGGCGGCTGAGACCTCCTCAAGTGCTTTCAACAGCATCTGCCACATCCGAGTCAGCACTCGCATGGGGAGGGCCTCGGCCATTTGCTGGCCCCGGGCGCGTTCATCCGGGGAAACAGTGGGGTCTTCGGCTGCGTCCGGGGTGATCTTCACGACCGAAACCCAATGGGTGATCTCGGCCAAATCACGCAGCACGGCCAGTGGGTCAGCCCCTTCGGCATATTGGCCACCAAGCTCAGTCAGCGCCCCAGCTGCATCGCCCCGCAGGATCATGTCCATGAGGTCCAGAACCCGGCCACGATCCGCCAGGCCCAGCATCGCGCGCACCTGATCTGCCGTCGTCTCTCCGGCCCCGTGTGAGATCGCCTGATCCAGCAATGAGGTCGCGTCGCGGGCAGATCCCTCGGCAGCACGGGTGATCAGCGCCAACGCATCCTCGGCAATCTCTGCGCTCTCAGCCGAGGCAATCTTGCGCAACAGGCCGATCATGTCTTCGGGTTCGATCCGGCGCAGGTCGAAGCGCTGACAGCGTGACAGGACCGTAACCGGCACCTTGCGGATCTCGGTTGTGGCGAAGATGAACTTCACATGCGCCGGCGGTTCCTCGAGCGTCTTGAGCAGCGCGTTGAAGGCGCTGGTCGACAGCATGTGGACCTCATCGATGATATAGATCTTGTAGCGGGCCGAGGCAGCGCGGTAGCGAACACTGTCGATAATCTCGCGAATATCATTCACGCCGGTGCGGCTGGCGGCGTCCATCTCAATAACGTCGACATGACGGCCTTCCATGATGGCGACGCAGTGTTCACATTGGCCGCAAGGATCGGTCGTGGGTCCGCCATTTCCGTCCGGTCCGATACAGTTCATGCCTTTCGCAATGATCCGTGCGGTCGTGGTTTTGCCGGTTCCGCGAATGCCTGTCATGACAAAGGCTTGCGCGATGCGATCCGCTTCAAACGCGTTTTTCAGCGTGCGGACCATCGCATCCTGACCCACCAGATCGGCAAAGGTTTCCGGGCGATATTTGCGGGCGAGAACCTGATAGGCGGGGCTGTCTGAGTCGGTCATGTCTGCTCTGGCGGATTCGGAACGTCACCGCAGCGTAGAGGCCCGCGCCGCCCGCGTCCACATGAGTTGAAGAACGATTTTGTTTTGGAAACCGGCGCGTCAGAGGTACACTCCGCGGATTGTGAATCAAGCCTAGAGCGTTTCGGGTTTAACTTGAGACACGAATACCCTGCCACGCCTGCGGCGTTCTCGGGACATTCGTGTCGCAGAGTGATTCAGATAAAACCCGAAACGCATTAAAGTCAGGATCAACGCTTCCGGGGGGATGCTGTCATGACGAATTTGGTTATTCATGCTTTGCAAGTGGGCGGGGGCACACTTGCCCTGACGTCGATGCCGGGAAGGGGCGGCGACTATGCAGGCGACCTTGAAACGATCGGAGATTGGAAGCCGGGCCTCGTGCTGTCGATGACAACCGAGGCCGAGCTGGTCCAGTTCGGAGCCCGCGATTTTGGCCGCGACGTTCAGGGTCGCGCCAGCCGCTGGGTGCATCTGCCGATTCAGGATTTCGGCGTGCCACCGGCAGAGGTTGATGCGCAATGGCCCGATGTTAGTGCAGCGGCGCGGCAGGCTTTGTCTGGCGGAGGGCGCGTGCTTGTCCATTGTCAGGGCGGATGTGGTCGCTCCGGCATGGTTGTGTTGAGGTTGATGATCGAATGCGGTGAAGCTCCAACCCAAGCGCTGGACCGGTTGCGCAAGCTACGCCCCTGCGCGGTCGAAACTGACGCGCAGAAGCACTGGGCCACCTTGCCCGCCCGAGCTTTGGCGGATTCTTAAGCCGACAGTTGCAGTTCCGCCGGGGCCGGTTTGCGCGGCGCAATCACTGATGCCTCAAGCATGGCGCAGGGCAGAGATGTCATCGCAGCGGCTGGGAAGCTATTGGCTTCTGTGTCGAACATAAGGTCGGCATAGCGATCGAGGGTCTCGCAGTCGGCATCAGGGTCCGCTCCGCAATAGACCCGCACCCGAGACTGGCTGGCCCGAAACCGGGCGTGGCAGCCGTCCGAGCAATGGGTCAGATCGCTACTGCCTTCGATTTCGAAATCCGATGTGGTCGCCGGACCGGCTTGCTCCAAGGCGTCAACCATCGAACGCGCCAGTCGCGCCAGTGCCGGGCAAGTCTTACCGGTATGTTGGCAGATGGTTGCTGAGAACCTATGTGTCTTCGTCTTCCAGATCATCCTGCGCCCTCCGCGCGGTGGACAGGGGCTGGGATCAGGTAGGCAGATAGGGTCTGTCACGGCCTGCCCGGACACCCCGCCCGAGTTTGGGTTATGTTGACGATGGCAGGTCTCCTGACTTGCGGGTCATCGCTTTGCCGACCTTCCCGGCCTTTCGGCCAGTGGCTCTTCGACATCGCTCACCGCTTACAGTTGCGGGGGCAGTCGCGGATTTGGTTTGACCCGATCAAGTCGGGGAAAACCGCACCGTGTTCCCTTTTCATCCCGACCTCTAGTGAAAGCCGGGAACCATCGCACCATCGCTAGCGTTCATAACCATCCTGAGTCAAGTTGAACTTTCTGCGCCGCGGAAAGACTGCGCGCGAAGTGGACGCGTGGTCATGCGGGATCGCAGTTGACTCGCGCGGACAGTCTGGGGTCATGTGACAGTGAACTCATCAGTTTAGTTTTCGCCAAGGATGCCCATGTTGGATTCAAACCAAACAGTGCTGATTGAAGATGTTCAGATCCCGGTGGGAGATGGCGCCCTGTCCGGGCGGATCTACCGGCCCGTAGCGCAGCCCGAAACCGTAGTGGTGGTCAACAGCGCGACGGGCGTTCCACGTGACTACTACAAGCATTTTGCACAATGGTTGGCGTCGGATCGGGATATCGCCTGTTTGATATATGACTACCGGGAATTCGGTCATTCGAAATCGGGGCCACAGCGGCGTTCGAAGATCTCGATGGCGGATTGGGCTTTGCAGGACATACCAGCCGCGCGGGCCGAGATGCGCCGCCGATTCCCGCTGGCGCAGCAATGGTCAGTTGGTCATTCGCTTGGAGGGATGCTGGGGCCAGTGCAGCCGGATATCGATAAGATTGATCGCATGATCTGCGTCTGTTCCGGCCTTGTGAAACTGGGTGATCACCCTTGGCCGTACCGCGCTCTGGCCGGGTTGTTCTGGTATGGGCATGTGCCTCTGGTCGTGCGCGGCCTGGGGTATTTGCCGGGCAAGGCACTTGGGTTTGGAACAGACCTACCGCCTAAGGTCTATTGGCAATGGCGCAAATGGTGCACCGCGCCGCAAAGCTATCTGCCCGAGATCGGAGACACTCTGCCCCAAGCCACATGGCAGGATTCCAACGTTCCCGTTGACCTCTTTGCCTGCACTGATGATGATTTGGTCCCTGAGGCCGCTGTTTGGCGGTTGGCAGATCTTTACGGACCGAAGGCACGCCGCCACCTGTTGTCGCCAGAAGAATTCGGCGTTCCGGAAATCGGCCATATCGGTGTGTTTGCCCGCCGCAATGCGGCAGTCTGGCCCCGATTGATCGCTTGATGGAAGACGCCGGCGAACCGGCGCCCCTTTTTCAGCGCGTGTTTTAGTCGCCGCGCCGCGCGGACTTTCCGTGCATCGCGGATCGGACCATTTTGCCGAAGGCTTTGTCGCGTGCCCGCGCCTCGGCCACGGTTTCAGAGTTGCGCTGATCCTCGCGCCTCAGCTTGCGCCAGCGTTCCAGCCGATCTGCATCCAGCGTGCCTTCTTCTATTGCCGCCTGCACAGCGCAGCCGGGCTCGGCCTCATGCTGGCAATCCGAAAAACGACAGTTTTGGACTAGCTCCAGAATGTCCGAGAACACTTCGTCCACCCCGTCCTGCGCATCGAGCAGACGCAGGGCGCGCATGCCGGGGGTGTCGACCAGCCAACCGCCATTTTGCATCGGATGCAAGGCGCGCGACGTCGTGGTGTGGCGGCCTCGTGCATCATCCTCGCGGATTGCTGCAGTTGCCTGATCCTGACCGGTCATTCCGTTGGCGAGCGTTGTTTTGCCAACCCCGGAGGACCCGACCAAAGCCGCTGTCTGACCCGCCGGGCACCATGTCAGAACCTGTTGCATGTCTGACGCGTCATGCGCGTTGACCGTCAGGACTGTCAGAAACGGGGCCAGCGCTTCGGCCTGCTTGGCATAGGCTGCGGGGTCCGAGCAGTTATCCGCCTTGGTCAGGACCACGACAGGATAGCACTCCGCCTGATGCGCCAGCGCCAGATACCGTTCGAGCCGTGGCACATTGAAATCCGCATTGCACGAGCTGACGATGAACAGCACGTCAACATTGGCTGCGATCAACTGCGCCTCGGCTCCGGTTCCGGCAGCACGGCGTTGCAACAGGCTGCGCCGGTCAAGCAGATGCTGAACCCGGTTTTGGTCGTCGGCCAGCACCCAATCTCCGACCGCAAAATCGCCGGTGGAGTGACCAGGGGCCAACAGAGACGTTTCACCAGTCTCGTTCATCCCGACCAGACGGTCCCTGTGAACGGCGGTGATACGAAAAGGCATGAATTGCGCGTGCGCCGCGTGTTGTGCAGCAAAGTGAGAGGACCATCCCAGATCCGAAAGAGAAAAAGACATTGGTTTGCCTGTGTTCAGATATAGCAATCGCATCGGATGGCAGACGCGCATCCGTTGGTGATGTGTTCAGGCAATCGGAGAGTTGGGTTTAGAACCGATCTGCCCGAAGGGTGTTTGCTACAATCATAAAGCCCTCCTGCGGCTGATGGTTTCTATAAAGTGAGAGGTTGGACATCGACCCAAGCGGGGCTCGTTGTGGCTGCTTCCTTCCGGACCTGACCAGGTTGGCGAGGCGCTCGCCCGCGCCAACCTCTCAACGCCTGATATAGGGAAGCGATGTGAAAATGACAACCCGTCACAAGGACAGTCGTATCCTTTCAAAGCCCTCGGCATCAGGCCCCAGCAATTCAGGGGAGTATCTGCTTAACTCGGGCAAATACTTCAACGCTCCGCCGCCGGTTCTGAGGATCGTGTGCGCACCATTCAATGGAGTTAAGGAGAACGGGTAGGGGGCCTGATCCAGAGGGTCTGCGGGCAGGCGATCTGACAGGTAGTCACGCAGTATCTCTCTGATATCCTTAGATGGAAGCGGAATGGTCTCCGCCTGCGCTACGAAGGGGAAATGCCCGCCGCCACTGGTGCGATAGTTGTTGAGGGCGACCACAAAGCGCTGGTCGTCCCCAACCGCCTGACCGTCAAAGCACAGGTTGCGGATGCGCCGGGCGGCGGGATCGCTCAGGGTGCCGGTACTGTCAAACCGCGCCGGGTTGGAGAGGTCGATCTGATAGGTGACGCCAAACACGACGTCAAAGTTATGCCCCGCCCGGCGGGAATCGACCAGCTCGGCTTCGGCGTCTGGCTGGATCTGGTTGAGAACACCCGCCGACATCTCAAGCCAGTCCCGCAGTTGCGCGCCGGTGATTTCGACGGCCCGCAATTCGTTGGAAAAGACATGCAGGTCAGCGACGTGTCGCAGGCAAATCTCGCCCACAGGCACGTCCGTGTAGTTTCGAGGCCCAGCCCGGCCGCCGAATTTGTAAGGGGACACTGCAGACAGAAGCGGTAGGTCGGCGAAAGCGGTGCCGTGCAGAAACGGGCGCAAACCCGCCGCTTGCGCCGCCGCCACCAGGGCGAGGCCTCGATCCGGAGCGCAGAAACTGAAATAGCTGTGCAGGCTCTGCTTGGTCTGGCTGACAGGTTCGGCCATCATCTTGCGCGTGGCCAGATGAGCGGGCTTGAATATCTCGCTCAGGTTGGTGTCTTCGACCTCATCGGCTGTGGCGACAAGGTTGCAGCGGTGATCCGTGATCTGCCAGCGCCCCTCGGGCGTTTTGGTCATATGCAGGTCTATGACCCCCAGATAAGACCCGGCAGACCCGGCCATGACCACAGGTGTGCCGTGGACCAGACCGTTTTCGGTATCAACATTGTCAAGCCCGTGATGCCCCGCGCCGGGCAGTGTCAGATGCGTGTGACCGGCCACAATCGCGTCAATGCCCTCAATCTCGGCGAGGGGAATCACCGCATTCTCAAGCCCCGGCTGAGATGCCGATTGCTCCAACCCCGAATGCGCCAGCGCGACGACCAGATCGCAGCCTTGCGCGCGCAACGTCTCAGCTGTTCGTCGGGCGGCGGTCAGGGCGTCCTCGGCAATGACCTTGTCCTTTAGATGATGCGCCTCCCACATGGTTGTTTGAGGCGGGAGTACGGACAGCACGCCGATTCGAAGCGCGGTGCCTCGCGCGTTGGACCGGGTTAGGACGGCGCTGCGCAGCCAAGGCTGCTGGTCGTCAACATGGGTCAGATTGCTGCAAATCACGGGGCACGGGGCTTGGTCTAAGACGCGCTCTAAAACATCCAGACCGAAGCCGAAATCATGGTTGCCCAAGCCGATCGCGTCATATTCCAACGCCTGGAAGGCCTGCATCATCGGGTGCGGGCCGTCTCTTTCCACCGCCCAGTCCCCAATTGGCGTCCCCTGCAGCGAATCGCCGTTATCGAACAACAGGGTCAGTGCGCCCTCGGCCTGTCGGCGGGCGTTTCGGATCGCCGTCGCCGTGCGCGTCATACCGATGCTCGGGTCCGGTTTGTCCGCATAGTAGTCGAACCCGGTCAGGGTCATATGCAGATCGGTGGTTGCCAGAATACGGATATGCACCCCGGCGTCCTGCGCGTCTTTCATGCGCGGGGAGATTGCGGTCACGTTCGGTTGTCTACTTTTGTACTATGAGAGTTAAGAAAATTTACCAAGAAGACAAATAAATGAAAAATCCGAGGCGGTCATGCGGTGTTTCGGTGGCACCTGTCGATATGCCGCAGTAGTGAATTGACATTGCAACACCTGCGCGGACATGGCAGCCCTAGGCGCAAAAACCCGAGGGGACCCCAATGAAAAACGCAGAGACCGTGACATTCGGCAGCTCAGGCCTTGATCGAGCGGCCCATCTTCGCGGGGATGCGGACAAGCTGGCTGAGGCGGCCCAAGACCCAAACGCCCGGTGCTTGTTGCTGTGGCGTGGAAAAGTGCTGGTGCAGGGTGAGGCTCTGGATCGGTTGGGGCTGGTCAATATGGCGCATCCTCTGGTCGCCAATGGCCCCGGTGGCGTGGTTGAAGCTCCGATCCTGCTGGGCTGTTCCGATGATGGGGCGGCGATGTTTGCCGCAGATATCTCTGAATGGCAGGCCGAGGGGCTGGATCTGTCGAGCTTGGGCAATTTCATCGACCCGTCCGAGCAACAACATCCCGATCTGCCTGAGGGCCATGTGTTTGCCGAGCTGCGTCGGATCATGACACGCCTATCCGCCCGCGATGCCGAGCTTGCGGCGACAGCCAAGGCGGTGATCGGCTGGCACGAGACGCATCGCTTCTGTGCTCGCTGCGGTGCGCCAAGCGACGTATCGCAAGCTGGATGGCAGCGCAGTTGCGCGTCCTGTGGTGGCCAGCACTTCCCACGCACCGACCCAGTTGTGATTATGTTGATCACCCATGGCGACAGCGTGCTGATGGGGCGCTCGCCGGGATGGCCCGAGGGCATGTTCTCGTTGCTTGCAGGGTTCGTCGAGCCGGGCGAGACGCTTGAATCCGCTGTCCGGCGCGAGGTGATGGAAGAGGCGGGCGTTCCCGTGGGCGCCGTGTCCTATCTGTCCAGCCAGCCCTGGCCGTTTCCGGCGTCACTGATGTTCGGCTGCGCAGGTGAAGCTCTGTCTCGGGACATTCAGATCGACCCGGTTGAGATCGAAGAGGCAATGTGGGTCAGCAAATCCGAGATGATGCAGGCCTTCGCGGGGGAGCATCCGCGCCTGCTGCCCGCTCGCAAAGGAGCGATTGCGCATTTCCTGCTGCAGAACTGGCTTGCAGATACGTTGGACTAAAGAAACACTAAACGGAAAGAACGAGCAGCAAAGGCCCCCATGCAGTTTTCAGCGCGCGAAGATATCGAGGCTCCCATCCACTCGGTTTTTGACATGGTTGCCGATTTCGATCGGTTCGAACGTATGGCGATGCGCCGTGGCGTTGACGTGCGCCGAACCACCGTCGGGGTTGCACCTTCCGCGGGTATGGCATGGGAGACCGAATTCAAGTTGCGCGGCAAACCCCGCCAGATGTCCGTGTTGCTGACCGATTGCGACCACCCCTCTCAAATGCGATTCGAGGCGACGGGCAAGGGCATGATCGGGGTTACAGTGGTTGACTTTATGGCTCTTTCTCAGCATCGAACCCGCTTGAATGTGGACTTGTCACTCAGCGCCAAGTCCCTGCCTGCGCGGTTGCTGCTGCAGTCGATGAAGCTGGGCCAAGCGCGGTTTCGCAAACGCTTTCAAATGCGCCTGGCGGAATTCGCCCGAGAATTGGAGCAG
The DNA here is from genome assembly GCF_017743995.1 of Ruegeria sp. R13_0. Classification (GTDB taxonomy): domain Bacteria; phylum Pseudomonadota; class Alphaproteobacteria; order Rhodobacterales; family Rhodobacteraceae; genus Ruegeria. The sequence continues at coordinate 43,291 of NZ_JAGHRB010000007.1, read as the reverse complement.
CGCCACCGGCATGGCGCCTAGACTCACCTTTATCTGAAGCGGGGTCCTAGCCGCGTGGTTGGGCCGCCGGGTAGACGCCAAGTATTTCCACATTGGTGGTGAAATGCTCAAGTTCGTCCATGGCCAGTTGCACGTTCCGGTCTTCTGGATGCCCGACGATATCGGCATAGAACTGGGTCGCGGTGAACGAGCCATCGACCATGTAGCTTTCCAGCTTGGTCATGTTGATCCCATTGGTCGCAAACCCACCCATCGCTTTGTATAGCGCCGCTGGAATGTTGCGGACCTGAAAGACAAAGCTGGTGATCATGCCATGCGCGCCCCGACGCGACAGGTCGGCTTTGGGCGACATGACCAGAAACCGCGTGGTGTTGTCGCCATGATCCTCGATATGACGGGCGAGGACGTTCAGGCCGTAGATCTCTCCGGCGAGTTCGCTGGCCAGAGCGGCGGAATGGATTTCACCCGCCTCGGATACCTCACGCGCGGCGCGGGCGTTGTCGGGGCTGACCCGCCCATGAATACCGTGCTCGCGCAGGAAGCCCGCGCATTGGGGCAGCAGGACCAGATGGGAATGCGCCTCGGTGATGTCGTCCAGCGTCGCGCCGGGCACGGCCAGCAGGTTGATATGGACGCGCACGAAGGCCTCATCAATGATCTGCAGGCCACTATGCGGCAAAAGCCGGTGGATATCGGCCACCCGCCCATAGGTCGTGTTTTCGACCGGCAACATCGCCAGATCAGCCGCGCCGGACCGAACCGATTCGATCACATCCTCGAACGTACGGCAGGGCAGCGCCTCCATTTCCGGGCGCGCGTTGCGGCAGGCTTCGTGGCTGTAGGCGCCGGGTTCGCCTTGAAAGGCAATGCGATTGGTCATTTGGTCGGTCCCGTGCAACAAGTTACAGAATTGGGCGTTTCGTCGCGGTGTCTATACCTTGCCTCTCGCAAGGGGAAGCCTTAGACACCTTTTCAGACAGCTGAAATGGACTAGCGATCAATGTTCGACACGATGACAGTTACAAAGGCCGCTGCGGGCCTGTTCGGCACGTTCCTTGTGCTGCTTCTTGCCAAATGGGGTGGTGACATCCTGTACCATTCGCATGGGGGCCATGGGGATGCACAGGCTGCGTATATCATCGAAACCGAAAGCTCGGGCGAAAGCGCCGATGGCGAAGAGGTGGTCTTTGCAGACCTGCTGGCCGCGGCAGACCCTGAAAAGGGTGCCAAAGTTTTCCGCAAATGTACTGCGTGCCACAAGCTGGAAGACGGCGCGAACGGCACCGGCCCCTACCTTTACGGCGTAGTAGACCGGCCTGTTGCCTCGGCCAAAGGCTTCACCGGCTATTCGGCGGCGATGCAGGCGCATGGCGGCAACTGGACCCCCGAAGCGCTTGACGCCTTCGTTGAAAGACCCAGCGCCTATATCTCGGGCACATCCATGAGCTTTGCCGGCCTGAAAAAGCCGCAAGACCGCGCGGACCTGATTGCCTATCTGCAAACCATCGGCAACTGATTGCCATCACGTTTGCGAAAAAACCCAAAGCCGCTGCCTTGTGCAGCGGCTTTTTTTATGTCGAAAATCTTCACAAAGCGTTCACGCATTCTAAACTTGAATCAGCCAGGACTGGCGATTTAGCTGGCGGAACAAACATAGATGACGACAACAATCCAGAGGATGAGCCATATGAAACCCCTCCTGCCTGCTGCGCGCGACATGAGTATTCGGCATTGGGGGGTGGTCTTAGGGTTGGTCGCCGTGACGCTCGGATCAGCCGAGGTCGCCCAAGCGAATGATGAAAACGTTACAACCAGTCACGGGTACTCCTATTTTGGAAATCTGGACTACCCGGCTGACTATCCGCATCTGAATTACGTGAACCCCGACGCTCCAAAAGGCGGTGAGATGTCACTGGCAGCGTCTGGAACCTTTGACTCGCTGAATCCTTACTCACGAAAGGGTCGTAGCGGAGCGTTAACCACAATCCAATATGATCGGCTGTTCGAAAGCGCGGATGACAGTGTCGGTCAGTACTACGGTGTTCTGGCGGAAAGTCTCGAGTACGACGAAGGCCGCAACTACGTCATTTTCAACTTGCGCCCTGAGGCCATGTTCTGGGATGGAACACCGGTCACGGCCGAAGACGTTGTTTACAGCCACCGTTTGTTTATCGAGCAGGGCCTGCCGTCTTACGCGCAGGCTGTCGGGCGCATGGTCACCGAGGCCGAGGCGCTAGATGATCACACTGTAAGGTTCACGTTCAACCCAGAAGTCACGCGCCGTAGCTTGATCGAAACCGTAGGATCGACGCCTGTCTTCTCGAAAGCGTGGTTTGAAGCAGACGAGTCGCGTCGTCTGGATGAACCTCGGCTGGAAGTGGCGGTCGGTTCGGGTCCATACAAGCTGGACAGTTATGACATCAACCGCCGTATCGTCTACAAGCGCCGCGACGACTATTGGGGCAAAGACCTGCCATTCAACGTAGGCCGCAACAACTTTGACACTATTCGCGTCGAATATTTTGCTGACCAGACTGCCGCGTTCGAAGGTTTCAAGGCGGGCGAATATACGATGCGGATCGAGAGCGACCCCAAGCTTTGGGCGACAAGCTATGACTTCCCCAAGCTGACAGAGGGTTCGGTTGTGCGCGACGAAATCATGGATGGCAGCCCGCCGACGCCGTCTGGTTTTGTGTTCAATCTCGGCAAGCCCCAATTCGCAGATAAGAACGTTCGAAAAGCGTTGGCTCTGGCGTTCAACTTCGAATGGGCAAACGAATCTCTGTTGTTTGGCTTGAATTCACCGCGCAACTCATTTGTGCAAGGCACACCGCTTGAAGCGCAGGGCACCCCATCGGGCCCAGAGCTGGCTTTCTTGGAAACGCTTGGCGATGCCGTCCCAGCCGATTTTCTTTCCGAGGATGTCGTCGTCGCGCATGAATCCAACCCAGCGCGCCTGAATGACCGGCGCAACCTGCGTAAAGCGTCGAAGATGTTGGACGAGGCGGGTTGGCCCGTGGGCGAAGGCAACGTGCGTCGCAATGCCGAAGGGCAGACGCTGAAAGTAAACATCCCATACCCTTCGAACTTGCCGACATCCACGGCGACGATGATCGAAACCTACGTTCAGAACCTTCAGGCATTGGGTGTAGATGCATCTGCGGAAAAGGTTGATCCGGCACAATACACATTGCGTAGCCGAGAGCGCGACTACGATATGGTCTATTCCACGCGGTATGGGTCATTCCTGTCGACGGGCGGCGGATTGAGCCAGATGTATGGGTCCGAAGAGGCAGCCTTTAGCCTGTTCAATCCCGCTGGCCTGGCAAGCCCGTTGGTCGACGCGATTATTGAAGCGTCGTTTGCAACCGACAATCAGGCTGATCAGGACGCAGCACTTATGGCTTTGGATCGTGCCCTGAGGTATGAGTTTTTCGTGATCCCTGTGGGATACATCGCGCACTACTGGACAGCCTATTACGACATGTACGAATACCCTGAGAACCTGCCACCCTATTCGTTAGGTCATTTGGACCTTTGGTGGATCAACCCCGAGAAAGAAGCCGATTTGAAGGCAAAAGGCGCGCTGCGGTAAAATGGGCGCCTATATTCTAAGACGCCTGCTTTTGGTCATTCCGACCTTGCTGGGCATTATGGTCGTTAACTTCACGCTGGTGCAGTTTGTTCCGGGTGGACCCGTTGAACAAATCATCGCTCAGATCGAAGGACAGGGCGATGTCTTCGCGGGCTTCGCTGGGGGCGGAGACGCAGGTGCAGGGTCCGAGCCCGCAGGCGGTGTGTTCGACGACAAATATGTGGGTGCGCGCGGCCTGCCTCCTGAGTTTATTGCCGAATTGGAAAAGGAGTTCGGTTTCGACAAGCCGCCGCTTGAGCGTTTTCTTGGCATGATGGGCAATTACCTAACGCTCGATTTTGGCGAGAGCTATTTCCGGTCGATCAGCGTGATTGATTTGGTGTTGGAAAAGATGCCCGTGTCTATCTCACTGGGTCTGTGGTCGACGCTGATTGCCTATCTGGTTTCGATTCCGCTAGGCATCCGCAAAGCAGTCAAGGACGGGTCGCGGTTCGATACCGTGACCAGTGGAGCGATCATCGTGGCCTACGCCATCCCAGGTTTCCTGTTTGCCATTCTCCTGCTGGTACTCTTTGCCGGTGGATCCTACTGGCAGATCTTCCCGCTGCGGGGGCTGACCTCTGATAATTGGGACAGCCTCAGCCTTTTGGGCAAGATAGCCGACTATTTCTGGCACATCGCGCTGCCGATCATTGCCCTGACGATTTCAGCCTTTGCGACGCTGACACTGCTGACCAAGAATTCGTTTCTGGATGAGATCAAAAAGCAATATGTCATGACTGCTCGCGCCAAGGGATTGGGGGAGCGCAAAGTCCTCTATGGTCATGTCTTCCGCAACGCGATGCTGATCGTGATTGCGGGTTTCCCGGCGGTGTTCATTGGTGTCTTCTTTGGCGGTTCGATCATTATTGAAACGATCTTTTCCCTGGACGGTCTGGGTCGCCTCGGGTTCGAGGCCGCCGTGGCGCGGGACTACCCGGTGATCTTTGGCACTCTGTTCATCTTTGGTCTGATGGGGCTGGTTGTCGGTATCATCAGCGACCTGATGTATGTGCTGGTCGACCCACGCATCGATTTTGAGAAGAGGGAGGGGTAAATGGCGCTTTCCCCTCTCAATCAACGGCGTTGGCGCAATTTCCGACGCAATGGCCGGGCTTTCTGGTCGCTGATCATCTTTTCGGTGCTGTTCGGCCTGTCCCTATTCGCCGAGTTCATTGCCAATGATAAACCGATCCTAGTGCAATACCGTGGTCAATTCTACACGCCGATTTTTAATTTCTATCCCGAAACTGAATTTGGCGGCGATTTCCAGACCGAAGCGATCTATCGCGACCCCGAGGTCCGCTGCCTGATCGACAGTGGCGGGCTTGAGGAGTGTTTCGACGACCCCGAAGGTATCGTCGAGCAGATCGAGGCGGGGACATTTCAAGCCGAAGGGTTCGAGCGAGGTTGGGCCATCTGGCCGCTGATCCCCTATTCCTACAACACCAGCGTTGATCGCCCCGGTGCAGCCCCCTTGCCGCCGAATGGTCAGAACCTGCTGGGAACGGATGATACCAAACGGGACGTGCTGGCGCGGGTTATTTACGGCTTTCGCCTGTCGATCCTGTTCACTTTGATGGTGACAGGCGTGGCCAGCCTAATCGGTATTTTCGCTGGGGCCATTCAAGGCTTCTTTGGTGGCTGGCTCGACCTGATTTTTCAGCGGGTCATCGAGATATGGTCCGCGACCCCGTCTCTTTACGTCATCATCATCATGTTCGCCATTCTGGGCCGAAGTTTCTGGCTTCTGGTGATCCTGATGATCCTGTTCAGCTGGACCGGATTGGTCAGCGTTGTGAGGGCCGAGTTCCTGCGGGCGCGCAATCTGGAATATGTCCGCGCCGCGCGGGCGCTGGGCGTCGGTAACATGACCATCATGTTCCGTCACATGCTGCCAAATGCGATGGTTGCGACGCTGACCTTCATGCCCTTCATCGTGACTGGTACAATTGGCGGGCTAGCCTCATTGGATTTCCTTGGCTTCGGTCTACCCTCTTCGGCCCCGTCTCTGGGTGAGCTGACTCTGCAAGCCAAACAGAACCTGCAGGCCCCGTGGCTGGCCTTCACCGCCTTTTTCACCTTCGCCATCATGCTGTCGCTGTTGGTCTTCATTTTTGAAGGCGTCCGCGATGCGTTTGATCCCAGAAAGACCTTCTCATGAGCCTTTTGGATGTAAACAACCTCAAGGTCTCGTTCCGCCAGGACGGAGAGGTATCGGCTGCGGTTAAAGGCGTCTCCTTCACCGTGGATCGGGGGGAGACGGTTGCCTTGGTGGGTGAGTCCGGCTCGGGCAAGTCGGTGACGGCATTGTCGACAGTGTCGCTGCTGGGCGACAGCGCCATGGTCGAAGGTTCGGTCAAATATGACGGGGCCGAGATGATCGGCGCGTCGGAGGACAAGCTGATGGAGGTGCGCGGCAACGATATCAGCTTCATCTTTCAGGAGCCGATGACCTCTCTCAACCCGCTTCATACGATCCAGAAGCAGATGGCGGAATCGCTGGCGCTGCATCAGGGCTTGGCAGGGGATGCCGCGCGCAACAGAATTGTGGAGTTGCTGAACAAGGTTGGCATTCGCGACCCTGAGGATCGTCTGGACAGTTATCCGCACCAGCTTTCGGGCGGGCAGCGGCAGCGTGTGATGATTGCTATGGCGCTGGCCAACAAACCGGATGTTCTGATCGCGGATGAACCAACGACCGCCTTGGACGTGACCATTCAGGCGCAGATACTCGAGCTGCTGGCTGAGCTACAGAAATCCGAGAACATGGGGATGCTCTTCATCACCCATGACCTTGGAATTGTGCGTCGGATCGCCGACCGGGTCTGTGTGATGAAGGATGGTGAGATTGTCGAAACCGGAATCACGGCTGAGATTTTCAACAACCCACAGCATCCCTATACGCGTAAACTGCTGGAGGCCGAGCCTTCGGGGCACCCCGACCCCGTCGCCGCAGACGCGGAAGAGGTCGCCCGGACCGACCACCTGAAGGTCTGGTTCCCGATTCAGCGCGGCTTTCTGAAACGCACGGTCGGTTATGTGAAGGCTGTCAACGATGCGACGTTCAGCGTCCGGGCCGGGGAAACCCTTGGCATCGTCGGAGAAAGCGGCTCGGGCAAGACGACGATGGCGCTGGCCATCATGCGGTTGATCGCGTCCGAGGGTGGGATCACCTTCCGCGATCAGGATGTGCGCCGCTGGTCCACGCGAGAGTTGCGGCGCCTGCGCAAGGACATGCAGATCGTGTTTCAGGACCCGTTCGGCAGCCTGAGCCCACGTATGACGTGCCAGCAGATCATCTCGGAGGGGCTCTCTATTCACAATGTCGACCCCCATCGCGCCCCGCGCGAGCTAGTGGCCGAAGTGATGAGAGAGGTGGGCTTGGACCCAGCCTCAATGGACCGCTACCCGCATGAGTTTTCGGGCGGGCAGCGTCAGCGGATTGCAATTGCGCGGGCCATGGTGCTGCGTCCGAAACTACTGGTTTTGGATGAGCCGACAAGCGCGCTGGACATGACGGTGCAGGTGCAAATCGTTGATCTCCTGCGCGATCTGCAGCGGAAATACGGGCTGGCGTATCTATTTATCAGTCACGACCTAAAGGTTGTGCGGGCGATGTCCCACAAGGTCATCGTCATGCGCAACGGCGACGTGGTCGAGATGGGCGCGTCCGAGGACCTGTTTGAAAATGCGCAAACAGATTACACCCGTGAATTGATTGCGGCGGCGGGCTGAAGCCCGCCCTACTGTCCGCTCAGGCGTTGGCTTTTTCGCGATCGGCGGGTTTTGGGACCGGTCCGCGCAGTTCTTCATAGTGATCGAAGCTCAGTTTGACCCACCCCGTGCCCCGCGTGGCACTGGCGAGGGTTCGGTGCAACTCATCTTGCGCGACAGCGGGCAGTTGGGCGTTGAAGATTTCCCAACCTGAGGCATCCGGATTGCCCTCGAACCCCAAAACCTGCCCTTGCAGAGAACTGATCGTAGGGACCAGATCGCCGACGAAATCTGACGGCAGATGAATCTCGGCTGTGAGAATCGGTTGCAGCACCACGGGTTTCGCCTGCGGCAATGCCTCGCGCACTGCGTTCTTTCCCGCCGTTCGGAACGCGTAGTCCGAACTATCGACATTGTGGTGTTTGCCGTCGCTTAGGGTAATTTTGACATCCACGACCGGGAAGCCTTCGGGGCCTTGTACCAAAGCGTCTTTGGCCCCGTGCTCCACGGATGGGATGTAGTTCTTCGGCACCGCGCCACCCTTCACAACCTCTTCGAATTGAAAGCCCGAGCCACGGGGTAGAGGCGCGACCGAGATCACAACGTCGGCGAATTGTCCGGCGCCGCCCGATTGCTTGCGATGACGGTGGCGATGTTCGACCGGCGTGCGGATGGTTTCGCGATAGGCGGTCTCGACCGGGTCGGTTTCGATCTCGATCCCGAAATCCTCCAGAAGTTTGGCCGTCACGCGCCGCATGTGTTGTGGGCCCTGAGAGCCGAGTACGGAATGTCCGCTCAGCTCGTCTTGTTCCGTATGCAGCCCCGGGTCTATCTCGACCAAACGGCTCAGAGCATTTGACAGGCGCACGTCGTCGCGCTCATGCGCGGGTGAGACGACCTGCCGGTGCGCAACCGGATGCGAAGACGCCCAATCCGGAAGCGACGTAGCCGACCGGCTGTCGTATATGTATCCGGGGTTCAGGTGATCAGACTTGACCGCAAGCCCAATCTGTCCGGCCTCCAACGCACCGATCTGTGTTTTGGCGTCGAGGCTCGTCAAATTGCCGACCGTTTCGCCTCCCAAAGCCTCATGCGCTTTGACGCCATCGCCCAGCCCGCGCAGCACGGTGATCTTGCCGATATGTTTCTTCACATCGGCAAAGCCCGCAATCGCGCGCGCATTGTCTGCGGCCTCATCCCGCCCGGCGGCGATATCGAACTCGGGCGCTTCGTGTCGCAGCGCTTTCATCAAGCGGGTGAGCCCATTGCCATGTTGCGCGGCTCCCAGACAGGCTGGAATCAGCTGGTGATTTTGCAGGACCTGAGCGGCCAGATCGTAAATTTCGGCGCTGGGGGGCTGCTTGTCTTCGATCAGCTGCTCCAGTAGATGGTCATCGAAATCGGAAAGCGTTTCCAGCAATTCAGTGCGTGCTTCCTGTTCACGGTCCTCGACGGATTGAGGCAGTTCGATCAAGGCCGAGGGCTGGCCTTCTTGGTACTTCCACGCGCGTTCCGAGATCAGATCAACAGCGCCTATGATTGTATCGCCGTCGCGGATCGGGACCTGCCGCAAGGCGATGTGATGGGTGCAATAGGTCTGCAAGGCCGCGATGATGTCGCGGATACGGCCGTTGGGGTTGTCCATTCGGTTGATGAACAGAAAGCAGGGGATGCCTGCCTCTTCCACCAACCGTAGGTACGGCGCGCATAGTACGGCGGCATCGGGGTCTGGCGGGACGACAACCACGGCGGCGTCCGAGATCGCCATGGCCGGTCCAACATAGGCCAGAGCATCGCCGCCGCCATCCACGTCAACCGCGCACCACGGTTCGTCCAAATAAGAAAAACCGTGCAAATGCACGGTTCCGGCGATGTCGAATGTTGTCGGGCGCCCGTCGAGGCGGCTGATGGCCTCGACCAGAGTGGATTTGCCCGATTGACTGGGGCCTAGGACGGTGAAAACGCGCATATGTGCTGTCCCTCTTTCAGGTTGCAGAGTGGCTGCACGAAAGGGGCTGCCTTGCGCAAATGCGTTGGCATGGTTTGTCTGCGGATTTGCCTGCCTCGGGCTGTGGATCTGATCGAAGACCCACGCCCCGAGTGTGGAGAAAACACCAGCCTTGCGTCAAGCCCCCGTTCGGGATCGGCTCGGGTCTGCCGAAAACCGGGCCGCTTGCCCGAGGTTAGATCGCAGAGCTATGTCCGGCTTTGCTCAGGTCATAGGCATCGAAACTGCGGGCGACTATTCGGGTCAGGGCGCGCGCTTCGGGCGGGATGAACAGCCCGTCATCGGTGACACGCAGCAGGCCGTCAAATCTTGCGTTCACCTCGGCATACATCTTGTTCAGCTCTGCGCTGGACACATCATAGCCGCGCAGGATCTCGGCCGAGTCGATCCGGAAATCGCACATCAACGCTTCGATCAGACGGGCGCGCAGCACGTCCTGCCCCTTGAACAAATGCCCGCGCGAGGTCGAGAACTGACCGTCGCGGATTGCCTTGGCATGGGCCGAGGTCGCGGGGTTGTTTTGCGCGTAGCCCTGAGGAAAGCGTGAGATCGAGCTTGCTCCGACGCCGATCAGAACCTCGGCCTGATCATCGGTATAGCCCTGGAAGTTGCGTTTTAGCTGGCCCGCTTTCAGTGCTTTGGTCAGGCCGTCCTCTTGCGTTGCGAAGTGGTCGATTCCGATCTCGGCGTAGTTGTCCCACATGAACAGGCGGCGGGCGGTGTCGAACAGATCAAGACGCTGCTCGGGCGTTGGCAGAGCCTCGGACGGGATCAGTTGCTGCCGTTTCGCCATCCACGGCACATGGGCATAGCCATAAAGCGCGACACGATCCGGGCTGAGCGACAGAAGCTTCTGAACGCTTTCGGTCATCCGCGCTTTGGTCTGATGCGGCAGGCCAAACAGGATGTCGGCATTCAGGCTGGTAATCCCGCGCGCGCGGATCATATCGACCGCATCCCGCGTGGTATCGTAGCTTTGGATGCGCCCGATGGTTTTCTGGATCTCATCATCGAAATCCTGCACTCCGATCGAGGCGCGGTTCATGCCCGCTTCGGCAAGGACGTCCAGACGCGCTTCGTCAATCTCATTCGGGTCGATCTCGACCGAGAACTCGGCATCCGGTCCCAGCGGCACGATATCCAGAATGTAGCGCGCCAGATCGCGCATCAGGTCTGCATTCAACAGGGTCGGGGTGCCACCGCCCCAATGCAGGCGGGATAGAACCACCCCCTCGGGCAGGCGCGCGGCCAATAGGTCAAGCTCGGCCTTCAGTACGTCCACATAGGCCACCACGGGGCTGTCGGTTTGCGTGCCTTGCGTGCGGCAGGCGCAGAACCAGCAAAGACGCCGACAGAAGGGGACATGGACATAGAGCGAAATGGCGGTACCGGGCTTAATCCGGGCGATCCAGTCACCAAAAAGATCAGCCCCCACATCATTGCTGAAATGGGGGGCGGTCGGGTAGCTGGTGTAGCGAGGCACTTTCGCGTCAAAAAGTCCAAGCCTTGCCAATTGTGATTTATCTATCATGGAGATACCTTTAAGGGACCCAAGTCTTGGTTGCTTTGACAGAGATCAAGTAGGAAAGCGAATGTCAGTAGAGCTAAAGTTTGATCATTCCAACTGTGATGAATGCCCGATTCGTCATCGGGCCGTCTGTGCGCGGTGCGATGCGGACGAGCTGCAGTCCCTTGAAGAGATTAAATATTATCGCAGTTTCGAAGCGGGTCAGACGATCATCTGGTCCGGCGATCAGATGAATTTTGTCGGCTCGGTGGTTTCGGGTATCGCGTCCCTGACCCAGACGATGGAGGACGGGCGGACCCAGATGGTGGGTCTGTTGCTGCCCAGTGATTTCGTCGGGCGACCGGGGCGTGATTCTGCGCCCTATGACGTTCAGGCCACCACAGATGTGGTGATGTGCTGCTTCCGCAAGAAGCCGTTTGAGGCATTGCTGGACGAGACCCCTCATATCGCGCATCGGCTATTGCAGATGACATTGGATGAGCTGGACGCCGCGCGGGAATGGATGCTTGTTCTGGGTCGCAAGACGGCGCGGGAGAAGATCGCCAGCCTGCTTTCGATCATCGCGCGCCGGGATGCCTCGATCACGCAGAAAGGGCTGTCAGGTCCGCTCGTGTTCGACCTGCCGCTGACGCGAGAGGCGATGGCGGACTACCTCGGTCTGACGCTTGAAACGGTGAGCCGGCAGATCTCGGCCCTGAAAAAGGACGAGGTTATCGTGCTGGAAGGCAAGCGCCACGTGACCATCCCAGACTTGGGTCGTCTGATGGAAGAGGCCGGAGACGACTCGGACGGTGGTTTCCTCGTTTAGACGCCACCTGCCAGTCATTTATCAAGGTGATCAAGCCGCCCCGCAGGGCGGCTTTTTTTGGTTCAGGACGCGATCAGTGTGCCATGAAGACCGGTACAGCGGATTGTTCCAGCATGTTGCGCGTCGCACCGCCCAGGATCGCTTCGCGAAAGCGGGAATGGCCGTAGGCGCCCATGACAATCATATCTGATTCCGTATCCGTAGCGTGGCGGTTCAGAATGTCAGACACCCGCGTCATGGTTTTGCTGAGGACTTCGATATCGCACCGGACACCGTGCCGCGCGAGCATCTGGGACAGCATGCCACCTGGGTCAGAGCGGTCGGGCCCATGCCGTGGCGGGTCGATCACCACGATACGTGCCAGATCGGCATCTTTCAGAAATGGCAGGGCGCAGCGCACCGCGCGCATAGCCTCGACGCTTTCGTTCCACGCGATCATGATGTTTTTAGGCTTCGAAACAGGTTGCCCCGCGTTCGGGACGACCATGACCGGAGCGTGACCTTCGAACATGGCGGCTTCGACAATCGATTCCGCCTCGGCCCCGCGCCCTTCGCCATAGGGATGTGGCAGGACAACCAGATCCGAGAATCGGGCCCGATGGGCCACGTGGCGTCCGATGTCCGCGATCTGGGCGACTCCGTTTTCGGCCGACCAGCGCGCGTTGGTTTTTCCCAGAAAGTTCTGAGCATAGCTGAGCAGCTCATCGGCCTCGGCATTCGCCCGGCTGAGGGTTTCCTGAAGGATAAGTGCGTTCGCCCCGGCGTAGTAATACCCTGTCTGACTGCGATCGACACCCAGGCACAGGGCCTCGGCATGACCATCCTGCGCTTCGGCCAATGCCGCTGCCTGAGACAACGCTGCCTGCGCATTCGTAGTTTCCGTCATGATTGTGAGAATTGATTTGTAAGCCATATCGACCTCGTCTTTCGAGCAGCCGATCCAATGCGACCAGCGCCCCTCCACTTGACTATGGGTGTCACAGAAAACAACGGATTGTCTTGACTCAGATCAAAGCGGCAGAGGGTGTTCTTCTACATTACGGTGGACAGTCAAAAAGGTTCTGTGCGGCACGTAAATCGCGCAGGGCAGGGTAAAGGGACGCAATATGTCGAATTACATCAAGCTGATCGTGCTTGGTCTGGTCGTGCTGTTTGCCGCGATCGGGTCCAATTATGCACGCGATTTGGCGTATCAGGTGCATGCGATACTGGTGATGATCATCGCCGGTGGTCTGTTCATCTGGACGCTTCGAAACACGGATGAGCCAGATATTCTTGTCGATCGCTCCGGCGAGTACATGGACGGCGTGATCCGCTACGGCGTGATCGCAACTGCCTTCTGGGGCGTGGTCGGGTTCCTGGCGGGAACTTTTATTGCGTTCCAGCTGGCATTTCCGACGCTCAACTTCGAATGGGCGCAAGGCTATCTGAACTTTGGGCGGTTGCGTCCGCTGCACACCTCGGCGGTGATTTTTGCCTTTGGCGGTAACGCTCTGATCGCGACCTCGTTCTACGTGGTCCAACGCACCAGCGCGGCGCGTCTGTGGGGCGGAAACCTGGCCTGGTTCGTGTTCTGGGGCTATCAGCTGTTCATCGTTCTGGCAGCGACCGGATATGTTCTGGGTGGCACGCAGTCCAAGGAATATGCCGAGCCTGAATGGTATGTGGACCTGTGGCTGACCATCGTCTGGGTCGCCTATCTGGCTGTCTATCTGGGTACGATCATCAAACGGAAAGAGCCGCATATCTATGTGGCCAACTGGTTCTACCTGGCCTTTATCGTGACCGTTGCGATGCTGCACGTGGTCAACAACATGACCATCCCGGTCAGTATCTGGGGTTCGAAATCGGTTATCGTCTGGTCGGGCGTACAGGATGCTATGATCCAGTGGTGGTATGGCCACAACGCTGTGGGCTTCTTCCTGACTGCGGGCTTCCTGGGCATGATGTACTACTTCATCCCGAAACAGGCCGAACGTCCCGTATTCTCCTACAAGCTATCGATCATCCACTTCTGGGCGCTGATCTTCCTGTATATCTGGGCCGGTCCGCACCACCTGCACTATACTGCGTTGCCGGATTGGGCCTCGACGCTGGGCATGGTGTTCTCGATCGTACTGTGGATGCCGTCCTGGGGTGGTATGATCAACGGTCTGATGACCTTGTCGGGCGCATGGGACAAGCTGCGCACCGACCCGATCATCCGTATGATGGTCATCTCGGTTGGCTTCTATGGCATGTCCACCTTTGAGGGTCCGATGATGTCGATCCGTGCGGTGAACTCGCTCAGCCATTACACCGACTGGACCATTGGTCACGTACATTCGGGCGCGCTGGGCTGGAACGGCATGATCACCTTTGGTGCGCTGTACTATCTGGTGCCTGTCCTGTGGAAGCGTGAGCGTCTGTACTCGCTACAGATGGTCAGCTGGCACTTCTGGCTCGCCACGATCGGTATCGTTCTCTACGCCGCATCGATGTGGGTCACCGGTATCATGGAAGGCCTGATGTGGCGCGAAGTGGATGCCAACGGCTTCCTGGTGAACTCGTTCGCTGACACCGTTGCCGCCAAGTTCCCGATGTATGTGGTTCGCGGTCTGGGTGGGGTTCTGTTCCTCGCTGGCTCGGTGATCATGTGCTACAACCTGTGGATGACTGTGCGTAAGGCACCGGCCAAAGAGGCCAGCCTGACCGTCGCAGTCCCGGCTGAATAAAGGAGGCCGGAGCAATGGCAATTCTTGACAAACACAAAGTGCTTGAGACCAACGCGACCCTTTTGCTGATCTTCAGCTTTCTGGTCGTGACCATCGGTGGCATCGTTCAGATCACCCCGCTGTTCTATCTTGAGAACACAATCGAGAAGGTGGAGGGCATGCGCCCTTACACCCCTCTCGAGATGGCGGGCCGTGAAATCTACATCCGCGAAGGCTGCTATGTCTGCCATAGCCAGATGATCCGCCCCATGCGGGACGAGGTCGAACGCTATGGCCACTACTCGCTGGCGGCCGAGTCGATGTATGACCACCCGTTCCAGTGGGGGTCCAAGCGGACCGGGCCTGATCTGGCACGTGTCGGCGGCCGTTACTCGGACGATTGGCATGTACGCCACCTGCGCGATGCGCAATCGGTGGTACCGGAATCGGTGATGCCGAAATATGGCTTCCTCGAAAACCGCAAGATCGACGGCAAGTATATCGGCGATGTTATGGCGGCAAACGCTGTGGTCGGTACTCCGTACACCGACGAGATGCTGGAGAACGCGCAAGCGGACTTCTACGCTCAGGCTGATCCCGACAGTGACTATGACGGGCTGCTGGAGCGCTACGGTGACAAGGTCAACGTGCGCAACTTCGATGGTCAATCCGACCTGACCGAAGCTGACGCGCTGATCGCCTATCTGCAAATGCTGGGCACGCTGGTCGACTTCTCGACCTTCACGCCTGACGCAAGCCGCTGAGGGAGGGTGTAATGGAAGAATATACTCTCCTGAGGCAGTTCGCAGATAGCTGGATGTTGCTTCTGCTGTTCGCCTTCTTTGTTGGCATCATTGTCTGGGTGTTCCGCCCAGGCGCCAGCAAGGAATACAGCGACACCGCCAACATCCCTTTCCGGCACGTTGATGCACCCGCACCGCAGCAAGACCAACCCGCCACATCCAAGGAGGCGCGGCCATGAGCAAGATACCTGACAAACAGCCGGGTGACCCGAATACAACCGGTCACAGCTGGGACGGCATCGAAGAATTTGACAACCCGATGCCCCGCTGGTGGCTGTGGACCTTCTACGCCACGATCTTCTGGGGTGTGATCTACACGATCATGTATCCCGCATGGCCTCTGGTTCAGTCGGCGACAGCAGGGATCACAGGCTGGTCATCCCGGGCCGAGGTACAGCAAGAGCTGGTTTCGTTCGAAGAGGCCAACGCCCCGTGGAACGCCAAGCTGGTCGAAACCCCGCTCGAGGAAATCTCGGCGGACCCTGAGTTGCAGCAATATGCCGTCAACGCAGGCAGCGCCGTGTTCCGCACCTGGTGTGCGCAGTGCCACGGCTCGGGCGCGCAGGGCGCGGCGGGCTTCCCGAACCTGCTGGATGACGCATGGCTGTGGGGCGGCACGATGGAAGATATCCATTTCACCGTCAGCTATGGGATCCGGAACGAGGAAAGCGACGATGCGCGTTACTCCGAAATGCCGGCCTTTGGCGAACTCCTCGAAGGTGAAGAGATCACTCAGGTGGTTCAATACGTGATGTCGCTGACCAATGCGCAGACCGACGATGCGGCGGCGCAGGCAGGTAAGGTTGTCTTTGAAGACAATTGTGCCGCTTGTCACGGCGAGGACGGTAAAGGCGACGTCTTCCAGGGCGCGCCGAACCTGACGGATGCCATCTGGCTCTATGGCGGCAGCGAAGAGGCCCTCACTGAGACGGTGACCTACAGCCGCTTTGGCGTGATGCCCAACTGGGATACCCGCCTGACCGAGGCGCAGATTCGCGCCGTGACCGCCTATGTCCACCAACTGGGTGGCGGTCAGTAAGGCTACAAGAATACCTTGGGGCGGCTTGCTGCCCCTGGGTCCCGGCACCGGCTGTTCCATCTGTTCGCGCGTTTCCTGAACAGCCGGTGCCTATTTCCAAACCTAAACCAGAACAGGCCGCGTTTCAAAGGCTGTCAAGATCGACCGTACGCGGGTGTTTCCTCCACCAGTGATGCTCGGGCAACCAGCGCGCTTTATTGCGGGTTGGTTTCGGCACGTCCCTGAGATTGGGCTCGTTGATCCGTGTCGCAGTCATGAACGATTTCGCAAAAACACTCAGCATGGGGCTTTCCTTTCGCGTTTTCTGTATGCGTCAAGGATGATGTTTCCCTGTACAGGATGCGAGCCAATTGCTATTTCTATATGTAAGCAAGGATTACATATGAACTGGTTGAAACTGCCTCCGCTCTCGTCCCTTCGCGCTTTTTCGGCCTTTGCTGAAAAGGGTGGTGTGGTGCAGGCCGGAGCGGCGCTGAATGTGAGTCACGCTGCCATAAGCCAACAGTTGCGCGTGCTGGAGAAGCACATGGGTGTCGCTCTGGTCCGGCGCGATGGAAAGTCCCTCTCCCTGACACCCGAAGGCGTGCATCTGGCCCGTGCCGTGCAGCTTGGGTTCGGTTCAATCGGCGCTGCCGTGGAAGAGGTGATGAGCGCAGGTGGCGCCCGTCCGGTTCACGTGTCGCTGACGCCAACCTTCGCCGCTTCGTGGTTGATGCCGCGACTGCCGGAATTTCAGGCCAAGTTCCCTGAAATCAGCCTGACGATCGACCCTTCTCCGCATTTGGTGGAACTGACGCCGGGCGGTGTTGATGTTGCGATCAGATACGGGTCCGGTGGGTGGCCCGGTGTGGACTGCGAAATGCTGCTTGAAACCCCTTTTGTCGTCGTCGCGGCCCCCAGCCTGCTGGGCGGTCGATCAGATTGGACGCCGGAAGAGTTGAGCCAGCTGCCTTGGCTGGAAGAGTTCGGCACCACCGAGGCCTCGACCTGGCTGGCCAGACGCGGGGTGGATCACCCGCCTCAGGGGCGGCGCATCTCATTACCGGGGACCTTGCTGCTGGAAGGGCTGCGGGCAGGGCAGGGCGTCACAGCCACGGTGCGACATTTCGTCGAGCATGACATCAAGGCGGGCCGCCTTGTTGAGCTCCATACTGAGCCTGAAAGCAGCGGATATCACGTTTTGACGGCTAAAACGCCTCTTAGACCGGCGGTAAAGACATTTGTGAGCTGGCTGAGGCGGCAGGCGGGTGACGTGCGGTAAAAGGTGATTGTCCGATGCGCGTTTTGACCCATGTCAATGTTTGCGCGTCCATGATCTGGAAGAACACACTTCCATAAGACCCATCCTTGGAGCCAGCCAGTGAGCGATTCCGATCCCGCCCCCAGCTTGTATGCCGCCCGAGAACCTATCTTTCCTCGGCGTGTCTCAGGTCCGTTCCGGAACCTGAAATGGATTATCCTGATTGTGACCTTGGGGATCTACTACGTCACCCCATGGATCAGATGGGACCGGGGGCCCAGCCTGCCGGATCAGGCTGTGCTGCTGGACCTGGCAAACCGCCGTTTCTATTTCTTCTGGATCGAGATCTGGCCGCATGAATTTTACTTTGTTGCGGGCCTGCTGATCATGGCCGGTCTTGGCCTGTTCCTGTTCACATCGGCCTTGGGCCGGGTGTGGTGCGGATATGCCTGCCCGCAGACCGTCTGGACCGACCTGTTCATTCTGGTCGAACGCTGGATCGAGGGCGACCGCAATGCCCGCTTACGCCTGCACCGGCAAGAGAAGATGGACCTCCGCAAGGCCCGTTTGCGTCTGACGAAATGGACCGCATGGTTCCTGATCGGCCTCGCAACCGGCGGGGCCTGGGTCTTCTACTTTGCCGACGCGCCAACCCTTCTGCGGGATCTGGTGACCGGCAACGCACACCCCGTTGCCTATACGACCATGTTGATCCTGACCGGCACCACCTTCCTCTTTGGTGGCTTCGCGCGCGAACAGATCTGCATCTATGCCTGCCCATGGCCACGCATTCAGGCCGCGATGATGGACGAGGACACTCTGGTCGTCGGCTATCGCGAATGGCGCGGTGAGCCACGCGGCAAAGGCAAGCGCACGGCCGATTCCGAGCTGGGCGATTGCATCGACTGCATGGCCTGCGTGAATGTCTGCCCCGTTGGTATCGACATTCGCGATGGTCAGCAGTTGGAGTGCATCACCTGCGCCCTGTGCATTGACGCCTGCGACGACATGATGGCCAAGATCGGCAAACCTCGGGGTTTGATCGACTATATGGCGCTGAGTGATGAGGCGCATGAACGCGCAGGTCAGCCCCCCAAGAATATCTGGAAACACATTCTACGTCCGCGCACGATCATGTATACCGCGTTGTGGTCTCTGGTCGGTTTCGCGCTGCTGTTTGCTCTGTTCATCCGGTCCGAAATCGACCTGACGGTTGCGCCTGTGCGCAATCCGACCTTTGTAACGATGTCGGACGGCACCATCCGCAACACCTATGACGTGCGCCTGCGCAACAAACATGGCGAAGAACGTCCGTTCGATCTGTCTCTGACTGGCGATCTGGCCTTGGCTCTGGAAATCGAAGGCGTTGACGGGCAAACTGTGACTGTGGCCCCCGATACTGCGCAACTGGTGCGCGTCTACATTACGGCGGCGCCTGACACGGGGCCTGCGCGTACAGATACGTCTGCCGTGCGGATTTGGGTCGAGGATCTCGACAGCGGTGAACGCGCCTATAAAGACACAAGCTTCAACGGACGAGGGAACTGATCATGTCCGAGCGGAAATTCACCGGTAAACACGCCCTTGCGGTGTTCGTATGTGCCTTTGGTGTGATCATCACGGTGAACCTGATCCTAGCCTATAGCGCGGTCAAAACCTTCCCGGGGCTGGAGGTCAAGAACTCCTACGTCGCCAGTCAGGAGTTCAATGACCGCCTCAAGGAACATCAGGCGCTGGGTTGGGAAGTACGCGCAGAAAACACGGGCGGTCTGCTGATCCTGCACATCACCGACGCCACCGGCGCGCCAGTGCAAGTGGCCGAGTTGCAGGCCGTTGTAGGCCGAGCCACCCATGTGCGCGATGATTTCTCGCCCGATTTCACCTTTGACGGCCTTGCCTATGCAACGCCAGCCACGCTGGGCAAGGGGAACTGGAACATCCGTTTGGTCGCCCGCGATCACTCGGGGGCCGAGTTCGCTCAGCGGGTTCCTTTGTACGTGAAAGGGTAGGGCGGTGACGGCTCAGCTTTCCTCAGGTACGGCGGCTTGTCCGGGGTGTATCGCCGCCCCGGCGGAACCTGCGCGGCCGATCCCTGAGGATGTGCAGATCGCGCTGTCTCTGCCCGGTATTCATTGCTCGGCCTGTATCGCCAATGTCGAGAGGGCTTTGAACGCCCTTCCCGGTGTCGAGGATGCGCGCGTCAACCTGACCCTGAAACGTGCGATGATCAAAGCCGCGCCTGAAATGCGCGCTGCTGATCTGATCCCCGTGTTGGAGCGCGCGGGTTACGAGGCGCATGAGCTGGACGCCGGAGCCCTGTCGGCCACCAGTGCGGACAAGGCGGGGCGGGACCTGCTGATGCGCTTGGCGGTGGCCGGGTTTGCCTCGATGAACGTGATGCTGCTGTCGGTCTCGGTCTGGTCGGGGGCGACGGACGCGACGCGGGACATGTTCCACTGGATCTCTGCTGCGATCGCCCTGCCTGCGATTGCTTTCTCGGCCCAGCCCTTCTTTGCTAACGCGTGGTCCGCTTTGCGTGTGCGTCGGCTGAACATGGATGTGCCGATTGTTCTGGCAATTCTGCTGGCGTTGGTGACATCGCTTTGGGAAACAGCACTCAGCGGCGAGCATGCCTATTTCGATGCCGCCCTGACGCTGACCTTCTTTCTGCTGGCAGGTCGATACTTAGACTACCGCACCCGCGCCGCTGCGCGGTCCGCGGCTGAGGAACTAACAGCGCTGGAGGTTCCCCGCGCCCTTCGACTGGTCGATGGCACCGAAGAAGAGGTTGCTGTATCCACCCTGGCCGTTGGCGACCTGATCCTTGTGCGGCCCGGAGGGCGGATGCCGGTGGATGGCCAAATCGTCTCGGGTCAGTCGGAATTGGACCGCTCCCTGCTGACGGGTGAGACTCTGCCGGTGTTTGCCGAGGCAGGCCAGATCGTCAGCGCTGGCGAGGTCAACCTGACCGGCCCTCTGACCATCCGCGCCACGGCGGTCGGTGAAGATACATCCCTGCATCGTATGGCCGATCTGGTCGCCATCGCCGAATCCGGCCGGTCTAGATACACCTCTCTGGCGGACAAAGCGGCCAAGCTTTACGCCCCCGGCGTCCACATCCTGTCGGCGCTCAGCTTCGTGGGCTGGTACATCTATTCCGGCGACCTGCGCACAGCTTTGAACATCGCGGCGGCGGTGCTGATCATCACCTGCCCCTGTGCGCTGGGGCTGGCAGTTCCTGCGGTGACCACCGCGGCCTCGGGCCGGTTGTTCCGCAAAGGCATGCTGATCAAACACGCCACCGCGCTGGAACGTCTGGCCGAGGTTGATACGGTCGTCTTCGACAAAACCGGCACGCTGACCTCAGGCGCGCCCGAGGTGATCAATCTGGGCGACCACAGCACGGCCGATCTTGAGATCGCACTGGCCCTGGCCGAGGCGTCGGCGCATCCCTTGTCGGTCGCTCTGGCCAAAGCCGCGCGTGAGGCTGGGATCAAACCCGCGACGCTGCGCGATGTCACCGAGGTTCCGGGCTATGGCACCGAGGCCCAGTATCGAAACCAGCGCGTGCGTCTGGGACGCGCGGCTTGGGTTGGTGCGGAACAAGGGGTCGAGACCTCTGCCTGGCTGTCAGTTGGAACCAATGCGCCGGTGGCCTTCCGGTTTACCGATGCCTTGCGACCGGGCGCGGCTGAGGCCGTCTCGGGCTTCGCCAAAGCCGGAAAGCAGGTGATCCTGATTTCGGGCGATTCGACAGGTGCTGTGAAAGCTTTGGCCGAGAAACTGGGGATCGAGAACTGGATTGCCGAAGCGTTGCCTCAGGACAAAGCGCAGCGCATTCAGGAGCTCAGTGAGAAGGGCCACAAGGTCCTGATGGTGGGCGATGGTCTGAACGATACGGCAGCCCTTGCGGCAGCGCATGTGTCGATCTCGCCGGCCTCGGCCTTGGATGCGGCGCGGGTTGCGTCCGATATCGTTCTGTTGGGGACCGACTTGTCCCCCATCGCCGATGCCTGCGACACTGCCGTCAAAGCCACGAAACGGATTCGCGAGAATTTCCGGATTGCTACGGTCTATAACGTGATTGCGGTGCCGCTGGCGGTGATTGGGCTTGCCACGCCTTTGATTGCGGCGTTGGCGATGTCGACCTCGTCGATTACCGTATCTTTGAATGCCTTGCGGCTGAGGTAACTGCCATGGAAGTGCTCGCCTATCTGATCCCGATTTCCCTGTTTCTGGGCGGAATTGGCCTGGTTGCATTTGTCTACACGGTCCGCTCGAACCAATACGAAGACCCCGAGGGCGATGCGCGCCGTATCCTCAGCGATGAATGGGATGACAAACCCAAGCAGTAGCTGGCTGAGGATGCAAAATCACAGTTGATCCCAACCGCCCTTGAAATTGCCGCAATGCCCGGCTATGTCCGGCCTATCCGCTAGCAGAGAGAACCCGCCAAATGGCCACCACCAACCCGATCCAGTTCATTCAGCAAGTTCGAGCCGAAGTTTCCAAGGTCGTTTGGCCGACCCGGCGCGAGGTGCTGCTGACCACGGTCATGGTGTTCATCATGGCTGCTCTGACCGCTGTTTTCTTTGCCCTGGTTGATCTGGGCATTCGTGGCGGCTTGCAACTGATCCTGGGCGCGTTCAGCTAACTGCCCTTAGTCGCGGAAACACCGCAGCCCCCCTTGCACAGCGCGGAATCTCAGAGTAGTTCACACGGGACTATTCGGAATGGGCGTGTGGCGATTCGGGCTGCGCGCCGCTTTTTATTCCGGAACTCGCGGGCAGGCCGCGACAGGATTTCAATACAGGGCGAACCCGCGATGCGGGACTTGGCCCAAGACAAACAAGGACGACAGGTTCATGGCGAAACGGTGGTACTCGGTCAGCGTTCTTTCGAATTTCGAAAAGAAGATCGCAGAGCAGATCCGCACGTCGGTGGCTGAACAGGGCCTTGAGGACGATATCGACGAAGTACTGGTCCCCACCGAAGAGGTGATCGAAGTGCGCCGGGGCAAGAAAGTCACGACCGAGCGCCGCTTCATGCCGGGCTACGTGCTGGTACACATGGAAATGTCGGATCAGGGTTATCACCTGATCAACTCGATCAACCGCGTCACCGGTTTCTTGGGGCCCCAAGGCCGCCCGATGCCGATGCGCGACGCCGAAGTTAACCAGATCCTGAACCGTGTTCAGGAAGGTGAAGAAGCACCGAAACTGATGATCAGCTTCGAGGTCGGCGAGAAGGTCAAGGTCAACGACGGTCCGTTCGAAGATTTCGATGGCATGGTCGAAGGCGTAGACGACGAAGCGCAAAAGCTGAAAGTCTCGGTTTCGATCTTCGGGCGGGAAACGCCGGTCGAGCTGGACTTTACGCAGGTCACCAAGCAGAGCTGAACAGCCTTATTCGAAGATGTACGAAGCCACGCAGCCCGGGCAGCGTGGCTTCTTCTGTTTGGCCTGCCGTGCCAAAGCGGGATTTGGTGCTGGGATAGATTATCCGGAAACTTGACGAGCCCTCGAAAAAACTGCTGCATTGCAGATGAATTCGCCCCTGCCAAGATGGCGTTGATCCAACGAAGATGTTTGAGGAGCGTGAAATGGCGCGAAAACTCCCAAATGAAAGTGACAAACACTTCCTTGTCTATGCGGGTACAGGTACGGACCTGATCTTCAATCACGGCATTGAACTTCCTGGGTTCGCGTCTTTCCCCTTGCTGGAGAAACCTGAAACGCGGGCCGTTCTGGCGCAGCAAATGCAGGAATTGGTTGAGTTGTCTGGGGATATGGGGGTGAGTTGTATACTCGACGCTCCGACCTGGATGGCGAATGCCGATCGGGCCGCGCCGTTGGGTTACGATGCAGAGAAGCTCCGAGAAGTGAATAAAGACGGCGTTGCTTTGATGGACGAGGTGCGCAATGCCTCTGGTCGCGACGATGTCTTGGTTTCTGCTTGTGTCGGTCCAAGATATGATCCCTATGCAGATATTGCTCCCATGCCGGTTGAACAGGCTCGCGAATACCACAGTGTGCAACTTTCGACCCTGAAAGAAACCAGTGTCGATCTGGTCACGGCCTATACGTTTAATCACGTGAATGAGGCCGTTGGTTGTGTTCTGGCGGCGCGAGACTTCGAATTACCAATCATCATGTCTCTCGTTTTAGAAACTGACGGGTGTCTTGCTGACGGGACAAAGCTGACAGACGCATTGAACCAAATCGAAATGGAAACAGACAGCGCGGCGCTTTTTTATATGGTGAATTGTGCGCACCCCACGCACTTTGCGGAGGCTCTAAACAAACACCCAAGACTCAAAGGTGTGGTGGCCAACGCGTCGCGCTGTTCGCATGCGGAACTGGATGAAGCTAAGGAATTGGACGAGGGTGACCCTGTTCAACTGGGTCAGGAGATTGCGCATGTTGTGCGGGACAATCCATTTATTCGCGTGTTTGGCGGTTGTTGCGGAACGGACATGCGACACCTAAGGCAAATGGCGCTAGAGGTGGCCATCTATAACTCTGTGGGGTGTCGCCTGGTTCCTTCCAAAATTGTGATGCCTGGTGTCGATGCAGTCTTTTCCGATTGCAGCTCCAACCCCTTGCCAACCCACTCATTCCCCTATAAACGCCGCCTCTATCGTCTTCGGGCGAGATTCTCTCGTGGGAGGTTTCAGGGATCGCGATCCCGGATCGGACCACGCAACATAAACCGGGTGGGACGCGTCCTGCCTACGTTGAAAGGAAAACCAAATGGCTAAGAAGCTTGCTGGTACAATGAAACTGCAGGTTCCTGCAGGTCAGGCGAACCCGTCGCCTCCAGTTGGTCCGGCGCTGGGTCAGCGCGGCATCAACATCATGGAATTCTGCAAGGCGTTCAACGCCAAGACCGCAGACATGGAGCAGGGCGCTCCTTGCCCGACCGTGATCACCTATTATCAGGACAAGTCCTTCACCATGGACATCAAGACGCCACCCGCGTCTTACTACCTGAAAAAAGCAGCTGGTCTGAAGCCGGTTGGCAAGCGTAACCGCCCCCGTGGTGCGGAGAACCCTGGTCGTGAGACCGTGGCCACTGTGACCACCAAGCAGGTTCGTGAAATCGCCGAAGCCAAAATGAAAGATCTGAACGCCAACGACGTCGAAGGCGCGATGCAGATCATCCTGGGCTCGGCCCGCTCTATGGGCATCGAGGTGAAATAAGATGGCAAAACTCGGTAAACGTACCCGCGCTGCGCGCGAAGCTGTCGCCGGCAAGGAAAACCTGTCGGTTGAAGAAGCAGTTGCCCTGGTAAAAGGCAACGCGACCTCGAAATTTGACGAGACCATCGAAATCGCGATGAACCTGGGCGTTGACACGCGTCACGCAGACCAGATGGTTCGCGGCGTTGTCGGCCTGCCGAACGGCACCGGTAAAGCGATGCGCGTTGCTGTATTCGCTCGTGGCCCCAAGGCAGACGAAGCGAAAGAAGCTGGCGCAGACATTGTTGGTGCAGAGGACCTGATGGAAACCATCCAGGGCGGCACCATCGAATTTGATCGCTGCATCGCGACCCCTGACATGATGCCGATCGTTGGTCGTCTGGGTAAAGTTCTGGGCCCGCGCAACCTGATGCCAAACCCCAAAGTTGGCACCGTGACCATGGACGTGAAAGCGGCCGTGGAAGCTGCCAAAGGCGGTGAAGTTCAGTTCAAAGCTGAAAAAGGTGGCGTTGTGCACGCAGGCGTTGGCAAAGCGTCCTTCGACGAAGCCAAGCTGGCTGAAAACGTCCGTGCCTTCATCTCGGCTGTTGCAAAAGCCAAGCCGTCGGGCGCCAAAGGCACCTACATGAAGAAGATCGCGCTCAGCTCGACCATGGGCCCGGGTGTGACCCTGGACGTGGCGGCTGCAGCAGGCGAATAAGCCTTAAAGCAGACGAAGCAATCCTTGAAACCCGAGTAGCGCAAGCTGCTCGGGTTTTTTGCTGCCTTAGCGGAAGGCCTGTTGCAGTCGTATTTGCAGCCGGTCGCGTTTGCGCAGTTCGAACTCGCTGCAGGTGAAGTCCGGTTGCCAGAGGCGAAGCCAGTCCTTCAGCAACCGGCCCCGCAGGCAGCATTCAAGAATCTGCGTGTCGATCGGGTGGCGATACTGGCGGAAGAACATCTCCTTGTTGCGGGTCAGAGCGCCGCTTCGGTCGACTTCCCTGTCGGCCCCGTCCCGGTAGATGTCCGCTTTCAGAAAGTCGACGATATCATAGACGGCCAGCTTGTCGCGGGCCTCGGTGAAATCCAGCCCGATGGCAGTTCCTTGGCCCATGATCAGGTTCAGGCCGTGAAAATCCCCATGTGAAAATACACGCAGGTCGGGGCGGTTTTTCAAGGATGCGGCTTCAGCCAGAAATTCCTCGACCATGGGTTGGCTGATGTCCGAGACGTGCGAGGGCACTTGGGTGGACTGCTCGCGTATGCTGTCGATCATCCATCGCGGGCGAAATGCGTAGTCCGTGGCGTTTTGAACCCCGTGGAGGTCATGCAGCCACGACCCCGCACGGCGATAGACTTGCGCCACCTGAGCGTCGTCTTCGCTGTTGTAGATGATGTCCGTCGCGGTTGGACGCTTAACAAACTCAGTCACCATGAACACGCCGCTTGGCGACATGTAGACGGGACGAACGACCCGATTGTTTTTGGACGTCTTGAAGTGTTCGGTCAGTTGCACCAGCAGGTCGAACTCTTTGCGCAGGCGGCCTGTTTCAGGCGACATCGTATCAAGCTTCAGCGCATAGGAGCGGTTCGACGTTTCGACCTTCCACACCAGACGTGTATCGGGAAAGGCATGGGATCGGCAATGGAACCGGATCTGTGTGATGGGCGTGTCCAGACAGTCCTGTGCCAGCTCATCGGCGCAGGCATTGGCCTTGTCGAATTCTTCCAGAGTAACCGCTGTCATTTTGCCTCAAGCCCGGAGTGTTTTCGGGCATTCATACCGGAGGTGACCGTAGCTGAAACCCACTGTCAATGACATTGCTGGCCTCTATTGACCCTTGCGGAGATCGTCCCGCATAAAAAGGGTGTATTCCGCCTTGATGCCGCAAGTGCAAATAGGGGCAATTTACCCCTTGGAAACCCCTGTCATCTGCCCTAAGTAAGGCTGCGAAGTAAAGCGTGCGATTCGTCGTGCGCTTTATTTCGTTTCGTCCAAGACGGTGGGTGGTGCCATATGGCCCCTTAATTCCCTGCCTGAGACGGGTAAGACCAAAGAATTCTGAGGGTCCCACCCTCGGGCGCATTTTGGCCAATCCCGTAACAACGGACCTGAACGCCGGGGTTAACCCCTCGGCAAATATGAGCCGGGGTAAGTGATTGCCCCAAACTTGGAGAGAACTGTGGATAGAGCCCAGAAAGAGAAAGTGGTCGAGGAACTCGGCCAAATCTTCGAAAGCTCTGGCGTCGTAGTGGTTGCTCACTACGCCGGTCTGACAGTTGCCGAGATGCAGGACCTTCGCGCACGTGCTCGTGACGCGGGTGGTGCCGTGCGTGTTGCCAAGAACAGGCTCGCCAAAATCGCCCTTGAGGGTAAGCCGTGTGAAAGCATGGCCGACCTGCTGACGGGGATGACCGTTCTGACCTATTCCGAGGACCCTGTGGCAGCAGCCAAGGTGGCCGAGGACTTCGCCAAGGAGAACAAGAAGTTCGAAATCCTTGGCGGTGCAATGGGCGAGAACGCTCTGGACCGCAAAGGCGTCGAAACAGTTTCGAAAATGCCGTCTCGCGAGGAGCTTATTGCTTCGATCGTGGGCTGCATTGGCGCACCTGCTTCGAACATCGCCGGCGCGATTGGCGCACCTGCAAGCAACATCGCAAGCATCCTTTCCACCATCGAAGAGAAGGCGGAAGCTGCGTAAGCGGTTGGCACTGAATGATCTGCGTAGGGGATTGCCCCTGACGTTGGAACACACACTGTAAACGGAAAGAGCTGATAAAATGGCTGATCTGAAAGCACTCGCAGAAAGCATCGTGGGTCTGACCCTGCTGGAAGCACAAGAACTGAAAACCATCCTCAAAGACGAATACGGCATCGAGCCCGCAGCAGGCGGCGCAGTTGTCATGGCTGCTGGTGGCGACGCCGGCGGTGCAGCTGAGGAAGAAAAAACCGAATTCGACGTCGTTCTGAAGAACGCCGGCGCATCGAAAATCAACGTCATCAAAGAAGTTCGCGGCATCACCGGCCTGGGCCTGAAAGAAGCCAAGGAACTGGTCGAAGCCGGCGGCAAGATCAAAGAAGGCGTGGACAAAGCAGAAGCAGAAGACGTCAAAGCCAAGCTGGAAGCAGCTGGCGCCGAAGTCGAACTGGCCTAAGCTTAGTCTCTGGCGCATCGCTGATGTGCTGAAAAATTTGGCTGGGTCCGGAGAAATCCGGGTCCAGCCGAACCTGTCTTAGAAAGGGCCTCATGTCGTGGGGCGTTTTCTAAGACACGGTTTTCGGATCGGGAGGCCGCCTTCGGGACGGTGGCCACGAATTGATCCGGGCGTGTCGTCTCGAATGTGCAAGATGCCGGGGCCCGACGGTGTCTTTGCCCGCTGAGAACATCGAAAGGTGACATCTGACATGGCTCAAACGTTCCTTGGCCAGAAACGTCTTCGTAAATATTACGGCAAAATCCGCGAAGTGCTGGAGATGCCGAACCTCATTGAGGTACAGAAATCTTCTTATGACCTTTTTCTGCGCTCCGGCGATGCAGAACAGCCCACAGACGGCGAAGGCATCAACGGTGTGTTCCAGTCGGTTTTCCCGATCAAGGATTTCAACGAAACCTCCGTTCTGGAGTTCGTGAAATACGATCTGGAAAAACCGAAATACGACGTCGAAGAGTGCATGCAGCGCGACATGACCTACAGCGCGCCGCTGAAGGTCACTCTGCGTCTGATCGTGTTTGATGTCGATGAGGACACCGGCGCGAAATCGGTCAAAGACATCAAAGAACAGGACGTGTTCATGGGCGATATGCCCCTGATGACACCGAACGGAACGTTCATCGTGAACGGCACCGAGCGTGTGATCGTGTCCCAGATGCACCGCTCGCCCGGTGTGTTCTTTGACCACGACAAGGGCAAAACCCATTCCTCGGGCAAATTGCTGTTTGCCTGCCGCATCATCCCGTATCGCGGCAGCTGGCTGGACTTTGAGTTCGACGCCAAAGACATCGTCTTCGCCCGTATCGACCGTCGCCGCAAACTGCCTGTGACGACCCTGCTGTATGCATTGGGTCTGGATCAGGAAGCGATCATGGACGCGTATTACAACACCGTGTCCTATAAGCTGGACAAGAAGAAGGGCTGGGTCACGCCGTTCTTCCCCGAGCGTGTACGCGGCACCCGTCCGACCTATGATCTGGTTGACGCCAAATCCGGTGAAGTGATTGCCGAAGCGGGCAAGAAAGTCACCCCGCGAGCGGTCAAAAAGCTGATCGACGAAGGCACCGTCACCGACCTGCTGGTTCCGTTCGATCACATCGTTGGCAAATATGTCGCCAAGGACATCATCAACGAAGAAACCGGTGCGATCTATGTCGAAGCCGGTGATGAGCTGACGCTGGAATATGACAAGGACGGCGATCTGATCGGCGGCACCGCTAAAGAGTTGATCGACGCGGGTATCACCGACATTCCGGTTCTGGACATCGACAACGTCAATGTTGGTCCGTACATGCGCAACACCATGGCGCAGGACAAGAACATGAACCGCGAAAGCGCGCTCATGGACATCTACCGCGTTATGCGTCCGGGCGAGCCGCCCACCGTCGAAGCGGCCTCGGCCCTGTTTGACACCCTGTTCTTCGACAGCGAGCGTTATGACCTGTCCGCTGTTGGCCGCGTGAAGATGAACATGCGTCTGGCTCTGGACGCGCCGGACACCCTGCGCACCTTGCGCCGCGAAGACATCGTGGCCTGCATCAAGGCGCTGGTTGAACTGCGCGACGGCAAAGGCGACGTGGACGATATCGACCACCTCGGCAACCGTCGTGTGCGTTCGGTCGGCGAGTTGATGGAAAACCAGTACCGCGTAGGCCTGCTGCGCATGGAGCGCGCGATCAAAGAGCGCATGTCGTCGGTCGAGATCGACACCGTCATGCCTCAGGACTTGATCAACGCGAAACCCGCTGCGGCTGCTGTCCGCGAATTCTTCGGCTCTTCGCAGCTGTCGCAGTTCATGGACCAGACCAACCCGCTGTCGGAAGTTACCCACAAACGCCGCCTCTCGGCGCTTGGCCCCGGTGGTCTGACACGTGAGCGTGCGGGCTTTGAGGTGCGCGACGTACACCCGACCCACTATGGTCGGATGTGCCCCATTGAAACGCCGGAAGGTCCGAACATCGGTCTGATCAACTCGCTGGCCACCTTTGCCCGCGTGAACAAGTATGGCTTCATCGAAACACCCTACCGCGTCGTTAAAGACGCCGAGGTGACCGATGAGGTTCACTACATGTCTGCGACCGAGGAGATGCGCCACACCGTGGCGCAGGCGAACGCGACGCTGGATTCCGATGGCAAGTTCATCAACGATCTGGTCTCGACCCGTCAGGCTGGTGACTACACCCTCGCCCCGCGCGAGAATGTGGACCTGATCGACGTGTCGCCGAAACAGCTGGTCTCGGTCGCCGCATCGCTGATCCCGTTCCTTGAAAATGACGACGCCAACCGGGCTCTGATGGGCTCGAACATGCAACGTCAGGCGGTTCCGCTGCTGCGCGCCGAAGCGCCGCTGGTCGGTACCGGGATCGAGGAAAAGGTCGCGATCGACTCGGGTGCCGCGATTCAGGCGAAACGCGCTGGTATCATCGACCAGGTCGATGCCCAGCGTATCGTTATTCGCGCCACCGAGGATCTGGAACTGGGCGACGCTGGCGTTGACATCTATCGTCTGCGCAAATTCCAGCGTTCGAACCAGAACACCTGCATCAACCAGCGTCCGCTGATCAAGGTGGGTGACACCGTCCAGAAGGGCGAGGTCATTGCCGATGGTCCGTCGACCGATATGGGTGAACTGGCCCTGGGTAAGAACGTGGTCGTCGCGTTCATGCCGTGGAACGGTTACAACTACGAAGACTCGATCCTGATCTCGGAACGTATCGCGCGTGATGACGTCTTTACTTCGGTCCATATCGAGGAATTCGAAGTCGCCGCCCGTGACACCAAGCTGGGCCCGGAAGAGATCACCCGCGACATCCCGAACGTTGGTGAAGAAGCGCTGCGCAACCTCGACGAGGCGGGCATCGTTTACATCGGTGCGGATGTTGAGCCGGGCGATATTCTGGTCGGCAAGATCACCCCGAAGGGCGAAAGCCCGATGACCCCGGAAGAAAAACTGCTGCGCGCCATCTTTGGTGAAAAAGCATCGGACGTGCGCGACACCTCGCTGCGCGTGAAGCCGGGCGATTACGGTACGGTCGTTGAGGTCCGCGTCTTCAACCGACACGGCGTTGAAAAAGACGAGCGTGCGCTGCAGATCGAGCGTGAGGAAGTCGAACGTCTGGCCCGTGACCGGGACGACGAACTGGCGATCCTGGACCGCAACATCTATGCGCGTCTGCAGGGCCTGATCCTGGGTAAAACCGCTGTCAAAGGCCCGAAAGGCGTCAAGGCAGGGTCGGTGATCACCGAAGAGCTGCTGGAAACCCTGACCCGTGGTCAGTGGTGGCAGCTGGCGCTGGAAGGTGAGCAGGACGCACAGATCGTTGAGGCTCTGAACGAGCAGTACGAAGTGCAAAAGCGTGCTCTGGACGCCCGTTTCGAAGACAAGGTCGAGAAGGTTCGCCGTGGCGACGACCTGCCGCCGGGTGTGATGAAGATGGTCAAAGTCTTCATCGCCGTGAAGCGCAAGCTGCAGCCGGGCGACAAGATGGCTGGTCGTCACGGGAACAAAGGTGTGATCTCCAAGGTTGTTCCGATGGAAGACATGCCGTTCCTGGCCGATGGTACGCCGGTTGACTTCTGTCTGAACCCGCTGGGAGTGCCTTCGCGTATGAACGTGGGTCAGATCCTTGAAACCCATATGGGTTGGGCCGCACGCGGTCTGGGTCTGAACATCGACGACGCACTGGGTGAATACCGCCGGTCCGGCGACCTGACCCCGGTTCGCGAAGCGATGAAGCTGGCCTATGGCGAAGATGTCTACGAAGAAGGCATCACCGGTCTGGACGAGGATGGCCTGATCGAGGCTGCGGGCAATGTGACCCGCGGTGTTCCGATCGCAACCCCGGTTTTCGACGGTGCCAAAGAGGCTGACGTCAACGACGCGCTGGTGCGTGCGGGCTTCTCGGAAAGCGGTCAGTCGGTTCTGTTCGACGGTCGCACCGGTGAGCAATTCGCACGTCCGGTAACCGTGGGCATCAAGTACCTGCTGAAACTGCACCACCTTGTGGATGACAAGATCCACGCGCGTTCGACTGGGCCGTACAGCCTGGTGACCCAGCAGCCGCTGGGTGGTAAGGCGCAGTTCGGTGGTCAGCGCTTTGGTGAGATGGAGGTCTGGGCTCTGGAAGCTTACGGCGCCGCTTACACCCTGCAGGAGATGCTCACCGTGAAATCGGATGACGTCGCCGGCCGGACCAAGGTCTATGAGTCGATCGTCAAGGGCGAGGATAACTTTGAAGCGGGCGTACCGGAATCGTTCAACGTTCTGGTGAAAGAAGTCCGTGGCCTCGGCCTGAATATGGAACTCCTGGATGCGGAGGTTGAGGAATAAGGGCGAGATTTTTCGTCGAAAAATCTGGGTGATTTTCTTCGGCGAAGAAAATTGCCCGCCCGACCCCAGCCAATCGCACAAATTTGAGGTATCAAAATGAACCAGGAAATCACCAACAACCCGTTCAACCCGCTGACGCCCCCGAAGGTTTTCGACGAGATCAAGGTCTCGCTGGCGTCGCCCGAGCGGATTCTGTCTTGGTCCTATGGCGAGATCAAGAAACCCGAAACCATCAACTACCGGACGTTCAAGCCCGAGCGTGACGGTCTGTTCTGCGCGCGCATCTTTGGCCCGATCAAAGATTACGAATGTCTGTGCGGCAAATATAAGCGGATGAAGTATCGCGGCGTTGTCTGCGAGAAATGCGGTGTGGAAGTCACCCTGCAGAAAGTCCGCCGTGAGCGTATGGGCCATATCGAACTGGCCGCGCCCGTTGCGCATATCTGGTTCCTGAAATCGCTGCCGTCCCGTATCGGTCTGATGCTGGACATGACTCTGCGCGATCTGGAACGCGTTCTGTACTTTGAAAACTACGTCGTCATCGAGCCCGGTCTGACCGACCTGACCTATGGCCAGATGCTGACCGAAGAAGAGTATATGGATGCGCAGGATGCCTATGGCATGGACGCGTTCACCGCGAATATCGGTGCCGAAGCCATCCGTGAGATGCTGGCCCAGATTGATCTGGAAGCCGAAGCCGAGCAGCTGCGTGCTGATCTGGCCGAAGCAACCGGCGAGCTGAAGCCCAAGAAGATCATCAAGCGTCTGAAGGTTGTTGAATCCTTCCTCGAGTCGGGCAACCGCCCCGAGTGGATGGTGATGACCGTGATCCCGGTCATTCCGCCGGAACTGCGTCCGCTGGTTCCGCTGGACGGTGGCCGTTTCGCGACTTCGGATCTGAACGATCTGTATCGCCGCGTCATCAACCGGAATAACCGTCTGAAGCGTCTGATCGAACTGCGCGCGCCTGACATCATCGTCCGCAACGAAAAGCGGATGCTGCAGGAATCTGTTGACGCTCTGTTCGACAACGGCCGTCGTGGCCGCGTGATCACTGGCGCCAACAAGCGCCCGCTGAAATCGCTGTCGGACATGCTGAAAGGTAAGCAGGGCCGCTTCCGTCAGAACCTTCTGGGGAAACGCGTCGACTTCTCGGGCCGTTCTGTCATTGTGACCGGGCCGGAACTCAAGCTGCACCAGTGTGGTCTGCCCAAGAAGATGGCGCTGGAGCTGTTCAAGCCGTTCATCTACTCGCGCCTTGAAGCCAAGGGTCTGTCTTCCACCGTGAAACAGGCGAAGAAACTGGTCGAGAAAGAGCGTCCCGAAGTGTGGGATATCCTCGACGAGGTGATCCGCGAACACCCTGTTATGCTGAACCGTGCGCCGACGCTGCACCGTCTTGGCATTCAGGCGTTCGAACCGGTTCTGATCGAAGGTAAAGCCATCCAGCTGCACCCTCTGGTCTGCTCGGCCTTTAACGCCGACTTCGACGGAGACCAGATGGCCGTTCACGTCCCGCTGAGCCTTGAGGCGCAGTTGGAAGCGCGCGTCCTGATGATGTCGACCAACAACGTGCTGTCGCCTGCAAACGGTGCACCGATCATCGTTCCGTCGCAGGATATGATCCTGGGTCTCTACTATGTGACCCTTGAACGTGAAGGCATGCCGGGCGAAGGCAAGGTGTTCGGGTCGATCGACGAAGTTCAGCACGCGCTGGATTCCGGTGAAGTGCACCTGCACACCAAGATCACCGCGCGGATCACGCAGATCGACGACGAAGGCAACGAAGTTCAGAAGCGTTACGAGACCACTCCGGGCCGTCTGCGTCTGGGTGCCTTGCTGCCTATGAACAACAAAGCGCCGTTCGATCTGGTCAACCGCCTGCTGCGGAAGAAAGAAGTGCAGCAGGTGATCGACACCGTCTACCGGTATTGCGGTCAGAAAGAGTCGGTCATCTTCTGTGACCAGATCATGTCGATGGGCTTCAAAGAAGCGTTCAAGGCGGGCATCTCGTTTGGTAAGGACGATATGGTCATTCCGGACGACAAGTGGGGCATCGTTGATGACACCCGCGGTCAGGTGAAGGACTTTGAACAGCAGTACATGGATGGCCTGATCACTCAGGGCGAAAAGTACAACAAAGTTGTCGATGCCTGGTCGAAGTGTAACGACCGCGTGACTGAGGCGATGATGAGCACGATCTCGGACGTCGCCAAGGGTGACGACGGGTCGGACCAGGAGCCGAACTCGGTTTACATGATGGCCCACTCGGGTGCGCGTGGCTCGGTCACTCAGATGAAACAGCTGGGCGGTATGCGCGGCCTGATGGCCAAGCCGAACGGTGACATCATCGAGACGCCGATCATCTCGAACTTTAAAGAAGGTCTGACCGTTCTCGAGTACTTCAACTCGACCCACGGTGCCCGTAAGGGTCTGTCGGATACCGCTCTGAAGACGGCGAACTCGGGTTACCTGACCCGCCGTCTGGTTGACGTGGCGCAGGACTGTATCGTTCGTGAGATCGACTGTGGCACCGAGCGTGCGATCACTGCCGAAGCCGCCGTGAACGATGGTGAGGTTGTTGCCTCGCTGGCCGAACGTGTGCTGGGCCGTGTGGCGGCTGACGATGTTCTGCGCCCGGGCACCGATGAGGTGATCGTGGCCGCAGGCCAGTTGATCGACGAGCGCATGGCAGACACCATCGACGAAGCCGGCGTTGCCTCGATGCGCATCCGCTCGCCTCTGACCTGTGAGTCCGAGGAAGGCGTCTGTGCAACCTGCTACGGTCGTGACCTTGCACGCGGTACTATGGTGAACACAGGTGAAGCTGTCGGCATCATCGCCGCGCAGTCGATCGGTGAACCCGGTACACAGCTGACCATGCGTACATTCCACATCGGTGGTGTTGCGCAGGGTGGTCAGCAGTCGTTCCAGGAGGCCAACCAGGAAGGCGTTGTCGCGTTCGAGAACCCGCAGATCCTGGTCAATGCCGCAGGCGAAAGCCTGGTCATGGGCCGGAACATGAAGCTGGTGATCAACGACGAACACGGCGAAGAGCGGGCCAGCTTCAAACTGGGCTACGGCTCCAAGCTGTTCGTCAAGGACGGCACCAAGGTGGCCCGTGGCGACAAGCTGTTCGAATGGGATCCCTACACCCTGCCGATCATCGCCGAAAAAGCCGGTACTGCGAAATACGTTGACCTGGTTTCGGGCCTTGCTGTCCGCGACGAGACCGACGAAGCAACCGGTATGACCCAGAAGATCGTGATCGACTGGCGCGCGGCCCCCAAAGGCAGCGACCTCAAGCCCGAGATCATTCTGGTCGGCGAAGATGGCGAACCGGTCCGCAACGATGCGGGCAACCCGGTTCACTATCCGATGTCGGTGGATGCGATCCTGTCGGTCGAAGACGGTCAGAAAGTCGAAGCCGGTGACGTTGTCGCGCGTATCCCGCGCGAAGGTGCCAAGACCAAGGACATCACCGGTGGTCTGCCGCGTGTGGCCGAACTGTTCGAAGCACGTCGTCCGAAAGATCACGCGATCATCGCAGAAGCCGATGGTTACGTGCGCTTTGGCCGCGACTACAAGAACAAGCGTCGCATCAGCATCGAACCGGCTGATGAGACCATGGAGACCATCGAGTACATGGTGCCCAAGGGCAAACACATCCCGGTCGCCGAAGGGGACTTCATCCAGAAGGGTGAATACCTGATGGACGGTAACCCGGCTCCGCATGACATCCTGTCCATCATGGGTGTCGAAGCGCTGGCGGATTACATGATCGACGAGGTGCAGGACGTGTATCGTCTGCAGGGCGTGAAGATCAACGACAAGCACATCGAGGTCATCGTGCGCCAGATGCTGCAGAAGTGGGAGATCCTGGATTCAGGCGACACCACCCTGCTGAAAGGCGAACATGTCGACAAGCAGGAGTTCGACGCAGCCAACGAGAAGACCATCGCCCGCGGTGGTCGTTCGGCACAGGGCGAGCCGATCCTTCTGGGGATCACCAAAGCCTCGCTGCAAACGCGTTCGTTCATCTCGGCGGCGTCGTTCCAGGAAACAACGCGCGTGCTGACCGAAGCTTCGGTTCAGGGCAAGAAAGACAAGCTGGTTGGCCTGAAAGAAAACGTCATCGTTGGTCGCCTGATCCCTGCCGGTACAGGTGGGGCCACTCAGGCCGTCCGCCACATCGCGCAGTCGCGTGACAATGTGGTCATCGAAGCCCGCCGGGAAGAGGCCGAAGCCGCCGCTGCTCTGGCCGCGCCCAGCTTTGACGACGACATGGTCGGGGATGAGCTGGACGTTCTGGTGGAAACACCGGAAAGCCGCGAGTAACCCTCGGACCAAAAAATAGAAAAGGCCCTGCGATTTCGCGGGGCCTTTTTTGTTTGCGCCCGTCGAAGCGCGCTTTCGCAAAGAAAATTATCAATGTGACCCGGTTTGTGGCATGCTTGCGCAAAGCAGAGGAGGGGGCCGCCATGACAACCCGGCAAACGCAAGGGCGCAAGCGCCTGTATGACAGCATTCTGGACACTGTCGGAGACACGCCCTGCGTGCGCATCAACAGGATCGCGCCCTCAAACGTGACGGTTTACGTGAAGTTCGAAGCGTTCAATCCGGCCAGTTCCGTGAAGGACCGCCTGGCGCTGAACATCATCGAAGCGGCCGAGCGGGACGGTCGGCTGAAACCGGGGCAGACGGTGGTTGAGGCGACCTCGGGCAATACAGGGATCGGATTGGCGATGGTCTGCGCGGCCAAGGGCTATCCTCTGGTTGTGACCATGGCCGACAGTTTTTCGGTCGAACGGCGCAAGCTGATGCGGTTCCTGGGGGCAAAGGTTGTCCTGACCCCGCGCGCCCAGAAAGGGTTCGGCATGTATACCAAAGCCAAGGAACTGGCCGAACAGAATGGCTGGTTCCTCGCCAGCCAGTTTGAAACCGCGGCCAATGCCGACATTCATGAAAACACCACCGCGCGAGAGATTCTGGCGGATTTCGACGGGCAGAAGCTCGACTATTGGGTGACGGGTTATGGCACTGGCGGAACCGTCTCGGGCGTGGCGCGGGTTCTGAGGAAAGAACGCCCGGAGACAAAGATTATCCTCACGGAACCTGCGAATGCGGCGATTGTCTCGTCGGGCTATGTGAATACCCGCAACGACACGCATCAGCCGACCGAAAGCCATCCGAACTTCGAGCCGCATCCGATTCAGGGCTGGACACCTGATTTCATTCCCTGGGTCCTGCAGGAGGCTATAGACAACGGCTTCTATGATGAGTTGATCCCCGTGCCCGGCGCAGACGGGATTGCCTGGTCGCGCCGTCTGGCTGCCGAAGAGGGGATTTTCACCGGCATATCGGGCGGGTCCACATTTGCGGTGGCGATGAAACTGGCTGAGACCGCGCCGGACGGATCGGTGATGTTGGTGATGCTTCCAGATACCGGTGAACGGTATCTTTCGACCCCGCTGTTTGAAGGGGTGGAGGAAGAGATGACGGAAGAGGAGATCGCGATCTCCAAATCGACGCCGTCGGCCCAGATGACGGGCTGAAGCGACTGGAAAACGGCCAATTGCAGCCGATCTTCACGAATAAAACTTTAGGATTACCACGCGCGAATTGACTTAGCGTCAGATTGAAGCGTGAATATCGCCATTGTTTGAAGGCCGAGTATTGGTTGAATGAGTCCGAATGTTAGAGGCGCGCTGCTGATGATGGCCAGCATGGCCGCGTTTACAGTGAATGACACGCTGGTCAAAGTCGCGCTGCGAGACCTCCCCTTGTTTCAGTTGGTTGCGATCCGGGGGGGGTTGGCGTCTCTGCTTGTTTACGGGTTGGCGCGCCATCTTGGGGCGTTGCACCTGAATTTTTCACGGCATGACAAATGGCTGGTTTCTATTCGCTGTGTTGCCGAGCTATCCGCGACCTTTTTCTTCCTGACCGCACTCAAGAACATGCCGCTGGCGAATGTGACTGCGGTTCTTCAGGTGTTACCGTTGACCGTGACGCTGGGGGCGGTCCTGTTCTTCTCGGAACATATTGGCTGGCGGCGCATCATGGCCATTATTGTCGGGTTCATGGGCATGCTGCTGATCGTGCGGCCCGGGCCGGACGGGTTCAGCGTTTATGCGATCTATGCGTTGCTAGCCGTGGTCTCGGTGACGATCCGAGACTTGATCACCCGGCGCATGTCACCGCAGGTTCCATCACTGGTGGTGACCCTTGCCACCTCGCTGTCGATCTCGGTTGCGGCGGGTCTGGTGTCGACGTTTGAGGGCTGGGTCAACCTGTCCAGTGGAAATGCAGCGCTGGTGGCCTCAGCGGCTGTGTTTGTCCTGATCGGATACTTATGCAGCGTGATGGTGATGCGAGAAGGCGAGGTTGGGTTTATCGCCCCTTTCCGATACTCCAGCCTGATTTGGGCCTTGGGGCTGGGCTGGGTTGTGTTTGGCGAATGGCCCGATGCGGTAACCTTGTTTGGCGCTGGGCTGGTTGTCGCGGCTGGATTGTTCACACTGTTCCGCGAAAGGACAACTCAGGGCGCGCCGTGAACTTGTCGGACGACGCTTTGATCAATGGCAAAACGGGCGATGAACTCTCCCTCAAGTTCGGGGCTTAGTGCTGAGAGTTCGCGGTCATAGTTGCGCGCCCCGCGTGAGTCGTTGAACCCGTTGAGCGAACGCACCCACATTGGTGCATCGGTATAGCTGACGATGGGCATGAAGCGGCCCATGCGATGATGGGTAAAGCTGATGATGGTCTGTTTGCAGCCGCCTGCGATATGCATTCCAAGACCCACGCCCAAAAGCGGTTTATGCGTCGGTTTCGCTGTGATCCCATCGGCGTTGAGACGGGCAAAGAAGCCCTGATTGAAATCAATGCCGACAATGGTGCTGCGCTCCATCAGGCCTTTGCTGTCGCGGACGGCTTCGCGCAGACGCTCGACGAAATCCACGGATACGGCGTCGTCATCGTCATGGCGGAATTGGATGCAAGGCTGATCCGGATCCTTGCGGGCCGCGTTCAGGATGTCCTTCATGATATGGCGATGCGATTTGTCGGTCCGAGGCGATTCCTGAACGATCCGGACCTGTTTCACGTCGACCGTCAGGTCGTGCAGCCGGTCGTAGGCGTCTTTGGGCAGGCAGTCTCCGATCACCACCAGCAATTCGAAATCCTCATCGGTGTGTTCGCGAAAACAGGGCAGGGTCGAGGATTCGAATAGGCGAAACCTCTCTTCCAGACGGGCAGGGCTGTAGAGGTGACGACGCCGATCATCCAGAGTTTCATGTTCGGTCTGAAAGCTGCCAAGGGCCGGAAAGGAAAAGCGGCAAAGGCCGATAACCTGCATCTGTCATCCATCGCTAAGAGGTCTGCGCGCACTATGCCGGGCAATGCCTGCCCCCGCAACGCCAGAAGAGGCTGGCCGGGACCCGCAATCGTTGATATCACAGCGCAATCCGGCCAGTTTGGCGCCCAGATTTTCGCGCTGGGGTAAGTGCTGTTGACACTTGGGCCGACTCCCCCTATTACGCGCGTCATCTCGGTACCGGGGGCCGCCCCAAAACCGATTTCAGTAATGAACTGGTCAAGACCCGGACAATTTTGCCGTTCGCGTCCTCTGATAACCAACCGCGACGTTCACCTCGGAATGGGAACGCTCGCGGGTTTTGCGCTTGTGGACGCATGAGTGCAGCAAA
This sequence comes from Ruegeria sp. R13_0, assembly GCF_017743995.1. Lineage (GTDB taxonomy): Bacteria > Pseudomonadota > Alphaproteobacteria > Rhodobacterales > Rhodobacteraceae > Ruegeria. The sequence continues at coordinate 3,394 of NZ_JAGHRB010000007.1, read as the reverse complement.
TTTAACCGCACGCAATGCGCGTGCATGTCATGTGTGTTGCAAAACGGGGAAGAAACCGGAATGCCAACTATTCAACAGCTGATCCGCAAGCCGCGGCAGCCCAAAGTAAAACGCTCGAAGTCCATGCACCTGGAGCAGTGCCCGCAGAAACGCGGCGTCTGCACACGTGTATATACAACCACACCGAAAAAGCCGAACTCGGCTATGCGTAAGGTTGCCAAGGTGCGCCTGACCAACGGGTTCGAGGTCATCTCGTACATCCCCGGTGAAAGCCACAACCTGCAGGAACACTCGGTTGTTCTGATCCGTGGCGGCCGTGTAAAAGACCTTCCCGGTGTGCGTTACCACATCCTGCGCGGTGTTCTGGATACTCAGGGCGTCAAAGATCGTAAGCAACGTCGTTCGAAATACGGCGCGAAGCGTCCCAAGTAAGAAGGAGAGGCTGATATGTCACGTCGTCACGCCGCCGAAAAACGCGAAGTCCTGCCTGACGCCAAATTTGGCGACAAGGTACTGACCAAATTCATGAACAACCTGATGATCGACGGCAAAAAGTCGGTCGCAGAGCGCATCGTTTACAACGCCTTTGACCGCGTTGAGAACAAGATCAAGCGCGCACCTGTCGAAGTGTTCCACGAAGCGCTCGACAACATCAAACCGTCGGTCGAGGTTCGCTCGCGCCGGGTTGGTGGTGCAACCTATCAGGTTCCGGTCGAAGTGCGCCCCGAGCGCCGCGAAGCACTGGCCATCCGTTGGCTGATCACTGCTGCGCGTGGCCGCAACGAAAACACCATGGAAGAACGCCTCGCCGGCGAACTGCTGGACGCTGTACAGTCCCGCGGTACCGCCGTGAAGAAGCGCGAAGACACCCACAAGATGGCCGAGGCGAACAAAGCCTTCAGCCACTACCGTTGGTAATTCAGAGGCTTATCAAAAATGGCACGCGAATATCCGCTCGAACTATACCGTAACTTCGGTATCATGGCGCACATCGACGCAGGTAAGACCACCTGCTCGGAGCGTATCCTGTATTACACTGGTAAATCCCACAACATCGGTGAGGTGCACGATGGTGCAGCCACCATGGACTGGATGGAGCAGGAGCAGGAACGCGGCATCACCATCACTTCGGCTGCGACCACCACTTTCTGGGAGCGCACCGAAGACGGTAAAACCGCCGACAGCCCCAAGCACCGCCTGAACATCATCGACACCCCCGGCCACGTTGACTTCACCATCGAAGTTGAGCGCTCGCTGGCGGTTCTCGACGGTGCCGTCTGCGTTCTGGACGCAAACGCCGGTGTTGAACCCCAAACCGAAACCGTGTGGCGTCAGGCTGACCGCTACAAGGTTCCGCGTATGGTTTTCGTCAACAAGATGGACAAGATCGGCGCAGACTTCTTCAACTGCGTTCGCATGATCGAAGACCGCACCGGCGCACGCGCTGTTCCGGTTGGTATCCCGATCGGCGCCGAGACCGAGCTGGAAGGCCTGGTTGATCTGGTCAACATGGAAGAATGGCTGTGGCAGGGCGAAGACCTGGGCGCAAGCTGGATCAAAGCCCCCATCCGCGACAGCCTGAAGGACATGGCTGACGAATGGCGCGGCAAAATGGTCGAAGCGGCCGTCGAAATGGACGACGACGCCATGGAAGCCTATCTGGAAGGCGAAGAGCCTGACGTGCCAACCCTGCGCAAACTGCTGCGCAAAGGCACTCTGGAAATGGCTTTCGTTCCGGTTCTGGGTGGCTCGGCGTTCAAGAACAAAGGCGTTCAGCCTCTGCTCAACGCTGTGATCGACTATCTGCCCAGCCCGCTGGACGTTGTTGATTACATGGGCTTCAAACCCGGCGACGAAGAAGAAGTTCGTGACATCGCACGTCGTGCAGACGACGAAATGGCCTTCTCGGGTCTGGCGTTCAAAATCATGAACGACCCGTTTGTTGGCTCGCTGACCTTCACCCGGATCTACTCGGGCACCATGAACAAGGGTGACTCGATCCTGAACTCGACCAAAGGTAAGAAAGAGCGCATCGGTCGTATGATGATGATGCACTCCAACAACCGGGAAGAGATCGAAGAAGCGTTTGCAGGCGACATCATCGCGCTGGCGGGTCTGAAAGACACCACCACCGGTGACACCCTGTGTGACGCGAAAGAGCCGGTGGTTCTGGAAACCATGACCTTCCCCGATCCGGTGATCGAGATCGCGGTTGAGCCCAAAACCAAGGGCGACCAAGAGAAGATGTCCCAGGGTCTGGCCCGTCTGGCCGCCGAAGACCCGTCCTTCCGTGTGGAAACCGACCTGGAATCGGGTCAGACCATCATGAAAGGCATGGGCGAACTTCACCTGGACATCCTGGTTGACCGTCTGAAGCGCGAGTTCAAGGTGGAAGCGAACATTGGTGCACCGCAGGTGGCCTATCGCGAAACCATCTCGATGCCGGTCGAGCACACCTACACCCACAAGAAACAGTCGGGTGGTTCGGGTCAGTTCGGTGAGGTTAAGCTTGAGATCACACCGACCGAGCCGGGCGAAGGTTACTCGTTCGAGAGCCGCATCGTTGGTGGTGCCGTTCCGAAGGAATACATCCCGGGTGTCGAAAAAGGCATCCAGTCGGTTATGGACAGCGGCCCTCTGGCTGGCTTCCCCGTGATCGACTTCAAGGTTGCCCTGCTGGACGGTAAGTTCCACGACGTTGACTCGAGCGTTCTGGCGTTCGAAATCGCAGCCCGTATGTGTATGCGTGAAGGCATGCGCAAAGCTGGCGCGAAACTGCTGGAACCGATCATGAAGGTCGAAGTGATTACCCCGGAAGAATACACCGGCGGTATCATCGGCGACCTGACCTCGCGTCGTGGCCAGGTGTCTGGTCAGGAACCGCGCGGCAACGCGATCGCGATCGACGCGTTCGTTCCGCTGGCGAACATGTTCGGCTACATCAACACTCTGCGTTCGATGTCGTCGGGCCGTGCCCAGTTCACCATGCAGTTCGACCACTACGATCCGGTTCCGCAGAACATCTCGGACGAGATCCAGGCGAAATACGCATAACCAAAGATTTGAGGGAGCGTGGGTATCACGCTCCCTTCATTACCGAAAAAGGAGGCCATCATGGCAAAGGAAAAGTTTGAGCGTACAAAACCACACGTCAACATCGGCACGATTGGGCACGTTGACCATGGTAAGACGACGCTGACCGCAGCGATCACCAAGTATTTTGGTGACTTCAAAGCGTATGACCAGATTGACGGTGCGCCGGAAGAAAAAGCGCGCGGCATCACCATCTCGACCGCCCACGTGGAATACGAGACCGAGAACCGCCACTACGCGCACGTTGACTGCCCCGGTCACGCCGACTACGTCAAGAACATGATCACCGGTGCTGCCCAGA
>NZ_JAGHRB010000006.1 GCF_017743995.1 Ruegeria sp. R13_0 | reverse complement strand
TTGGAAAGAAGGGCTCAAGACGCGCCATCTGCGCATCGCTCAACCAGAAAAGATCGCTCATGTTACCGCTCCGTTTTCGGAGCCGTGAATCATGCAGCGCGGCGAAAATCAATGCATCCTGACCCTAGTAAACAGGACCGTTGCAATGCGTGAAAATAAACTAAGGGTTGCACCACCAAGTAGTCAGTTGACGCGGATAGTCAGGTCGGAGACCGACTAAGGGTCGACTAATCGGCCATCATTCAGTGCGCCCACGAATTTTTTCCCAAGTCTTTTATGAGTCCCATTCCAAGTTCAGCTCAGTATTGAAGCCGGTGATGGCCAATCGGCTGACCATCTGCTTCTTCATTTCTTGAGATTCTCTCAGATTGCAGTTCTGAAAATGGACAACCATGTTTGTCTGGGTTGATAAGTCGGAGCGAAGAAGGTCGAGTCGCTCGCGAACGATTATGGGCGTCGCGAACGATTATGGGTGATCCTACAAATTCATCAGAAATCCAGATTCTCCACGCTCAGGGCGTTTTGCTGAATGAACTCGCGGCGGGGTTCGACCACGTCTCCCATCAGTTTGGTGAACAGATCGTCGGCCTCGACCATGTCATCCACACGCACCTGCAACAGGGTGCGCGCGTCCGGGTCCAGCGTGGTTTCCCATAGTTGATCGGGGTTCATCTCGCCCAAGCCCTTGTAGCGCTGAAGCGAAAGGCCCTTTTCGCCTTCTTCCAGAATGGCGCGCAAAAGGTCTAGCGGGCCGTGGATCGCCTGCATCCGGTCGCGGCGGATCAGGGTCGCCGGGGTGTTGTAAACCTCTTGCAGGCTTTGTGTGAAGCTGCCGGTCTTGCGCGCCTCACCCGAGCGCAGCATGGGGCCGTCCAGTGTGCGGACCTCTTCGACGCCGCGGAGGATGCGTGCCAGACGGATGCCGTGATCTTGCGTAATGCGGCCCTGCCAGCCGCGCTCATATTCAAGCGCGATCAGGTCCAGACGGGCGGCAACCTTGTCGGCCACGCCTTGCAGGTCGGCATCGACGGCACCGGGCACAAAGGCACCGGCCACAGCGGCCTGTTCCAGAATGTGACGCGGGTAGTGGGTTGGAAAGGCATCCAACACGCGTTTCAACTGGCGCGCTTCGTCGACGACGCGGGTCAGGTCCTGGCCGACGATTTCTTCGCCAGAGCCCAGCTTCAGAACGGCACCCTCGACCCCCTGATTGATCAGATAGTCATCCAGCGCGGCCTGGTCCTTCAGGTAAACCTCTGATTTACCACGCGAAACCTTATAGAGCGGCGGCTGCGCGATGTAGAGGTACCCGCCCTCGATCAGTTCCGGCATCTGGCGGTAGAAGAAGGTCAGCAGCAGGGTTCGGATGTGCGCGCCATCGACATCCGCATCGGTCATGATGACGATCTTGTGGTAGCGCAGCTTTTCGATGTTGAACTCATCGCGGCCAATGCCGGTGCCCAACGCCATCACGAGGTTCCCGATTTCCTGAGACGACAGCATCCGGTCAAACCGCGCACGCTCGACATTCAGGATTTTCCCGCGCAAGGGCAGAACGGCCTGAGTCAGACGATCCCGGCCTGTTTGGGCGGAGCCGCCCGCCGAGTCACCCTCGACCAGGAAAACTTCGGTTTTGGACGGGTCTTTCTCGGAACAGTCCTTCAGCTTACCGGCCAGATAGTTCACGTCCATTGCCGTCTTGCGGCGTGTCAGTTCGCGCGCCTTGCGGGCGGCCTCACGTGCCAATGCGGCCTCGATGATCTTGCCGACGATCCCTTTGGCCTCATTGGGATTTTCTTCGAACCACTCGGCCAGCTTTTCGTTCATCAAACCTTCAACCGCAGGGCGGACTTCGGACGACACCAGCTTGTCTTTCGTTTGCGACGAGAATTTCGGGTCCGGTACTTTGACCGACAGCACGCAGGTCAGACCTTCGCGCGCGTCGTCGCCGGTAAAGCTGACCTTTTCCTTCTTCGCGATCCCGCTGGACTGCGCGTAGTTGTTGATCGTCCGGGTCAGAGCGCCTCGGAAACCGGCCACATGGGTCCCGCCATCCCGCTGTGGGATGTTGTTGGTAAAGGGCAGAACTGTCTCGTGGTAGCTATCATTCCACCACATCGCGATTTCGACACCGATATCGTCCCGCTCGCCCTTGATATAGATTGGCTCGGGCATGGCAGGGGATTTTGAGCGATCCAGGTATTTGACGAATTCCTTAACGCCACCTTCATAGAACAGTTCGGTTTCCAACCGTTCCGCCGGGCGCTCATCGATCAGAATGATCCGCACGCCCGAGTTCAGGAAGGCCAGCTCACGCAGGCGCTTTTCCAGCGTCTCAAACGAGTATTCGAGGTTCGAGAACGTGTCGGTCGAGGCCAGAAAGCGCACTTCGGTCCCGGTGCGATCCCCGCACTCGCCGACGACTTTCAGGTGCTCAGCGGTCTCGCCACGCTCAAAACGCGCTACGTGCTCTTTGCCCGCGCGCCAGATGCGCAGCTCCAGCCATTCGGACAGCGCATTCACAACCGAAACGCCCACGCCGTGCAGACCGCCCGAGACCTTGTACGAGTTGCTGTCGAACTTACCGCCCGCATGCAGCTGGGTCATGATAACCTCGGCCGCCGAGACGCCCTCTTCGGGGTGAATATCGACCGGAATACCGCGCCCGTTGTCACTGACCGAGACGCTGGAATCGGCGTGAATTTTCACGGTCACATGGTCAGCATGACCGGCCAGAGCCTCATCAATTCCGTTGTCCACGACCTCATACACCATATGGTGCAGACCCGAGCCATCATCCGTATCCCCGATATACATACCGGGACGTTTGCGAACCGCCTCTAAGCCTTTGAGAACTTTGATGGAATCTGCGCCGTATTCCTGGGGTGCCTGTGCGTCTTCGGACATGCCGTTAGTACCTATATTATTTTGGTAACTTATACGTTTTCTGGTGGGGATTGTCACGCGCTCCCCCAAGATTTTGTGGTTGAGATCCGATTTATCCGCGAATCAAAGCCGATCGAGGTCTGCCGCGATATCAGCTGCAATTTCGGCGGCGTTGACGTCGTCCCGTTCGGCCGTCAATCGCAGGCCCAAGAGATCCGACTGATAGCGCGCAGCAAGGCGTTCGGGATCGTGATCGGGGCTTATCTCTCCGGCCTTTTGGGCGCGGCGGAACAGATCTGCAAAACAGGATTTCATAGCGATCATGTGCGCGCCTGCCTGACCAGCCAAATCGTGATCCTTTGCCTGCAACTCGGCATAGGTCTTGGCCAGCATGCAAGCTTTGGTCGGCAGGTCAGAGGCAGCAATCACGCGATAGGGCTGCGCCTTGAGCGCCCCGAGCGGCCCCAGCTCCTCAGCCAAGGTCAGCATACTGGCAACCCCGTCCTGGGCGTAGCGCTCCAGCGCCAGCGCATAGAGGGCATCTTTCGAGCCAAACGCCGCATAGAAACTACCCGGCTTCAGCTTCAACTCGCGCTCAAGGTCCTTCAGCGACGTCCCCGCCCAACCGTGACGCCAGAAGATATCACGCGCCTGCGCGATCAGCGCGTCTCGGTCATATGCGGGTTTGCGGGGCATTGGATCACCAATTCTTGAGCGTTTGCTCAAATATATACTTGAGTGATCGTTCAAGAAACCCTAAATACGACTCATCGCGCCAGAAATCAGGAGTTTTGACATGGCCAACTTCCCGTCTCACGACCTCGAATCCGCCCCTGAAGGGTCCAAACCGCTGCTGGAGAAATCGCAAGCCGCTTTTGGCCGCCTGCCCGGTCTGCACAAGGTGATGGCGGAAAGCCCGCAGCATCTCGAGGCCTATCAGGTTCTGCACGGCCTCTTCCTGCAAACCGATTTCGACAATGATGAGAAAACCGTGGTTTGGCAGACCATCAACGTTGAAAACGAATGCCACTACTGTGTCCCCGCCCATACCGGCATCGCCAAAATGATGAAGGTCTCAGACGAGATCACCGAGGCTCTGCGCAACGAAACCCCGCTGCCGACTGCCAAGCTGGAGGCCCTGCGCACCTTCACCCTGCAAGTGATGGAAACCCGCGGCAACCCGACCGAAGAGCAATTGCAAGCGTTCTTTGACGCAGGCTATTCGCACCGCGCCGTTCTGGATGTTGTTCTGGGCCTCGCACAGAAAACCATGTCGAACTACGTCAACCACATGGCCAAAACTCCGGTCGACGAAGTCATGCGCGGCTTCTTGTGGGAACGCAAAGTGGGCGAACCAGCCTAAACCGACACGACCGAGCCCTCATCGCCTTCGGTAACAACCAGCGTTTGGGCCCGGTCGCCCAATTCCGCAAACAGCTCAGGCCCGGTGCCCGTCATCCAGGCCTGAGCGCCCAGCGCACAAATCTCATCATAAAGCGCCGCACGTCGCCCGGCATCCAGATGCGCGGCCACCTCGTCCAGCAATACAATCGGCGGCGCGTCAACCATTCCCGCCAGCGCCCGTGCATTCGACAGGATCAGGGACACCAGCAGCGCCTTCTGCTCTCCCGTGGAACAATCCTTGGCGGGAACCCCCTTGGCCGCGAACACCCCGTACAGGTCCGAGCGATGCGGCCCGACCAGGGTCCGACCTGCTGCAAGATCGCGGAAACGGCTTTCGCCCAACGCCTTGCGCAGGTCTTCCGGGGTCTCGGGCATCACACCTTCCGACTGAATCAACTCCAACTCGGCTGAAGGAAACGCCGTTTCGGCCTGATCCTGCGCGGCACGCAAATGATCCAATGCTGCAAGACGTGCCGCGTGTATCCGGTACCCTGTCTCGGCCATCTGACCTTCCAAGGCCGTGTACCAATGGGCATCCCGGACCTGATCTTTCAGCAACCGGTTCCGCTCACGCATGGCTTTCTCGTAGGTCAGCGACGCCTCGGCATGCGCGGGATCAAAGCTCAGCGCGATGCGGTCCAGAAACCGCCGCCGCCCCTCGGCCCCTTCGATCCACAGCCGATCCATCGACGGGATCAACCACACCACGCGTGCAAGCTTGCCCAGATCAATCTGACTGGCGGCCTTGTCATCTATCCGAACCTGACGCGCCGCACCACCTTCGGACCATGTCTCGATCTCGTATCGCCCTCCCTGGGCGCTCAACAGGCCGGACAGTTTCCAGCCCAAGGCCTCAGGCCGCCGGGTCATCTCCGCCGCACTGGCCCGCCGCATCCCGCGACCGGGCGAGAACAGAGACACCGCTTCAAGGATATTGGTTTTCCCGGCCCCGTTCGGCCCATGGATGGCAACCGGGCGCCCATCCAAAGACAAACGCGCCAATTTATGAGACCGAAAATGCGAGACCGTAAGCTCGGTCAGGGCCAATCCCATGACCCCTCCCTTCTTCTGTTCAAAAATACCTCCGCCGGAGGCATCGTGCGCCAGCGCGATCAGACGCGCATCGGCATGACGACGTAAACCGCGCTCAGATCATTGCCTTCGCGCATCAAAGTCGGGTCACCGGCCGAGTTAAACAGGAATACCGCGTTCTCACGATCCACCTGCGAAGCAATCTCGAGCAGGTATTTCGCGTTGAACCCAATCTCGAGACGTTCATCACCATAAGCAACGGCCAGCTCTTCCTCAGCCGCGCCGCTATCCGGGGCATTGACCGACAGCACCAGCTTATCCGCATCCAGTTGCAGCTTCACAGCGCGCGAACGCTCTGACGAAACAGTTGCAACCCGGTCCACGGCTTGTGCGAACTCGGCTGCGTCCACTTCCAACTGGCGCGTGTTGCCTTGCGGAATAACGCGTGTGTAATCGGGGAAAGTCCCGTCGATAACTTTCGAGGTCAGCGTGATATCTGGCGTGGCGAAGCGTACCTTGGTTTCGCTGACAGACACTGCGATATCCATCTCGTCATCGTCCAGCAATTTGCGCAGCTCACCCACGGTTTTACGCGGCACGATCACACCCGGCATGTCCGCAGCGCCATCCGGCAGGTCCGCATCAATCCGCGCTAGGCGGTGACCGTCGGTGGCCACACAGCGCAGAACCTTGCCGCCTTCGGACCCGTCCGCGACGTGCATGTAGACACCGTTCAGATAGTACCGCGTCTCTTCGGTCGAGATGGCGAATTTCGATTTGTCGAACAACCGACGCAGTAACGCCGCCGACGCGGTGAAATTCGACTGATATTCCGAGGACGCCATGACCGGGAAGTCCTCTTTCGGCAAGGTCGCCAGAGAGAAGTTCGACCGTCCCGCCTCAACCGTCAGACGACCTGCGGCGCTGTCGGCCGTTAAGGTGACCAGCGCGCCATCCGGCAGTTTACGCACGATTTCATGCAGGGTCGTAGCGGCCACAGTCGTCGCACCGGCCTTTTCAACTTGCGCAGGCGCTTTGTCGACAACCTCGATATCCAGATCGGTAGCTCGGAACAGGGCTTGGTCGCCTTCGGCCTCGATCAGCACATTGGCAAGGATCGGGATCGTGTTGCGACGTTCCACAACGGATTGGGCCTGGGAAACGGCCTTGAGAAGGGTGCCGCGTTCGATGCTGATCTTCATACCCTTTGTTCCTCTGACTTGCGTGCCTACATGGGCGGGACTGGCACGTTAGCGTCTCAGCCCTGAGGCACAAGGATTTTTTACCGATTTCTGGGTGGGAATACCCCGGTGGTCAAGAGGTACGCGCGCGAAACGCGTCCATTCCTCCGCAACCGTGGAGATTAGCGCACAAGAAAACGCCCCGGACGCACTGGCCCGGGGCATTTACTGACAATGGGTGCGGCTCAGGCCTCTAGCGAGCGGCGCAGCATTTCCACGTCTTCTGCGATCTGACCATCGGTCGTCTTCAGCTCTTCGATGCGCTTGACCCCGTGCATGACGGTTGTGTGGTCGCGCCCTCCGAAACGGCGGCCTATCTCAGGCAGAGAGCGGCTGGTCAGCTGCTTGCACAGATACATGGCCACCTGACGCGGACGGGCATAAGACCGCAGGCGCTTGGGGCCGATAATGTCCGACAGGCGAATGTTGTAGTAGTCCGACACTTTGCGCTGGATTTCCTCAACGGTGATTTTGCGCTCTGAGGCGCGCAGCACATCCGCCAGACAGTCCTGCGTCAGCTCCATGTCGATCTCACGCCCCACCAGCGAGGCAAAGGCGAACAGACGGGTCAGAGCGCCTTCGAGAACGCGTACATTGGTCGAGATGCGATGCGCCAGAAACTCCAGCACGCCATCGGCGATGACAAGATCGGGATAGGTGGCGATGTGCTGCTGGACTTTGTTCTGCAGAATGCCCAGACGCAATTCGTAGTCGGTGGGATGCAGATCAACGACCAGACCGCATTGCAGGCGCGATTTCACGCGATCTTCCAGATCCTTGATCTCACCCGGGGCGCGGTCGGCCGAGATGATGATCTGTTTGTTCTGGTCCACCAGCGCATTGAAGGTGTGAAAGAACTCTTCCTGGGTCGAGTCCTTGCCCGCGATGAATTGCACATCGTCCACCATCAGCACATCGACCGAGCGGAACAGATGTTTGAAATCCATCATCCGGCGTTCGCGCAGAGCCTGAACGAAGCGATACATGAACTGTTCCGCCGACAGGTAAAGCACGTTCAGCTCTGGGCTTTTGGTCTTCAGCTCCCATGCGATGGCGTGCATCAGGTGGGTTTTACCCAGCCCAACACCACCATAGAGAACCAGCGGATTGAACGTGACCGGGCCACCTTCGGCCACGCGGCGCGCGGCGGCATGGGCCAGCTCGTTGGGCTTGCCGACAACAAAGCTGTCGAAGGTAAAGCGCGTATCCAAGGGTGCGGCTTGCAGATCCTCAAGCGCCGCATTGGCGGATTCCGCAACCGGTGCGGCAGCCGCGGCCAGCTTGGGCTCATCCGTGACAGAGGCCGGTCGGGTGGTCGAATTGGCAGCCGCCTTGAACGCAAGACGTTGGACCGTCTCACCCGCGGTATTCAGTTCATACAGAATCAAATCTGCGAAATTCTGACTGACGTAATTCCCCATGAAGTTTGTTGGAACCGAGAACACGGCTACACCATCCTGCAGCTCCTGAAATTCCAGAGGCTCAATCCAGGTGGTGAAGTTGTTCTTGCCAACGGCCTTCAATAGTTTGTTACGCAGTTGTCCCCATTTCTCTTGTGTCATCAAGCGCCTCACGCATCCCATTTTTTTTGACCTGTCGGTCTTATCAATCGTCGCCGGTTGCCCGGTCATTGGCGTTCACACACAAGGGTACCCTGCGCCGGACTGTCCCATCCGGCGGGTAAATGAACACTCAGCATGCACAAATCGTATCCCGCAGCAGGATCCCGGAAAACCGGGGCACGCGTCGTAACCCAATTGTTTGACAGGGCTGAGATCATCGGAAAACCCGAGACCCAGAGCAGATCGTTTTACCGGCCAAGGCCGGTTTTCGAACGTTAGTTCCTGCTGTCTGACTGATGCCCGTCAGTCAGATGGCTGGAACAGCCTGTCCCCCCAAGCGAGTGAATCGCTGACTCAGTGGTAGCAAGATGTTGCCTGTCGCAGCAACGAAACTCTGATATTGACTCGGGGTTCGGGGCGAAAGAATCTCTCGACTTCGTGAGGTCGCGGCTTTCCGGCAACAAACACAAAAGGCGCCGCAATACGCGACGCCTTTACGTAGGAAACCGCTTGACGCGTCCCGGCGGGAATCAACCCAGCGCTTTGACGCGTGCCGACAGGCGCGACATTTTACGCGATGCGGTGTTCTTGTGGAAAACGCCTTTGGTGACGCCGCGCATCAGTTCAGGCTGAGCTGCGCGCAAAGCTGCGGTTGCAGCGTCTTTGTCGCCAGATGCGATCGCTTCTTCAACTTTGCGCAGGTAGGTGCGGATGCGCGAACGGCGTGCTTTGTTTACGGCGAAACGCTTTTCGTTCTGACGGGCGCGTTTCTTTGCCTGGGGCGAATTTGCCATGTGTCTCTGACCTTTGTTCGGTACGGTTATCTAGGGTTGCGCGCCACGGAATTATCCGCACCGGATCAGAAATCACGAGTGTGAGTCGGGCCAAGCGGGCCGCACGCGCATGTATGACGGCGGTCTCTACCCAAGTTTTACAGGTTTGCCAAGCCGATTCTTACCCGGTACGCCCAACAAAAAAGGCAGGCCACGGCCCGCCCTTTCGGAGTTCTTTGTCGCGACCTTACTTATCGCGGAATTGCGCGGCGCGTTTTTCCAGAAACGCCGCCATGCCCTCTTTCTGGTCTTCGGTCGCGAACATCGAATGAAAGACGCGACGCTCGAACAACAGACCTTCGCTCAGCGGCAGTTCATAGCTGCGATTCACCGCCTCTTTGGCGGCTGCCGCCGTCAGCAGAGATTTCTCAGCAATCTTTTGGGCTGCACCCACGGCTTCTTCGATCAGTTTTTTCGCGGGAACCACGCGGCTGACAAGGCCTGCGCGCTCAGCCTCTTCTGCGTCCATGAAGCGACCGGTCAGGTTCATGTCCATCGCCTTGGACTTGCCGACAAAACGCGTCAGGCGCTGAGTGCCGCCGATGCCCGCGATAACGCCCAGATTGATCTCGGGCTGGCCGAACTTGGCGGTGTCTGCGGCGATGATGAAATCGCACATCATGGCGACTTCGCAGCCGCCGCCCAGCGCGTAGCCCGCAACCGCCGCGATGATCGGCTTGCGAATGGCCGAGACACGCTCGTTGACCGAGGCAAACAGGTCGGCGCTGAACACATCGACAAAGCTCATCTCGGACATTTCCTTGATGTCCGCACCCGCGGCAAACGCCTTGTCCGAGCCGGTCAGCACGATGCAGCGCACCTTGTCGTTCTGATCCGCCTCTTCCAGCGCGGCGCACAGCTCACCCACCAATTGGGTGTTCAGCGCGTTCATCGCATCTGGTCGGTCGAGTTTGATAAGGGCGACGTGGTCTTCGATTTCGACGATGATCGTCTCAAAAGCCATGAGGTATAAGCTTCCGGTTGTTCCGTTCAGGTACGATTCCTTAACACGCGATTTCGCTGGATCAAGCTATCTTTGGCATTGCGCACAATAGAAGGATGAGCGACCGGACTGGGTGATTCTCTTGATTTCGGCCCCACAGCCCTGGGTTCGGCAGGGTTCGCCTTCGCGGCCATAGACATCAAAGCTGTGCTGAAAATATCCAAGTTCTCCATCGGCTTGACGGAAATCTTTCAGTGACGATCCCCCTGCCTCGATCGCGTCCTGCAACACCTGCCGAATGATCGGCACAAGGGCTGCGACACGCGCCGCAGAAATCTGCCCGGCCTTGCGACGTGGCGACACCTTGCCGCGATAAAGCGCTTCGCAAACGTAAATATTCCCCAACCCGGCAACGATTCCCTGATCCAGAAGTGCCGATTTGACCGGCGTGTTCTTGCCCTTGAACGTGTCAATCAGGTGCTGTTCGTGAAAATCATTGCCCAATGGCTCTGGCCCCAGAACGGACAGCAGTTTGTGGTCTTCTGCGGTTGCTGTTGGCAGTAAATCCATGGCTCCGAACCGGCGCGGGTCATTGAACGTCACGCGGGCACCATTGGCCATGTGGAACACGACATGGTCATGCTTTTCGGGCATCGGATGGTCATGGACGAACTGCCCCAACGGGTCCCCTGATACCGTCATACGCCCCGACATACCCAAGTGAATCAACAACGTCTCGCCACTGCTGAGATCAGCCAAAATGTATTTTGAGCGCCGCCGCAGGCGCTGAACCGCCTGACCCGTCAACCGCTCGGCCATACGCTCCGGGAAGGGCCAGCGCAGATCAGGACGGTTCACATCGGCCCGCTCGATCACCACCCCCTCCATCGCAGGGGTCAGGCCGCGTCTTACTGTCTCGACCTCAGGCAATTCGGGCATTAGATGGCTCCTATTCCAAAGGGCCGCATTGTGCCCGTCTCTGATGGCCCTATAACAGAGGCGAAATTCGACAAACGGCAAGGCAAATGTCCGACAACAGCGACAAGACCACTCATTTCGGGTTCGAAACCGTCCGCGAGGCCGACAAGGCCGGGCGCGTACAGGGCGTGTTCAACTCGGTGGCCTCGAAATACGACGTGATGAATGATGTCATGTCGATGGGCATCCACCGGGTCTGGAAAGACGCGATGATGGACTGGCTTGCCCCGCGCCCCGGTCAGCGACTGCTGGACGTCGCCGGCGGCACCGGAGACATCTCGTTCCGTTTCCTGAAACGCGCGGGCTATGGCCACGCCACCGTTCTTGACCTGACCGAACCAATGCTGGTCGAAGGCCGCCAACGGGCTGAGGCCGACCAAATGTCGGAGAGCCTGAACTGGGTCGTCGGCGATGCGATGTCCCTACCGTTCGAGGACAACACCTTCGACGTCTACACGATCTCCTTCGGCATTCGGAACGTCACTCGCCCGCAAGAGGCGCTGAACGAGGCCTACCGCGTGTTGAAACCCGGCGGCCGCCTGATGGTGCTGGAGTTCAGCCAATTGCCCAATGACGGTCTGCAAAAGCTCTATGATCTTTACAGCTTCAACGTTATCCCGCGCATGGGCAAGCTGATCGCGAATGACTACGACAGCTATCAGTACCTCGTGGAATCGATCCGCAAGTTCCCCGATCAAGAGACGTTTCTGGGCATGGTTCGCGCCGCCGGGTTCGAAAACGCCAAGTACCGTAACCTGAGCATGGGAATCGCCGCACTGCATTCCGGCTGGAAGATCTAAATGCGTGGCCCTCACAACATCATACGTCTGATCCGCACAGGCGCCACGCTAGAGCGTACGGGCGCGATGAATGTCGTATTGGACGCGTTCGAAGCCCCCCGCGCGGTCCGCTTTGTCGCCCACGCGCTCGGCAAACCGTTTCAATGGCTTGGGTACAAGGGCGATCCAGAGATGCCCCCTGCCACACGCGCCCTGACGGCGCTGGGCCCGGCGTACATCAAATTCGGACAGGTCCTTTCGACCCGCCCCGACGTGGTTGGCAACGAACTGGCCGAGCAACTGCGCGTATTGCAGGACAAGCTACCCCCGTTCCCGAAGGCCGAGGCCATGGCTGAGGTCGAGAAGGAGCTGGGCCAGCCGATCTCGGAAATGTTCAGTGAGTTCAGCGAACCGATCGCTGCAGCCTCGATCGCTCAGGTTCACAAGGCCAAGCTGACCAGCACAGGCGAGGACGTCGCTGTCAAAGTCCTGCGCCCAGGTATCGAGCGCGCCTTCCGCAAGGATGTCGACGCATTCTATTTCGCCGCCCGCATGGTACAACTCTGCGCCCCGGGCGCGCGCCGCCTCCGTCCAATGGAAGTGATCGAACATTTCGATGGCGTAGTACGGGGTGAGCTGGACTTGCGTCTGGAAAGCTCGGCAGCCTCGGAATACGCTGCCAACACCAAGGATGATGGAGGATTCTGGCTGCCTCCGGTCGTGTGGTCTCTGTCCGCGCGCCGGGTGATGACGCTCAGCTGGGCGGATGGCATCCCGTTGGGGGACAACGACGCTCTGGACGCCGCGGGCCATAACCGCCGCGATCTGGGTGAGCGTGTCCTGCGCCTGTTCCTACTGCACGCCCTGCGCGACGGCTATTTCCACGCTGACATGCACCAGGGCAACCTCAAGGTCGCCGCCAACAGCGATATCATCGCCTATGACTACGGCATCATGGGCCATATCGACGAATACACCCGCCGGGTCTATGCAGAGATTCTTTTTGGTTTCATCCGCCGCGACTATAAACGCGTGGCCGAGGTTCATTTCGAAGCCGGATATGTCCCTGCCAATCAGGACGTCGACGAATTCGCCCGCGCCCTGCGCGCTGTGGGCGAGCCCATCTTCGGCATGGACGCCACCCATATCTCGATGGGCCGCCTGCTGAACTACCTGTTCGAAGTCACCGAACGCTTCGGCATGGAAACCCGAACCGAGTTGATTCTGCTTCAGCGCACCATGGTTGTGGTTGAAGGCGTCGCCCGCTCACTCGATCCGCATATCAATATATGGGAGGTCGCGCGCCCGGTCGTTGAGGATTACATCAAGAAATCCATCGGCCCGCGCGCGGCGCTCCGCGACTTTGGCAAAACCGCTTTGGTTCTGGCCCGGTTCGGCCCACGTCTGCCCGCGCTTGTGGAAGACGCCCTGATCGCTCAAACCCAAAAAGACGATCAGACCAACTCCCGCCTGTGGTCTAAAGCCCTTCCCGCCACGCTCGGAGCCGTAGCAGGCGCTGCTTTGGTCATGTTGCTAACAGCGCTCAGCTAGGCGCCAGCCGCCTGCTTCATCTGGCTGAAAATATCCTCGGGGGGAATTGCGCTTAAGGCGCGATGGGGGGCAGACAGCCCCCCACCAACATCTGCAATCAGAGAAGCTCAAAGGCAATGGCGATTCCCTGGCCGCCACCGATGCACATTGTCACCAGACCTTTAGAGCCGCCGGTGCGTTCCAGCTCATACAAAGCCTTCAACGTGATGATCGCTCCGGTTGCACCAACGGGGTGGCCCAGCGCGATGGCACCGCCATTCGGGTTAACCTTGGCCGCGTCCAGACCCAGCTCTTTATTCACAGCCAGCGCCTGCGAGGCAAAGGCCTCGTTGCTTTCGATCACGTCAAAATCTTCAACCGACAGACCGGTGCGCGCCAGCAGATTCTGAACCGCAGGCACTGGACCAATGCCCATCACCTCGGGGCGGACACCGGCGTGGCCATAACCCAGAATACGCGCTTTCGGCTTCAGACCAGCCTTTTCGGCCGCGTCTGCCGTAGCAAGAACCATCGCCGCCGCACCATCATTGATGCCAGAGGCGTTGCCCGCCGTCACCCGGCCATCCTTCTTGAACGCAGGACGCAGACCCGCCAGCGCCTCGATCGAGGTCGCCTTGGGATGCTCATCGACCATGAAATCAACCATGTCGCGCTTAACCTTGACCTGAACTGGCGCGATCTGGCTCTGGAAAAATCCTGCCTCAATGGCCGCCGCGGCACGTGTCTGGCTGGTTAGAGCAAACTCATCCATCTGCTCGCGTGTGACCTGATGCTCATCGGCGACGTTCTCAGCCGTCACACCCATATGGCCGGTGCCAAAGGGGCAGTTCAGCGCACCCAGCATCATGTCGAGCGATTTGATATCGCCCATCTTGGCACCCCAGCGCGCCTGCTGCAGGATATAGGGGCTCCGCGACATGCTCTCAGCCCCACCAGCCACAGCAAATTCGGCATCACCCAGCATCAGAGACTGTACCGCCGACACAATCGCCTGCGCCCCTGAACCGCACAGACGGTTCACGTTCATCGCGGGGGTTTCGACCGGGATACCTGCCTGTTTGGCCGCCGCACGCGACAGATACATGTCGCGCGGTTCGGTGTTGATCACATGACCAAAAACAACATTGCCAATCTGGCCGCCTTCGACGCCCGATTTCTCCATCGCGGCTTCGGTCACAACGGTCGCTAGGTCAATCGGTGCGGTCGAGGCCAGAGCGCCCCCAAACGTTCCAACCGCCGTACGGGCCCCATCCAGAATGACGATATCTTTCATGTCTCTTCTCCTCTTGGATTTGGCGGCACTATTACGCCCAGTTGGCGCGTTGTCCTATACGACGTACCGTCACAAGCAGAATTGACAACCCATCGGGAAAAGCGCATCAGATTCCGTCATGACGGAAAACACAGACGATATCCTGACCCTTCTGCCCGCCCGCCTGAAAGAGGCGCGTCGCGCCAAGGGCCTGTCGCTGGAAGCTGTTGCCAATCTCAGCGGCGTATCTCGATCAATGGTCAGTCAGATCGAACGGGGCGAAAGCAGCCCGACCATCTCAACCCTGTGGAACCTGACGCGGGCCTTGCAGGTGGATTTCGCAGGGCTGCTGGAAGAGACCAAGACCTCAGATCAGATCGAGGTTCTGCGCCAGGCCGAGGTGCCCAGCATCGACAACATGGGCACAAACTGTCGGATTCGCATCCTGTCCCCCCCGGAAGAGGCCGGAGGGCATGAGGTCTACGACATCCGCTTTGACCACGACGGGACACTGAACAGCCAGCCGCATGCCCGCGGCACACGTGAACAGTTGACGGTTCTGGAAGGCGCGGTGCGCGTCACCTCGGGCACTGCGATATCTGAGATGCAACAGGGCGACACCGCCCGATATGCAGCTGATGTGACCCATTCCATTGCTTCGAAAGGCCCCGCGCGGGTCTTTCTGATAGTCAAAAACGCTTAAATTCCGCCTTCACGGAAATTTTTCCCGTATAGTGTAATTCTCCTATTTGGGAATTGTATCCGTTATGTTAGACATTCGACTCAGATGAACGGAGGTCGCCATGGCAGATGCATTCCTGTCCCATATCACGGACATCCTCGCGCAGATCGAATCCGAAGGTCTGTATAAACGCGAACGCATGATTACATCGCCTCAGGGCGGCGAAATCACGGTGGGCGACAAGCAGGTCATCAATCTGTGCGCCAACAACTATCTCGGGCTGGCCGATCATCCCGCGTTGATCGACGCCGCCACAGATGCAATGGGCCCCAAAGGGTTCGGCATGGCCTCGGTCCGGTTTATCTGCGGCACGCAAGACATTCACCGCAAGCTGGAACAGAAGCTGGCCGAGTTCCTGAACAAGGATGACTCGATCCTGTTCGCCGCCTGTTTCGACGCGAACGGGGGGCTGTTCGAACCCCTTTTGGGACCCGAGGATGCCATCATCTCGGACAGTCTGAACCACGCCTCGATCATCGACGGGGTACGGTTGTGCAAGGCCAAGCGCTATCGCTATCTGAACAACGACATGAACGACCTTGAGGCCTGGCTCAAGCAAGCGCGCGAGGATGGGGCGCGGCATATCATGATCGCGACTGATGGCGTGTTCTCGATGGATGGCTACCTCGCCAACCTTCCGAAAATCCGTGAGCTGGCCGACAAATATGACGCCATCGTCATGGTCGATGACTGCCACGCCACTGGGTTTATGGGACCGAACGGCGCGGGCACACCAGATCATTTCGGTGTCGATGTCGACATCCTGACGGGAACCCTGGGAAAGGCACTTGGGGGGGCAATCGGCGGTTATATCGCCGGGCCGCAGCCAGTGATCGACCTGCTGCGGCAGCGGGCGCGGCCCTATCTGTTCTCGAACTCGCTGCCGCCATCCATCGTCGCCGCCGGGATTGAGGCTATCCGTCTGGTCCAACAAGGCGACATGCTGCGCGCGCAGCTGTTCGGAAACGCCAAATACTGGCGGGCGGGGCTGGAGAAGTTGGGCTTTGACCTTCTGCCGGGTGAACATCCGATCATTCCCGTCATGCTGGGCGATGCGACATTGGCGCAGGACATGGCCGCTCGGTTGTTTGACGAAGGTGTCTATGTATCAGGCTTCTTCTTCCCTGTGGTCCCGCGCGGGCAGGCCCGGATCAGAACCCAGATGAACGCCGCACTGACACGGCAGGAGCTTGACCAGGCGCTTGCCGCTTTTGAGAAAGTCGGCAAAGAGCTTGGAGTCATCAAATGACCCTTGCCTCTGTCATCGACGCTATTGGCAACACCCCTCTGGTGGACCTGTCGCGCATCTGTCAGCAGCTTCAGTTGGACGGTCGCATTCTGGCCAAGCTGGATTATCTGTTGCCCGGCTTCTCGAAAAAGGACCGCGCGGCAAAATCCATCATCGAAATGGCCTGCGCCGATGGAACGCTTGCGCCAGGGCAAACTGTTGTCGAGCTGACCTCGGGCAATATGGGAACCGGTCTGGCGATTGTCTGCGGAATCATGGGCCATCCGTTTGTCGCCGTGATGAGCGCCGGAAACTCGGTCGAGCGCGCGCGTATGATGCGGGCGCTGGGGGCAGAGGTGATCATCGTGCCGCAGGCCGAGGGCAGCAAACCGGGTGAGGTTTCGGGCGCCGATCTGGCGCTGGTGGATGAGGCGGCGCAGAAAGTCACAGCAGAACGCGGCGCGTTTCGCGCGGATCAGTTCGGTCATTCGGGTAACCCAATAGCGCATTCAACAGGGACCGGGCCGGAAATCTGGGAGCAGTCTGGCGGTGCGGTCACGGCCTTCTGTGATTTCGCCGGTTCAGGCGGCACCTTGGCCGGAGCAGCGGCATTCTTCGCGCCGCATGGCGTGCGGTGTTACGCCATCGAACCCGAGGGCGCACGGGCCTTGGCTGGTGAAGTCGTCGACACGCCCGACCATCCGATACAGGGCGGCGGCTATGCCATGGCTGACCTGACCCATGTGAACGGCGTCCCCCTCGCGGGGCACCTTTCGGTGTCAGGCAGCGCGGCCCGAGATTGCGCCCGGTTGCTCGCACGCAGCGAAGGGATCTTTGCCGGATACTCAGCCGGCGCGAACCTTGCCGCAGCGATCGATCTGCTGCGCGGCCCGGAGCGTGGCGGCTGCGTCGCGATCGTCATTTGCGACAGCGGCCTGAAATACCTGTCCACCGATTTATGGGAGTAGTGCAATGCATCCCAACACAATGAAAGCACTTGAAAAATCCGAACCCAAGGAAGGCCTGTGGATGGTACAGGCCCCGGTGCCCGAGATCGACCCGGATGAGGTGCTGATCCGGATCAACAAGACCGGCATCTGCGGGACCGACATTCATATCTGGAACTGGGACGACTGGGCGGCGGCCACCGTGCCCGTTCCGATGATCACCGGCCATGAGTTCGCGGGTGAGATCGTTGAGATCGGCCGCAATGTAACCGGGCTTGAGATCGGGCAGCGCTGCTCGGGCGAGGGGCACCTGATCGGAACAGACAGCCGTCAGAGCCGCGCGGGCAAGTTCCACCTCGACCCCGGAACGCGCGGAATAGGCGTCAACGAACAAGGCGCGTTTGCGCAATATCTGAAACTGCCTGCCTTCAACGTCGTCCCCCTGCCCGATGACGTGCCAGACGAAATCGGAGCCATCCTCGATCCGCTGGGAAATGCCGTTCACACCGCGCTCAGCTTTGATCTGCTGGGAGAGGATGTGCTGATCACGGGCGCGGGACCGATTGGTATCATGGCCGCAGCCGTCGCCCGCCACGCTGGCGCGCGCAATGTGGTCATCACCGACATCAACCCTGACCGCCTGAAACTGGCCGAACATGTGGTGCCAACGGTCCGCGCAGTCGACGTGTCGAAAGAGGACCTGCAGGATGTCATCGCCGAGCTGGGATTGAAGGAAGGCTTCGATGTGGGGCTTGAAATGTCCGGCTCGCAAATCGCCCTGGACCAGATGGTCGAGGCGCTGGTGATGGGCGGTAAGATCGCTCTGCTGGGTATTCCGCCCGGCAAATCCCCGGTCGATTGGTCCCGCATCGTGTTCAAGGCCATCACCATCAAAGGCGTCTACGGGCGTGAGATGTTCGAGACCTGGTACAAGATGATCGCCATGCTGCAAAACGGTCTGGATGTCAGCCGCGTGATCACCCACCAGATGAAGGTCGACGATTTTGCCGAAGGGTTTGCCGCCATGAAATCCGGCCAATCCGGCAAGGTGGTTCTCGACTGGACCTGACCCTCTGGCGCTGCGCGGGCTGACCCCTTACACATCGGGGAACCTCAGGCGTTTGGAGGAGCAAATGAGCGACACTGACAGGTATCTGGAACGCGGGATCGAAGACTCTCTGGTCACCGATTTCACGGAAACCCATCGCAAAAGCTATGGCGATTTTCTGCAACTCAAGACGCTGCTGAACCTGCAGAAGACGTTTCAGGACCCCGCCCAGCCCGATGAGATGTTGTTCATCATCATCCATCAGGTCAGCGAGCTGTGGCTGAAACTGATGCACCATCAACTGGTCGAGGTGCGCCGCTTCCTGCAACAGGACGCGTTTGGCCCGGCGATGAAAAACCTCGACCGCATCAAAGCCATCCAACATCAGTTGATTGCGGCATGGGAAACTCTGCTGACCATGACACCCGCCGACTACATGACCTTCCGCAACGCTTTGGGCAGTTCCTCCGGGTTCCAAAGCTATGGCTACCGCCAGATCGAATTCATTCTGGGCAACAAGGACCCCTCGACCCTGAAGGTTCACGCCCATGATCCCGAAGTGATGGAGATGTTGAACGCGGCCCTTACCAAGCCGTCGCTCTATGACGAGGTGCTGCACATGCTGGCCCGTCAGGGCTTCGACGTGCCTCAGGACCTGCTGGAGCGGGACTATGCGCAGCCCTACTCCGGCGATCCTCGGGTGGTGAAAATCTGGGTTGAAGTCTTTCGCGACACCGAAAAACACTGGGAGCTTTATGCGCTGGCAGAGAAGCTGATGGATGTGGAATGCCTGTTCCAGCGGTGGCGGTTCGATCACGCAACCGCCGTTGAACGTGTCATCGGGATGCAGCCGGGAACAGGGGGTTCCAGTGGCGTCGGCTTCTTACGCAAAGCATTGGAATTGCGCTTCTTCCACGATTTGTATGATATGCGCACAGAACTGATCTATGCGGGGGACTGATGCTGTATCGCGGGTTTTCACAGGCTGAACTGGAACAGGAATATTCGCCGAGATCTATGATCGGCGGTGATCTGACGCCATACATTGCCAGCTATAGTGCCCTCAGCGCTCGGGCGCGGGGCAGTTTGACGGTTCAGGAAAATCTGGCCTATGGCGCAGGCCCCGCACAGGTTCTGGACTACTTCCCAGCGGCCGAGACAGGTGCGCCGCTGCATGTGTTTATCCATGGCGGCTATTGGCAGGCCCTTAGCCAGCGCGAGTCCGCCATGATGGCGCCAGCGCTGATTGAAGCGGGCCATGCTTTTGCAACGTTGAACTACACCCTGGCCCCAGATGCCCGCATCGCGGACATGATCGATGAGTGCCGCGATGCGCTGCTCTGGCTGGCGTCGCAGGCCGAATCTCTCGGGTTTGACCCCAGCAGGATCACCTTGTCAGGGCACAGCGCCGGGGCGCAACTGGCCAGCATGGTTATGGCGCAATCTGCAAACGCTCTAGCCCGCGCCGGGTTGCGGGTGCGAGATGTGATCCTGATCAGCGGGGTTTACGATCTGGAACCGATCAGCCTGACCTCGGTCAACGATCCGCTGCAACTGACACCGGTTGAGGTCAACGACCTGTCCCCCATCCGCCACGTACCCCGCCCCGGACCGCGCTACCACGTGACCGTGGCCGAGAGGGACACACCGGAATTCATCCGCCAAAGCCGTGACTACGCCGAGCACCTGCGCAAGGCCGGACATTCTGTCAGCTTCGATCTGAAAAAAGGGATGCAGCACTTCGACATCATCATGCATCCCAGGACGTTCACAGCTTCAAAGCAGTCGGGAACGCCCTAGCCTTCGCGTTGCACGGGGCTGTGGCCCCTGTCAATTCAAACTCGGGTCCTTGATGCCAATCCGTATGTTCAAGGATGACCTTGCCCAAGGGGATTGCACTCCGTCCGTTTCGCCGATCACATCCGTGCGGACTTGATCAAACATCTGCTCAAGGGTCAGACCTTGGGTTCCGATCGCGCGCGCGATGGCTGCTGTGTAGGGGCTGTTGGCTCCGGTCCCGTCCAGTGCGACGTCGCCGGGTCCGGTGGCATAGGCGATCAGGTTGTTGGTGCGGGCTGTCATACGCGCAAGCCCGTCGCCGACATCCAGTGCACCGTCCGTTTCACTGCCAAATGGATTGTCGCGGCAAGCGTCCAGAATCATGACACTCACGGCCTGAGGCGTATGAACGCGATCCAGAACCCACTCGGCCGGGACAGCCTGATCCGCAATATCAGCCTCGGACTGGATGTTCACGCCGAGCGGAAGTAGGTAGTTGAACTCATCACTGCGCACTCCGTGCCCGGCAAAATAGAACACCGCCAAAGCCTCGGACCCCGCCGCACGCACGGTGCGGGCAAAAGTCTCGACCTCCTGCTCCATCTCTGCGCGGCTTGCATCCGTCAGAGTCGTGACCGCAAATCCCGCGCCGCGCAGCTCTTCGCTCATCAAGCGCGCGTCGTTCACAGGGTTGTCGAGGGCCGGGACAGTTGTGTACCCAGCATTCCCGATCACGAGGGCGAACCGCTCATGCGCCAATGCGGGCCCAGCGATCAAGGTGATGACAAAGCAGAGTGCTGTAAAAATACGCGTCAAATCTATCTCCAAATCCTGTCGAGCGAGAGAAGCAGGTCTCTTCGTTTGGTCCTTAAGTACTGCGGGTCCGGTCAATCACGACCAACAGTAAATCAAGACCGGGCCTCGAAAGTCTATATTTAAACTTATGCCAGCCCCTGCAGAGTTTGCATGTGACACGGAACACGTTGACCAAAAAATGAGATAGATCGCGATGTGCCAAAAAAACAGCGGCCCAAGTTGAGCCGCTGTTTTCAAACCTACTTGTAGAACCGGATTAATCCAGCGTGCGGGTGACTTCTTCGCGCTCGAAGATTTCGATCACGTCGCCTGCGCGGATATCGTCGTAGTTTTCGAACGCCATACCGCATTCCTGACCCGACTGGACCTCAGCCACTTCGTCCTTGAAGCGCTTCAGCGTCTTCAGCGTACCTTCGTGGATCACCACGTTGTCGCGCAGCAGACGGACGCCTGCAGAGCGGCGGGCAACGCCTTCGGTGACCAGACAGCCAGCAACCTTGCCGACGCCGGTAACCTTGAAGACTTCGCGGATCTCGGCGTAACCGATGAACTTCTCGCGGATCTCGGCGCTCAGCAGGCCCGATGCGGCCGCTTTCACGTCATCCACGAGGTCATAGATCACCGAGTAATAGCGGATCTCGACACCCTTCTGGTTCGCGGTGTTCCGCGCCGATGCGTTGGCACGGACGTTGAACCCGAAGATCGGCGCGCCGGAGGCTTCGGCCAGACCGACATCCGTTTCGGTGATCGCACCCACGCCCGAGTGCAGAACGCGCACGCGCACTTCGTCGTTGCCGATCTTCTCCATCGCCTGAACGATGGCTTCGGCCGAACCTTGTACGTCCGCCTTCATCAGAATCGGCAGCTCGGTGACGTTTTCGTCTTCCTTGGCCTTCTGCATCAGCTGCTCAAGGGTAGTCGCGGCACCGGCGGCGGCACGTTTGTCCTTGGCGGCTTGCTCACGATAGGCAGCAATCTCACGGGCCTGCGCTTCGGTCTCGGTCACGTTCAGAACGTCACCGGCTTCGGGCGTACCGTTGAGACCCAGAACCTCGACCGGAACCGAGGGGCCGGCTTCCTTCACGCGATCACCCTTGTCGTTGATCAGCGCACGGACCTTACCGTATTGCTCACCCACGACGAAGATATCGCCTTGGCGCAGCGTGCCGTTCTGAACCAGAACGGTGGCGACGGGGCCACGGCCCACATCCAGCTGCGCCTCGATCACGGCACCTTGGGCGGCGCGGTCGGGGTTGGCTTTAAGTTCCAGAATTTCGGCCTGCAGCGCGATGGCTTCCAGCAGTTCGTCCAGACCTTGACCGGTGATGGCGGAGACTTCGACGTCCTGAACCTCACCCGACATTTTCTCGACGATCACTTCATGCTGAAGCAGATCGGTCCGTACCTTGTCCGGATTTGCATCGGGCTTATCGACCTTGTTGATCGCCACGATCATCGGCACTCCGGCCGCTTTGGCGTGGTTGATCGCCTCGATGGTCTGCGGCATCACAGCGTCGTCAGCCGCAACAACCAGAACAACGATATCCGTGACCTGAGCACCGCGCGAGCGCATCGACGTAAACGCCGCGTGGCCCGGAGTATCCAGGAAGGTCAGTGTGGTGCCACCGTCGGTTTTCACCTGATACGCACCAATGTGCTGGGTGATGCCACCGGCCTCGCCTGCCACAACGCGCGCGTCGCGGATTGCATCCAGCAGCGAGGTCTTACCATGGTCAACGTGACCCATGATAGTGATGACCGGCGGACGCGGTTGCAGATCGTCATCGCTGTCTTCGACCTCTTTAATGACGTCTTCAACATCCGAATCGGAGACACGAGTGACCTTGTGGCCAAACTCTTCGATGATCAGTTCCGCAGTGTCCGCGTCGATGGTCTGGTTCTGAGTGACCATCATGCCCATCTGCATCAGCGACTTAACCACGTCAGCCACACGCTCGGCCATACGGTTGGCGAGCTCAGAGACCATGATGGCCTCGGGCAGCTGAACGTCACGAATGACCTTTTCGCGTTCGACCGAACCACCCATGGCTTTCTGACGCGCACGCTCTTGCTTGCGCTTCATCGCAGCCATCGAACGTTGGCGGTTGCCTTCGCCACCGGTGGCCTGACCCAGTGTCAGCTTGCCCGAACGGCGGTTGTCGTCGCGGCCTTTGCCACGACCACGCTGTTCACGCTCACGATCCTGTTTGCGCGGAGCAGCTGCAGGCGCAGGCTTGCTGGCCGGGCTACGGGCCGCTTTGGGCTCTTCCGGGGCCGGGGCGGCCGCAGCGCGTTTGGCAGCTTCTTCTGCCTCTTTGCGCTTGCGCTCTTCCTCTTCGGCCTTGGCGCGGGCTTTCTCTTCGGCCTCGCGCTGTTCGCGTTCCTTGGCCTCTTGTTCCGCACGGCGACGGGCGCGTTCTTCTTCACGCGCCTTTTCAGCTGCCTCACGGGCGGCGGCCTCTTCGACCTCGCGCGCTTTGGCGGCCTGCAATGCCTTCATCCGGCGGGCCATTTCCGCGTCGGAGATCCCGGCAGGACGGCGCGACGGATCACCCGAAGGCGTTGCTCCGCCACCCGGCTTTCCGGCACCCGGCTTGGGGACCACCACGCGTTTGCGTTTGGTTTCCACCACGACATTCTTGGTGCGTCCGTGGCTGAAACTCTGTTTCACATTTCCGGGGCGTGCCCCGCCACGAAGACCCAATGTCTTTTTGCCGTCATTATCGCTCATAAAGCTTCTTACCCTTCCGCGCGGCCCCTGCCGCCGTCATCCGTTTCGCGCAAGCCACGCAGGCGCTGCGCTTCCTCTACAACACGTTTGGCGAGTCCGCCAGAGGCCAGCGCCGCATGAATCACGGTTTGGCGCCCAAATGCCGCCCCTAACTCGTCCGCAGTGAGCCATCCGATGTATTTTCCGAAGTGCGGCGTGCTGAGTTTCGACTTGCCGCGCCCCGATCCATCGCTGGCCTGAATCAGTACCTGAGCCTCTTCCCGGTCCAGCCACGTCTTGACCTTTTCGTATCCGGCGACCGCATCGCCGGACTTACGCGCCAGGCTGAGAAGCTCAACCACACGACGCGCGACTTGTTTTTCGACCTCATCGGCCAGGTCCGCTTGGGCCGAGACTTGCGCCTTGAACCCGCGCGAGAACAGCTTTTTGCTGACCGCCTTGTCCAAGGCCGCGCGATCTGCCGCCACATAGACCCCACGACCCGGCAATTTCGCCGCGACATCGGGATAGACCTGACCATCCGGCCCCGTCACAAAGCGGATCAACCCGTATTTGGGCTGAACCTCGCCCGTGGCGATGCACTTGCGCTCAGGTCCCTCAGACCGATCCTTATGGACGCCACCGCGACCCATCTCAGCCACCCGAGGCCCTGAGATCAGGCCTCGGCCTCCTCTTCGGCTTCAACGTCTTCTTCTGCCTGCTCCAGCTCGGCCGGATCAACCCAGCCCAACATGATCCGAGCAGTCATGACCAGATCCTGCGCCTCTTCCAGCGTTACGCCGAACGGCTCAAGCACACCGTCATCCTTGATACGCTCACCATCGACCGTGGTCCAGCCACCGGCCAGTTCCCAGTCGGCACAGGTTGCAAAGTCTTCGAGCGTCTTCACATCATCCTTGGCCAGCGCTTCTACCATCTGGGGTGTCAGGCCTTCGAATTCAATAAGGCTGTCCTCGGCACCCAGAGCGCGCGCAGCATCCAGCGCGGCTTTAGCCTGCGCCTCAAGGAAATCACGGGCGCGCGCTTGCAGTTCCTGCGCGGTGCCTTCGTCGACGCCGTCGATGACCAGCAGTTCGTCCAGCTCAACATAGGCAACCTCTTCGAGGTTGGTGAAGCCTTCGGAAACCAGCAGTTGGGCGAAGAATTCGTCCAGATCCAAGCTGTCCATGAACAGCTGGGTGCGGGCTTCGAATTCTTTCTGACGACGCGCTGATTCCTCGGCCTCGGTCATGATGTCGATGTCCAGATTTGTCAGCTGGCTGGCCAGACGCACGTTCTGACCACGGCGGCCAATTGCCAGCGACAGCTGTTCTTCAGGAACAACAACTTCGATCTTGCCGGCTTCTTCATCCAGAACCACCTTGGAGACCTCGGCGGGCTGAAGCGCGTTCACCAGGAAGGTCGGCTGATCTTCGTTCCACGGGATGATGTCGATCTTTTCGCCCTGCAGTTCGTTCACAACGGCCTGCACGCGGCTACCGCGCATACCAACGCAGGCGCCCACAGGGTCAATCGAACCGTCATACGAGATCACGGCAATCTTGGCGCGCGAGCCGGGGTCACGGGCCACGGCCTTGACCTCAATGATGCCATCATAGATTTCCGGCACTTCCATTTTGAACAGCTCGGCCATGAATTCCGGCGCGGTGCGCGACAGGAAGATCTGGTGGCCACGAACCTCGCGGCGAACCTCTTTAATGTAGGCGCGCACACGGTCATTCGGGCGATAGCTTTCGCGGCCGATCTTGTCATTACGGCGCAGAACGGCCTCGGCACCACCCAGATCGACGATGACATTGCCGAATTCTTCACGCTTGACCGCGCCGTTGATGATGGTGCCTGCACGATCCTTGAATTCTTCGTACTGACGATCCCGCTCGGCTTCGCGAACCTTCTGCAGGATCACCTGCTTGGCGGACTGAGCCGCGATACGGCCCATCTCAACCGGCGGCACTTCCTCAACGAAGACGTCGCCAACCTCGGGCGATTCCATGTACTGACGCGCCTGCTCGACGGTCATCTCGGCCTGGTAGTTTTCCAGCTCCTCTTCCTCGACCACGGTGCGGACGCGGGTAAAGGTGGCCTTGCCGGTCTTGCGATCGATGGACACGCGGATGTCCATTTCGGCGCCATAACGGCTCTTGGCGGCACGGGCGAGCGATTCCTCCATCGCTTCGACAACCAGACCGGGGTCGATCATCTTTTCGCGGGCCACGGCCTCGGCGGTCTGCAGCAGCTCCAGCTGGTTGGCTGAGGTGATTGCCATCAGTTCGTCTCCTCTTCTGACCCTTCGGTCTCAATCTCGTCGAAAGCGTTTTCGTTCAGGGCACCCGCGTCTTTGCGCTGGCGCAGCATTTCCTTGATCAGGTCATCGGTCAGGACCAGCTTGGCGTCGCTCAGCCAGTCGAATTGTAGACCGATGGTGATCGTCTCGGACCCTTCGGGGATGTTGATGAGAACCTCATCCCCTTCGATCCCGGCCAATTCACCCTTGAAGCGGCGGCGACCGTCGATCAGCTCGGCAGTTTCGATCTTGGCTTCATACCCTTCGAAGGTCTCAAAGTCCTTGAGACGGGTCAGAGGGCGGTCAATACCAGGGCTCGAGACCTCCAGCGTATAGGCGTCAAGGATCGGATCCTCGACATCCAGCGTGGCGCTGACCGCGTTTGAAATCTCGGCGCAGTCGTCCACTTCGATACCGCCATCGGGCTTGTCAGCCATGATCTGCAGCGTGGTTTGCTTGCCGCTCATCAAACGGATGCGGACGAGTTCATACCCCAGATCCTCAATCACGGGGGTGATGATCTCGGCCAGTCGCCGGTCAATGGCCGCTTTGGCTATCAGGTCGTTTGTCATCAGGTTCTCTACCCTATCGATCGGGCACAAAAAAACGGGCGCGCGGCCCGTCGAATTTTCCGGTGGAGCCTTGGACCGGAAGTCCAACGCGCCGCTGTTGCAACTGCATATACGCAGGAGTTCCCGAGTCTGCAACCCCCGGCGCAATTCGTGATCGGAATTACGCCAACCACCACCGTTCGGCGATGCGGCCATCATCCAGCGTCGCTTTGCCGATCTGCCTCGGCATCCCGACTTGAGGCGCCACGGCCAGCGCCATATCCGATTCGCTTGGGTGGTAGCGCAGCCCCCGCTGGGTTTTCAGCTCGCCGCTCTCGGGCAGGGCGGCAATGTCCACATACCCGTCGCGCAAGGCTTCGGCGCGGACGCGTGCATCCGGGATCACTATGATTTCGACCGTATCGGCCCAACCGGCCTGACCGTCCTTGTAATGCCCGGCAACTTTGCGACCCAGGAAATGACGCCCATCCTCGGCCCGCTCGACCCGGTAGCAACCGGTCCCGTTTGCCGCGTGCAAAGGCGTAACCGCCTGCCCATCGCGGGCTACGACAAACCGGCTATTGGCCAGTAGGAAGGGAAGACCGGGATTGGCCTCGGCCAGTTCCAGCCGCACGAGATCAGCGGCCAGGGCTTCGGCCTGCCCAAATTCGGTCAGCACGGCCACAACATCATCAGCGTTCAGCACCGTTCCATCGTGGAACGAGACGTCCTGGCGCAGATCAAACCGCCAGATGCGCGCGTTGTCTTCGGTCTGCCACCCTGTCGCCAACTCTCCGCGCAACGTGCCATCCGGCGCGATCTCGGTCAGGGTGTCGAACACGGCCCCACGCGCCAACTGCTCCAAACTGTCATCGCGCGGAACTGCCAGCCGCAGCGCGCCACCTTTCTTCGGAGTATCGGCCAGAGACGCCCCCGTGGCCGCAAGCAACGCAGCGGCGGCACCCGATGCAAACAGAGCACGACGGTCCATCCGGGTCATGCAACCCCCTCGGCCACGCGGTCCATGATGCGAACCAGCTCGGCACTTATTCCGGGTTCCGACAGGGCGTGGCCTGCATGGCGGACCATCTTCAGCTCGGCATTGGGCCAGCGCTCAGCCAGCGACCACGCCGCCTGAGGCGGGCAGATCATGTCATAGCGCCCCTGCACGATATGTCCGGGGATATGCGCGATGCGATCCATCTGATCCAGAATCTGCCCATCCTTCTGCAGAAAGGCATTGTTGGTGAAATAGTGATTCTCGAGCCGCGCAAAAGCCCGCGCGTATTCACCGGGGCTTTCGCCGGTCGATCCGTTCGAATGGATCGACGCCAAGGCGTTCTCCCACGCGGACCAAGCGCGCCCGTACAGGACTTCGGTTGCCCGGTCGCCCGAGAACAGGCGCTTGTTGTAGGCCGCGATCGTATCTGACAGCTCTTCCTCGGACAGCAGGGCGGTGAATTTTGCCCACTGCTCGGGCCAGAACTTGCCCGCGCCGCCGCCATAGAACCAATCCAGTTCGGCCTGCGTGGCCAGAAACACCCCGCGCAGAACCAGACGGCTGACCCGATCCGGATGCGCCTGCGCATAGATCAACGCCAGAGTCGCCCCCCAGCTACCGCCAAACACGGTCCATTCGTCGATATCCAGCAGCGACCGCAGCCGCTCGATGTCCTCAACCAGATGCCACGTCGTGTTGTCCTCGACCGAGGCATGAGGCCGCGATTTCCCGCATCCGCGCTGATCGAACAGAATCACACGGAAGACACGTGGATCGAAGTAGCGCCGCATCGCAGGGCTGCATCCACCGCCCGGCCCTCCATGCAGCACAACCACCGGCACCCCGTCGGGATTGCCGCTTTGCTCCATATAAATCTGGTGCCCATCGCCCACACTGACCAACCGCTGATCGAAAGGATCGATCGGCGGATAGAGATATTGCACTGCGCGCTTTTGGTCCGGGTACTTGTCCATTATGGCCCTATATAGTCCTTAAGACGTAAAAGAGCATACGGAGACAGGAATGCAAGCGCATCCGAACACGGTCGACCCATCCGAGATCGCTAAATTCGAGGCGATGGCCGCCGAATGGTGGGACCCGCATGGGAAATTCAAACCTCTGCACATGCTCAATCCGTGCCGTCTGGACTATATCACACAGCAGATCGCGGGCGAATTTGACCGTGATCTGAAGGCCGAAAAACCGTTTGAGGGCCTGCGCCTGCTGGACATCGGCTGCGGCGGCGGCCTGCTGAGCGAACCAATGGCGCGTTTGGGGGCCGAGGTCGTCGGTGCCGACGCCGCCGAGGGCAACCTACCCGTCGCCCGCATTCATGCCGAGCAATCGGGGCTTGAGATCGACTACCGCCATACCACCGCCGAGGACATGGCCGCCGCGGGCGAGCAATTCGACGTGGTGCTGAACATGGAGGTGGTCGAGCATGTCGCCGACCCGTTAAGCTACCTGACCGCCACGCAACAATTACTGAAACCCGGCGGTCTGGAGATTTGCTCGACCATCAACCGCAACCCGAAATCCTATGCCATGGCCATTTTCGGGGCCGAGGTCGTCATGCGCTGGCTACCCCGCGGCACGCATGAGTGGAACAAGTTCATCACCCCCGATGAGCTGTTCGACCTGCTGCGCCAAGCCGGGCTGGAGCCGGTGGACCGCAAGGGCTTTGTCTTCAACCCGATCCTGTGGAGCTGGTCGATCTCGGAACGGGATTTGAGCGTGAATTATGTAACGGCAAGTGTGAAACCGGGGTAAGATGGGTGGGTGGAACCACCCACTCGCTTTACGACTGTTGCAAAACAACGGCTGACGGCAAAGCCGTAAACGCCTTCAACTTGAGCGTTTCAAGTTCATTGTGCAACGAATCCGAGATGAAGATCTTTCGGGGCAAATATTTGTTTACCCAAATCTGACGACCTCTAACTGAATCTTCGTTCCATGCGATTTCAGGGTCTCCCTCACATGAGTAGTACCCCAGCTCACCGTCAAAATACTGGGGTACAATTTTGTTCGATGCTTCGGGTACGATGCCGTCCGTCAGATCGCCTGCGACGAACAGAAAATACTGTCCGGTTACCGTAGATTTGTCTTTTAATGTCAGGTCGACGGGTAAGAACTGGTGCTGAACTATGTCAGAATCATCGATTAGCTTTTTCACGCGATGGCTTACTAGTAAGTCACCGGACCAGCGCCCCGGCATTAGGTCTGGAAGCACTCCACCCGGTAAGAGTTTACCTTTTTGTTGTTTGTAAGGAATCGGGGTCTTGATCAGGGGAGCATTACCGTGGTCGTGACCAACCCTTGCGTAGTTTTCTGGTTGTTTGTCGCGAGGCCAAACGTCTTCCCAGAAAAATTCTCCGGGAACAAAACGATGCACTTTAAGCAGATATGGCAACTTACCTGTCCTTTTCGCCCAAGAAATACCCGCGTTAATTTTCTAATCACCCAGTCAATTGACGAATGAGGAATCCACTATTTCGAAAAAATCCTGTCCTCGTTTGAGCACAAATCACAGTTTATCACCCCTACTCCCCCTCCAACTGCAACCGCAAATCCCGCAGCACCGGCAGCGTGCTGCGCACCCGCTCCAACCCCAGCTCTCCGACCACACGGTTGATCAACGGGGCGATCGAGGAAATCGCCTGATCCCGCGCGCGGCGACCGGCGGGGCTGATGGCGACCATCTTGCGGCGGGCGTCGTCCCAGTCGGGGCGGATGTGGATGTATCCGGCCCATTCCAGCTTGGCCAAGGTGTTGGTCATCGCCCCGCGTGTGACGTGAAAGGTGCTGGCCAGTTGCGCGGGCGTCCGTTCCCCTCCGGCATAGGCCAGATGGTTCAGTACCGAGAAATGCGAGATTTCCATGCCCTTGGGCAGCACCCGGCTCAGCCGGTTGCGCAATAGCTGGTCGGCGGTCAGGATCTCGCTAAACAGCGTGACCGCAAGGGCATTGGTGTCGTCTGTCATGGTCCGGTTCTGGTTCAGGGGCCGTCAAAAGCCCGCACATGGGTCAATGAGGGCACGCGACGGCGCGCCTCGGACACAGAACTATCATTCAATTCGAAAAAGTGAATGCCCGGATCGGTCCCTGCGTCGATCAGAACCTCTCCCCAAGGGGCGACGACCATGCTGTGACCATGGGTGTGTCGGGTTTTGCCCCGCGTTTTGGGATGGGTGCCGGTTTGCGCAGGGGCCAGAACCCAGCAGCCGGTCTCAATCGCGCGGGCGCGCAGCAGCGCTTCCCAATGCGCGGCCCCTGTGACAGGCGAAAACGCCGCCGGAACCGTCAAAATCCGCGCCCCGGCCTGCGCCAGCGCGGCATGCAGATGCGGAAAGCGGATGTCATAGCAGATGGTCAGGCCGACCTTGCCGAATTCCGTCTCGGCAATGACGGCCTTGTTGCCGGGGCGGTAATTGGCCGATTCGCGGAAGGTTTCGGTCTCGGTCACCTGCACATCGAACATGTGGATCTTGTCATAACGCGCCACGATCTGCCCCTTGGGGTCGATCATGAAGCACCGGTTGGCAAAACGGCCATCCGCATCATGGGTCTTGATCCCCAATGATCCGATCAGCAACCAAACACCCCACTCGGCCGCCTGCGCCCGCAGACCGGCCAGAGTTGTGTCGTCTTCCTCATGCTGCAACACCTCGCGCTGCCGCGTGGTGCTGTTGGACACGCAATTCGTGACCTCGGGGGTCAGGATGAACTGCGCGCCCTGCTCGGCGGCCTCGGCCATCATGGCGCGCACCATTTGCAGATTCGCAGCCGGATCGTCCGACGAGGTGATTTGCAGCAGAGCAGTCTTCATCACGCCGCCAGAAGACGGTCCAGCTTGCCCTGACGGTCCAGCTCATAGAGGTCATCACAGCCGCCCACGTGATCGGGGCCGATGAAGATCTGCGGCACGGTGCGTTTGCCACCGGCGCGCTTGATCATCTCGGGCTTGCGCTTGGGGTGCAGCAAGACGTCGATTTCCTTGAACTCGACCCCTTTTTGCTTCAGCAGGCGCTTGGCCGCGTGGCAGAAGCCGCACAGAGGCGATGTGTAGATTTCAACAGGTTTCATAAATCCGTCCCTTCGGGTTTCACACGATCTTGTGCGAATTAGGCATCCTTGGCAACGCGCGCCAGCACCAACACGAAAATATGATTTGCCCCTGCGGCAAGACACGCCCGCGTACAGGCCGCCAGCGTGGCACCCGAAGTCATCACGTCATCCACCAACAGGATATCGCGCCCTTTAATGCGCTGATGCCGTTTGGGATGCGGTGCAATGACCCCATCCAGTGCCTCGGCCCGTTGGACGGCGGTCTTGCCGTCCAGAACCGGGGTGCGCGCCGTGCGCACCAGCAGGTCCGGGCAGACCTCCAACCCTGTCTCGCGCCCCAGATGCTGCGCCAGAAGCGCCGATTGGTTGTACCGCCGTTTCACCAGGCGGGACCAGTGCAGGGGAACCGGAGCGATCAGCATGTCGGGCTTCAGAACCTCTCGGCCTGCCTGCGCCATCCAGCGCGCGGCGGGTTTGGCCAGCTCGGGCCGATCGCCATGTTTCAAGGCCAGGACCAGGGATTTCGCCCGCCCCTTGTACAGCAGCGCTGCGCGCCCGTCCTGCCACGGACGCAGCGTTATTCGGCAATCGTCACAGTCGATCCGAAAGCCGTCCCTTTCGCCGGGGACGGGCATGCCGCAACTGTCGCAGACCGTTCCGCCGATGAACGGCGTGTCCCGCCAACATGTTGCACAGAGGCCAAAGTCGGATTCGGTCAGCTCTCCGCAGCTCATGCATCGCGGGGGATAGATCAGGTGCAACGCTGTTTGAACTCGGGGCCAAATGCGATACCTGCGGGGTATGAAAATGCCTGCGTCCAATGCACCCCCCCTGTTCGACCGAGCCACCCTGCGCCACCGCCGCGCGCGGGTTCAGGATGAGGCCCTGTTTCTGCACCGCGCCGCTGTGGACGAGGTGCAGGATCGGCTGGGCATGGTTAACAGAACCTTTACAGCGCCCGCGATTGTGACCCCGTTTGCGCATATCTGGCAGGATACCCTGACCGGCGCGACACTCGTGGCGGATGAGGAAACGCTGGCGCTTACGCCCGGCACGCATGATCTCGTGGTTCACGCGATGGCCCTGCATTGGGCCAATGACCCGGTCGGCCAGCTGATCCAATGCCACCGCGCCTTACGCCCGGACGGGTTGCTTCTGACCGTCTGTCTCGGCGGAGAAACCCTGCATCAGCTGCGCGCCGCCGTGGGGCAGGCCGAAATCGAGGTGACCGGTGGCCTCAGCCCCCGAATCGCTCCGATGGGAGAGCTGCGGGATCTGGGCGCTCTGCTGCAACGCGCGGGGTTGGCGCTGCCGGTGGCGGATGCGGTACCTATGACGGCGGAATATCGCGACCTGACCCATCTGATGCAGGACCTGCGCGCAATGGCCGAGACCAACGTGCTGACCAACCGATTGAAATCCCCGACCCGCCGCAAGGTGTTCGAACGCGCGCAGAGTATCTACGCGGAACACTTCGCGACGCCTCAAGGCCGCCTGCCCGCCACGTTCGAGATGATCTGCCTGACCGGCTGGTCACCAGACGTCAGCCAACCCAAACCGCTGCGACCAGGATCCGCCCGGATGCGCCTTGCCGAAGCCCTTGGTACAGATGAAGGCAAACTGTCCGATTGACGACCGGATATTTCCCCTTATCTCAGGCCAGACCTAGAAAATGCAGGAAGACCCAAATGTTTGACGCAACACGCCCCGTGCATGCACCAGCCGACCACCCCAAGGTTAAAATGGGGCGCGTGGGCATCCTGCTGGCCAATTTGGGCACGCCCGATCACTACAGCTATTGGCCAATGCGCCGTTATCTGAACGAGTTCCTCTCGGACCGCCGCGTGATCGACTATCCGGCGTGGAAATGGCAGCCGATTCTGCAGGCAATCATCCTGACCAAACGCCCCTTCAGCTCGGGCGAGGCCTACAAGTCGATCTGGAATCACGACAAGGGTGAAAGCCCGCTGATGACGATCACCAAGGACCAGACCGCCAAGCTGCGCGATGCGATGCAGGCCCGCTATGGCGATCAGGTGATGGTCGATTTCTGCATGCGCTACGGCAATCCGTCGACCAAATCCAAGGTCCGGAATATGGTGGCAGAGGGATGCGACCGTATCCTGTTCTTCCCGCTCTATCCGCACTATGCCGGGGCCACGACGGCAACCGCCAATGACCAGTTCTTCCGTTGCCTGATGGAGGAACCCTGGCAACCTGCGAGCCGTACGGTGCCCGCCTATTACGACGAACCCACCTATATTGAGGCGTTGGCCCAATCCGTCGAACGCGCCTATGCCAAGATGGAGACCAAGCCGGATGTGCTGGTCTGCTCCTACCACGGGATGCCTGAACGATATCTGCAACAGGGCGATCCCTATCATTGCCAATGCGTCAAGACCTCACGATTACTGAAAGAGCGGCTCGGCTGGTCGGACGATCAGCTGGTCTCAACCTTCCAGTCACGCTTTGGCCCTGAGGAATGGTTGAAACCCTATACGGTCGACCATGTGGCCGATCTGGCGAAACAGGGCAAAAAGAACATCGCGGTGATTGCGCCGGCGTTCTCGGCCGATTGCATCGAGACGCTGGAAGAGATCAACGAAGAGATCAAGGACAGCTTTGAAGAGGCCGGCGGTGAACACTTCACCTATATCCCCTGCCTCAACGACGATGATTCGCATATCGCCGCTTTGGGCAAGATCATCGAAGACAACCTCAACGGCTGGCTGAACTAAAGCGTTTCGAGTTTTCGTTGAAGCGCCCTGTATCGCTTTTCGCGTTCGACGGAAGAGAAAAGCAGCGAATTAGCGATACAAAATAGACTCGAAGCGCTATAACCAGCGCCGATAGCTGGACATGAAAAAAGGCGGTGGAAAGCTCCACCGCCTTTTCTCTGGATAATGCTCGTTGAATTAGCTTGCTGCAATAGCTGCGGCAACAACAACCAGCAGGATCAGCGGCAGGACGATGCCCTGCGACGTGCCCTGGGTCTCTTCAACAACTACAGGTGCCTCAACAACCGGCTCTTCCAGGTTACCGGCATAAGCGGTCGAAGCAGCAGCGGTCAGTGCAGCGGCGAGAACGAGTTTTTTCATATTAACCTCCAGAATCTGCACGGCTCCAGTCCGCGGAACCGCACATCTA
This sequence comes from Ruegeria sp. R13_0, assembly GCF_017743995.1. Lineage (GTDB taxonomy): Bacteria > Pseudomonadota > Alphaproteobacteria > Rhodobacterales > Rhodobacteraceae > Ruegeria. The sequence goes on along the minus strand of NZ_JAGHRB010000006.1, from coordinate 245,532 downwards.
AGACTTACCTCGTGATATTTTTCTAATCAGCAAAGCGGTTGGAATGCAATTGCAACTTGCCGATTAATCGAGTCGGTGAGCGAAAATGTCGTCAAATTAGCAACACTTGCGTGCCGACCTTCGCCATTGAGAACAGCTCGGCGATGTCTTCGTTGAACAGGCCGATGCAGCCATTCGAAGATTTCCGCCCGATCTTGCGCGTGTCATGGGTGCCGTGGATGCGGTAATACTTCCACCCCAGATACAAAGCGTGCGTTCCCAATGGGTTATCGGGGCCGGGCGGGATGTAATCGGGCCATTCGGGGTTTCGCTTCTTCATCGACGGCGTCGGAGACCAACTTGGCCCCTCAACCTTGCGAATGACACTGGTGCGCCCGCGACGGGTCATTTCTTCGGTCAAAGGAACCGAAGAGGGGTAGAGTTTGTACACAGATTGATCACTTGACCAATAATGCAGCGCTCGTGACGTGGTGTCGACCAGAATGGCCCCGTTTCTGGTGCTCGAAAAATAAGGCCGCCAGTCCTGTGCACGGAAACCCGAGACGTTGCGCCGCACCGGCGCTTCGGGTTCAGGGGCCGGGCGCAGCGGGTCGCCCGGGATATACTGCGCGATCGTAGGCGAGGCCAGCAGAGACGAGGCTCCGACCAGAAACCCCCGGCGGGTCGAAAGAGGAATGTGCTTTTTAACCATGACAAAAGGTCCTTCGTTATGGCGAAATGTAAAATCTGGCACATTTTATTGCCAGAATGCTTCAGTCGCAAACCAAACCGGCAGAATCATGCAGGGTTTGGTCATTGTGCGTTTGCTCAAGACAGCCTAGCGCGTTATGCCCGTTAACGACACAATAATCAGGTCGATCATGACGCGTATCTTTTCTTTTCTGTTGATTTGCCTTGTCGCCTTGGCGGCATGTACCGACACGGGGACCACGGCGCTGGGTGCCGACGGTCGCCCCTTGCCCTCAGTTTACAAAATCCGCGGCAACCCCGAGAAGCTGCAGTTCCGCATGCTCGATTCGGTGAATGCACTGCGGCAAGCGCAGGGCTTGCAGTCCGTACAGCTGAACTCTCAGTTGAACGCGGCGGCCGCGACGCATTCCAAGGATATGGCCCGGCAGAATCGCCCCTGGCACTTCGGATCGGATGGCTCTTCCCCGATCGACCGTGCAGCACGTGTGGGCTATTTCGGGACATTCCTGGGCGAGGCCATCTCGGAAACTTATGAGACGGAAACCGAGACACTGGCCGCCTGGATGCAGGAACCCGGCCCCCGTTCCGTGATCCTGGATCCCCAGGCCACCCAGATGGGTTTTGCGTGGCATCAGGAAAACGGCGGTAAGATCTGGTGGACGCTGGAAATGGGAACCGGCGGCTGACACTTAGCCCTTCCCAACAACAAAAAAGCCCGCAGTATTTGCGGGCTTTTTTTGTTTTTTAACTGCGCTTTAGGCGGCTTGCATGGACTGCGCTTCGGTCAGGATCGCGTATAGCTTGACCGGATCGGGGTTCGCCCGCAGCTTGGCGCAAACAGCGCTGTCACGAAGGGTGCGCGACACCAGTGCCAAAGCCTTGAGGTGATCCACACCCGCCTCTTCGGGGGCAAACAGCGCAAAGGCGATATCCACTGGCTGACGGTCAACCGCGCTAAAGTCGATCGGCTTTTCAAGCATCACAAAAACGCCCGAGACCGACTCGATCCCGCCCAGCCGCGCATGTGGCAATGCCACGCCATGCCCCACACCCGTGGGCCCGAGGCTTTCGCGCTCCAGCAGGCAATCCACGACGACCTGGGCATCCAGGTCCAAAGCACCGGCAGCAACATCGCCGATTTCCTGAAACAGCCGCTTCTTGCTAGAAGCGGCAGATAACACACGTACTGCTTCGGGCTTTAAAATGCTCGAAAGCTCCATGATCATGCTCCATAGCGGCCTTTGCGTGCTAAGGCCGATCTCTCTCAACTTGCCTGTTTAAGGATCGATCCAGCCGATATTGCCGTCATCGCGGCGATACACGACATTCAACCCATCCTTGTTCTCATTCCGGAACACCAACACCGGCGCACCGGCAAGTTCCATTTGCATTACGGCCTCACCAACGCTGAGCGATGGGATCTTCGTTTCCATCTCAGCCACAATCATGGGCTGTAGCGATTCGGGTTCATCTGCCGTGTTCGATTCGTCAGAGGCGAGGATATAAGAGGACGCCCCAAAGAGTTCAACAGGCTCAGAACGATCCTTGTGATGGTCCTTAAGGCGGCGCTTGTAGCGGCGCAACTGTGTTTCCATCTTGTCACAGCATGCCTCGAACGCTGCATAGATCTCGGTCGCGTGGGCCTTGGCCTGAGCGGTCAGGCCGGTGGATAAATGTACAGTCGTTTCGCATACATATTCATGCGCCGAACGGGAAAAGACGACATTGGCGTCGGTCGGGCGCTGGGCATATTTGCCAACAACTTCGCCCAGTTCGGTCTGCACGTGGGTCTGCAGGGCCGCACCGATGTCGATCTGTTTTCCGCTGATTTGGTAACGCATGTGGTCTCCTTCACAATTCACACCCATTCTGACGTCGCGTCACGCAACATGCTTGTTTTTATCGGGTGGGGGATATCGACATTTTGATCGGTTGCTGCCGTCCCTGCCCTTCCGTGAAGGGGTATCGAGATCCAGACTGGAACCGAATAAATGCCATACCCCAATTGAGACAAGAGGCGGCGGAAGAGTCAATCAAAACAGCGGTGTATATACGCGATTTCCGCAAATCTTCCGGCGAAAAATCGCCCAACCCTATGAAATACGGAAGTTTTCGCCCAGATAAACCCGGCGCACGTTTTCGTTCTCGACCACTTCGTCAGGTGTACCTGACATCAGAACCTGCCCGTCATGCAGGATATAGGCGCGATCCACGATCTCGAGTGTTTCGCGCACGTTGTGGTCGGTGATTAACACGCCAATCCCGCGTTTCTTCAGATCAGCCACCAGATGCCGGATGTCCCCCACACTGATCGGATCAACGCCCGCAAAGGGTTCGTCGAGCAGCAGATATTTCGGATCGGCGGCCAGACAGCGCGCGATCTCGACCCGGCGTCGTTCACCGCCCGACAGAGCAAGCGCTGGCGCGCGGCGTAGGTGTTCGATCGAGAAATCCGACAGCAGCTCCTCCAACCGCTCTTTCCGGCGATGGGCGTGCTTGACGGTGATATCCAAAACCGAGGCGATATTGTCCTCGACGCTCATGCCGCGGAAAATCGACATCTCCTGCGGCAGGTAGCCGATCCCAAGACGCGCGCGCCGATACATCGGCAAGGTCGTGACATTCTGCCCGTCTATCGTGACTTTCCCTGCTTCGGGAAAGACCAGCCCGGCGACCGAGTAAAAGGTCGTGGTCTTACCCGACCCGTTCGGACCCAGCAGTGCTACAACCTCGGACCGGTCGAGCGTCATGGACACGTCCCGGATCACGGTTTTTTTCCGATAGGATTTGCGCAGTTTCTCGATGCGCAGACCTGCGCTTCCTTCCGCGACAGACAAGGTTGGGGCAGCCATCAGTTTCCGCCACCCTGCTGAAGAATTGTTTTAACGCGGCCTGTCATTGTTGCAGTGCCCGAGGTCAGGTTCGCAACCATCTGATCGCCACTGATCGTGCTGGGCCCCTGTGTCAGCAGAACGTTACCCTTCATCACGATCACGCCGGTGTCGATGGTATATTCCGCCTGATCCCCTTCGGCGGCATCCGGAGGGCTGACCAGAACGACATTCTCGGTCGCTTCCATCCGTTCGATGGAGGAGCGGTCCTGACTGTAGATCACCAGAACCCGCTCAGCCGACAGGCGCATTTCCCCCTGAATCACGATCACATTGCCGAGAAACTCGGCCGATCCATCCTCTTGATTGACGTTCAGTGAGTCCGAGGTCACCTCGACCGGCAGGCTGGGGTCGGCCTTGACCGAACCAAATGCAACCTGCGCTTCCTGTGCGTTGGCAGAAACCGGACCCGTCAACAGAGCCATGCAAACAAAGAGAAATCGAAAATAGATCACAGGTTATCTTTCTGCTTTTGTTGGCTCATATACCAACTTCACGCCGTCTGTAAAAAGAATATGGACCGGACCGTCCTTTTTTTCAGTGCCAAATTGCATACGACCGGCCGAGAATGTGCCAATGACGCCGGTGCCATCGACCTGACCGGGGGTGTCGCCACGTATTTCTTCCAGCGATGTATTCAGCAGATCGGTCGTGACCTGAATGCCGTCCGAGGTGGTAATCACCACATCGCCAACAAAGGTCGCCGTCCCCTTGTCGGGCCGGATCAGGCCAGAGTTGGAATCCAGCTTGATCTCACCGCCGTTCAGCATCCCGAACCGCCCGCGAAACTGCGCTGCCGTCGGCTCTTCGCCTTCGGACCCTTGGGTCACCCTGGTCGACTCAATCTGGACCTCTTCGCCCTTTTTGGTAGTGCCGCGGTAGTTGGGTTGCGTAATAACCTGCCCGGCCAGGCGATCTTCGATATCCTCCTGCGAGAAGGGCACTGAGACATCAGTCTCGATGCTGCGCGACAGAAGGAAAACGGTGGACAGCAAGACAATCGCCGTCAGAGGCAACAGCACCTTGAGGAACTGAACCATGCGGGAATAGCGGTCCACCGTTTCACTCCCTAACCCAGACCGACGCGCAGGCAGTCGTGGATATGCAGCAGACCCTGCGCCTGCCCATCCGCGTCGGGATCAACCACGAACAGCGATGTGATCTTGCGGTCGTTCATGATGCCGACTGCCTCTTCCGCCATGGCGTTGGGTGCGATGGTCAGAGGATCGCGGGTCATGACCTCATCCGTGGTCTTGTTCAAAAGCCCGTCCATATTGCGGCGCAAGTCGCCATCGGTGACGATGCCCAAAAGGCGATCCGCATCATCTGTCACACCCACCACACCAAAGCTCTTCTGGCTCATGACCAGCAGCGCCTCGCTCATGGAGGTTCCAGACCGCACCACGGGCAGATCAGCATGCATGAGGTCGCGGACCGTGGACAGCTGCGCGCCGAGTTTGCCGCCTGGGTGGAAGGCGCGGAAGTCCTCGGGCTTGAAATCGCGGTGTTTCATCAGCGCGATCGCCAGCGCATCGCCCATGGCCAGCGTCAGCGTGGTCGAGATCGAGGGCACCATGCCGAACCCGCAGGCCTCACCCAAAGAAGGGATCAGCAGATGCACGTCGGCCTGTTTCATCAGCGTGCTTTCCGGCTTGCTGGACAGGCCGATCAGCGGAATGCCAAAGCGGCGCGTAAAGGCCAGCAGGTTGACCAGCTCCGGCGCCTCGCCGGAGTTCGAGATCGCCAGAACCACATCGCCCTTGGACACCATGCCCAGATCACCGTGGCTCGCCTCGGCGGGGTGGACGAAATAGGCGGGCGTGCCGGTCGAGGCCAATGTGGCCGCGATCTTGTGGCCGATATGGCCCGACTTGCCGATGCCGCTGATGATGATGCGACCGGTGGCCTGCAGGATCAGCTGCACCGCTTCGGCAAAATCCTCGTTCAGGCTTTCGGCCAGGGCGTCCAGCGCGCGAGCCTCATCGGTGACAACCTGACGGGCGGTTTTCAGGAATGCTTCGGTATCGGTCATGAGTGCGCAAAAATATCAGTTTCGGGCCAGCCTGCGAGGTCGAGTTTCGCACGCATCGGCAGGAAGTCAAAACAGGCCTGCGCCATCTCGGTCCGGCCTTCGCGGGCCAGCCGCTTGTTCAGCTCATCCCGCAGGCGGTGCAGGTACAACACGTCCGAAGCCGCGTATTCCAGTTGGGCCTCAGACAGGGTCTCGGCCCCCCAATCGCTCATCTGCTGTTGCTTCGAGATATCGACGCCGATCAACTCCTGACACAGGTTTTTCAGCCCGTGGCGGTCGGTATAGGTGCGCACAAGGCGGCTGGCGATCTTGGTACAATACACCGGTGCAGCCAATGCCCCAAAGGTGTGGTACATAGCGGCGATATCGAAACGCCCGAAATGGAACAGTTTCAGCACGTTGGGGTCTTCCAACATGGCGCAAAGGTTCGGAGCCTCGGTCTGCCCCTTTTCAACCTGAACGATATGGCTGTTTCCGTCGCCGCCAGACATCTGGATCACGCACAAGCGATCCCGATGCGGATTCAGCCCCATGGTTTCACAGTCAATGGCCACGATCGGCCCAAGGTCCAGCCCGTCAGGCAGGTCGTTTTTATACAGGTGGTTTGCCACAGAGGTTTCCTTTGTGCGGTCTCGACCCCGAGATAGGCGGTTTATCCGGCAAACTCAACGCTGACCCTGTAGCTGGGCATTCTGTCGCTGGGTGGGCTTGATATTATCCTCATGGGGGGGATAAGGATATATCATGACCGATCTCACGCATGAATCGCACCCGCAAATCACCGCCCGCCTGAAACGGGCGCATGGGCATCTGGCGAAAGTCATTGCCATGCTCGAAGATCACGCGCCCTGCTCCGACGTTGCCCAGCAACTGTTCGCCGTCGAAAAAGCAATCACCAATGCCAAACGGGTTCTGATCCACGATCACATCGACCATTGCCTGACATCCGAGGACGGATCGGCCATCGAAGATTTCAAAACCATCACAAAGTACCTCTGACCCATGCTGAGCATCCTTCAAAACCGCACCTACCGCCACCTTCTGGCAGCTCAGGTCGTCGCGTTGACGGGGACCGGGCTGGCGACGATCGCGCTGGGCCTATTGGCGTATGATCTGGCGGGCGAGGCTGCGGGGATGGTGTTGGGCACGGCTCTGACGATCAAGATGGTCGCCTATGTGGGGATTGCGCCACTGGCGGCAGCGTTTGCAGAACAGCTCGACCGGCGCAGGATGCTGGTGGTGCTGGATCTGATACGGGCTGCGGTCGCCCTGTGCCTGCCCTTCGTGTCCGAGGTCTGGCAGGTCTATGTGCTGATCTTCGTCCTGCAATCGGCCTCCGCCGGGTTCACACCCGCGTTTCAGGCCACGATTCCCGACGTCCTGACGGATGAGCGCGACTATACCCGCGCCTTGTCACTCTCGCGGTTGGCGGTCGATCTGGAAAGCCTGCTCAGCCCGATGCTGGCGGCGGCACTGCTGCTATTCGTCAGCTTCGACACGCTGTTCTGGGGCACCAGCGCCGGTTTTGTCGCCTCGGCCTTGCTGGTGGTGTCTGTCATTCTGCCCTCACCCAAACCCGCAGCGCGACGGGGTATCTATGACCGGACGACACGGGGCATCCGTCTCTATCTGTCGACCACACGGTTGCGCGGTTTGCTGGCGCTTAGCTGGTCCGCCGCCTCGCTGAGTTCCATGGTGATCGTCAATACGGTGGTCCTCGTGCGCGCGGATCTGGGCCTGTCCGAAAGTGCGGTCGCCATTGCGTTGGCCGGGTTCGGAGGCGGCTCGATGATCGCGGCCTTCCTGCTGCCCTCTCTGCTGGATCGGGTCGAGGACCGCCGGGTTATGCTGACCGGGGCGACCATCGGCACGTTGGGTATGGCCGGAGCCGCCCTGACATCCGGCGCACTCTCCCTACCGCTTCTTACGGCCTTCTGGGCCTGCGTGGGCTTTGGCTATTCGATGACCCTGACCCCTTCGGGCCGCCTTTTGACCCGCTCGGCCCGGCCCGAGGACCGACCTGCCGTTTTTGCCGCCCAGTTCACCCTGTCCCATGCCTGCTGGCTGGTCCTCTATCCGCTATCGGGGTGGCTGATGACCCGTTTCGGCGCAACCGTGGTCATGACCACGATAACTTGCGCTTCCGCATTGGGGATCGCTGCTGCACTGATCATCTGGCCGCGATCCGACAAAGCCCCCTCGGCGCAGAAGCCTTGAGCCTCCGGGCGCTTCTACCGTAAACCAAAGCGACCCTGCCGGAGGCCCCATGGATCAGCTCGACCGCCGCATCATCACCGCGCTGCAGCACAATGCCCGTGAGTCGACCACGAATATCGCGGCCAAGCTGGGTGTAGCCCGCACTACCGTGCATGAGCGGATCAAGCGCATGGAAGAGCGTGGCGTGATCGCGGGCTATTCCGTTCAATTGCACGCCAGTGACGATACCCCGCGCGTGCAGGTGATCGTGATGCTTGAGGTCCAGCAAAAGGAAACCACCCGCATCATCAAACGGCTTGAGGCCTATCCCGAGGTCAAACGCTGCCTGTCGATCAATGGCGAGTTTGACCTGCTGCTATCCGCCGAGGCTCCCCGGATCGAGGATCTGGATATTCTGGTCGATGAACTGGCCAAAATCCCCGGTGTTCTGCGCACCAATACCAGCGTCGTGTTCGGGCGTCGGATCGACCGAAAATGATAGGGCGATAACCCTCTGTAAACTGATGACTGGCTAGCTTGGCCCGGAATGACCCGAATCCCGGACCGGCAGAATGCCCCATCGTTTCGTCTCGATTGTCTTTGTGCTGACGCTTGCGCTGATTGCGCAGGCCGGGCGTGCCATGCCGGATGCCCGAGCGGGTGATATCTGCGATCAGGCCGCACGCCGCGCCGCGCTGTCCGAAGGCGTACCACTGGACATCCTGCGCGCCATTTCACGGGTTGAGACGGGGCGAACTCATGACGGGCGGTTGCAACCCTGGCCCTGGACTATCAATGTCGAAGGGCAGGGCTATTGGTTCACCTCCGAGGTTGAGGCCAAAACCTATGTTTTCCGGATTTTCAAAGCCGGCAAGCGCAGCTTTGACATCGGGTGCTTTCAAATCAACTACCGCTGGCACGGCAAAGCCTTCCGCTCGATCGACGCAATGTTCGACCCGCAGGAGAACGCCACCTACGCCGCAAAGTTTCTCAAAGACCTCTATGCCGAGCTTGGATCCTGGCCCGCTGCCGCAGGGGCCTATCATTCGCGCACGCCTTCTTTGGCCGAGGCCTATCGCGGTCGGTTCCAGACCGTTCTGGCCCAGCTGGACGGGTCCGTTCCGCCGCATACCCATGTGGCATCGCGGGACCCTTTCACCGGCGCAGCAGCCCCGCTGATCCCGGTACAACCGGTTGAATCCAAAGGCGGGTCTCTGGGGTCTCTGGTTCCAGCGGCGGGTGCTGCCACCGCCTTCATCGCATTCAACTAGGAGGTCAGCGTGCCCACCATAAACGCCCGGTCCCTGTTCTCACCCACTGTCCTGTTGGCACTGGCGCTGATGACCGTCATCGTGATGATGATCCTGCCGATGCCGGCCTGGGTGCTGGATGTAGGGCTGGCCGCCTCCTTCGCGCTGGCCATTTTGATTTTCACCCTGACCCTGTTCATCGAACGCCCGCTGGATTTCTCATCCTTCCCGACGATACTGCTGGCCTCGCTGATGCTGAGGCTGTCGCTCAACGTCTCATCGACCAAACTGATCATCGGTCAGGGCCATACCGGGCCAAATGCGGCAGGCAACGTCATCGAAGGCTTCGCCAATTTCGTGATGGGCGGCAGTATCTTTCTGGGTCTCGTGGTGTTCTGCGTCCTGCTGATCGTGAACTTCATGGTGATCACCAAGGGCGCCGCGCGGATGGCCGAGGTCGGCGCGCGCTTTGCTCTGGATGGAATGCCGGGCAAACAACTGGCCATCGACAGCGACATGTCCGCCGGGGCCATCGACCACCAGCAAGCCAAAGAGCGGCGCGAACGCGAACAGCAAGAGACGACCTTTTTCGGCTCGCTCGACGGCGCGTCGAAATTCGTCAAAGGCGATGCGGTTGCCGGGCTGCTGATCACGCTGCTGAACCTTGTGATGGGGCTGGTCATGGGCGTGATCGTGCATGGCATGCCGGTCACATCCGCCTTTGAAACCTACGCTATTCTGACCGTGGGCGATGGTCTGGTCTCACAAATCCCGGCGGTGATCATCTCCATCGCTTCGGCGCTATTGCTGGCGCGCGGCGGCACACAGGGCGCGACCGACAACGCCATCTTCTCGCAACTGGGCAAGCACCCGGCTGCGCTGGGCACCGTGGCTGTGTTGATGGTTCTCTTCGCCCTCGTCCCTGGTCTGCCCTTCCTGCCCTTCATTCTGGGCGCGGGCGTGTTGGGATACGCGGCCTACAGGGTCCATCAAAAACAAAAGCCCGAGACGCTTCAGGCCCAAACCCCAGCCCCCGAGGCGGAAACCCCTGTTTCGCAAGCCATTGGCGATATTCTGGATCTGGACGACGTGCATCTGGAGTTCGCGCCCGACCTTGTCAGCATGGTGCTGAACCCCGGAACCGGGCTGGACGCGCGCATTGCGAATATGCGGACCTATGTGGCCTCGACCTTTGGCCTCATCCTGCCCGAGATTCGCTTGACCGACCGCGCCGATCTGCCCACCGGCACCTATGTCATCAAGGTGCAGGGCGTCGAACAGGCGCGCGGCGTGCTGAACCCCGATCTGGTATTGGCGCTGGTGCAGGACGGGCACGAATTTCTGCCCGAAGGCAATGACGTGACCGAGCCTGTCTACGGTGCCCCCGCACGCTGGATTCTGCCGAAAGATCAAGAGGATGCCGCCCTGAACGGCGCGACCATCGTCTCACCGCCAGAGATTCTGGCGACCCATCTGCTGGAGATCATCAAGCAGAACTTCTCACGCCTGCTAACATTGAAATCCCTGCGCCGTCTGTTGTCCGAAATGACCCGCCTCAGCGATCCTGTCCGGGCCGAGGCAAACCGCAAGCTGCTGGATGAACTGATCCCCGACAAGGTGCCGATCGACACGCTGCACGCGGTTCTTAGGCTACTGCTGGATGAGCGTGTTTCGATCCGTAACATGGCCCTGATCCTTGAAAGCGTGGCCGAAGCGCGTCTGACCACCACCCAGCCCGAAGGCATTTGCGAGCTGGTCCGCCAACGGCTGGGCTTTCAACTGGTGGCCGAGATGAAACGTGAGGATGGCTCAATCCCGCTGATCCAACTGGCCCCCGAATGGGAGGATACGTTTGCCAGCTACCAGATCGACGGCCCCGCCGCCGGGCTGGACGTGGCGCTGCCCCCCAATCTGTTCAACAAGCTCGCCGACGGTGTGGTAGACAGCGTCGCACAATCCGCCGATCACGGGTTGTTTCCGGCCGTCGTGACCTCGACCCGCCGGCGCCGCCTGTTGCGCTCGATCATGCAGGCGCGCGGGGTGTCCAATCCGGTTCTCTCCTTCGAAGAAATCGGTCTTGAGGCTCGCCCCGCCCTGGTCGGAACCGTACCCGCATGATCGCCCTGCCGCCCGAGCTGTTGGGACAACTCGGCACGGGGCTGTGGCATGTGTTTGCCGTTTTTCTGAGGGTGTCCGCTGTGGTCACCCTCTTGCCCGCTTTTGGCGAACGCAGCATCCCGGTCCGGGTCAAGCTTGCGGTCGCCGTGGCCTTTACCCTGATCGTGCTGCCAGCGGTGCCCTCCCCGCAATCCAATCCGGGCCTGCTGCCGCTGGCGCGTCTGGTCGGCACCGAGGTTCTGATCGGCATGGTTTTGGGCATAGGGCTGCGCCTGTTTGTGCTGGCCTTGCAGACCGCCGGGTCAATCGCGGCGCAATCGACCTCGCTGTCTCAGCTTCTGGGAGGCGCGGCCGCTGACCCGGCCCCTGCCTTGGGGATGTTTCTAACCTTGGCCGGGCTGGCCCTTGCGGTGCTGATGGGACTGCACATCCGCGTTGCCGAGTTTCTGATCCACAGCTACGCGATGTTCCCGATGGGCCAGACCCTCTCGGCCCCTGATCTGTCGCAATGGGGCGTCAGGCAGATCGCCCACAGCTTTGGGTTGGCTTTTGCGCTGGCCACTCCGTTCGTGATCGCCTCATTAATCTACAACCTCGCCCTTGGGGTCATCAACAGGGCGATGCCACAGTTGATGGTTGCCTTTGTCGGCGCCCCCGCGATCACCTTTGCCGGGCTGTTCCTGCTATTCGCCGGAGCACCTCTGATCCTGTCCATTTGGGCGGACGCGCTGTTTTCATTCACCCTCAACCCGCTGGACTCCGGTCGATGAGTACCGATGACGACAGTGAAAAGTCCTTTGATCCAACGCCGCAGAAGCTGCAGAAAGCGCGCGAAAAAGGTGAGGTTGCAAAGTCCAACGATCTGTCCGTCGTTGCCGCCTATACCGGTTTGCTGATCGCGCTACTGACGGTCGGAAAGTTTTCAGTCGATCAGATGGGCACATTGTTTGTGGTTCTGATCGACCAGTCGGATGACATCGCGCAGCTTGTTACATCGGGGCCTGCAACAGCACCGGTCGCCGGAATGCTGAAGGGCGCACTTTTGCCGGTGGCCCTTCTGTTTGCACTTCCCACGGCGGCGGTTCTGCTGAGCCTCATCGCCCAGCGCGCGTTGATTTTTGCGCCCACCAAGTTGCAACCCAAACTCTCGCGGATCTCGCTCCTATCCAACGCCAAAAACAAGTTCGGGAGGGGCGGGCTGTTCGAATTCGCCAAGAGCTTTGCCAAACTGCTGATCTACGGCACCTGTCTGGCCCTGTTCCTCAAGGCCAACTTGACCGAGATCGTTTCCGCCAGCGCTGCTCCGGTCCATGGGTCGATCCTGCTGATGATGAACCTGCTGTTTCGCTTTCTGTTCATCGTAATCGCCATCGCGCTTGCGATCGGGGTCGTCGACTACGTTTGGCAATATGCCGAACACATGCGCAAGAACCGGATGTCACGCAAGGAAATCCAGGATGAGACCAAGGACGCCGAAGGCGACCCGCATGTCAAACAACAGCGCCGCGCGCGGGCGCAGGAGATAGCGACCAATCCGATGATGGCCGATGTGCCGAAAGCCGACGTCGTGATCGTGAACCCGACCCACTATGCAGTCGCTTTGAAATGGTCCCGGACAGCTGGGGCGGCACCCGTCTGTGTGGCCAAGGGTGTCGACGAGGTAGCCGCCGCGATCCGGTCGGCTGCCGGCGAGGCGGGCGTTCCCATCCATTCGGACCCGCCAACGGCGCGCGCTATTCACGCGACCGTCGAGATCGGGCAGGAGATCGCCGAAGAACACTATCGCCCGGTCGCTGCTGCGATCCGTTTTGCCGAAGCCATGCGAAAGCGCGCAAAAGGACAGATTGGATGAAACGCCACGAACTGCCCGCCCTGAAATCAGTCACCGAAGCGGTCTATCAAAGCGAATATCAAAAACTGCGCCCCGTGTTGGAGGCCGAAGCACGTGTGCAGGCTCAGTTGGCGCGTCTTGACGCTCAGGTTGTGCAGACCCGCCAGGACAGTGCGGTGACCGATGGGTATCAGATCACCGGAACCGATGTTTTGTGGAATGGGTGGGAGGCCGCCACTCGGCGGCAATTGAACATGGAACTGGCGCGATGCCGGGCACAGAAACTTGCAGCCATGCAGCAACTGCGTCAGGCCTTCGGGCGCAAACAAGCGGTTGAACGTTTGAATGACACCCTCAAGGCCGAACAGAAGCGCGCGCGGTCACGGCCAAAACCGTGACGGCCTCAGGTATCCTGGCGACTGACACTCATGATCAGGACCTTCGAGACATCATCGCCTAGGTCTTTCTTCGCCACCTCAAGCAGAGACTTTCGCAAGGTGCTTAGGTTGTCGGAATGCGTGAACGCTCCGTCAAATCCACCGGTGTTGGCGTGATCGAATAACACTTGCAGAAAACCGTCCCGTAGCTTTGGCTCGATCGCATAGAAGGTTTCGGTGATGGCCGAGTTCGCCTCAAGGCTCAGGGACATGGTGACGAGGGCTGAGATCTCCTCATCCTCCACAATCGGCACGACAAATTGCTTGGTGAGCTTCAGGTATTCAAAGCCTCCCCCCTCACTTTTTTTCCCCTTGTCCTTTTCCTTTGATTTGGCGGGTTTTTCTTTTGTTTCTTTGTCCGTCTTTTCAACCTTTTCGGTCTTGTCAAACCCGACCTTCGCCTCGCCACCGCCAAGGAATTTCCCAGCGCCGATGCCAGCCCCGGTGCCAATGACCAGAAAGATCACGGGAAGCAGTTTCTTGATCATGAGAACCCCTTAGAACGGCAAAACGGTATCGAGGATCTGCTGGCCGTAGCGCGGCTGTTGCACATCCGTGATCTGCCCGCGACCACCATAGGACACCCGTGCAGAGGCGATCTTGTCATATGTGATCTCATTCTTGCGCGAGATATCCTGTGGGCGCACATAACCTGCCACCAGCAGCTCTCGCAGTTCGAAATTCACGCGCAGTTCTTGCGCGCCCGAGATCGACAGAACTCCGTTCGGCAGCACGTCAATCACCGTTGCGGCCACGCGCAGGGTCAGTTTCTCATTCCGCCGCACCGATCCGCGGCCGGAACTTGAGGCCTCAGATTCGATCCCAACGGCCTCGTCGAACGAGGCCCCTTCGGGCAGTTTGTCCTGTGCCCTTTGCGGTAGTCCAAGCAAGTTCGGCACGGACAGGTTTTCAGATCCTGACCGCGACCTGTTGGTGTTGTTGGAGATCTCGGCCTCTTCATCCAGCTCAATCACGACGGTCAGGATATCGCCTTTCTTGATGGCCCTTTGGTCACCCAGCAGGGACTGCTGTCCGCCGCTCCAGAGCGACGATCGATCCACCGTGCGTTGCGGTTGAGTATGTAAGGGAAGGCCCGGCCACAGCATCGCTACCTGTTCCGGCGAATCCTCGGTCGGGGTGAAGCTGGGCGGTTTGCCCAGGTGATCCAATCGCCCGCAGGCCGAAATCGCAAGTACCGCAAGAAGAAGGGGTTTTGACAATCCAGACATCATTTTACCTCGATTTGACCATCAGACCGTATCCGGCCCGTCACTGTTGTCCGCGAGGACAGGTTCATTACGCGAATTCGGTCCCCCACCGCGCCCCGGCCCAACGCACGACCTTCGGTTGTGATCGACAGCGGTTGGCTGATAAACACCAAAACGACCAGATCATTGCGATCCACAAGCGCAGGTGGACCAACATCCGCTGCGCGAATGGGGCGGCCAGGATAGAGCGCAACGCGGGCCTCCTGCCCGATCAACGCACTCGGATCGGTCACAGCCCCCGGCAGGTCACGGGGCTTTGTCTCAAGATCCGCTTGCGAGATGATCTCTTTCGCGCGGATCGTCCGGGTCGGCACCACAATCTCGGCAAAGGCCCCAACCGGGGCTATCAGGGTCAGACCAAGCAGCAACATACGCATCAGCGCACCTGCGTCGTTGCGCTCATCATCTGATCGACGGCGGTGATGACCTTGGCGTTCATTTCATAGCCCCGCTGGGCCTCGATCAGTTCGGTCACCTCGCGCACGGCATCGACCGAGCTGTCCTCAAGATACCCCTGCCGCAACGTGCCCAAACCGTCCTCGCCCGGTACGCCCTGCACCGGCGCACCAGAGGCCTCGGTCTCTTTGAAGAGATTGTTGCCAATGGCCTCCAGACCCTTGGCGTTAGAGAAACTGGTCAAGGTGAACTCACCCAGGCGTTGGCCTTCGGGCGCATCGTCGAAATAGGCGTAGACCTCGCCCGACTCGTTGATCGAGATGGACCGCGCATCGTCGGGAATTGTGATCTCGGGTGACACGGCGAACCCGTCCGATGTCACGATCAGCCCTTCGGCCGAGCGTTTAAGGCTGCCATCGCGCGTAAAGGCGGCCTGACCGTTTGGCAGCGTCACCTCAAGATAGCCGCGTCCTTCGATGGCCACGTCCAGATCATTCCCCGTCGCCGACACGGCCCCTTGTGCCAGCTGCACCGTCACAGCGGCAGGGCGCACGCCCAGACCCAGCTGAATACCCGTTGGCAGCACCGTCCCGTCTGAGGCATTGACCGCGCCGGCCCGCGCCATCTGTTGGTAGTGCAGGTCCGCGAACTCGGCCCGGCGCGCGTTGTATCCGGTGGTGTTCATATTCGCGAGGTTGTTCGAGATCGTCTCGACACGCATTTGCTGCGCGGTCATACCTGTCGCTGCGATTTTCAATGCCCGCATGGGATGTCTCCTTTCTTAGCGCATCAGCGCTTTGAGCGCGCCGCGCACCCGTTCATGTTCGGTTTCGAGAAAGCTCTGACCCAATTCGTAGGCGCGCTGGATTTCGATCAGCCGGGTCACCTGAGCGATGGCGTTGACATTCGAACCTTCGAGAAATCGGTGCAGGACAACGGGCTCATCAACAGGGTCTATATTGCCTGTCGCGCTGAACCGCGTATTGCCCTCGCGCACCAAATCCTTGAGGTCTTCGACCCGGTACACCCCGATCTGACCCAGCAATTGCCCCTCGACGCTGAGCGTCCCGTCGCTGCCCACATCAATCGAGGCTGCATCCGGCGGGATGAAAACCGGCGAGCCATTGCTGTCCAACACCCGCGCGCCATCCGGGGCGACCAAATCGCCCTCGGCATTGGGGGAGAAGCTGCCCGCACGGGTCAGGCGGTTGCCTTCCGGTGTTTCCACCATGAAGAAGCCATCGCCTTCGATGGCAAAGTCGAACTGCCCCCCGGTTTCGGTCAGGACCCCTTGCTGCTGAGAGGTATTGCGCGCCTCGGCCCGGCTCATGGACAGAGACGGATTGCCCGGCATGTCGCGGACGAACTCCGAGAACACCAGCCCCTGCGCGCGGTAGCCGGTGGTGTTAGCATTGGCGATGTTATTCGCCACCAGCCGCATTTCATTCATCAGCCCGGATTGGCGGGACAGGGTGACATAGGCGGTATCCATCAGCGACCTCCTGCGATCAGCGGAACCAGGGTTCCCGCGAAAAACGTGACAAGTGTCTGGGTCATGAACCCCATCGAAATCCAGAACACGACGACGATGGCGATCAGTTTGGGCACGAAGGTCAGCGTCATCTCCTGCACCGAGGTGAGGGCCTGAAACAGACCCACGATCAGGCCCGAGATCAGCGCCACCGTCAGGATCGGGACCGAGGTGATCACCGCGACCCAAAGCGCCTGACGGACGATGTCGTAGAAAAGACCTTCGCTCAGCATGGCTCAGACCGGCATTCTCAGGATTTCCTGATAGGCCTCGACCACCTTGTTGCGGACGATCACGGCTGTTTCGACCGCAAGTTCAGTCTGGGCCAGAGCCTGCACCAGCGCATGCGGGTCGGCCTGCCCGGTCATCGCGGCCTGCGACATCTGTTCGCTCTGCTTGAGGGTCGTGGCAAAGTCCTGAAACGTTGAACGCAGGCCCTGTGCCATGCCTTCATGGTCGGGATTGGCCTGCGTTGCAGGGCGGGCCACCGTGTAGTTCTGTGCGGCGGTCAGGGAACGGATATCCATTCTGGCTCTCCTTTATTTTCTAAGCAATTCCATAAGGGACGACGACATCTGCCGCGTCTGATCGAACATCTTGAGGTTGGCTTCGTAACTGCGCTGGGCTTCACGCGCGTCTGCGATCTCGATCATCAGATCGACATTCGAGCCGAGGTAGTGCCCGCTTTCATCCGCAAGCGGGTGGCTCGGGTCGTGAATACGCGACAGGTCGCGGCGATCCAGCTGCACGCGGCCCGCCTGCACCATCGCCTTGCCGTCCTGCTGGACGGTCTCAAAAGGGACGGTTTTGCGCCGGTATCCGGGCGTATCCGCGTTTGAAATATTCTCGGACACGTGCCGCAACCGGGCCGCCTGCGCACGCAACGCGCTGGCCGAGGCGGATAGGGAATGGGAAAAATCGCTCATATCAAACGCTCCTTACCCACGACCCAGGCTGGTGCGCAGAATACCAATGGACGAGCGATAGATCGCCAGGGCGCGGTCATGCTGGCGCTTGACCTCAATCGCTTTGAGCATCTCGCCTTCCAACGACACGCCATTGCCATTGGGATCGCCATGCGACTCAGCCTCATACTCGGCCCAGTTCTGCCCGGTTGGGCTGCTGCCGTTCAGATGACCTTGCCGGGTGGCGGTCATTTCGGTCTTAGCCGAGGTGTTTTCGAATGCGGTTTTGAAGGCCTCGATATCGCGGGGCTGGTAGCCCGGCGTATCAGCGTTGGCCATGTTGCGCGCAATGACGGCCTGCCGTTGTCCGGCATGGGTTGCCATTGCGTACGCTGTCTTAAAGACGTTCAGGTCAGAGAACATCGGGGCTTCTCCCTCGATCAATTTCAATCAAGGCTTAACCCCGATTCCTTTAGAAACCGTTTTCAGAACCCAGTTGGAGAACCCACAATGTCCGATCTCGATCCGATGCTTCTGAAATACGAATTCGACAGGCTGTCCGCGGTGCGCCATGTGGGCCTTGTGTCCGGCGTGGCGCATGGGGTGATCGAGGTCAGCGGCCTGACCGAACACGCGCGAATCGGTGACCTGCTGACGCTCCACCGCCGCGCAGGTCCCGATCTTGAGGGCGAAGTTTTGCATGTGGAGGCCGATCATATCCACATGATTCCCGGATCCGCGCCCGATGGCGTCAGCCTTGGCAACCGTGTAAGCCTGAAGGCCTCGCCCGAGTTTGCGCCGGGGATGCATTGGTTGGGTCGGGTCATTGACCCGTTTGGCCGGGCGCTGGACGGAAAACCGCTGCTGCCGGGGGCGCAGGCGCGGGACATTGTGCAACCCCCTCCGCCCGCCGTGGAGCGTAAGCCGCTGGGTGAGCGGATGGCCACGGGTCTGTCTGTACTAAACACCATGCTGCCGATCGTGCAGGGCCAGCGCGTGGGTCTTTTCGCTGGCTCGGGTGTGGGTAAATCGACGCTGCTGGCGACTCTGGCCCGGTCAATGCAGGCGGATGCGGTTGTGGTGGCTCTGGTCGGGGAACGCGGGCGCGAGGTGAATGAATTCGTGGCCCATGCTCTGGGGCCCGAGGCGATGAAACGCGCGGTTGTGGTGGCGGCGACCTCGGATCAGTCCGCTCTGGCCCGTCGCCGCTGCGCGTGGTCGGCGATGTCGGTGGCCGAGTATCTGCGCGATCAGGGCCTCAACGTGTTGTTCCTGGCCGATTCGGTCACGCGTTTTGCCGAGGCGCATCGTGAAATCGCCGTGGCGATGGGGGAGTCCCCCTCGCTGCGCGGGTTCCCTCCGTCGGTGACCCCCTTGATTGCCAATCTGTGTGAGCGCGCCGGTCCGGGCACACAGGCGCAGGGCGACATCACCGCCGTTTTCAGCGTTCTGGTCGCTGGCTCCGATATGGACGAACCTGTTGCGGATATCCTGCGCGGCGTTCTGGACGGGCATATCGTCCTGAGCCGCGACATCGCCGAGCGCGGACGGTTCCCCGCGATTGACCTCAGCCGGTCGGTGTCGCGCAGCCTGCCTGCCGCCGCGACCGAGGCCCAGAACCAGATGATCTCGGAAACCCGGAAACTGGTGGGCAGCTACGAGCAGTCCGAGGTGATGATCCGGGCCGGTCTCTATGCCGAGGGTTCGGACCCGCTGCTGGATCAGGCCGTACGTGTTCATGATGAGCTGGACAGCTTCTTCGGCAAAACCGATCCGGAGGGTATTGAGAACAGCTTCAACCGGTTGTCCCTGATCCTGCGCAGGGCGTCGGCGGGCTTGCCACGATGATGCGAAGTCCGAAGCATTTTAAGTGTTAAGCCGCCCTTAAGACCTGCACTGCTACGCCTGTAACTGGGTGATAAAAAGGTGGTGGAGATGGGTGCGCAAACCAATGCGGCGCCAATCATCATCAAGAAGAAGCGTGTATCAGGTGGCGATGGCCATCACGGTGGCGCGTGGAAGGTCGCATATGCGGACTTCGTCACGGCCATGATGGCCTTCTTCATGTTGATGTGGCTGCTGAATGCAACGACCGAAAAACAACGCAAAGGGCTGGCGGATTACTTCTCGCCAACGATTCCGGTGAACCCGGTCTCGGGTGGGGGTGATGGGGCCTTTGGCGGCAACAATATGTTTTCCGAGAAAACGATGGTGATGGACGGATCGGGTGCAAGCGCCCGTTTCCCGACCGAGGCCCGAAAGGCGCGCGGCTCCACCGGGGTGGATGCCGACGGCGCAGGCAAAGGCACGACCGAGGATTTCTCGACACTCGAGGCGCAGCTTTTGGGGCGCACGGGTGAGAGTATGGTATCGGACAAGGTGCTGAAGCACATCGTCACGCGGGTCACCGACGAAGGACTGGTGGTCGAACTGTTCGACACCGAGGATCAGCTTCTGTTCGAATCGGGAACAGACAAGCCGACCACGATGATGCGCGCGCTTGCTCTGTTGGTGGCCCGATCATCGGATCTCGTGCGCAATGACGTCGCCGTCGAAGGGCATGTCAGCGCGTCTCCGGTGGTTCTGGCAGACAACCCGGCCTGGGATTTGTCCACCGCGCGGGCGCAGGTTGTCCGGCAGCTTCTCGAGGATAAAGGTTTTTCAGAACAGAGGCTTGACCGGGTGACCGGGCACGCGGACCGAGAGTTGTCGAACAGCAATCCCATGGCCGTTCGCAACAACCGGATCGAGGTGATCTTTCTGCGAAATCGCTAAAGGATAGGTGGCATTTTACCTGTTAGCGCGCTGTTAAGGCCCAGCGCGTTACCTGTTGCATCAACGATTGACGCAACAGAAGGGCGTGCCAATGACCATTTCCTCTTCGCTGAATGCCGGTGTGGCGGCGTTGAAGGCCAATGCCAACAGGCTGGCTACGATTTCAGACAACATCGCCAACTCCTCGACCTACGGCTACAAGCGGGTGGAGACGGATTTTCATTCCATGGTCACCTCGGGCCAAGGGGGCAGCTATTCCGCTGGTGGTGTGCGCACCACAAGTCAGCGGCTGATTGATCAACGCGGCTCTCTGGTCACCACCAACAACTCGACCGATTTGGCCGTGCGCGGGCGGGGGATGCTGCCGGTGCGGCCAAGCTCGCAGATTGCGGGTGGCTCGAATGAGATGCTGCTGACCACCACCGGATCATTTCGCACAAATGATCAGGGCTATCTGGTCACCGAATCTGGTCTGGTGCTTCTGGGATGGCGCGCGAACCCGGATGGCTCGATCCCTGCTGTGCCGCGGGATACGCCCGCGGCGCTTGAGCCCATTCAGCTGAGTGTGAACCAGCTGTCCGGTGCTCCGACAACACAGATGAACCTGCGCATGAACCTGCCCGCCACTGCCACAGATGCGGGCGCACCAGGTGATACGCAGCCCCTGTCCGTTGAATATTTCGACAACCTGGGCAAATCCGAAAGCGTCGACATCGAGCTGGTGCCAACCGTTCCGGCAACAGGGTCCAGCAATGAATGGACCATGATCATGCGCGATTCGGCGTCGGGTGGCGCAGTGATCGGCGAATACACTCTGACCTTCACCGACAGCCGGACCGCAGGCGGTACGCTTGCAACGGTCGCTGCGGTAACAGGCGGGGCTTATGATCCGGCAACCGGCAGCGTGGTGGTGAACGTCGCAGGCGGCCCTATGGAGATCAATATCGGCGAGATCGGCGATGCAGACGGGATCACGCAATTGTCGGACACCTTCGCCCCCGTCTCGATCACGCGCGACGGGTCAGCGGTGGGAACGATGACCAGTGTTCAGGTCGATGAAAACGGGTACGTCTATGCCTTCTACGACACCGGTGTCAGCCGTCGCATGTTCCAGATCCCTCTGGCAGATGTCCCAAACCCCAACGGCCTGACCGCGCTGGATAGCCAAACCTACGCACCGTCGCGTGAGAGCGGCACGTTCTTCCTGTGGAATGCGGGCGAGGGCCCAACGGGTGACCTCGTATCCTTCGCGCGCGAGGAATCCACCACGGATGTCGCGACCGAGCTGACCTCGATGATCAAGACCCAGCGCGCCTATTCCTCAAGCGCCAAGGTGATCCAGACCGTCGATGAGATGCTGCAGGAAACCACCAATATCAAACGCTGACTTTGACCCTCGGAAAGGACCCGTCGGATGAACCTGTCGACAGCTTTGAACAACGCCATGACCGGCCTGACCGCCACCAGCCGGGGTGCGTCGGTCGTTTCCGGAAACATCGCAAACGCCCTGACACCCGGCTACGCCAAGCGCTCATTGGAGCTGACCACCAGCCTGATTTCAGGCAATGGCGTCCGCACCGCAGGCATCATTCGGCATCAGGACCCGGTTCTGACGGCCAATCGCCGCGCCACCGACGCCGATCTGTCGCACCAATCCGCTGTGGCCGACTTTCACACTCAACTGGAAAGGGTCGTGGGCACGCCGGAGGACACGGCATCTCTCTCCAATCGTCTGGCCGAGTTCGAAAGCAGCCTGATCACAGCCGCCAGCCTGCCTGACTCGGTCGAGCGTTTGGATCAAGTGGCCCGCAGTGGCAGCGACCTGGCCGCCAATCTGAATCGGGCATCCGAAGGATTGCGGCAGTTGCGTTCGGACGCAGACCGGACGATCGGCTCGCAGATCGCCAGCCTGAACCAGACCCTCAAGGATATCGAGGATCTGAACGCCAGAATCCCTGCGATCCGAAACTCGGGCGGTGACATCAATGCCTTTCTGGATCAGCGGCAGGTTCTGATCGACCAGGTCAATGAAGTGATTCCGGTCAACGTCGTCCCGCGCGACAATGACCGTGTTTCTCTCTACTCCGATGGCGGGCTGATCCTGCTTGAGGGCAAAGCAGCTGAGTTTTCCTTTACCACCACAGGCGACACCCAGCCCCATATGACAATTGGCAACGGCCTGCTGTCGGGGCTGGAGATGAACAGAAACCCGGTCCGGACCAGCGGTGATACCGCACAGATCCGCGGCGGGGCGCTGGCGGCCCAATTTGAAATCCGCGACCGGCTTGCACCCGAGGTGCAAACCCAACTCGACACGGTTGCGCGCGATTTAGTCGAGCGGTTTGAAACACCCGGGTTGGATCCGACCGCATTGGCCACTGATCCGGGCTTGTTTACTGATGGCGGAAACCGTCTGAATCTGACGATGCTGACCGGGATTGCCTCTCGCATCAGCCTCAACGCGGTCGTAAACCCGGATACCGGTGGCGACAGCTGGAGGCTGCGTGCAGGTCTCGGCGCTGCTGCCCCGAACGACCCAGGAGATTCGACTCAGCTGCAGGCCTTCAGCACCGTTCTGGTCGAAGCCCGCCCAGTCGCCGGGGCGATCTTTGGCACCGGAAACATGCGCGCCTCTGAGATCGCCGAAGCGATGATGTCGCGCGTCGGCGCAGATGCCCATGTTGCCGAACAACGCAAAACATTCGCAACCGGCGCCCAGAAGCAGATGCAGCAGCTAGAGGCGGAGCAGGGTGTTGATACCGATCAGGAACTGCAACAGCTGATGCAAATCGAACAGGCCTATGCGGCCAACGCGCGTCTCATCTCGGTCGTGGATGAGCTGATGGACACCCTATTGAGGCTATGAACATGACGCTGACATCCATAGGCGATCTTGCCCGAGGTCTGACCTTGCAGACCCGGTCCACCCAGATCAAGCAACAGATTGAAACGCTTTCGTATGAAATGTCGACCGGCACGGTGCAGGACGTCTCAGGCCATCTGGGCGGGGACTATTCGCACCTCCTCGATCTGGACCGCAGCCTGACGCGTTTGGATGCGTTTGGCATCGCCACGTCCGAGGCCAAGCTGTTCTCGGACGCGATGCAGCAAAGCCTTGGCGTGTTCAGTGACTCGACTGGCGAGATGACGGCGACGTTGCTGGCCTTTGGCACAGCAAACCACGCTGTGACGCATGAACAGGCCTCGGTCCAGGCCCGGAACGAGCTTGATACGATGATGTCCGCGCTGAACACCCGGATTGGCGGCCGCAGCCTGTTTTCCGGCACTGCGACGGATGTCTCGCCGCTGCCTTCGGCCGAGACCTTGCTGACCGCGCTTGAGGCTGAGTTGACGGGCTTGGTGACTGTGACCGACATTCGCAACGCAGCCGAGGCTTGGTTCAATGACCCCGCAGGTTTTGACGCGGTCATCTACCAAGGGTCGAACGCCGCGCTGCCATCGATGCAGATTGCCGAAAATGAACGCGTTACTCTCGATATCACGGCGACGGACCCTGCGCTGAAGGCGGCGCTCAGGGATGTTGCTATCGCCGCGCTGGTTGCCGACGATGCCTTGGCGGTGCCGAACGATCAGCGCACCGGGTTGTTCAAGCAGTTGGGCGTTGCCCTGGCAAATGCGCAGGATGACACGGTCATTTTGCGGGCCGAGGTCGGTGCAGCCGAAGCGCGCGTCGAACAGGCGACAAGCCGCAATGCCGCCGCGCGCACCAGCCTGGAATACACCCGCAATGCCTTGATCGAGGCCGATCCCTATGAAACGGCCACTAAGCTTCAGGCCGTGCAGTTCCAATTGGAAAGCCTCTATTCCGTCACCGTTCGCAATGCGAACCTATCACTGGTGAACTTCCTGAGATGAGGGTTCTTGTTTTTCTTCTGGCTCTGATGCCCAGCCTTGCTTTCGCCGGCGCAATCCGTCTGAAAGATCTGGTTGATTTCGACGGGGTGCGCGGCAACGACCTGGTCGGCTACGGCCTTGTCGTAGGCCTGAATGGAACCGGCGACGGGTTGCGGAATTCCCCCTTCACCGAAGAGATCATGTCCAACATCCTCGAACGGTTGGGCGTGAATGTGAATGGTGAAGATTTTCGCCCCAAGAATGTCGCCGCCGTCCTTGTGACGGCCAGCCTCCCCCCGTTTTCGCGGGTCGGAGGGCAAATCGACGTCACTGTCTCGGCCATCGGGGATTCGAGCAGCCTGTTGGGCGGCACGTTGATCATGACCCCTCTGAACGCAGCGGACGGGCAAATCTACGCTGTTGCCCAAGGCACAGTGCTGGCGGGTGGTGCATCGGCTGAAGGTGAAGCCGCGACCGTCGTTCGGGGCGTTCCCACCTCGGGCGTGATCCCATCCGGCGCGCGGGTCGAGCGCGAGATCGACTTTGACTTGTCCACCCTGACCCAAATGCGGTTGGCCCTGCGTGAGCCTGATTTTACGACAGCGGGCCGGATCGAAACGGCCATCAACCGCGAATTCAACCGCGCCGTGGCCATCATGCGCGATTCCGGAACTGTTGAGCTGAACATCGCGGCCACTCAGTCCGTGTCAACAGCGCACGCTATCGGTCGGATCGAAAACATCCTGGTTGAGCCTGAAACCAAGGCCCGCGTTGTGGTGGATCAGCGCTCGGGCACGATTGTCATGGGGCAAGAAGTTCGGATTTCTCGGGTCGCGGTTTCCCAAGGCAACCTGACCCTGACGGTAGAGGAGGCTCCGATCGCGGTTCAACCCAACCCCTTTGCTGACGGAGAGACCGTCGTGGTCCCCAGAACCTTCGCCGGCATCGAAGAGGAAGAAGGCACCGGCCTGGCCGAGATCCCCGAAGCCACCACCCTGTCAGAGGTCGTGGCCGGGCTGAACGCCCTGGGGGTTTCGCCGCGCGACATGATCGACATTTTGAAAACGATCAAAGCCGCGGGCGCCCTGCATGCCGAATTCATCGTACGATAGAGGCCCCCTTCACGGGCCGGGCCCCTATTTTGATTTCCAGCTGTCCAGCCAACGGCGGAATCGACTGCGTCGTTCATCGATGGCGTCGCCTGCCGCATAGATCCCATCTTCCATCGACTCGAGCATCGGGTCGATCCGCGCCTGACGGAACCGGCGCCAGCGTACCCAAAGCGCCCAGACAATGGCAGCAAAGACCGTAAGGAAAACAATGTTGAACCACGGGATAATCTGCACGTCCGGCCCCTCGACCGGTTTGATAAAGACGGCGTTAGGGAAGATCGACATGAACTCATTGCGCCAGCCATAATGTGTTACAACAACCCAGTCGGGGTTGTTCTTGTCCGAGATCGCGTCATTGGCCTCGGTGTACAGATTGGCGGTGTCGAACTTGAAATAGAACGGCCAGCCCCAGCCGGTATCCTCGTTCCGATAGACGATGGGCTTCCCGTTAGCACGGACGGCCTGGATAAACTGCACGTCGCGGTTCGACAGGCTGGCGGACTGATCTTCGGGTTCGGACCAGAAAATACGTGTCCAGTCGTTCAGGTCTTGTCGCTCTTCATAGGTGTTGACGATGCGCACAACATCATGCTGCGGCAGCGAATATTGCAGGATCACAGCGACAGTGCCCCAGAAGATGATAATGAATGCCCATTTCACATAGGCCATGCTGTAACCCTCACATATAATTCACGATGTAGATCAATGCGCCGATTGCCACCCAAGGGACAATATACACCGCCAGGATCAGTTTGCGCCGGAACGAATTGTCATAGACGTGCAGCCCGCGTTCCACAAAGGCCTCTTTATTTCCCTGTTTGCCCTTCTCGTCCCACCACGTCTCAAGCTTGCGACGGCGGACGCCGCGCGAATAAAGCGACAGCGCGAAATAGGTAATTGTCTGCAGAACCAGCAGGACCAGAAACAGGCGCATCGCTCCGAACATATCAACTCCTCCCGACTGCGCCCCAGGGGCCGACCCGCGCGATGATTGTATCGCTGACACGATCTTCTCCGCTCATGTCCGGTTCATGACCGAACAGAGCCGCACGGGCACCGGATTTATCCACTTGATACTCGCGGGCCAGAAACTCGGCAACATAGGCCTTTTTGGCCTCGGGCCACGTGGCATAGGTTTTGTAGAACAGCTCTTTGTGACAGATGAACATCTGGCGGGGGTCCAGCGGAGCCAGTTCGGACAGCAACATATTCACCAAATCGCGGTACGGCGTATCCGCGGCGCGCAACGTGTAGAAATACGCCGGATGGTCCGAGGTGATCCGCGGCCAAGGCCCCCCATCCGTCGCCCAGCGCAAGAGTTGGGCGAGACCGTGATATGCCTCGGGCAAGCGATCCGAGTGGTTTCGCGCCAAACGCCTCATATCGCGGCGATCCAGCCCCATCAGATCAACATCAGCATCTGCGGCGGCGGCAACGGTCAGAAAATCCATCTTTTGCTGAAGGATCGCTGCGGCATCCACGCCGCGCGCCTTCACGATGGGTTCGACTAGATCGTTGTAGTCGAGGAATTTGGCAATCTGGTTCCTTTGGGACGGATAAAAGGTATTTTTGATTTTCAGATCGTCGGGCTTTTCGCCCATGCAAATCGCCGCCGGGTGATCCATGTCCGGGAACAGGTACAGCCCGCCGAAATGCGCCGTCCAGAAGTTGCGCTGCTCAAATGCCGTGTGGCGGAGGTGGACCGGGTTGCGAGTGACGTCGCCGGTTTCTTTCGCCGTTTCGATCATCCGGGCGATCAGCACATCATCGAACCACGCATCCTCCTCGGTTTTGAACTGCTCGACCATGCCCGCCAGTTGCTCGGCCTTGCGCAGGGTGCCGCCTGCAGTGTCGGCCTCAATCTCGATCTTGCGCAGGTTCAGCAGATCATTGGGCGTGGTGAGTTTGAAGACCGAGTTCACCAACTCTCCGGCCACCGCATCTGTGGCGGTCAGGGCAAACAGCTGTGCCTCGTTCATCTCGATAAACTCGCACAGAATATCACGTGAGGTCGAGAATTTGACGTTCAGCAGAGGCGCGCGTTTCTGCTCGGTCGTCAGCAGGATGAACTGCCGGTTGACGCCATTGGGGTTGAGGTAGAGCGGGTCGTCCAGTTCAATCCCCACCTCCGGCGAATAGCCCGAGATATCGACATGGAAATCAGTCAGCTCCGTGGTTCTGCCCGCCAGATGCTGCAACGCGCGATTATACCGCTCCACCAGAGCCGGGCTGGAGATGTGGACGAGGTTGCCGAACATCAGGCCTTTTTCGATGAGGCGGATCACGAAGCGAACTTTCCTTCCCTTTGTTTGATACTAGACGCTGGCAAAAAACTTCTCATCTATTGTCACCGCCTCAATCATTTGTGTCGCCACACCAAGATCATTTTCTTTGAGCAAATCACACAGGCGATCTCCATCAATGAGGTCAATCGCAGTAGCTCCATCTCGTGTGGCCTCGTCCGATGCTTGCGCGGTGAAGTTGCCAGTTGTGATGAATAACCCTTTGTCAGCTCGTCCCATCATCGCGCCTCTAAAATCGCGAATTTCTGACGACCCGACACTTCCTTTGTAGCGTTTGCACTGAAAGAAAACCTGAAAAGAAACGAGGTTCACGCGAAGTACACCAACACCATCAATTCCACCATCACCGGACTTCCCTCGGACTTCGACTTTGGTGAAACCCGCTTCCCGTAGCAAACGCTGTGCCAAACGTTCAAAAGCATAAGGGTCCATCTGCTTTAATGTCGCGAGCAACCTAGATTTCCACGTCTCTGTGTCAGGTGTCTCTTCGGACTTGTCGCTCTGATCAGACGATGAAAACAACTCGGGCTCGTCTCCGTTCTGCTGTTTCTTTTTCCGTCTTTCGCGCGCTCTAGCTTTTTCTTCTTCGTTAACCTGGTCGATTATCCGTTGAGTATCACCAATAGTCTCAATCGTGCTTCCAAACTCAGTTAGCGCCCAAATACCGCGAGCGGAATTCTCGAGGGCTCCGCCCTTCTTCAAAAAAGTTCGAGCCCAAGCGAGATAGTAGTTCAATCGTGGTTGACCCTGATTGGTTCCGGTCATCATGTAAGACTGTTCTTCCTCAGAGACGCCTTCGATTTCCGCAACCTTCTCGTCCAGTTCGTAAATACTTGCTGAACCCCCCACCTGCTTCATAGCCTCTACAGTTGCCAGCATCATGCCCGGCATCTCCGGGTAGCCTTCTGCTTCAATCACAAATCTTCTATTCAATGTTCTTTCCTTCAACAAACCGCCGCTTGGCCTCTTCTATCCGGCCCATCTCACCGACGGCGTTCTCGATGGCGAACTCGTCGCTCTTGTTGGCTATGCGGAACTCACCGTCGAGTTGGGTTTTCATCTTGCCTGCCACTTGTCTCATCCCGCCCTCTTGAACCGACCAACAACCACAACCGCCAACACCAACAATGGCAATGCAAACGCCCGCCCTGTAATCTGCAAGTTGAACCCGAGGTAAGACACCACGCTGCCCTCAAACAGGATCAGGGACTCTTCCCATGAGGTGCCCTCGAACCCGCTGCCCGCGTTGACACCGAACTGGGTCAGGAACAGCACCGCCACAGCGCCCAGAAATCCGATCACGCCCCAGCGCAGAGGCAGGATCAGGCCCAGTACAAGCGCAAAACCGGAAATCGCGTAGACGAGCATTATCCCTTCCCCTCCAGATACCGCCGCTTGGCCTCCTCCATACGGCCCATCTCGCGGACGGCGTTTTCGATGGCGACCTCATCGCTCTTGTCGGCATAGCGGAATTCGCTGTCGGCGTAGCGGTTGATCTCCTGCATCACCATCTCAACCGTGATCGGCTGGCGAAGGTCCTCGATCATCGCCTTCTTGGTCTCGTAGTCGCGGAACAGGAACAGGTCGGGGTTCTCCATCCATTCGTCTGGCAGTTCGAAATCCATCGCGCGGACCTTGACCGCGTCGGTGATGTTCTTGATCGCGCGGCCTGTGAACCGCTCATCCGCCTGCTGGATCGCCTTTAGGTAAGTGCC
This sequence comes from Ruegeria sp. R13_0, assembly GCF_017743995.1. Taxonomy (GTDB): domain Bacteria; phylum Pseudomonadota; class Alphaproteobacteria; order Rhodobacterales; family Rhodobacteraceae; genus Ruegeria. Next base: position 216,227 of record NZ_JAGHRB010000006.1, on the reverse strand, counting down.
CAGCTTGGCGATCGTGTCCATCTGGCCGATCTCGCCGGAGACCCGGTCATAGATCTGCAGCAAGGCGTCCTCATGCGGGCGGGCGTGGTTTTCGAAACTGGCGGCGACGGCCTTTTTGATCTCCTGCGCGGCATAGGCATCGTGTTCACCCAGCGGGATGTCATGGTTGCGGCCCATCAGCAGGTGCAGGATATCGATGTAATCCTCGCGCGTCTGCGGCCCGTCCACAAGGAACCGCGCGCCTGCCCGCTGGCGCAGGGCGTCGTCCACATTCTCGGGGTAGTTCGAGAACATGCCAAAGGTGCAGTTGCCGCGCACAACGGTGTTGGCGCCCGCAAAGCTCTCCATCAGAACGGCGGTGATTTCCAGCTGCCCGGCCGAGGACTGCCGGTCGCCGCGTTTGCCCGCCAGCTGGTCGATGTCGTCAATGGTGCCGAACCCAATGACCGAGGGGTCGATGATCGTGTTGATGAACGCCTTGGCGTTCTGGCCGGATTTCCCCTGATAGCTGTCGATATTGTCGGTGCTGAGGTTCTGGTAGCGGAACGGGTAGCCCGCGTTCTGGCAATAGTCGTTGATCAGCCCGGCCATCATCTGGATCAGAGTGGTTTTGCCGGTACCCGGTTTGCCGTCCCCCATAAAGGTAAAGATGAACCCGCCGAGTTCCGCGAACGGGTTCAGGCGGCGGTCGAAATCATAGGCCATCAGCATCTTGGCCAACTTCATCGCCTGATACTTGGCGATGTGGTTGCCGACCACCTCGTTCGGTTTCTTGAACGTCATGGTCAGGGTGGTGGATTTGGCCTTTGAGGCCGGCTCAAACCCCCGGATCGTCAGATCGTCAGCCTCAATATGCCAGGCCGCGTTTTGGAAAGGGGCCAGATGGCCAGCGGATTGCGCGCGCAGGGCGACCTTGTCCATCAACTGCTCGGCATAGGCACTGATGGCGGCGATCAGATGCGCATCGTCCGGGGCATGTTTGGCCAGCACCTGATCCAACTCCCACAAGGCACCGTGCAGGGCGAGCTGGCCATTGTCGGTCAGAACCTCTTCGATCTCACCCAGATCAACGGTGGTTTCGCCCAGATGGGACGACATCAGATAAGCCAGCGCGTTGCCGAAGGTGTGGGATGTGATCAATGCCTCAGCCGTAAGCAATTCCGAAAACTCGGTCTTGCGCGCAACGGGCAAATCCCCCGCCAGATTGGCCCGCTTCAAATCGGCCAACGGCGTCTGCTCCGCATAAGCCTCGGCCACGGCCAGAGCGATGGCAAGCGCGCGCCGAATGGCCTGCTGCGCGGTGGCTTGAGGGGGCGAGACCAGCGTATCACCATCATCCGAGGCCTCGATCCGCTCAACCAGATGCACCCCATCGGCTCGCGCAGTGCGCCGCGTCACCAATCCCGGAGTGGTCGATCGAAACCTCCGCCCCGTCGACACGCCCGAGGACCGTTCGACCGCCACGTCAACCGGTTTCGCAATCCGCGACGCGTGTTCGAACCCGTTCAACAAGGCCGTCGCCGCCGGGTAATGCTTGCGAATATCGTCTTCCCGCAATTCCATCTGATCTGACGTCAAACTCATCTCAAAAACCGCCCATTCTTCTTCTGTTCAAAAATACCTCCGCCGGAGGCAAAAAAATCTAATAGCGCAACACCTGCCCCGATTTGCTGACCACGAATTTGCGCACATCGGCAAAGCCCGGCGGGTCGCGCTCGGCCAGTACCTGAAACGGACGCTGAGGCAGAATGATCGAACGCTGCGTCCGCGTCGCCCCAGTCTCGGCCCCCTGCCCGCCGAACGGGTCCAGTGCAAAGACCTCGCGTTCGACGGTGGAAAACCAACCGGCGCGTTCTTCGATCACCTCTTCGCTTTCCAGTTCCTCGGTGGTCCAGGCCAGCGCCCAATCCTGCCCTTCGGGCGCCTGCGCATCCTCCAGCACCTGCCGCAAGGGGCCGGATTGCTCTGTAAAGGCCGAGGAATACATCGGACCCACATGAATGCGGCGCAGGTGTTTGGGGTGCAAGTCATCAAAATCCTGATCAAAGCCCTTAGCGATGGTCACCAGTTTCAACCCGCCCAAAGACTGCGCCATCAGATGCGCCTGCACCTCGGGCCATCGTCGCTGATCCTTGGGCAGAGCTGTCTTACCGCTATCCTCCAACTGCATCAGGTAGATGACCGGCAGATTGATCTGGCTGTCATAGACCGCCCAATGGATCATAAACTTGCGCCGTTCACCCTCATTCCCGATCCAGTGGCATTCGGGATCATTGCGTGCCCAAAACAGCTGACCTTTTAGCAATTCCTCGTAATAGAGCCTTTGGGACAAAGCGAATTGCAGCTTGGTCGGGATTTCCTGATCGCCGATGATTGTTCGCACCATTTCGGTTTTCAGATCATCTTCCGAGGGCATATTCGCCAGATGCACTTGCGCCTGCTGGGCGTCATTGGCCATGGTCAGCAGCTCGGCCGCCACCGGAAACCCGCTGTCGCGCTTGTCCATGGCGAGGCTGCCAAAGAACCGCCCCGTATCGCGCCCGACCAGCAGGTATTTCATGGAGAGCGCGCGGAACGTGTAGAGCAGCCCCGAGAGGTAGCGCGACACGATCCGCACCTCTTGCTTGCTGATCGCGCCCTCGGCCTCCATCGTCGCGGCCACGCGCAGGAGGTGGACGGTGATCACCTCGAATTTGCGGAAATAGCGGCGCGAGGCGAAGGTGTCGGTCAGGCCGACATGGTCTTGGGTGGGGTCAGTCATTGGGCATATGTGAGTGACAAATTTTTGTCCTGCAATCTTCAAGTTGAGCTACAAAAATAAACAGATAGAGCCCAACGATACCGCTCGCAGGCAGCCCCCATTGCAAAAACAACGGAATTCCTAGGAACATACCTGCGAAGGGCAGAGCCCATTCTCTCCTGTACTTTTGCCACAATTTTTTTGTGAGAACTGCTTCTCCAAAGCTAATATGCCGGTCTAGTTCTTCGGCTGGCGCCGCGAAAATCGAGATCAAAAGCTTGCTCGGCAGCAGGGTCCAAATCGCAATTTCACTTAACGTTGGAATATCCGCAATCAGTCCAACACCAAATGCAACTGCGAGGGCCACTGTTAGAATTGCCAACACGGCTAGAGAGATGTCTCGTGCGGAGTAACGCACACTCTCAACCCCCATACAAATTCTTATCATGCTTCTCGACAATCGAGGCGAACCGACGGGCAAAGCGTTCATCCGCCTTGGCCTTTTTTTCCAGCACGTCGCGGGCAAAGACCATGTGGTCCTCATGCGCCTCGAGCATGTCGGCCATTTTCTGGTTGGTCGCGGTGCCGATGGCGGCCATGGCGGTTTGCGCCTCCTGGTCGGTCTGCACGCCGATCTCGTTGATGCGGTGGGCCACGTCCTGCTGCTGCGCGGTTTTCAGCGATTTGGTCAGGGCGTCATACAGCACCACGCGCTGTTGCGTGTCTGTCTGCAGCTTGTTGATCAACACCATCTGCGTCGCCGCTTGGTTCTGCAGTGAATCGACCCAGGTTTTGCCCTTTTCGATATAGCGCTCCAGCGTTTGCGATTTGGCCAGCTTGACCTGTTCCTCCTGAACCTTGGCGTTGTATTGCTTGTTCAGCTCGGCCAGCTCGGTTTCCAGCTGGGTGCGTGCGGCGGCATCCTGTTCGACGCTGATCTTGTTCTCCAAGGTGATGATCGTCGGGTCCATGCCCTGAATTTCGGCCCGCAGCGCCTCGAGTTCCGCAACGGTCGCTTCCCGGTCGTCCAGCGTGACGGTCAGGTTGTCCTCGACCTTGACGCGCTGTTCTTCCAGCACGGACAGTTGCCCCTCCAGCAGTCTCACGATCACGTCCGATTTGGCGATCAGGTCCTGCAGCTTGTCGTCGATATTGGCCGTGCGCATCCGCTCCTGCCGCATCGACTCGGATTTGCCTTTCGAGAAGATGCCAACAAACGACTCCCACCCGGTTTTCGAGCGCATCTCATCGAAATCCTTGGAAAACGCACTGGTGACATCGTCCAGCCCCATGATCAGCTCGGCGATATTGGCGTTCATCACCTCGGTATGGGCATGCACATCCTCAAGCGTGGCGTTTTCGATGTCGATATCCGCCTCGGCCGTACCTATTTTGGCGCGTGCGGCCTCGATCCGTGAGGTCAGGCCTTCGATCTGCGATTGCGACTCACGCACCTTGGACTGAGTCTCTTTGATCAATGCCTCAAATTGCTGGTTCGACATCTATGCTATCCCTTTTTCTTTATATTTCTATATAGATAGGCAATGTAACGCTCATTTACATCCCCTATCGCTCGGAAATTTCGAAAACTGTCGCAAACTCCCAAGGGAAAAGAAAGCCATATGGCACGGACGGGGGGCCAAAGTCCCTACACGGTGGAAAAGGGGCACAACTGGGTTCATCGCCGCGCGACAATGGACATAGACAAAGCGCATGACACCTGCTTGGTTGCGCGCAACGCAAATATTGCCGGAGGCTGACCCATGCTGGACGCAACGACCGATCTGAAATCCCTGCTCAAGAATCCCGACCTTCTGGTGACCAAAGCCTATATCGGTGGCCAATGGGTGGATGGCGATAACGGCACGTTCGCAGTGACCAACCCCGCGCGCGGGGACGTGATTGCCGAAGTTGCCGATGTCAGCCGCGCGCAAGTCGCTGGTGCCATCGCGCAGGCCGAAGCCGCGCAGAAGGAATGGGCCAAGCTGACCGGCAAGGAACGCGCCGCCCTCCTGCGTCGCTGGTTCGACCTGATGATGGAAAACGCCGAGGATCTGGGCAAGATCCTGACCGCCGAGCAGGGCAAGCCGCTGGCCGAGGCTGTTGGCGAAATCGGCTATGGGGCCTCTTTCATCGAATTTTTCGGGGAAGAGGCCAAGCGGGTCTATGGCGAAACCATCCCCGGCCATCAGCGCGACAAGCGGATCATGGTGATGAAACAGCCAATCGGTGTGGCGGCTTCGATCACGCCGTGGAACTTCCCCAACGCGATGATCACCCGCAAGGCAGGCCCGGCACTGGCCGCTGGCTGCGCCTTTGTTGCGCGCCCCGCGACCGAGACCCCTCTGTCAGCTCTGGTTCTGGCGCTGCTGGCGGAACAGGCGGGCGTGCCTGCGGGTGTCTTCAACGTCGTGCCATCGACTCAGGCCAGCGAGACCGGCAAGGAGTTCTGCGAGAACCCGGCCGTGCGCAAGCTGACCTTTACCGGCTCTACCGAGGTGGGCCGTATCCTGCTACGTCAGGCGGCCGATCAGGTCATGAAATGCTCGATGGAGTTGGGCGGCAACGCGCCCTTTATCGTGTTCGACGACGCCGATCTGGATGCAGCCGTCGAAGGTGCGATGCTGTGCAAATTCCGCAATAACGGCCAGACCTGTGTCTGCGCCAACCGCATCTACGTGCAGGCGGGCGTCTACGATGCCTTTGCCGCCAAGCTGAAGGCCGCAGTTGAGGCGCTTGAAGTTGGCGACGGCCTAGCCGCTGGCACAACGACCGGCCCCCTGATCAACGATGACGCGGTGGCCAAAGTCGAAGAGCATATCAAAGATGTCACAGACAAAGGTGGCGCGGTTCTGACCGGCGGCCTGCCTCATGATCTGGGCGGCACCTTCTTCCAACCCACGATCGTGACCGGCGTGACTCAGGATATGATGGTGGCGCAGGACGAGACCTTTGGCCCATTAGCTCCCCTATTCAAGTTCGAGGACGAAGATGACGTTATCGCCATGGCCAACGACACGATCTTCGGCCTGGCCTCGTATTTCTATGCCAAGGACCTGAGCCGCGTCTACAAAGTGGCTGAGGCGCTGGAGTATGGCATCGTCGGCGTGAACACCGGCATCATCTCGACCGAGTTGGGCCCGTTCGGCGGCGTCAAGCAATCCGGCCTTGGCCGTGAAGGCAGCCACCACGGCATGGAAGACTATATGGAAATGAAATACGTCTGCCTGTCGGTCTGATCTGGAAGACTGCCTCCTTCTCATCGCGTTGAGGGGGGCAACCTATACGTCAGAGCTTCCCTCATCTGATATCTTTTTTCCCTAAAACGGATCGAAGATTCTTGGACGTAGACGGGCCGACAGCCAGTCGCGCGTCTAAACTCGTGCGTCAGATGTATTCCCTTCCGCCGTGATGAATATTTGGAAACAGGTGGTGCCGCTGAAGGGACTCGAACCCCCGACCCCATCATTACGAATGACGTGCTCTACCAGCTGAGCTACAGCGGCACCGTTGGTCCTCCGAAACTGAATTCGGAAGGATGCGAAGGCTTCTTTAATTCGTCAGGTCTGCGCCTGCAAGCCCGGATCAGCGCGCCGAGGCTTCATGAAAATTCTGTGACACAACAGGTTTTCCGGTTGACCACCAACTACCATTTCCATAATTCATGAAATATGATAGAAGAAATCGCCGATCAGCTTGCCATTCTGGGGCATCCGCAACGCATCACAGTCTTTCGCATGTTAATGCGACGGTTTCCTGACACCGTGCCAGCGGGTGAGCTGGCCTCGGAGCTGGATATCAAACCTAGCACCATGTCGAACTATCTGAATGCGCTGCAAAGGTCCGGGCTGGTGACTCAGGAACGCTCAGGCACGTCTCTGCTTTATTCCGTCGACATGGCTAAAGTTCAGGGAATGCTGGATTTTCTGGTGGTCGATTGCTGCCGGGGTCGTCCCGATATCTGCATGCCTTTCACACAGGGAAATGAAGACATGACTGACCGCAAGTTCAACGTCCTGTTTCTATGCGTGGGCAATTCCGCCCGCTCGATCTTTGCCGAAACACTGCTGCGCCAATTGGGTGGCGACAGGTTCACCGTCTATTCCGCCGGAACGCAGCCCGCGTCCGAGTTGAACCCCTTTGCCGTGCAAGTGCTGCAGGACAAGGGCCACGATACCTCGGTCCTGCGCTCCAAGCATATGTCGGAATTTGCAACCGACGGCGCGCCGGAAATGGATTTTGTCTTTACCGTCTGCAATCAAGCTGCGAACGAAGACTGCCCGGCCTGGGAAGGCCAACCGATCAGCGGCCATTGGGGCATGGAAGACCCGGTGAAAGCCACAGGAACCGACGCCGAGAAAAGCCTCGCCTTTCAAAACGCCTATGGCGCGCTGAAGCGTCGGATTGAGGCGTTTACCTCTTTGCCGGTCGAAAGCCTCGACCGGATCGCCCTACAATCTGCTGTCGATGACATCGGCAGAACCTCTGTCGGAGACTGAAATGACCACATATGCTGTGAATGGCCTGGGCCGGATGGGAAAGCTGGCCCTGAAACCGCTGTTGGAAAAAGGCGCCAAGATCGCCTGGATCAATGACGCGGTGGGTGACGCCGAGATGCACGCGCATCTTTTGGAATTCGACACGGTTCATGGCCGCTGGGACGCCACTTTCGAGCATGATGACGACAGCGTCACCATCAACGGCACCCGGCTGCCCTTCATCGGCACCAAGGACCTGAGCGCCCTGCCGCTGGACGGCGTCGATGTGGTGATCGACTGCACTGGGGTCTTCAAGACCGAAGCCAAGCTGGCCCCTTATTTTGAGACGGGCGTGAAGAAGGTTGTTGTGTCGGCCCCGGTCAAGGATGGCCCGACCGCCAATATCGTGATGGGTGTGAATGACGACATCTATGATCCGGCGACCCATCAGATCGTGACCGCAGCCTCCTGCACCACGAACTGTCTGGCCCCGGTGGTGAAGGTCATCCACGAGAATCTGGGCATCCGCCACGGCTCGATGACCACGATCCATGACGTGACCAACACGCAGACTATCGTCGACCGTCCCGCCAAGGATTTGCGGCGTGCGCGCTCGGCGCTGAACTCTCTGATCCCAACCACAACCGGCTCGGCCACGGCGATCACGCTGATCTACCCCGAACTCAAGGGGCGTCTGAACGGCCATGCGGTGCGGGTGCCGCTGTTGAACGCCTCACTGACCGACTGCGTGTTCGAGGTTGAGCGTGAAACCACCGTCGACGAGGTCAATGCCTTCTTCAAAGCAGCCGCCGAAGGTGAACTGCAAGGCATTCTGGGCTATGAGACCCGTCCGCTGGTCTCGACCGACTACACCAATGACGAGCGCTCTTCGATCGTCGATGCGCCGTCGACCATGGTGGTGAACGGGACGCAGGTGAAAATCTACGCCTGGTATGACAACGAGATGGGCTATGCCCACCGTCTGGTCGATGTGGCGCTGATGGTTGGGGCCTCGCTGTGACCGACCGGCCCGAGGGGCTGTCGGCCTATATCGCGGTCACGGCGGCCTATTGGGCCTTTATGCTGACCGATGGGGCCTTGCGGATGCTGGTGCTGTTGCACTTTCATACGCTGGGCTTCTCGCCGGTGCAGCTGGCCTATCTGTTTGTCCTCTATGAAATCGCGGGGATGGTTACGAACCTTGCAGCGGGCTGGATCGCGGCGCGGTTTGGCTTGACCTCGACGCTCTATGCCGGGCTTGGGTTGCAGGTTGTGGCGCTGCTGGCGCTGACGCAACTAGACCCTAATTGGGCGATTGGCGCATCTGTGGCCTTTGTCATGATCGTCCAAGGCGCAAGCGGAGTGGCCAAGGATCTGGCCAAAATGTCCTCGAAATCTGCGGTGAAACTGCTGGCCCCGACCGAGGGCGGCGGGCTGTTTCGCTGGGTGGCGGTGCTGACCGGTTCCAAGAACGCCGTCAAAGGGCTGGGCTTCCTGTTGGGCGCGGCGATGCTGGCAACGCTGGGCTTTCAGGCGGCAATCATCGTGATGGCAGTGGTTCTGGCGGTGATCCTGTTCGCCGTCATCCGCTTGATGCCCCCCGGCCTGCCCAAAGGGCGCAAGGGCGCGAAGTTCTCTGAGGTCTTCTCGAAATCTGCCAACGTAAACTGGCTGTCCGCCGCGCGGGTCTTTCTGTTTGGTGCCCGCGACGTGTGGTTCGTGGTCGGCATCCCGATCTATTTCTACGCCGTCCTCTCGGATGGCACCGAAGAGGGCAACCGCGCAGCCTTTTTCATGATCGGCACCTTCATGGCATTCTGGATCATCCTCTACGGCGTCATTCAGGCCAACGCGCCCAAAATCCTGCGGGCCTCAGACCGGTCCGAGGGCGATTTGATCCGCGCCGCGCGCAGCTGGGCCGTAATGCTTTTCTGCATACCTGCGGCTCTAACACTGGCAGTTTTGCTGTCTTCCGGGCCGGAGACATGGCTGACAATCACTTTGGTCGTAGGCCTTCTGGTGTTTGGGGCAATCTTCGCCGTCAACTCATCCCTGCATTCCTACCTGATCCTCGCCTTCACCAAGTCCGAACGGGTCACGATGGATGTCGGCTTCTACTACATGGCCAACGCGACGGGGCGCCTTTTGGGCACCGTCCTGTCCGGCTTTACCTATCAGGTCGGCGGCCTGCCCCTTGTGCTGGGCACAGCGGCTGTCATGGTGGCGCTTGCGGCGCTCACTTCGGGCAAACTGACCGACCAAACAACTGAGGCATATTCATGAGCATCTTCGAGCGCTATCTGACCATCTGGGTCGCCCTCGCCATGATCGGCGGCGTGCTGATCGGGCTGGCCGCGCCCGGTCTGGTCGGCCTGATCGCCGGGGCCGAGGTGGCCAGCGTCAACCTGGTCGTGGCCCTGCTGATCTGGGCCATGGTCTATCCGATGATGGTGGGCGTCGATTTCAAAGCCGTCGCTGGCGTGGCGCGGCAGCCCAAAGGCCTGATCGTGACGCTGGTGGTCAACTGGCTGATCAAACCCTTCACCATGGCCCTGCTGGCGGTGTTGTTCTTCGACTACGTCTTTGCCCCGTGGATTCAACCAGAGGACGCAGCACAATACACCGCGGGTCTGATCCTGTTGGGGGCCGCACCCTGCACCGCGATGGTGTTTGTCTGGTCGCAACTGACCAAAGGGGACGCGACCTATACTCTGGTGCAGGTGTCGGTGAATGACCTGATCATGGTCGTGGCCTTTGCGCCGATTGTGGCCTTTTTGCTGGGGGTCACCGATATCTCAGTCCCATGGCAAACGCTGGTTCTGGCCACCGTTCTCTATGTGGTTCTGCCCCTGATTGCCGGTTTGATCACCCGCAAGCGGCTGGGCTCGCAGGAGGCCATCGACGCCTTCTCTGCCCGCGTCAAACCTTGGTCGATCATGGGCCTGATCGCGACGGTGGTGATCCTTTTCGGCCTGCAGGGAGAGACGATCTTGGCCAAACCCATGGTCATCGTCCTGATTGCCGTGCCGATCCTGATCCAAAGCTACGGTATCTTCGCTCTGGCCTATGGGGCCGCCTTTGCCCTGAAGGTCCCGCACCGCATTGCGGCCCCTTGCGCCATGATCGGTACCTCGAACTTTTTCGAGCTGGCCGTTGCGGTCGCTATCAGCCTGTTTGGCCTGAACTCCGGCGCGGCGCTTGCAACTGTGGTGGGTGTGCTGGTCGAGGTACCGGTGATGTTGTCACTGGTTGCTTTCGCCAACCGCACGCGGGCCCGGTTTCCCGAACCCGCGACGCAGTAACCTAATCAGCGCAATGATTGATCATACAGTACCGCAATCGCCGCCGAGGCGATGCGGGTGCGCCGGTCATCGGCGCGGCTGGTCAGCATGATCGGCACCTGCGCGCCCAGGACGATCCCCGCAGCCTCGGCCCCTGCCAAATACATGAGCTGCTTGGCGATCATGTTGCCGGCCTCAAGGTCCGGCGCGACCAGAATATCGGCCTGCCCCGCCACGTCGGATTTGATGCCCTTGGTCGTGACCGCGCGCATCGACACCGCGTTGTCAAAGGCCAGAGGGCCATCGAGCATACCACCCGTGATCTGCCCGCGATCCGCCATTTTGCACAGGGCACCGGCCTCGACCGTGGATTGAAGCCTGGGTGTGATGGTCTCAACCGCTGAAAGGATCGCTACTTTTGGCATCTCAATCCCGATGGCGCGAGCCAGATCAATCGCGTTTTGAACCATATCCGCTTTGGTCTGCAGATCGGGCGCAATGTTGATGGCCGCATCGGTGATCAAAAGCGGTTTGGAATAGGTCGGCACATCCATTACGTAGACATGGCTCATCCGGCGTTCGCTGCGCAGACCGTTGGCCTTAGAGACGACGGCCGACATGACCTCATCCGTGTGCAACGCGCCCTTCATCAGGGCCTTCACACGACCATCCCGCGCCAGATGCACCGCCCGTTCGGCCGAGGCATGGCTGTGCGGCGTATCAATGATCTCGAGCCCGCTGATATCCAACCCGGCCGTATCCGCCGCATGTTGGATCCGACTGCGCGGACCGACCAAAACAGGCTCTAACAAACCCAAATTGCGGGCCGAGAGCGCCCCCTCCAATGCACTTTCATCACAGGGATGGACTACGGCCGTCGGCAACGGATCCATTTTCTGAGCCGCGCTCAGCAATCGGTCATAGGAGGCGCCCCGGTGATGCAAAACCAGATCCGGCATCGCCATTCGGGGCCTTTTGACCTTTTTGTCCGGCGCGATCACGACGGCTTGCCCGGTAATCACAGGCTTGCCATCGCCAGTCGTACAGAGACAATCCAGAGTGATGTGCTTCTTGTCGGGCTGCTTTTCGGTCACGGTGACACGCACAGTGACCGTATCGCCGATGCCAACGGGTTTGAGAAACTTCAGGGTCTGATCCTGATAAATCGTCCCCGGCCCCGGCAATTGCGTGCCTAGCACATTGGATATCAGCGCGCCGCCCCACATGCCATGTGCGACCACCTTGTGAAAGATGTCCTCCTGCGCGAAGGCCTCATCCACATGGGCCGGGTTCACATCACCTGAGACCGCCGCAAAGGCGTCGATATCCTGCGCGGTCAGGGTGCGGGATAGCTCGGCCGTATCTCCGATGTTGATCTCATCAAACGGCCGGTTTTCGATGAAGCCGATGCCGTTATTGTCATCCGATGACATTCATTCCCCATTCAATACAAAAGCTGACCCTTGGGCAGACACCCCGAACCGTTGCTGTACTGCGACCCATAAAGGCTCAATATGACAGAGACATGCAAGCGCCGCGACGTTCAGACTACGCGATCCTGTGCGCGATACGAACCCGGGCTGCGATTGGTCCATTTCCGGAATGCGCGGTGAAAATTCGCCGGGGCCGAGAACCCCGTGTCGAACGCAATCTGCTCGATACTGTCACCGCTTTGCTGCAGGGCTCGGATCGCAATATCGCGGCGCAGGGCGTCCTTGATGTCCTGAAACGAGGTGCCCTCGTCCTTGAGACGCCGGTTCAGGGTCCGAGGTGTCATCTTCAGGGCAAGGGCCGCATCAGGAAGCTGGCTGCTTTTCCAGGACGTCCTATATAGAAACGCACGGACCTGCAGGCTGTTCGTGTGCGCGCGCGAGTTGGTGAAAATCCAGTCGATCGGTGCGCGCTCCAGAAAAAGGGACGCCTCAGCCGGGCTGTGCGTGATCGGGGGATCAAAGCGGCGCGGATCGAACAGGATACTGGTCTGCGGGGCATCGAATGTGACCGCGCAAGGGAAGACAACCGCATAGTCCGCCGCAAAATCGGGCCGCGCAAAGGCAAAGCGAACGGCCTTAACCGGCGTTTCCGATCCGCTCAGCCATGACAGCAGCCCATGTGCAAGTTTGAGGATCAGCATATGGCCAAAGCGCTGAGGTACAGTGTCCTGCCGATACGGTACCAGCGAAAGTTCAGCCAAATCTGGCCCGGTGCACAGTTCCAGACGGAAATCATCCAGCAACAAGTTCCAGAATGTCGAGAAACGATACAGCGCCGAGGTCAGGCTGCTTGCTTCCCGCAGGACAGTCACAAGGTGCTGCAGGGCACGTGGCCGAATGGGACGGCTCCACAGGCCCATCATTTCGTCCCCAGTCTCAGGCGCGGCCAGCTGGTACAGGCGGGCGATTTCCTGAAGCGTCACGCGCTGCGTAGGTTCTGACGCAGTGACGTGCAGGCCCGAACGGCTCAGCAGGAACTGCATCTGATCTGCGCTGCAACACACCCTCAGCGCCTCAAGCCAATCCTGGATGAAACCGGCAGAAACGGTTGTAAGTGAGATGGGGTCATTGCTGACCATAATCGCCCCCAGTTTGGCAATATCGGATAGTAACTTGGCAAAATATGAGCTTTTCGGCAAGCTAAACAGAAGATAAATGACGTGAAACCATAGTGACCATTGGGGGAATCTGGCATGTCTTATCAGCCACCCGTACAGGATTTGATGTTCTGTATCGAACACCTGTCCCATTGGGAAACAGTGTCCACTCTGGACGCATACTCGGGTTTCGACCTGACCGATATCGACGCTGCGCTGGAAGGCTATGCGCGGTTCTGCAGCGAACAGATCGCGCCCCTGTCCCATATCGGAGACACGTTGGGCGCACAGTTTGACAACGGTCGCGTGAAAATGCCCGAAGGGGATGCACAGGCCTATGCGCAATTTGTTGAGATGGGCTGGCAGGCCCTCACGCACCCGCCTGAGTTTGGCGGCATGGGCCTGCCGCGAACGGTTGGTGCGGCGGCGGTTGAGATGCTGAATGCCGCCGACATGAGCTTTGGTCTGTGCCCATTGCTGACCGACGGCGCGATCGAAGCGCTGCTGCTGACAGGCTCGGACGAACAGAAAGCCACTTACTTAGAGCCGCTCATTGCTGGGCGCTGGTCGGGCACGATGAACCTGACTGAACCGCAGGCGGGCAGCGATCTGGGTCGCGTTTCGACCAAGGCGGTGCGGCGCGCGGATGGCAGCTATGGCGTGTCCGGCACCAAGATTTTCATCACATATGGCGCTCATGACCTGACCGAGAACATCATCCATCTGGTTCTGGCCCGCACCCCTGACGCGCCCGCCGGACCAAAGGGGCTGAGCCTGTTCATCGTCCCGCAGAAGATGGTGGCAGAGGATGGCTCGGTCGGGGCTGAGAACTCGGTGAACTGTATCAGCATCGAACACAAGCTGGGCGTGCGCGCCAGCCCGACGGCTGTGCTGGAATACAAAGACGCCACGGGCTTCCTGATCGGTGAGGAAAACCGCGGGCTGGAATATATGTTCATCATGATGAACGCTGCGCGCTTTTCGGTTGGTGTTCAGGGCATCGCGACCTCAGAGCGCGCCTATCAGCGCGCCTTGTCTTATGCACGGGACCGGGTTCAGAGCCGCCCCGTGAATGGGCAGGTCAAGGACGCTGTGGCGATCATCGAACACCCAGACGTGCGCCGCATGTTGATGCGGATGCGCAGCCTCACCGAAGGCGGGCGCGCCATGGCGGCGGCCACAGCCGGGCTGCTGGACATTGCGCACCATCAGGATGATCCGGACATGGCCGCCCTGGCCGAGTTCATGGTTCCGCTGGTCAAGGGCTTCTGCTCGGAACGTGCGGTCGAAGTCGCCTCACTAGGCGTTCAAATCCACGGCGGCATGGGCTTCATCGAAGAAACCGGAGCCGCTCAGCACTACCGCGACTCTCGCATTCTGCCGATTTACGAAGGCACCACTGCCATTCAGGCCAACGACCTTCTGGGTCGCAAGGTCATGCGCGACGAGGGCGAGACCGCCCGCCGGTTCGCCGCCCGCATTACGGCAACCGAGGCCGAGCTTGCAAAGGGCGATGCTACCGCGCAAGCCATCGGTGCAAGCCTTGCACAGGCGCGAAACGCGTTTGAAGCCGCGCTGGAATGGCTGTTGGAAAACAGCCGCAAGGACATCGACGCGGCTTTTGCGGGCTCGGTCCCGTTCCTGATGCTGGCAGGTACGCTTGCGGCGGGTTGGAAACTGGCAAAAGGTGTCACCCCGGCGCAAGCGGCGTTGAATGATGGGCAGAACACGCATTTCATGACCCAGAAGATCGCCACCGCGCTGTTCTTTGCCCAGCACATCCTGCCTGAATGCAGTGCCGAACACGCCCGCATCTTACACGGCGCGCGCAGCCTGCTTGACGCGGCCTTTCCCGAATAACGCCTTTAAAAGGATCCGTAAAATGAATGATGTCGTGAACCCCGCCACCTATGAGAACCTCGCGATTTCCGAGCGTGACAATGGCCTCTATGTCGTGACCCTGAACCGCCCGACCAAGCGCAATGCACTGGACGTGGCCACGATCGAAGAACTGATCCGCTTTTTCAGCGGCGCACGTATGGCCGGCGTGCGGGCTGTGGTGCTGACCGGCGAGGGCGACCACTTCTGCGCGGGTCTTGATTTGGTTGAACACTGGAAAGCCGACCGCAGCCCCGATGACTTCATGCATGTCTGCCTACGCTGGCATGAGGCGTTCAACAAGATGGAATATGGTGGTGTGCCGATCATCGCCGCCCTGAAAGGCGCGGTGGTTGGCGGCGGGCTCGAGCTTGCCAGCGCCGCCCATATCCGCGTCATTGACCCCGGCACCTATTTCGCTTTGCCCGAGGGTCAGCGCGGGATTTTCACAGGCGGAGGTGCAACCATCCGCGTCTCGGACATGATCGGCAAATATCGCATGATCGACATGATCCTGACCGGTCGCGTCTATCAGGGGCAAGAGGCCGTCGATCTGGGCCTGGCACAGTACATCACCGAAGACAGTGGCAGCATGGCCAAGGCAATGGAACTGGCAGACCAAATCGCGCAGAACCTGCCTTTAACCAATTTTGCGATCTGCTCGGCGATCAGCCATTTGAACAACATGTCCGGCATGGATGCAGCTTATGCCGAAGCCGTGGTGGGCGGTGTGGTCAACACCCAGCCTGCCGCCCGCGAACGGTTGGAAGCTTTTGCCAACAAAACCGCCGCCCGCGTGCGGCCCAACAGCTAAGACAGGCAGGACCCGGATGCGTCACCATTTCGAAGCTCTTCAGAAGACACGGGCCAACCATGTGCCTTTGTCACCTTTGTCCTTCCTGCGCCGCGCGGAATCCCTGCACGGCGCGCGCACCGCTGTGATCTATGGTGATGTCCGACGAAGCTGGGCGGAAACCGCCGCCCGCATTTGCGCGGTGGCCAGTGGGTTGGCAACACTTGGCGTGCAAAAGGGCGATACGGTCTCGGTCCTCAGCCCGAACATCCCCGAACTGTTTGAGCTGCATTTTGCCCTGCCCCTGACCGGAGGGGTGCTGAATACGCTCAACACCCGACTCGAGCCCGAAACCATCGCCTATATCCTGGACCATGCGGACACCAAGCTGGTGATTGTGGACCGGGAACTGGTGCCCCTTCTGTCCAAAGCCTTTGATCTGCTGGGTCGCACAATACCCGTGGTTGAAATCGCTGATCCTGCCGCCACTGGTCAAAGCCTCGGCGGCCAGACCTATGAGGCGCTGACCACGGCCCCGCCCCTGCCAGTCGATCTGCCCGATGATGAGTGGGACGCGATTGCGCTGAACTACACCTCGGGCACCTCGGGCCGCCCCAAGGGTGTCGTCTATCACCATCGCGGCGCTTACCTGATGGCGCTGGGTACGGGCACCGCGTGGCAGATGCCGCCCTATCCGGTCTATCTGTCCGTCGTGCCGATGTTCCACTGCAACGGCTGGGGCCATCCCTGGTTGATGGCAATGCTCGGGGGGACGGTTGTCTTTACACGCATCCCGGCCGCAGACCGTATTCTGGAGGCGATCCGCACCCATGGCGTGACCCATTTCGGTGCCGCCCCCATCGTTCTGCAAATGCTGGCCGAAGCCGAAAGCGACGCTGCCCCCTTTGATCCTGCGATCCGGGTGCTGACCGCCGGCGCACCTCCGCCCCCTTCGGTCTTGGAGAAGACCCGCGCGATGGGGTTTGACGTCATGCAGGTCTATGGTCTGACCGAGACTTACGGCCACATCTCGCAATGCCTCTGGCAGGAGGAGTGGAACGATCTCAGCCCTGCGGAACAGGCTGAGTTGCAGGCCCAACAGGGCATCGCCTTCCCGATGGTCGAAGAGGTCACGGTGATCGACCGCGACAACGGCGCGCCGGTACTGCGCGATGGCGCCACACAAGGTGAGATCGCCATTCGGGGAAACACGGTCATGGCCGGGTATTACAAAGACGCTGAGGCGACCTCAAACGCCTTCGAGGACGGCTGGTTCTGGTCCGGCGACGGAGCTGTGATGCATGAAAACGGCTACATCCAGATCCGCGACCGTCTGAAGGACGTGATCATCTCGGGTGGCGAAAACATCTCATCCGTCGAGGTCGAAGCGGTGCTGTATCGCCATGACGCGGTTCAGGCCGCCGCCGTGGTCGCAATGCCGCATGAGAAATGGGGCGAGGTCCCCTGCGCCTTTATCGAATTACGCGACGGGGCCGAGGCAACCGCTGAGGACATCATCGCTTTTTGCCGCGATAACTTGGCCGGGTTCAAAGCCCCAAAAGCGGTTGTTTTTGAGACGCTTCCCAAGACCTCAACCGGTAAGATCCAGAAATTCCAACTGCGTGACCGCGTCAAAACACTGTCGCTTTGACATAGCTCTGCCCGGGTTTCTCCAACGAAGCTCGGGCACCGTCTCAAACCTTGGTAAACACGTCTCGGTTCCGTCTGGGAAATCATGGTGCTGCTGGAGAGAATTGAACTTCTATGTCTTGGTGTTTCACTATTTTCCAAACAGTCTAGATTCCTGCACAAGTACTTATAAAATGTGCACCAAGGTGTTCCAGCATGCTCCATCGTTTACTATATGCTGAAGGGGGATTGGAAAGTGGATCGACTTGACCCTTGCATTGAACAAGCTGACCGCTGCTGCTGCCAAGGCCCATCCGCCGGGCGAGTATTCAGATGGACGCGTTTTGTGGTTGTACAAGCGCCAAGGTGGCGGTTCGCAATTCCACCACTGCACGACAGTTGATTGAACAAAGCCTGATAGGCGGCGCTGGTGGCGCGCTGGGCTTTGTAACCATTGAATATGTTACAGGCGCAGGGGTTGGCGTAGCAGCGGCACTGTTAGCCCGTCATGGCGGCGCTGCGGCTCTTAGAGGCGCGACGGCTGGTCGCGAGGCAAGAGTTGCCCATGTCATTGCAAAGATTCTCCCAGATGCGGGGTTGCCGGTTAGCGTTCGGAAAGTGGCTGCGAAAGCCCCGGGCAAGGTGAAAGAAGCGATAGTGCGGGCGCTGATGCTGAACGGCGTTGGGCCTCGGTTTAAGCTCGAGTAAAGAATATAGGTTCCGAACAGCGCGGGGCCTAGTACGCCACAAAGCGCAGCCCAATCGACAAAGGCACAACCAAGAAAGGACATTTGGCGGTCTGTATCGACCAATACGCTCCACATTGCCCAGCAGCCAAAACCAAAAACAGCCGCCGTAGCCATCACGACGCAATAAAGTTGCAAAATGGATAGGTCAGCCAATGCCATACGCTACAGATGGGCAATGCCGAAAGAACTATAGAGTCCAAGGGCAAGATAGCCTCGCTTTTTTCAAGCGTTATCAATGCCTTTTGCCGGAAAAGTTGCAAGTCATGACTAACCCTGCGGGTTCATGGATCGAGAAATTGAGCCTACTCTGTTCAACTGAGGCTCAGTGGCAAACCTCACCTGAGTCGATCACATCTCTCAGTGCCGCCACCTGGTCTTGGGCCGCTCATGCACTTTCTATAAGCTTCGCGCTTGGCTCTTTGCTGCGCGTCCCATTCTGATTGCGACACACCCGGAGGCGCTGTTCCAAAGCCGTTCGGACCGGTATCACAAGCTGAAAGAAACGCTGCGATTACGGCTAACACACTAAACTTGAATACGCGCTTCATAGATAGCCTACCTCCCTAGATACCACCTCTGGCCCAGAAGCACAGTTGCCTGTTCAAGTTCGCATATTGCTAGATTGCTTGGCAAAGTTGTTTGCCTACGTTTGAACCCTAGGCAAACGCCAATTTGTTGCTTGCGAAATCAAACCGATTTCCCGACAGGTCGCCATGACGCCAAAAGTAAAGGCTAAGAATTTCAGTTTAATCAATAATCCGAAAAGTTCAATTGATTTACAAACACTTATATCAGCTCTAACCTCAGCGTACCAAAGAATGTAGAGGTTAGAAGTCCCGATGTTCCGCATTGTAATTTTGTTTTTTGCCTTTTGTTGTATTGCCGAATTATCAAACGCGACCCCGCTAAACAAATGGGAGATATCATGCGGTGTCGATAAAGGATCAATAAAGAAGAAAGGAAAGACGTGGACCTTCACCACTAGCTCGAACAAGTGCACTGGAGGCACTTTTAGCCAACGAGCAGAAATAAATTCGAAGTCGGTCGATCCCAATACCAAGGGAACCTACGTCTTCTCTACGATGGTTTCTATGAAGAGTGAAAGAAACGAGCCGTTTGATATATTTCAGATGCATGACGGTCGAAATGGATGCGCGCCACCACTTAAAGTTACAGTTCTGAAGAACAATCGCTTCAAGCTTGATGCCGACTACAAGACTGGACCGGGCGAAAGCTGTGTTCGAGATGTCTTTTCTCAGCGTCCGACGAGTGTAACCTTCAAGCGGGATGGATCTCCTCAGAAACTCCAAGTTGTTGTCCAGTTTCTCGGTAGTTCCCAGTTCAATGTACAAGTCGCTCTTGATGGCAAACTCGCGGCTCAAGGAAGCTATACTCCACCAGAAGGTGATGGCTATTTCAAATCAAAAAAGTTCTATTTCAAACATGGTGTCTACTCGAAAAACACATTTCAATACAAATTGGTGTCCGAAGGCATGACTGTAAAGCGCGCACGAAAGTAGATGAATTTGGCTCAAAGTATGCCAGGTGATATACGCAGCAGCAGAGGCTAAGAAAAGATAGAGGCGCACCTACCACATCTGTACGGCCAATCCGGGGAGCATTGCTTCGCTATTACCGTACCCTTCGTCCGATCTGCCCCTTGTACGTCCAGTGATGTAATTGCGAGCGCTGTCTTGCATCCCTGCGGACAACGCCATGTCTTCAAATAGGAGTCGCCAACCATGGTTAGGCTGCAGCTCTGCCCGCGTGATCTTGAGGGTTCTCCTGACCCAATCGCCCATTTTCGACTGGCCGGACGCAGCAAAGAGACGGCATGACGGATTTCCTTTGGAAGCCGCCTCTTTGTCTTCCACGAAATTAAGGAAACCCTCGCTCAACTCGTCGTCATGAGTAGGAACGCGCCGTTCACTGTGTTGGGTCTTCAGTGACCTTCCGCCCATGGTTGTCAACCGCATGAACCAGCGCCCGCCTACCTCGAATATGTCCTCAGCTCGTAGCTGGGTAGGCTCGCTGATCCTCGCCCAACTATACGCGCAGAGCCATGGGAGCCAGCGTGTCTCATCACTGAGTGACTTGGTGCGCGTAGCGAGCAGTACCGCCCTTGCTTCTTCAAGCCGAAATGTGTGTTCTGAACTGGGTACTGCAGCGGCTTCTGGTCGTTCCACCAAGTCCACAGGATTTCCTTCGGGGAAGAACTTTCCGTGAGCCTGTACCCGCCCGCATTCTACTAAAGTCGTGAGGTTTTGGATGCGCTGGGCAATCGTATTGTTGCTCAGCCTACCCTTTTTCAGCATTGCCCGTTTCCATTGGTCCACTTGTTCAGTGGTTATTGTATTGATGGTCTCGTGACCTCTGAAGTCGCTAAACCTTCGGATAACAATGCGTAGTTTGTCTTCAGTACCTTTCTTAACCGGAACGGCGTCTTTCCCCAGCGCTTTGTCTTCGATCCGTTGATCCAGAACATCTTTTAGGGTTTTGCTGTTGCCGCCATTATCGTGATCTTTTTCCTGTGCATTCGGGTCAACGTATTCTGGGTATTTGTCCGTCTAACCGCTGTCTGAGTAATCGCCCAGCGCCTTTACCTCTATGACCGCTGCCGCTTCGTTCACCCGAAGGTAAAAAATTCCGCTATTCTTGTCTTTGGTCGGTGAGGGCATTGTCAGGGTCACTGTGTAGGACTCCTGTGTAGGAGTCGGGCGACGTAAGCCTTTAGTTTGGCGTAAGTTTCTGATGTATCAAGGGAAATCATGGTGCTGCTGGAGAGAATTGAACTCTCGACCTCTCCCTTACCAAGGGAGTGCTCTACCTCTGAGCTACAGCAGCATCGTGGGCGGGTGATTAGACTCAAACGAAACGCGGCGCAAGGGTGTCTGGACGGTTTTTTTCGCCTCCTGTAGAGAAAGACCATGGCAAACAAAGATACACCTAAAGAACACGGCAAATCCGGTGATGCGCGGGAAGAGCGGCTGAAAGCGGCGCTCAAAGTCAACATGGCGCGGCGCAAGGCGCAGGCCAAGGCGCGGGCGGCCTCGGATGACAAAGCCGACAAGGACGAGGGATAAGAGCAGATGGATTCGATTCTGGTGACGGGCAACGGCCCGCTTAACGGTCAGATACCGATTGCGGGGGCCAAGAATGCGTGCCTGACGCTGATGCCCGCGACGCTTCTCAGCGAAGAACCGCTGACGCTGACCAACGCGCCACGCCTCAGCGATATCAAGACCATGACAGCGCTACTGCAATCGCTGGGGGCTGAGGTGTCCGCGCTGCAGGACGGGCAGGTCATCGCGATGTCCAGCCATGATCTGACCAGCCAGACGGCGGATTATGACATCGTGCGCAAGATGCGGGCCTCAAATCTGGTGCTGGGGCCGTTGCTGGCGCGATTCGGGCAGGCGGTCGTGTCGCTACCGGGTGGTTGTGCCATTGGCGCGCGGCCGATGGATTTGCATGTCGAAGGGCTCGAGGCTCTGGGCGCCGAGATCGAACTGAAAGACGGGTATCTGCATGCCAAGGCTCCGGGCGGTTTGAAAGGCGCGGTGCACGAGATGCGCTTTGCCTCGGTCGGGGCGACCGAGAACATCGTCATGGCTGCAACCCTGGCCAAAGGCACCACTGTCCTGAAGAACGCAGCGCGCGAGCCCGAGATTGTCGATCTGGTGGAGTGTTTGCGCAAGATGGGCGCTCAGATCTCGGGTGAAGGGACATCGACGATCGAAATTCAGGGCGTCGACTGCCTGCACGGTGCGACTCATCAGGTGGTAACGGACCGGATCGAATTGGGCACCTATATGTTGGCTCCTGCGATCTGCGGTGGCGAGGTAGAACTACTGGGCGGGCGCATGTCGCTGGTCAGTTCCTTCGTGGAAAAACTCGAAGCCGCAGGCGTCAGCGTTTCGGAAACCGAAAAGGGCCTGAAAGTTGCGCGCAAGAATGGTCGCGTGCGGGCCGTGGACGTGGTCACTGAACCTTTCCCCGGCTTCCCCACTGACCTGCAGGCGCAGATGATGGCGCTGATGTGTACGGCCGAAGGGACCTCGGTTCTGGAGGAGCGCATTTTCGAAAATCGCTTCATGCACGCGCCGGAGCTGACCCGCATGGGTGCGCAGATCGAGGTGCATGGCGGGACGGCCACGGTCACAGGGGTTGAGCAGCTGAAAGGCGCACCGGTTATGGCCACAGATCTGCGGGCTTCGGTCTCGTTGATACTGGCGGGTCTGGCGGCAGAAGGCGAAACAACTGTCAGCCGGGTCTATCATCTGGACCGCGGATATGAGCATGTGGTGCGCAAGCTGGAAGGCGTGGGTGCCAAAATCGAACGGATCAAGGGCGAATGACAGACGCAAGTTTTGAAGACGGCCGCGAAGCGCCGCTGAATCTGGGCGCCGAGGACGGCGATGACCTGCAGGTGATCTCATCGCTTGCGCAGGATGCGGTATTCCCTGTGACCGAGATGAAATGGCAGCCCTCGCAGCGCCGTTTCGGGCTGTTGCTGAACCGCTTTAGGTGGGAGGACAAGGATGCCGCCACCCGCCGTGACCGACCTTTTGAGCGCGTGCAGTCGGTTCTGGTGTTCGACTCGGTGCTGTCTGTTGCCAGTCAAGGGATCGACCGCCGCGACACGGATATGGTGATGTCCTTGCTCTCGGTCGATTTCGAGGCCGGCGAGGACGGAGCAGGCCAGATCCTGTTGACCCTTGCGGGTGACGGCGCGATCCGCCTGACGGTCGAGGCAATTGAAGCCACCCTGAAAGACGTGACGCGCCCCTATCAGGCCCCTTCGGGCCAGGCACCGCACCATCCAGAATAAACGCGGCATATCGCAGGCCTTCTCCGGACCCGCCTCGGGTCTGGAGCTGCGCCGTGCGACCGTGTTCGATGTGTTCCAGATCAGCCAGGTGTTGATCCGCTCCATCACCCATCTCTGCGCGGCGGATCACCACAAAAACCCCGAACTTGTGGCGCTATGGACCGCCAACAAAGACCCGCAGACCGTTCGTGGGTGGATACAAAGCGGCTCGGATATCTGGGTGGCTGAGTTGGGCGGACAGATCGTAGCCGTCGGCGGGCTGCGCCACGGTTCGATGATCTCACTGCTCTATGTCGATCCCGGACAAGTGCGGCGTGGAATCGGGCGGGCCCTTTTGGCCCGGCTGGAGCAGGAGCTGGCGGATCAGGGCTGTGCGCAGGCCTATCTTGATGCAACCCATACAGCCCGGGCCTTCTACCTCAGATATGGCTGGGTTTCGGCAGGCGATGTAGAAGAGTGGCACGGGATGACCCAATTCCCCCTGCGCAAATCGCTGCACCCTGCCGAGAAGGGTTGAGACCAACCCTTACGGGCGATATGTCCCCGAGAAACGCTCCGGAGTGCCAGATCATGCCCGTTTTCCTCAACACCACCTCGCCCGAGTTTGAGGCCGCCTTTCAAACGCTGCTATCGGCCAAGCGTGAAGACAGCCCGGATGTGGATGCGGTGGTGGCCGGGATCATCGACGATGTCCGCAGCCGTGGCGATGCGGCGGTGATCGAGCTGACCTCGAAATTCGACCGTCTGGAACTGACGCCCGAGACACTGGCCTTTTCGGCCGACGAAACTGCCGAAGCCGTCGCACAGGTAACCCCCGAAGACCGCGCCGCGCTGCAACTGGCCGCAGAGCGCATCCGCGCCTATCACGAAAAGCAGATGCCCGAGGATCACCAGTGGACCGATGAAGCCGGCGCAACGCTGGGCTGGCGCTGGTCGGCTGTCTCGGCGGCGGGCCTTTACGTGCCGGGCGGGTTGGCCTCCTACCCTTCATCCGTTCTGATGAACGCGATCCCGGCCAAGGTGGCAGGGGTTGAGCGGTTGGCTATCGTCGTGCCCACGCCGGACGGGCAGGCAAACCCGCTGGTCCTGCTGGCCGCGCAACTGTCCGGTGTGGATGAGATCTACCGTATCGGCGGTGCGCAAGCCGTCGCCGCGCTGGCCTATGGCACCGACAGCATCGCTCCGGTCGACAAGATCACCGGCCCTGGCAACGCCTTTGTCGCCGCAGCCAAACGCCGGGTGTTCGGCAAGGTCGGCATCGACATGATCGCGGGTCCCTCGGAGATCCTCGTAATTGCCGACAAGGACAACGAGCCCGACTGGATCGCACTGGATCTGCTCAGCCAAGCCGAACATGATGAAAGCGCGCAGTCGATCCTGATCACGGATGATGCCGGGTTCGGTCAGACCGTGGCGCAGGCCGTCGAAAAACGCCTTGAGACCCTACAGCGCCGCGCCATCGCCGGGGCCAGCTGGCGCGAGTTTGGCGCGATCATCACCGTGCGCAATCTGGATGAGGCTGCCGTGCTGTCGAACCGCATCGCGCCAGAGCATTTGGAACTCTGCGTGGCCGACCCGGTCGCACTGAGCGAAAAGACCATCCACGCAGGCGCGATTTTCCTTGGGCAATATACTCCGGAGGCCATCGGAGACTATGTCGGCGGCCCCAACCATGTGCTTCCCACCGCACGCTCGGCGCGGTTCTCATCCGGCCTCAGCGTGATGGATTTCCTCAAGCGTACCACCCTCAGCCAGGTGACCCCAGAAGCGCTGCGCGCGATCGGCCCCGCGGCTGAGACATTGGCGCAATCGGAAAGCCTCGAAGCGCATGGTTTGTCCGTCACTGCACGCCTGAACCGGCTGAACGGCTGATGAAACGCACAGATCGCCAGCTTGAGGCGTTTCTGTGCGTTGCCCATTGAAATCCATTGTTATAGGTCTGAGCAGACGTGAAGGATTGTGACCGTTAAAATGACCCGTATCTCGCATATCGAACTGGATGACCGGAACCTGCCCCCGCCGACCCCCGAGATCGAGCAGGAGCGCAAGGTCGCCATCTATGATCTGCTTGAGGAGAACCGCTTTGACCTGCCTCAGCGGGAGGATCGTGCCATTCCCGACGGCCCCTATCACCTGCAGCTTTCGATCCGCGACAAACGACTGGTGTTTGATATCAGCACCGAAGACAGCCAGAAAGCGGCCGAATTCCACCTGTCCCTCGGGCCGTTCCGGCAGGTGGTGAAGGACTATTTCCAGATCTGCCAAAGCTATTTCGACGCGGTCAAATCTCTGCCGCCCAGCCAGATCGAAACCATCGATATGGCCCGGCGCGGCATTCACAACGAAGGCAGCCGGGTTCTGCAGGAACGGCTGGAAGGCAAGGCCGACGTAGACACCGACACCGCCCGACGCCTGTTCACGCTGATCTGCGTGCTACATTTCGGAGGCTAACGGGTGACGCCTCTGCCGCAGTCCATTCTGTTCTGTTGCGACCACAACTCGGTTCGGTCTCCGATGGCCGAAGGCATCATGAAAAAGTTCTACGGCACCGGCACCTATGTGCAATCCGCTGGTGTGCGAAACGATCTGGATATTGACGGCTTCTGCATCGCGGTCTGTCAGGAAATGGGCGTTGAGCTGTCCCGCCACCGCACCCGATCCTTTGACGAGATGCAGGAATGGGGCGACGATCTCAGCTCGTTCGACCTGATCGTCGCTTTGTCCCCGGCCAGTCAGCGGCGGGCGCTGGAGCTGACCCGGATTTTCCACCTCGATGTCGATTATTGGCCAATAATGGACCCTACCGGGATGGGCGAGACGCGGGAATCAAAGTTACATCACTACCGACAGACCCGCGATCAGATCATCAAGCATCTGAAAGACCGCTGGGGCGAACCAACGGAGTGACCCATGAACCAGACCGTGAAGACCTATTTCGACGCCTTCAACGCAGGTGATGTCGATGGCATGCTGGCCTGTCTCTCAGATGACGTGGCCCATCATGTGAACGAAGGCCAGATCCGCGTCGGCAAAGAGAAATTCGCAGCCTTCTGCGCCCATATGAACCGCTGCTATAAAGAGAACCTGACCGATATCGTGGTGTTCGATGCCCAAGGTGGCACCCGCGCTGCGGCCGAGTTCGTCGTCAACGGCACCTATCTGGAAACCGACGAGGGCCTGCCCGAAGCGCACGGCCAGGGCTACCGCCTGCCTGCAGGGTCGTTCTTTGACCTGCATGACGGCAAGATCACCCGCGTCACTACCTTCTATAACCTTGCGGACTGGACCAAACAGGTCTCGAATGGCTGAGGTCACATCCGTCCGGCCCCTGACAGGAGCGACCCTTGAAGCCGCTCTGGACGACGTCGCGCGCCTGCGGATCGAGGTATTTCGGGCCTGGCCTTACCTTTATGACGGCGATCTGGAATACGAGCGTAGCTACCTGCAATCCTATCGCGACAGCTACAAAGCCATCGTTGTCGGCGCCTTCGACAATGACTGCCCGATCGGAGCCTCGACGGGCGCGCCGTTGACCGACCACGCTGACGATTTTGCCGCCGCGTTTCAAGGCACGGGTCTGGACCTGTCACAGATTTTCTACTGTGCCGAATCCGTCCTTCTGTCCGATTACCGAGGCCAAGGCGTTGGTCACAAATTCTTCGACCAACGCGAGGCCCACGCCCGCGCGCAGGGTTTCACCAAATGTGCTTTCTGCAGCGTCCAACGCCCGGCAGATCACCCCATGCGGCCCGCAACCTATCGCCCACTTGATACGTTCTGGAAATCCCGCGGCTACGAACCATTACCCGGCGCGATCGCTCAATTCTCGTGGAAAGATGTCGGGGACAAGGGCGAGACGCTCAAGCCATTGCAGTTTTGGATCCGGGATTTGTGAGCATCGTCGCAGAGATGGAATCTGGCCTACAACTGAAAGTGGATATGGTCATCGTGGCGCGCCGCGCGACACCCTTGGAACCGGATTTTCGGATGCGCAACGCCCAAGCGATCCACAAGGTGAGGCTCAACAAAGACTTTCCCGACACGGTCATCTTCGACCAGAACCTCTAGCACGGATCGGTTGCGGTCTTCATCGATGCCGTAACCGTGCCAGAGGGGTTGCAGCGCATCGAAATCCCATCTGAGTGTGGGCCACGTCTTTGAACACTCTGTTGGCCCCTGTTCGAATGCGAAATAGCCGATCGGTGAACGCGTCGCGCCTTTCAAATAGCCCGTTTCGTCCGCGTAGTAGAAGGCAAGGTCTGCCTTTTCCCCGTCATCATGTGACAGATGAGGCAGTAGCGGGAACCCGTCCAAGAAGGGAAAGTTGGCATCAAGCACAACTGTAACTGTGCCCGGATGCCTTCTTTCCATTTCCTCCGCAGTGCTGGTCAGGACGTCATACATCTCCGGAGAGACGTAGTTTCTGTTCAACGCACAGTACATCCAACGTTGTACTTCTAGAGGACCCTCTTTCGTACAACTCAGCGCCACGCGCCCGAAATGCGGTGCGATCCAGATGCTTGCCAAAGAAAGAGTCATGTAGGCGGCTACAAATGCCAAGAGATGCCGTTTGAAGAAACGTGAAATCACCCAAGCGATGCCGCCAATTTGTGTCAGAAGCGTTAAAATCAAAACGATGAGAATATGAAATGCAATTCGAACCATGCGCGATGGTTGTCATTCTTCAAGGGCGCACGCAACACAGTTGTTGTGATGCCAATCAGGACCTTCAGAAAGGTCTTTTTCTCAACCCTGGCGCCTTCGACTGATCAGACCGTATTTCACAGCCCAGCCCCGTAGAGACCTCGTTTTGCGCCGCTTAGAGGCAATGCTGTCTTTGCTCTGCGCGCCGCCTTTGCGATTGAACTCATATACGTCAATGACACGTTCCGCGCAGCCGCAGGCCTCGCCCATGCCGACCTTGGCGAAATAGAACTTCTCGAAGCTTTCCGGTTTTTGCATGGTGCCCTCCAGTTACGATTAAACCACATGGGCCTGAGACCTCCAATTCACTTTGTCGTCGTTTCATCAGACCGAAAGGTTGGGCCTGTACACGCCCAGCCATCGTCACTTAGTGTCCCGACAAATCAGTATCGAAGGACAGATCGATGAGAGTCGCCACCGCCGCCTATGACCTCGATTGGCTCGACAGTTGGGCGCAGTATGAGGACAAGCTGAACGCATGGGTAGCGCAGGCCGCTGGGAACGGAGCCGAGTTGCTGGTCTTTCCCGAATACGGCGCAATGGAGCTGTCGACACTGGATGGGGTCGACGTGGCAGGCGATCTGGAGCGGTCGATTCAGGCGGTCTCGGACCGGATGGAGGAGGTGCAAAACCTGCACCAGCGCTTGGCGAAGGAATACAAAACTTACATCCTCGGGGCCTCGGCCCCAGTTGTGGCAGGTGCGGGGCGTCCGGTGAACCGGGCGGAACTTTATGCGCCGGATGGCCGTCAGGATCATCAGGACAAACAGATCATGACCCGTTTCGAGCGCGAGCAATGGGATATCGCCCCCGGCGGTCCTCTCAAACTGTTCGACACGGCATTGGGCAAGATCGGCGTGTTGATCTGCTATGACAGCGAATTCCCCCTGCTGGGCCGCGCGCTGAGTGAGGCGGATCTAATCCTTGTCCCCTCCTGTACCGAAGCGCTGTCCGGATATTGGCGCGTGCGTATCGGGGCGATGTCGCGTGCCTTGGAAAATCAATGTGTTACGGTCATGGCATCGCTGGTGGGAAACAACGACTGGTCCGAGGCTGTGGATATGAACACCGGGACGGGCGGCATTTTTGGCCCGCCTGACAAGGGCTTTCCGCAAACCGGCGTTCTGGCCGAAGGGACACTGAACCAACCGGGCTGGACCTATGCCGATATCGACCTGAGCGCCATCGCCGATGTCCGCGCCGACGGGCATGTCCTGAATCGAACCCACTGGGACGAGCAACCGCCCCGAGTCGAATCTGTCACATTCTCCGCGCTTTGATGATTCCGCCCTTGAAATAAGGGGCAAATAGGCTCATTTAGGCGCACATCCTCGCAGATTCTGCGAGTGCAACGTAATGATGGAGACAACATGGCCAAGGAAGATACGCTCGAATTTCCCGGTGTCGTGAAGGAACTCCTGCCTAATGCGACGTTTCGGGTCGAGCTGGAAAACGGCCATGAGATCATCGCACATACGGCAGGCAAGATGCGCAAGAACCGCATCCGTGTTCTGGCCGGCGACAAAGTTCAGGTCGAGATGACCCCTTACGATCTGACCAAGGGTCGGATCAACTACCGCTTCAAGTAACGCTCTACCTTATGGCGTTTATCCTCGGATCGGGCAGCCCAAGGCGGCTGGACCTGCTGGCGCAGCTTGGCGTGCAGCCCGATGCCGTGCGCCCTCCTGACATTGACGAAACGCCTTTGAAGGGCGAGCTTCCGGTTCCCTATTGCAGCCGAATTGCGCGCGAAAAAGCGCAGGCCGTTCAGGCGGATAGGGCGGATATCGTCCTGTGTGCCGATACCACGGTGGCGCTGGGGCGCCGCATTCTGGGCAAACCCGAAAACGCAGGCGAAGCGGCCGAGTTTCTGCACGCCTTGTCCGGGCGTCGGCACCGGGTCGTGACCTCGGTCGCGGTGCGCTGCGGCGATCAGATGTTGCAGCGCGACGTGGTCTCTCAGGTCAAGATGAAACGCTTGTCGGATGTCGAGGTTAACGCCTATCTTGCGACAGATGACTGGCAGGGCAAGGCGGGTGGTTATGCCATCCAAGGTCCCGCCGGGGCGTTCATTCCCTGGATTTCCGGATCGTTCACCGGCATCGTGGGCCTGCCCCTGTCCGAGACCGCCGCACTTTTGCAGGCAATCGGTTACCCATTGTACAGAGAGGCGCCATGAAAGGCCGCACAATCGTTCTGGACCATATCGAGGGCCGCGAAGCAGCCGCGCTGATGGTCGACGGCAAGCTCGACGATTTTCTGATCGCCGGAGACGCACCGCCCCCCGGCACGATCTACCGCGCCCGCGCGGATCGCCCGGTCAAAGGCCAAGGCGGCATGTTCCTCACCACTCCAGACGGGCCCGCCTTTTTGCGTCAGGTCAAGGGCCTCGCGCCCGGAGCGCTACTTCTGGTGCAGGTGACAGGTTTTGCCGAACCGGGCAAAGCCATTCCGGTCACCGACCGCGTTCTGTTCAAAAGCCGCTATGCGATTGTCACGCCCGAGGCTCCGGGCCTGAACATCTCGCGCAGCATCAAGGATGAGGATGAGCGCGACCGCCTGCTGGAAATCGCCCACGAGGTCATGGCTGACAGCGCCTACGGCCTGATTCTGCGATCCTGCTGCGTTGGTGCGGATGCGGATGACATTGCCGAAGACATCGGCGCCATGCTGACGCAAGCCGAACAGGTCCTGAACGATCCGGGCACCGAGCCTGAAACCCTGGCCGAGGGTGACGGCCCACATATCCTGGCCTGGCGAGACTGGACCGACCCGGTGGATGTCGTGACCGAGGCCGGTGGTTTCGAACACCACGGCGTTCTGGACGCGCTGGACATTGCCCGTGGCAGTGCCGAGCCTCTGCCGGGCGGAGGGCATCTATACATCGAACCCACTCGCGCGCTTGTTGCAGTGGATGTGAACACCGGCGCCGACACGTCGCTCGCAGCCGGTACAAAAGCCAATTTCGCCTGCGCCAAGACCCTTCCACGCGCCCTGAGGGTGCGCGGTCTGGGCGGGCAAATCACCATCGACATGGCCCCAATGCCCAAGAAAGACCGTCGCGGTCTGGAGCAAGCTCTACGCGCCGCGTTCAAGGCGGACGGGATCGAAACGACGCTCGCGGGCTGGACACCACTGGGCCATTTCGAACTGCAGCGCAAACGCGGACGTATCCCTCTAAGCGAGGTGCTTCGATGACCTGCCCGATCTGTCAGGAAAAGACGGTTTCCAAATACCGCCCGTTCTGCTCGAAACGCTGTGCGGATCTGGACTTGGCAAAGTGGCTGAACGGATCCTACGCCGTGCCCTCGCAACGCGAAGAAGATATCGAGGACGCGATTTCCGAACCCGAAGACATCCCCCGCCGTCCGCACTGAAAAAATATCAAAAAGCCTCTGGACACTGCTTGGTGCAAGTCATAGAAGGCCTCCACCCAATGGCTATTGCCATTCCCGTGCCCGGGTAGCTCAGGGGTAGAGCAGTGGATTGAAAATCCTCGTGTCGGTGGTTCGATTCCGCCCCCGGGCACCATTCAAAAAAATATCCCTTTAATATCAAAATGTTACCTAGAGATATTGTCTCACCGAACCATTTGGGGCAAGAAAGTGGGACACTTTTGTATTTGTTCTGTTCCCAACTCCAACCGATTTTCCAAAGGCAATCACATGAAATTCGTTGTCAACAAGTCCGCCCTTCCTGAGTTCTATCCAACTCACAGGCATGAGCCGAAGTTCTGGGAATCTCTGGGGCGCGTGGTGGCGACGTTTGGTTTCCTGGAGGAAGTTTTAGGCAAGGCCATTTTTGTGATAACCGGAACGAAGCAATATCCGGAAGAAGAGATTGAAGCTGAGCTAGAAAAATGGCGGAAGACGTTAGAGCGAGCAGTGTCCGATCCCTTGGGAGGACTAATAAACGAATACGTTAAGGCTGTGGAAACCAATCCGGACGCGACAATCACTAACATTGAGGCTTTCGAGAAAGACCTCAGGAATGCAACAAGACTCCGCAACGCACTGTGCCATGGTTCTTGGCGCGCACCCAATGCCGACGGTGCTTCTCGCCTATTTTACGTTGAAAAGAAAGACATGCAGCGTTTTGACAGCGCGGTCGATACTCAGTTTTTGCTGGAAACTCAAAGACATGCCGCAGAGCTTGCTGCGGAGGTTATCAACACTGTGACCAGTATGGGCTTTCAGTTTCCTGGCTCAGAAGGGCCAGGCCAGAAAATCTGGAATTGAATCAACTCGGTTTCTTGCTGCCGGACAGTCGTTCCAATGCGCTCTGCGCACGTGTCTTCTGACTCGCTGCGCGTGTGTATCGCGTTACCTCTTTGCTGGTGCGGTGTCCGGTGATCGCCATGATCTCTTGTTCGGTACAACCTAGCTCAGCCAACCGCGCTGCCGCAGCCTTGCGCAGTCCGTGGACGGAGCATTGCGGCAAGCCCGCATCATCGCACCACTTACGAAACCGATTCCCGAATCCGTTCGAAGTGAAAGGGCGATTGAAGGCCGTTACTAGGAAGGTCAAATCGCCGGTCGGTGTTTGATCTATGACGCATTGCAACTCAGGAATGATTGGAATTTCCATTCGCACAGGATTGCGATTTCGCCCTTTGTGCTGCGTAAAGACTAACCAACCGTCGCGGATGTGTTGCTTACCAAACTGCACCAGGTCAGAGCGTCGTTGTCCAGTGTACAGGGCGAGGGCTAAAGCCAGGCGCGCGGTCGTACCGACGGGATATGCCTCCTCGTACTTTTCGATTTCGTCCAGCGTCCAGGAGTGGAAGCCATCAGCGTTACCTTTTAGATATTCCACCTTGTCCGCCGGATTGTCGTCGTGGTGGTCGTATCGCAGCGCGAACCGATAAAGCTGTCGCAATGCCTTGACCATGCTGTTTGCGGCCTCTGGGCGGTCTGACATTTCATCGCGTCGAATACGGACGTGTCTGGGCTGTAGCAGAGCAAAAGGTTTGTCCCCGTCGTTCTTGTGCTTGCAGAAGCGTTCCAAGATTGCACGACGCACCTTTTGAGTGCGTGGGTCCAACTCTTTGAACATTGCGCTTTTGAAATACTGAACACATAGCCAGCGAACGCTGCGCGGGATTACCTTTCCAACCTCAAGGCTTTTATCTTTGCGTTCAGAAAGCCCTGCTGCTGCCTCTCGATAGTCTGCCAGGAATTCAGGTGAACCGGCTGGGCCGCGTAGTCGAATCTTTCGACCATGGCGACGGTAATAAAGCCGCACATTGCCGTGCCGATCTGTATCCTCGACAACATATTTCAATCGAAATTTCATTTGCTCCTCGGTCATTTAATCATCCCAAGGATTATAGTCCGCGTCCTCACCACCAGGTAAAGCCTCAAATGAAATGTCCAGTAAACGGACGTCCCACACCCTTCTGCCGTCAATTTTCTTGGGTTTCGGCATTCGACCGTCAGCCACCATTGCGTCAAACTTAGACGCGCCGACACCAATGTACTCGGCGGATTCCACCCTTGAGAGGCCGCGTCGTGTTGGAAGCGGGACAAGGCCAGCACTTTGACTTGAGGCTGATTGAAGCATGTGGACCTCAGCATGTTTGACGCAGAGTGGCCTGCCCCAACAGAGTAGACGTTGAAGGGGCAGGAAGTTCGTTCAGAGGCGGTTACGGGGTCTGTATATCCTGGATTGCCGCGAACGATTCTGCATGGCGGGCGGCAATGTCCCATTCGGAATGAGCCACCAGCCGGACATTCCCTTTCGCGGCCTCGGTCGCATCGTCCACTATGAGGTCAATGCCTCCCCATTGGCCAATCAGAAAATCCTCCCAGGCGCCAAAGATTACGGCCGACAAGTCGGTTCCGCTGCCCTTAGTTAGATCGGATGGTACGTTGCCGGAGAACCGGGCTTTGTATCCAGCCAGACGCAAGTCCTCTGCAGTCGCTGCCGCATCAGGGTCCAACATCATTGTGTCAGTGCCAGCGATGCGCGGAGTGGACATGAGGTAGCCTTTGACTTTGAGATTGCTCAGGAAGCCCAAAGTCGCCGGATCGACGTTCGCCGACTCTACCTTGCTCACAAGTTCCATGAGCTTTGCCCAGGTCACGAGGTCGCCATCGGCCCCCAATTCAACAGAGCCGATGCCGGTTTGGTTCAAGATACCCGTTGGTTGTTCGGCTACCCCGCTCCCCGCAATTGCAGCTTTGTCCAAAGCTACCGCGATTTGGGCGCGCAGATCGTTAGATAGTCTTTGATCCACGGCGGGTAGACTTTGCTTAAGTTGGCGGCGGGAAATCCGGGTGTTGGCTGAAAGCTGGTGCATTGTCAGCGTGACTGCATCGAAGCCAGGTGTGGATTCGGTTGCCTCTGCATTTTCTTCAATCCACTCGGCCGAACATCCGGCCGTCTGCCGGGGGATGGATACGTTTTCTACCAGACCGGGCAGAACGGTTGCGCCCAATTCCATCACGCGGACCTGGGGTTTCAATACCTCAATAAATGCGTCGTGCATCTGCTGGGTTCCGATCAGCGACGAGGCGTTTGTGGTTGTGACCAGGTTACGGCCAGCCAATACGGCAGTTGGAACATAACCGTTGGGTTCGCCCGCCGGTTTCAACTCATGGACGGCGTAACCCACCGACACCGATTGCACTTCGCCCGCCTCGATACGGGATAGCATTGAGTTGCCTTCTTTGGTGTCTGCCAGCCGAACAACTGCGCGGCCCCGGCGGTCCTCGATCTGGGCGGAAACAACCGTCCCAACCATCGAGTCGACATCACGCCGGTGATCTTTGAGGACAGGGGCAGAACCGCTGTTGAGCCTCACCAGGTCAACCTCGCTCGGTTCGTGTCCCAGAACCTCATATGCCGGTCCCATCTCGGTATTTCGCAGGACCGGAATTTCGCTTGAGAATGATAGGCGGACTAAACGGTCGCCTTCTTCCAACTTCGCATCGGCCGAAATCTCGGGGCCAAATGCGGGGGTTTTCTGATCTTTGAAACGCTGGTGCAACATCGGTCACGCATCGTTTCTCAAGGATGCGACACCCATATTTATGTGTGCAGCAAACTCAGCGACAACCGCCGGGCAGAAGCCAAACAACGGGGCGTTGTCTTGTTCGGCGGCGGCCACAAAGCGCCGCAGCTTTGCATCTTTGTTACTGACGATCCCCCGCGCCCCGTTAGGGTCGAGTCGGTAAACGACCAGGGCGTCGGGGCCGCACGTCACCGCCGCCTCAACTTTGTCTGGGGTGTCTCGCAGGATGTCCAATGCCTCTTGAGTTTCTATGCCCGCATGGCCGACCTCGCGGGCCAATTTTGTCGGTAGAGAGTACGATTGCTTCGAGCAGGTCACCTTTGGCTCCCTAAGTTGTTAGCTTGTTGATGCCAGCAGGTGTACAAAGGCTTAAAGAGCAGTGAACGAGCCGCTCCGACAGATCGTGCAACGATCAGTGTAGCTATCGTCTTCCTCGAAGAAGCGACGTCAGAAAATATATTGAGAACATGTATATTTTATTCGGCTGGAGACCGATGCAAACTGTGCGGTGAGGCACGTAGTTCATTTGTTGTGCGAAGTGCTTCTAAGTTGATGGAAGTAAAATTTACATTCGCTATGGTGGCGTTAGGAGAATTTCTTAAGGAAAGAATTTATGGGAAAGTGGAAGAAGAGTTTCCGGTCAATTCCAGCCAAGCTGAGAGCCGATTTGGCGAACATTGAAGGCGAGAACATTAAGGTTTTGGCGGGGAAGATCATTACACCTGAAGAGGTCGACGCGGGGCTGTATGATCATCTGGGATTAACTGAGGAGAGACTGATCCCTGTCAACTCGTGGGAAGTGCTTCCACCATCGACTATGGGAACGCGGTCAAAACGCAACGTTGAAGGCTGGGTCCAAGTTAGAAAAGACCTGCCCAAATTCACAAAGTACTTTTATCACGATATTCAGAATTTTGGTGATGGTGCTCGCTATGGCTGGTCAACGGTAGCTATTCCTCGAGAGGTATATGAGCGGGACGAGTTTCCACCGTTCTTGTTTCATATCGAGGCCAGAGTTCAGGAGGTTCGACCGGATGGTTCATTCGGTGTCGTGTTCTCTGTTGACGAAGTTTTGCTTCGCGACACCCCTGACTTCGACAACGACCTGTTGTTCGCAGTGAATCTGCTACAAGAGAACACTGGAGTGTCCGGTGTTGTTTCTGCAGAAAACCCGGAGTTTGTGTTTACCAGCAGCTTGAACTGGGAGCTTTTCCCACCAGGCGATCTTGAAGCAGCAGTCTCGGAGTTGTCACGCGGTCGGAGGCCCGTGCCGGAAGAGACAGTTCGTGAGCGACTGCAGCTGTTTGAACAATTCCAGCCGACAGAGTACATGCGCGGTCTTGGAGGAAACGACCACTATATTGGTGCTAAATACTCAGATGATCTCGTTGTGTTTGAAAACCTGAAATACGGGAATGCCTTATACGTGCTATACGAGAACTGGGAAGAGTTGTCTCAGAAACCCCGAAATGAACTTCTTAAGCAAAGAACGAGTCAATTTGATCGCATCATTCACACCGATGGTTGGGAAACCAGGTTTGCAGTTCTGATGCAACGAGAACTGCAGGAGCGAGGCATACGAATTAGAATCGGACGTAACATGCGCCGTCGTTACAGACGTTGAACTCTGGTTTCCCCGCGCCCCTATGTGCGTGCAACCCTCTCCCCAAAACCGTTAGAGGTGGGAAAGCGATGCGATCCTGAAATCGCGATCTCGACAAACACCGATACAGCTTTAAGGTGCCGGTACAAATCTCAAGAAGCAAAAATTTGAAGCGAACTATCAAGAGGTTTTATGAGCGAGGACAAAGAAGAAAAACCTCCTATCTGGGGAGCGTTTTGCAGCGCATTGGATACTGAATACCGCGAAGCCAAAGAAATTACCGGCGCTAGCGGTCTGGTACATCCGGTTGAAGCTATTGGTGTAGATGACAAGGGCAAGCGCGTCGTTCTAGTGTCAGGCGAGTACAACCCGCGAGTATCGGCACTAATGAGGGGCGATGTTCAGGCTACAATGCCGGGAATGAAGGTGATCGTTGCTCGACCCCTAGCGATTGACCTAGCCTACGCTGCGAAGAAAATGTTCTTCACAGAAGAAGGAACAATCGACGTTTCCAAACTGTTGCAGGTTGCCTCTATCCTCCAAGAAGAGGAGGATAAAAAGGAGGACATGTTCACAGAGCTGTTTGGTGAACCTGCCTCTCAGCTAATTATGTCCGTATACCTAAGTTCGCTTCCTGCGAAAACGCACATCCTAAACTTGGTAGAGCAATTTGGTTTCCTGGACTGGTCTAAGGTAGCAAAACCCAAAGACAGCAATTTCATACAAACTGCCACGGATCTACTCACTCAGTTTTCGAACATGGACAATCTCGCCGGAGACCGGGAACAAGGTATATGCCCGGTGCCAACTTATGAATTGACTGAGTCTGATTGGGATTTATTCCATCAAAATAAACACATTGATGAAATTCAAGCGCGATTGCGTGACCTTGATATCTATCAATATTTTTTCCCTCCTGCGGATAGCCTAGCGCTCGGTTTGATCGACAGAGGAATGGCAACAGATAGGGAGGTTCTTGACGGGTTTGCGCTTGCTCAAACGCAAGGGCATCAATTGTCAGAAAACGCAATTGTGCCGGATGTCGATGAGCTTTTTGGGATAGTAGAGGCACTTAAAGCGAACGGATACGCTATCGAAGGAGAATTCAGCACGGAATTGACAGACGAAGGCCGTGCCGTTCGGAAAGTGGTGAACATCAGACCAAGCGAAGGGCTGATAGCTAAAATTTCTCGTGTAATGTCGGTTAAAGTGGACCTTAATCTCAAGGACCTGCTTGGGCCAAAGTAATACTAGGGCTTTAACAACAACCCCAATCGAAAAGCCCACTTGCCCAAAATTGCTCGTCGGCCAGAGTAACGTGGTGCGAATATACCCACGTTGCACATCGCTAGAAGGACCCAAAACTAGATTATTGAGTGGATTTCCACCCGACGCTGCTTCGAAAAAGCCGCTCAGGGAGTTAGGGAGCGGTTTCTATTGGGGCTAAGTATTATTGGTCAAATTGCCTGTTTCTTGCGTGGGGGGTAGGTAATATCCTCCCTAACTCCCTATATATAACAAGAATAACCATAACTACTTGTATTTAAACAATAATGCTGAGTTCTCGCCCCAAATTCGACCTCCCTAGTTCCTCCCTGTGGTTCCCTGTTGATCCCTGCATTATGTCATTCTGCGTCAATCATACTGTGCAATTCGCGACTTTCTCCAAGCGCTAACTCCCTACAATGCCCTGGATTTTGTGGTTCGGGGGAGCGGGGGCGTGGAAGTGGAAAAGGCAAGTCTAGCTTCGGCGCACCAGTCGAACGCCGCGACCCCCACCGGTGGACCCTATGAAATCAATGTTCGCCGCTTGAAGGGCGGAGCGGATTGCTTGGATTGTGACGGCACGCCCACCCAACACCTCGGTGTCCTGGGCTTCTAACCGCGCGATAGTTGGCAGAGAAACACCAGATGCCACAGCCAGGTCTTCTTGAGACCAACCGATCAACGCTCGCGCCGCCTTAAGCTGTCTCACGGAGAATAAATCATCTTCCACGTGTTTACTGTTCGCTAACAATTTTAATATTTTTTATATTACAAACGACTGATACCCCCTTTGGGTCCCATTCGTTCCGTTGGTTGGATCAGGTCATTCTATAGGACTTTGACTTGCCCACCACGAGACAAAAAACCGCTGACGCGGTTCTTCGTTCAACCGACCGCTTGAAAGCGCTACTAGCCCGCTGCGTATTTTGATTCAAAACCCGGTCGGATCATCCCGAAATCCCGACTTCCACACTTGCTTATTGTGCGAGTTTAAGTGTTCACTCTCATCGCGCGCGGGCGGGAATTCTAATCAATAAGCAAATCGTGGGAGTTCCCTATTTTGGATAGTGAAGCCGATACCTGTCGAAAGGAAATTATTCCGAGGCTTGTGGAGTCTGGATGGGACCAGTCTCCCTATGCAATCAATGAGCAAAGGACCTTCACCGACGGTCGAATTATCTTCGTTGGAGGGAAAGCACGTCGTGGGCGTCAAAAGCGAGCGGACTTCATTCTTCGTTATCGACCCGATTTTCCGATTGCAGTGGTGGAGGCTAAGTCCAAGTACAAACACGCGGGAGACGGTCTACAACAGGCGAAAGAATATGCCGAAATTTTGGGCTTGAAGTTTGCCTATGCGACCAACGGGCGGGAAATCATCGAAGTTGATTACACGACTGGCGTCGAGCGAGAGTTATCTACCTTTCCAACCCCAAACGAACTCTGGCAGCGTCTGACGCGTTCGGAACGATTGGATGAGACGGTGAAGGAACAGCTCCTTGCACCGA
Source organism: Ruegeria sp. R13_0 (assembly GCF_017743995.1). Classification (GTDB taxonomy): domain Bacteria; phylum Pseudomonadota; class Alphaproteobacteria; order Rhodobacterales; family Rhodobacteraceae; genus Ruegeria. The sequence continues at coordinate 177,165 of NZ_JAGHRB010000006.1, read as the reverse complement.
CCTTCCCTGACAAGGAAAAACCGCTTCGTTACTACCAAGAAATAGCGGTAAATCGAGCTGTGCAGGCCATACTGCAGGAAGAGAAACGCGTTCTGCTGACCCTTTGCACCGGGGCAGGGAAAACCGCAGTGGCATTTCAGATCACGTGGAAGCTCTGGAATGGCGGGTGGAACCCCAAGGGAAAACACAGGAAGCCAAAGGTGCTGTTCTTGGCCGATCGCAATGTTTTGGTCGATGACCCCAAGGACAAGGATTTTTCCGCGTTCGGCGATGCCCGCTTCAAAATCTCGGGTGGTGAGATCAGCAAGGGGCGAGATATCTACTTTGCCATTTATCAGGCAATCGCCGGAGATGAATCCAGAGAGGGTTTATTCAAAGAGTACGCCAAGGACTTCTTTGACCTCATAGTCGTGGATGAATGCCATCGGGGGAGCGCCCGCGATGACAGCAACTGGCGTCAGATTCTCGAGTGGTTCGAACCTGCCTATCAAATTGGCATGACCGCTACCCCTAAGCGCGAAGACAATGCGGATACATATGAATACTTTGGCGACCCGGTCTACGAGTACAGCTTAGCTCAAGGTATCTCAGACGGGTTCTTGGCCCCTTATCGCGTTCACCGCGTCATCTCCGACTTTGATGCAGCAGGTTGGCGCCCATCTCAGGGCGAACTCGACCGCTTTGGGCGAGAAATCCCCGATGCCCAATATGGGACTCGTGATTTCGAACGCGTAGTCGCGTTGCGCGCCCGAACCGAAGCATTTGCTTCTCATCTGACTTCGTTTCTTCATCAAACCGATCGGATGGCGAAAACCATCGTTTTCTGCGTCAACCAAGAACATGCCCTTGAGATGCGAAATGCCTTGGCGCGATTGAACGCTGATCTAGTCAAAGAACACCCAGACTACGTTTGCCGCGTCACCTCTGATGAAGGCGATATTGGTTCGGCCCACCGAGCCAAGTTTCAGGACATAGATCAGGATTCACCGGTCATCCTGACTACGTCGCAACTTCTGACCACAGGAGTAGATGCACCGACTTGTAAGAACGTGGTTCTCGCTCGTGTTGTCGGATCGATGCCTGAATTCAAGCAAATTATAGGCCGGGGCACTCGACTTAGACCAGACTACGGTAAGCTCGCCTTCAACATCATCGATTATACAGGAACCGCCACTGAGAAGTTCGCGGACCCTTCCTTCGATGGCGAGCCGGTTCGAGAGCGAGAGCAGGCTATCGACGCAGAAGGCGAAGTGGTTTCGGAAACAGATGTCACAGACCAAACCAGTTCCATTGACGAGACCAGTACGACGGACATCGATCAAGTTGTGGACGCACTTCCGAACAACGACGAACCGATCCTGCCACGCAAATTCTACTTTGATGGTGGTACTGTCGAAATAATCCGGCAACTTGTCTATGAATTGGACTCCGAAGGCAGGCAACTCGCCTGCCGTCAACTAACCGACTATACGGGGGACAAGGTTCGCACCCTTTACCCCAACGCATCAGAACTCCGGAAGGACTGGCTGGACCCCTCCCGGCGTGCCGAAATAATCGTACAACTTGAACATAAAGGTATCGACGCACAGGCTCTCGGAGAGGCCGTAGGGAAGCCAGAAGCCGACCCTTTCGATTTGTTATGTCACCTCGCCTACAACGCTCCCCTCAGAACGCGGAGGGAGCGGGCTGAGAGACTAAAGCGTGATGAGTCAGAATTCTTCGAGAAACACGGAGATGGTGCGCGGCAAGTCCTTGACGCCCTCGTTGAAAAATACGCGGAGCACGGGACCGCTCAATTCAAGATGCCGGACGTTCTCGAAATCCCCCCTTTCAATAGCTGGGGGAACGTTGTCGAGATCGCCGCCCGATTTGGTGGTGGTAAGGCCATGCGGGAGTCCGTAAATGAACTGCAAAAACGCCTGTACGGCGCATAAGAAAGTGAAAAGACTTGGCACGCCGACCAAACAAACCCCTAACCACCGCCCAGAGACTCGACAGTATCATCAAGTCTGCTCGCAAGATCATGCGCAAAGACAAGGGATTGAGCGGCGATATCGACCGCCTTCCAATGCTGACTTGGATTATGTTCCTGAAGTTTTTGGACGACATGGAGCATATCGAAGAAGAACGAGCGGATATTGCAGGGAAGACGTACCGCGGGGCGATTGAAGCTCCGTATCGCTGGCGTGACTGGGCCGCTGATGAAGGTGGTATCACCGGCCCTGACCTGATCGACTTCCTAACACTAGAAAAAACCACGCGCCCTGATGGCAGCATTGGACCAGGATTGTTTGCCTATCTTCGGAATCTCCGTGGAGAGAACGGAATGCGGGGCCGAAAAGATGTAATCGCAACTGTCTTCCGTGGCCTTTCGAACCGCATGGAAAGCGGGTACCTGCTGCGTGATGTCATCAATCTGGTTGACGGCATTCACTTTGACTCCTCGGAGGAAATCCACACTCTGGGTCGTCTGTATGAGACGCTGCTGCGCGAGATGCGTGACGCCGCCGGGGATTCTGGCGAGTTCTATACTCCACGTCCGATTGTCCGCTTCATGGTTGAAGTGACAGATCCGCAATTGGGTGAAACGATACTTGATCCAGCGTGCGGCACGGGCGGATTTTTGACCGAAACCTATGAGCACATGGCCAAGCAAGCCGACACGGTCGAAAAGCGGGAGGTGCTTCAATCATCAAGCATTTTCGGTGGGGAGGCGAAGCCGCTGCCATTCCTGCTTGTTCAGATGAACCTTCTCCTGCACGGGCTAGAAGCACCCAAAATCACCCCCGGAAACTCGCTCACAGTCCGGCTTTCGGAGATTGGTGACCGCGACCGCGTTAATGTCATTCTGACAAACCCGCCGTTCGGTGGTGAGGAAGAGACCGGAATCCTAAACAACTTCCCGGAAGACCGCCGCACGGCGGAGACGGCATTGCTGTTCCTGCAACTCATCATGCGAAAACTGAAGCGCAAAGGGAAAGGTCGCGCTGCTGTCGTCGTCCCACATGGGGTTTTGTTCGGTGACGGTATTGCGGCCCGCATAAAGGCCGATCTCCTGAAGAACTTCAACCTGCATACAGTTGTCCGCCTCCCGGAAGGGGTCTTCGCGCCATATACAGACATCGCAACCAACATCATCTTTTTCGACACGGAGAAAAAGACCGATGACATCTGGTTCTATGAGCAGCCCAAGCCCGAGGGCCGGAAAAAATACTCAAAAACAGCCCCGCTAACCTATGACGAGCTACAGCCCTGCCTAGACTGGTGGAGAGACAGACAGGAGAATGAAAGGGCGTGGAAAGTTCAAGGCCCGAATATCGTTAAGACTGACGATGCAGGCAGGGTAATGGCCTGCAATCTGGACATAAAGAATCCGAACTCTGGCGGCGTGGCTGACCATCGGACACCAACGGAGATTATCGCGAGCATCGAAGAAAAAGAGCAAGCTGTCTTTTCCATTCTGAAGGACATCAAGCGTACTCTGTCGGAGATGGGCTAATGGCTTGGCCTCAGGTTAAACTCGCCGATTTACTGGAGCAAAGGCGCGAGCGCATACCGATTGAGCCGGGATCCGAGTACAGACAGATTACCGTTCGTTTGTGGGGAAAAGGGCTTACGCTACGAGGTGTACGCGACGGATCGGACATTGCTGCTGTCAGCCAAGTACCAGTGCATACCGATGATTTTCTAATCTCAAAGATAGACGCACGTCATGGAGCTTTCGGTCTCGTACCGGCAAAGCTTTCAGGCGCGGTAGTCAGTAACGATTTCCCATGTTTCAAGGTGAATGGCGATCTTCTTGATCCACGGTTTTTGGCGTGGTTTTCACGTACAGAGACCTTCGTTTCTTTGTGCAGGCAGGCAAGCAAGGGATCGACAAACCGTGTACGACTGAACGAAAGCAAATTTCTGAACCTCACAATTCCACTTCCGCCGTTGGACGAACAACGGGTCTTGGTGGAGCGTCTGGATAGCGTGGAGCAACAGCTTCGCAGGCGGCAGGATCAGCTTGAGGCGATAGAAAACGACACCCGAGCGATGTTACTCAACGCTTTCGTAGAAATCACGGATGGCGTTGAAAACATGGCATTGGCCGAGGTCGCCCCACTAATTCGCCGACCAGTTGAGGTTGAGATTGACGGTGAATATCCTGAGCTTGGTGTCCGGTCCTTTGGAAAAGGGACATTCCACAAACCAACCCTTTCAGGAGCTGACGTAGGAAACAAACGACTGTTTGAAATTCATCAGGGTGACCTGTTGTTCAACATCGTTTTTGCGTGGGAAGGCGCGATTGCAGTTCCGGGTTTCCCGGACCATGGACGCGTTGGTTCGCACCGCTTTTTGACATGCGTACCGAAGGCCAAACTCGCACATGCAGAATTTCTGCGGTTCTATCTGCTGACTGCGGAAGGGCTACAGCAGGTTGGCGAAGCTTCTCCGGGTGGTGCCGGGCGGAACCGCACTCTCGGAATTAAGAAGGCCGAACACATCCGAGTCCCGATCCCTGACATTGGTGTGCAAGAACATTTTGTTGAGCTGTGCAATCAAGTGGAACGTCTCCGAAAAGTACGTATATCGACCGTAAATGACGTTGAAGCTCTAATCCCAGCGATGCTTCATCAGGTATTCGAGAAATCTGCCGCCGAGCCGGACCCGCTGTCTAACGCAACGGAAACGACCGTCGTAAACATGCCCAGCGCGCCGACAACATCAATCGACACCCCTTTCAAGGAAGCGACGCTCGTCGGAGCAATCGTGCAGGCGTTCCATGAGGACAACGGGCAGCCTTTGGGGAACTTCCGGCTGCAGAAGGCGGTCTATTTCGCCCGACGCTATCTGGGGGAGAGCGCCTTGGATGAAACCTACCTGCGGAAGGCTGCTGGCCCGTACAACCCTTCCATGCGCTACTCCGGCGGTATCAAGGTCGCCACCGACAAACAATGGATCAAACGTGCTCGTGGAAATTACGGCGAAGGGAATGCGATAGGCAGCGCCTCTGGCGAAATGGATGAGTGGATCGAAAAATACGGGTTCGCGCCTGCTGCTGCATGGGTCCGAGACCGGTTCAAGTACAAAGCCAACGACATCTGGGAAACCCTCGCCACTATCGACTACACGGCGCTGGCGCTACAGCAAGAAGGCGTGCAACCAACAGCGTCTGCCGTCCTTGACTACATCGAAAACAACGATGAGTGGCGTCCGAAGATCGCGAAACTGTGTCTGACCGAAGAGTCCATCCAAAATGCTATGGTGGAACTGGAAACCTTGTTTTCGGGAGAATAAGCGCAATCCTAAGCGGTCGAATAGGTTGCTCCTACGTCACCGAGGGCTTTAATGGCTTCGTGATCCATCTTGACGTATTGATACCAAAAGACACCGTGTTCCTCCGCCAGAAACAGCACGCCGCGAGCCACGTGCATAGAGTTCGAATTTACGTTCACTTCGGGTGTTTGACGGGTGTGCTCGCGTTACAGCGTTTTTTGAGTCATTCTAATGCCAGTTTGAATTGCATTCTGGCTGGCTTTCCTTCAGTCTTAAGAAATAAAATTTTTGCGCTTTGCGCCTAAGTTGTTCTATGTAAATCTGAAAAAGCCCTTCTGCAATGCCAATTGACCTCACTAGTCCAAGAGTTGTCGAATGGCTCGGCCAGTTTGACCTCGAAGATCAACCTACCTGCGCAAAGCTGTTGTCAGAACTTTTGACCGTTAGCGCGGACGAACTCACTTCCGGGCTGCGAGCAGTTATTTCAGAGATTGCCAAAAAGAGTTCCGGACCAATAGCGTTGTATGCAGAACGACATATCCGTAGGCACCCCAAAAGCGGCCCCAACCGGATGTTCAAGGAGAGCCGAAGTCGTCCAAGGCGAGCCGAAGGTCATGGCCCGGCTCCTGTCCCGCCCGGCAGGGCTTACGCGCGTGAAACGGGAAGCGAAGGAATTATTGCAACGCTGATTACTGGTCTTGTTCGTGCAACCCCTTCGAAGTTCCTAGATCACCCGGGACCGGACATGATCAGAAAGAGAAAAGTGCGTTCGTTCGTAGTGGTCACCGATTTCATAGGTTCCGGAAAGCGTGCATCAGACAACCTCGAAGCTGCATGGAAGGTTCGGTCCTTCAAGAGCTGGTATTCTTCTCACCACATTCGTTTCGAGGTTGCAGCATACTCAGGAACACTGTCGGGAGTTGAGGACGTCAAAAAACACAGGTCCAAACCTTTAGTTCATCTGCATCGTGGCTGTCCAACCATCGCAAATCTTGCCACAGAAGACAGCCGTAGCATCTCCGAAGTATGCGATCGCTATGGTCCAAGAAAGCTTTCCGATGACCGTACCGCATTGGGCTACGGAGATGCTGGCGCTTTAATCGTCTTTGATCATGGAATTCCCAATAACGCGCCATTGATCTTGCACACTAAAACTACACGCTGGACCCCTCTGTTTCCCCGGCGCTCTTCTTCTTTGTTGGGCGCTGCACGTAAAGAAGCTGCTCGATCGAAAGAAATCGAACAAGCGCTGCATAGGTTAAGGGAGAAACGTCTGGCTGCAGCGCCTCGATTTGCAGGCATATGTGAGCAGGAACAAAATAGAATGCTAGTTCTCTCTGCTTTAAAGAGATCAACTCGCAGTACTCTCGCCGTGTCAGCTCGAACCGGCTTAACTTTTTCGGAAGTAGAGCAAAATGTAGTGGAAGCTAGGAGAGACGGTTACCTTGACGCAAACCTGCGGCTGACAAAGAAGGCCTATGAAGCTCTAACGTATCTGCGCTCACACAAAGAGCCATCCCGGCCTCTTCCCAAAACCAACGCTGAGTTCTATTGTCCAAAATCGTTGAGGCCACCAAGAAGGAAATTTGGATGATGTCGGCTGCAAGAGCCGACGCCGAAATCCGGTCGAAAGAACGGGTTTTATGGGCAGCAGAATCTGCGTGCCTGCGGAATAGCTTCCTTGCCGCGCTGACGTGGATAGCGCCGTGCGACGATGCGCGGCCTTTCTGCACGGCGCTATCCTCCCCATCCTTGCGGAGTCAAAGCAAATGACTGCTTGGCGGCCTCAACGATTTAAAGCGGCAGCAGGCAAAGCCGGTTGTGAACAAAATGTTGTTTCACATGCAGTTACAGTTGCGTCGCACGTTTTGATCCGGTCTCCCGGTGTCGAGCCTATTCTCTCGCTCAGACATCTTGGACACCTCACCGATACCCCTTATTATCGACTGAGACGCCTTGTTCGGCGCGAAGACCCCGAGCCATACAGCGTTTTTCGTATTAGAAAACGCCCATTACCAAACGAAAAGCTACGGTTTCGAACTATCGTTGTACCGTCCCCTTGGCTAATGGACTTGCAGCGTTGGTTGAACGTCAACGTGCTGGAACACGTTCCACCACACCCTGCTAGCGTAGCGTTTTCTCGCGGAAACTCCGTACTTGAAGCCGCTGCACCGCACTGCGGAGCGCGCTGGCTGATTAAGATGGATATCAAGAATTTTTTTGAGAGTATTACTGAACGTCAGGTTTACCGAGTTTTTGACGACATCGGTTACGAACCACTGGTAGCTTTTGAGTTGGCTCGGCTCTGTACGCGGGTGGGAAACCGCACAAGCCGCAAATACCATCAACGCTACCACTCTCCTTGGCAGGCCCGAGAAATCAGTGAATACACTAACGCTTTTATGGGGCATCTTCCACAAGGAGCGCCCACTAGCCCCAGAGTCGCCAATCTAGCTGCTCGGGATCTTGACAAAGCACTTTCAAATCTCGCAGACGCGCGCAGATTTACCTACACACGCTACGCAGATGACCTAACATTCTCGACCTCCAAAAAAATTGATCGCGCGGATGTGCGGCCGATATTGGGCGAAATAAGCAAAATAGTTTCAGAGAATGGATTTTCCCCGAATGTAGCAAAAACTACCGTTTCCTCGCCGGGCGCGCGAAAGGTTGTTTTAGGGCTACTAGTTGATGGTGAAGAACCAAGACTAACCCGCGAATTCAAGCAGAGACTTCGGCAGCACCTTTATCACCTTCGAAAGCACGGACCGGCTATCCATTGTCTTCACAATGGGAATGCTACACCGTTCGGTATCCGTAATCATGTGCTCGGCCTGGTGATGCATGCTCGCCAAATCGAACGTCCCTACGGCGATGCTTGTCTTCAGGAGTTCAATTCGATTGGATGGTGAGCTGATAAGTTGTTGTTTTGAATGCCTGCACAAGCCGAAATTGGTTAGATCTCACGACTTTCCCACATGATTACGGCGCTGCCGTAGGCAGCATGTTGATACAGTCTAGCGTTCTTCACGTATGGTAATTGTCGATCGCATCTTTGGGATCTAGGGGGTTCGTTGATAAGTCGGGTAATAGCCAAATGACATTCGGGTTGGTTGGGTTGGAGATCGCAGCGTCGGCTGCGGCAAGGTCCCTAAATGCCCTATCCATTTTGGCAGAAGTTATGCAGATGCGCCGCTCTGATGTTGCGTCTTGCTTGGCTTTTGCAAGCATTCTTTCGAACACGGGACGTATGGCGGGGGTATCTCTCACAACATTAAGGGACAAGCTGTCCCGGTTTACAGTAAAGGTGGAGGTCTCACTTGAATAAGCTCGAGCAAATCCGAGATGCGTTAGACATCCTTGCCGCAATCATTGAAAGGGATGGCCCACAGTACCTACCGCTGTTCGAAAGATTGGAGGCAGAAGAAACCGCTCTCCTGCAAGACGAAGCCGTACTTGCACGAGCCTTAAGTCGTGCCAAACGACAGGCTTGAACACGAAATAAGTGGGACATTTTCTGCGAATTCTTGTGGAATCATGTGGGAAGTTCTCGTGTCCCACTTCTTGTTAAGCTATTGATTTTATGTAAGAGAGTGATGCCGCCCCCGGGCACCACTTCCAGCAAGTAAGATATTGTTTCCCTTCGGCTTTAACTGGAGCTGACCAAAGGCTTAGTACATGCTGGAGAACAAAACCGTCCCATTCTCATTTGAGAAAGCAGGGGTCTTGTACTTCACACGATGGGTCCCGAAAGACCTCGATCACAACTATACCACCGGAAAAAATAGTTCTAGCTACGGACAAGATCAGCAGCGGTCGCAAAGTCCGGAGAGCAAATAGTTTCTAAGCAACTGGACGAACACTGGTATCACCCACATATTCAAGCCGTTGACCTACCTGGAAAGCATCTTGTGAGGATGACCTCCCTCTCTGAATGAGCGAGATTAGGTCCCGTTAAATTCTACTAGACCTTCGACTCTGTGATTACTTGTATTCCAGGTATCAAGGATGCTTACCTCCCAGGTCGGCGAAGGCCGCAGTGTACAGTCTTTTACGACCAGTGTTTTTTGGGGTAACTGGCGACGAAATCCAAGCCGATATCAAGGCAGGGTGCACTGTGGGTGATCCAGCCCATGGAAATCAGATCGACCCCGGTTTCAGCCACGACGCGCACGGTGTCGGGTGTGATCCCGCCGGAGGCTTCGGCAATGGCTCTCCCATCAATCATACCCACTGCTTCGCGCAAGGTGGCCGGGGTCATATTGTCGAGCAGCACAGCATCTGCACCAATTTCCAAAACCTGCTCCAACTGCGCGAGCGTATCGACCTCGATCTCGATCTTGACCATATGGCCGACCGTTTGTTTTGCACTGGTCAGGGCTGGACCGACGCCTCCAGCAATGGCGATGTGGTTGTCCTTGATGAGCACCGCGTCGCTTAGGGAATAGCGGTGATTCATGCCTCCGCCAGCGCGCACGGCATATTTTTCCAGCGCGCGCAGACCCGGGGTTGTTTTGCGGGTACAAGCGATCGAGGCATGCGTGCCTTCGACACGGCGCACCAGATCAGAGGTCACACTGGCAATGCCCGAGAGGTGGCCCATGAAATTGAGCGCGGTTCGTTCAGCGATCAACAGGCTGCGGGACGGCCCCTGAAGTGTTGCGATTTCAGTGCCGCGCGAAACCGAGTCTCCGTCGTTCACATGGCGAGTCACCGTGATGGACGGATCAACCAAGGCGCAAGCCAGTTCCGCACAGTCCAGACCGGCGATGCAACCGGGTTGACGGGCGCTCGCGACGACTTCGGATTGGTGATCCGGCGGAATGACGGCGGCAGAGGTGACATCGCCCGCCAGACCAAGATCTTCATCCAGCGCGCGGCGGATCATCGGCTCGAGCATCGTGCGCGGCAGCGGGGTAAGGGGCATGGCGGTCATGGGTCAGGCTGTCCTCAGCTGGGGTTCTTGGTTGACCGAATGCGCATGCGACAGGATTTCGGTCAGGGTCATCAGGTTTGAACGCGGACTAATCTCTGGTTCAGGGAAGTCGCTACGATAGTGCCCGCCGCAGGAGCCCCGACGCTGTTCGGCAAAAACCGCGATTGCAAGCGCCACGAGGGCCGGGTCTGATGCCGGTCCGCATGACTGAACCAGCGGCAACAGGTTCGAGATCGCGTTCCGTAGCCCAGCGCCATGTCGGATCACACCCAGATGCTGCGACATTGTCGGTCGGACAGTCGCAAGATCAGGATCAGGCAGTGCAGCGGGGTTGGGGACAAAGGCCCGGGCTCGCATCGTGCTGGCGGCAACATCGCTGGCGGCGCGGCGCGCCATCACAACAGCCTCAAGCAGAGAGTTACTGGCAAGGCGATTGGCCCCGTGCAAACCGGTCGCCGCACATTCACCGATCGCCCACAATCTGGGTAGCGTGCTCTGGCCGGTCTGGTTAACGGCAATGCCACCCATGTGATAGTGCGCAGCCGGACGTATTGGAATCGGGTCACGCGCGGGGTCGATGCCATGCGCTGCGCATAGGGCCTGAATGCCAGGAAAACGTTTGGCAAAGCCCGCGCCTAGCGAAGCGCGGGCGTCAAGAAACACGCGCCCTCCGCCTGCGATGACCTGATGCACCGCGCGGGCCACCACATCTCGCGGGGCCAGTTCGGCATTCGCGATATGCAACATGAACCGCTTGCCTTTCTGGTCGATCAGAGCTGCCCCCTCGCCCCGCACCGCCTCGCTGATCAGGGCCAAAGGTGCCTGGTCAGTAGCCAGCGCGGTCGGGTGAAATTGCACGAATTCCATATCGCGCAAAGCTGCGCCTGCACGTACGGCCATCGCCAAACCCTGCCCGAAATTGCCGGACGGGTTGGTGCTGGCGTCGAACAACCCCCCGCAGCCACCTGTCGCCATGATGACCTGAGCGGTCCGCAACACCGCCGCTTGACCCATCGCTTGCAGATGAACACCGGCAACGCACCCGTCTGCGGTCACAAGCCGTCGGGCCTCAACCCCCGTCAGGCAGGTGATCGACGGGCAATGCTGCACCGCGCGGGTCAGAGCAGACATGATCTCGGCCCCGGTCCGGTCGCCGCCAACATGCAGAATGCGGCGGCGGGAATGCGCGGCCTCGCGCGCCAAGGCAAAAGTGCCGTCCTGCGCCCTGTCGAAGCGGACGCCGTATCGCTCAAGCACAGCGATCGCCTCGGCGGCCTCCGACAGGATGCCCGAGGCGACAGTTGCATCACACAGCCCATCTCCGGCCCGGAGCGTATCGGCCAGATGCCGGGCAGGATCGTCATCGGCGCCAAGCGCGGCTGCAATCCCCCCTTGCGCCCAAGCGCTTGAGCATTCCTGCCCCAGCCCGGCGCGAGTGATCAGCACCACAGGCTGCGGCGCCAGTTCCAGTGCGGCCACCAGCCCTGCGATACCGCCACCGATGATGGCGATCCGGTCGTGGAGCCCCTCAAGCCGGATCATTTCACGGCCAGCATCCGCTCGACCGAACGGCGCGCATCGTCAGCGATGGCCGGATCGACGGTAACTTCGTGGCGACCCAATTCCAGCGCTTCGCGGATTTTGCGCAGACTGATGCGCTTCATGTGGGGGCAGAGGTTGCACGGGCGCACGAATTCCACATCCGGGTGGTTCAGTGCCACATTGTCGCTCATGGAGCATTCGGTCAGAAGGCAAACCCTTGCCGGTTTCTTGTCGCCGACGAAGTCCGACATCACGGCGGTAGAGCCTGAGAAATCCGCCTCGGCCACGACCTCGGGGGGACATTCCGGGTGGGCCAGCACCGTGACACCCGGCCATGCCTCGCGCATCGCCCGAATGTCGTCTGGGGTGAACAGCTCATGCACCTCGCAATGCCCGTGCCATGCGATCAGTTCGACTTCGGTTTCTTTGGCGACGTTCTTGGCGAGGTATTCATCCGGTATCATCAACACGCGCGGTACCCCGAGGGATTCCACCACTTTCACCGCGTTACCCGAGGTGCAGCAGATATCTGAGGCGGCCTTCACCGCGGCCGATGTGTTGACATAGGTGATCACCGGCACACCCGGATGCGCTTCGCGCAACAGCGCGATATCTTCGGGCGTGATAGAATCTGCCAGCGAACATCCCGCCCCCATATCCGGGATCAGCACGGTTTTTTCAGGGTTCAGCAGCTTGGCAGTTTCGGCCATGAAATGCACGCCCGCCAGCACGATGACATCAGCGTCGACCTCAACGGCTTCGCGCGCCAAGGCAAGGCTGTCGCCTACGATATCGGCCACGCCGTGAAAGATCTCGGGCGTTTGGTAATTGTGCGCAAGGATGACGGCATTCTTCTGCTGCTTCAGGTCGAGGATGGCTTCCAGATCCTCTTCGTACTGCATCCATTCGGCTGGCGGAATGACTTGCTTAACCCGATCGTACAACTCTGGCAGGCGGAAATCTTTCATTGGCTCCTCCAATTATACTCGATTCGAGTACATTTGAGATGTGATTATTCTCGATTCGAGATTATGTCAAGCGCAACTCAGGACTTGGACAGAGGCAGCCTTGCGCCCGACAGCATGCGGGCCTCAAGAATAGCAGGCCGATATCGGAACAGACGCGCCGGGCGGCCGCCGGTGCCGCTCGAGATTTCGCCTGTTTCTTCAACAAGTTCCTGCTGGTCGATCTGGCGGCGGAAATTGGGTTTGTGCAAGTGCAGGCCCGACAGCGCCTCGACCGTGCGCTGCAATTGAAGCAGGGTAAAGCTTTCGGGCATTAGCTCGAACACGACCGGAGAGTATTTGATCTTGGCCCGTAGCCGCGAAATGCCAGTGGCAAGGATGCGGCGGTTGTCTCCCGCCATGGGCAGGCCGAACTCGGGCACATCGACCAGACCGGCCTCATACATCAACTCGTAGCGCTGCAGAACCAGTTCCTCGTTCCACGTCTTACCATTCAGACCGAACAGATAGTCGACACGCTGAGCCTTGAGCGGATCCGCCCCAGCCCAAGCCGTCAGGCGATCGGCGATACGCGGCACTTCCTCGGGGATGCTGTCGCGATGATCTTCCCACGGGAAGTACCGGTACCAACTGCGCCAAGACGGGCGCCCTGCCCCGGCTGCATCCTGTTCGCGCACCAGCCCTAGATAGCTGATCGAGATCCGCTGCGAGGTTTCTACATCCCCGGACCGAGGGTCGCGATCCCTGTCCGCAAAGGTATAGAGTTGCTCAAGATACCCCACAGGATGACCGGTCTGCGCCTCGATCCAAGCGCGCAGGCTGCTCTGCAGGCTGCGATGAGAGGATTCGAACGGCCCCGATGGCAGCGCCTCACCCCCCAGCAAGGTCATAACACGCGGCTGGTTGTCGGTCACGGCGACAAGGATTGCGATCAGTTCGGCAGGGGCTAGTCCGCTGGGCAAGAAGGTACCTGTGTATTGCGCAATGCCAGTCATTGACATCGTGTTTGATTTCTAACCCAGATTTCAAACCTTTGCTTGAGGAAAATGCCATCGCGCTAACACCGACCTTAAGATCAGGTTTTCACCGTTGAATGAAGGCATTTCCGGAATCTGCAGTGGCGACCCCGGCAGGATTCGAACCTGCAACCTGCCCCTTAGGAGGGGGCTGCTCTATCCAGTTGAGCCACGGGGCCGTGCGAAGCCCTCTCTACCTGCGTTTTTTCGGCTTGTCATGGGGTTTGCTCTGGGATTGCTGAACAGTTGTAAACCGCAGGGTGTTTACGCTAGCATCGGATAAAACAACAACGCAGGTGCCCTCAGTGAACACAGAAACAAAACGCCCGCTTACCCTTCGCGATGTCTCTGAGGCCTCTGGGGTATCCGAGATGACGGTCAGCCGGGTCCTGCGCAATCGGGGCGATGTGTCGGATGCGACGCGCACCCGCGTTTTGGCCGCTGCGAAGGAACTGGGCTACGTGCCCAACAAGATCGCGGGCGCGCTGGCCTCTAGCCGGGTCAACCTGGTGGCGGTGATCATTCCATCCCTGTCCAATATGGTCTTTCCCGAGGTTCTGACCGGCATCAATCAGGTACTGGAAGACACCGATCTGCAGCCTGTGGTCGGCGTCACCGACTACCTGCCTGAGAAAGAGGAAAGAGTGCTGTATGAAATGCTCTCCTGGCGGCCCTCAGGGGTGATCATTGCCGGGCTGGAGCATACCGACGCGGCGCGGGCGATGCTGGATTCGGCCGGAATTCCTGTGGTTGAGATCATGGATACCGACGGCAAGCCGGTTGATGCGATGGTCGGGATCTCTCATCGTCGCGCCGGGCGCGAAATGGCGCAGGCGATCCTCAAAGCAGGCTATGAGCATATCGGCTTCATGGGCACCAAGATGCCTCTGGATCACAGGGCGCGAAAACGGTTCGAAGGCTTCACCGAGGTTATGGGCAAGCACGGAATCGAGATCGAGGATCGGGAGTTCTATTCCGGCGGCTCCGCTCTGGCCAAAGGGCGCGAGATGACGCAGGCCATGCTGGAACGCTCGCCCGATCTGGATTTTCTGTATTATTCCAACGATATGATCGGCGCGGGTGGTCTGTTGTATCTGCTAGAGCAAGGCATCGACATTCCCGGTCAGATCGGCTTGGCGGGGTTCAACAATGTTGAACTGCTGCAGGGCCTGCCCCGCAAACTGGCGACGATGGATGCCTGCCGACTCGAGATCGGACAGCAAGCAGCCAAGATCATTGCCACGCAGCTTGACGATCCAAATGCCGAGATCGAGACCCGCGTGACTCTGACCCCCAAGGTCAACTTTGGGGATACGCTGAAACGGCGCTGATATCGTGGCGCTGAAACAGCTGGACAACCGCACGGCGCGGGCGATCTTCATGGATCGCCATGCGCTGGCCGAGACACCTTCGGGAGGGTCCAAGGGCACCGATCTGCTGGATTTGATCCAAAGGCTGGGCTTCGTTCAACTCGACAGCATCAATACGGTGGCACGCGCGCATGACATGATCCTGTTCTCGCGCAGGCCCAGCTATCGCAGCGGTAACCTCAAGCGCTTGTATGAGCGGGACCGGGCGCTATTCGAACACTGGACCCACGATGCCGCCGTCATTCCGATGGAGTATTACGCGCATTGGCATCTGCGGTTTCGGCGCGATGCGGATCTGCTGAGGTCGCAGTGGAAGAACTGGCGTCGGGATGGGTTTGAGCAGCAGTTCGAAACGGTTCTGAACCACATCCGCGATCATGGACCTGTGTCTTCGTCCGACGTGGGGAAGGATGAAAAGAAGGGCTCGGGCGGGTGGTGGGACTGGCACCCGTCCAAGACCGCGCTTGAGTATCTGTGGCGCTCGGGCGCGCTGACCGTTGTCGGGCGTGAGGGGTTTCAGAAACGCTATGATCTGACCGAACGGGTGATCGAAACGCATCTCTGCCCCGGTCAGCTAATCTGTGACGCCGAGGCAACGGTTGATTGGCTGTGCAATGCGGCACTGGACCGGCTTGGCTTTGCCACTTCGGGTGAGCTGGCCGCGTTTTGGGATACCGTTAGCGCGGCTGAGGCTAAGACCTGGTGCGCCCAAGGGTTGCAATCAGGCGCACTAGAGGAGGTCGAGGTCGCTTGCGTCGACGGGCGCCTGCGCAAACTGTTTGCCCGCCCCGATCTGACCGATGGTCTGAGCGACCTGCCCGCACCAACAGGCCGCATCCGGGTTCTCAGCCCGTTCGATCCGATGCTGAGAGACCGGAACCGGGCCGAGCGGCTGTTTGGTTTTCACTACCGGATCGAGGTCTTCGTGCCCGAGCCCAAGCGGACCTATGGCTACTATGTTTTTCCGCTGCTGGAAGGCGACAAGCTGATTGGCCGGATCGACATGAAAGCCCATCGCGACGAAGGCATTCTGCGCGTCAAAGCCCTCTGGCCGGAGCACGCGATACGCTGGTCGGATGCGCGCACGCGACGACTGGATTCCGAGTTGGACAGAGTGCGCCGATTTGCCGGTCTCGATACGGTCGAATTTGCCAAGGACTGGCTGAAAGAGCCTAAATAGGCTCTATTCTGGATCCGTCAGGGTCAGATGAATACGCTCCAGCCCTTCAATCCCACCTTCAATCTCATCCCCTGCAGCAACCGGCCCTACCCCGGCGGGGGTGCCGGTCAGGATCACGTCGCTGGGGCGCAGGTGATAGAAACCGGACAGGTGGCAGATGATCTCATCAATTTTCCAGATCAACTCCTGCAATGTCGCGTCCTGCCTAACCTCGGCGTTGACGTTCAGGTGAATGCGCTTGTTGTCCTCTGGGGACCACTCGGCGGCTCGGGTCAAAGGCGCAAAGACAGCGCCGTTCTCCACATCCTTACCCAGATCCCAAGGGCGCTGCTTGTTGCGTTCGCGGATCTGCAGATCGCGGCGGGTCATATCCAGCGCGCATCCATAGCCATATACCGCTTCCCACGCCTCTGCAGGGGTGGCGCGGAACACGGGGCGACCGATGGCGACGGCCAGCTCCATCTCGTGGTGGTAATTCTCGGTACCCGGCGGGTACGGCACGCTCGCTCCGGTCAGAATGGCGTTTGCGGGCGACTTGGTGAAATAGAACGGTGCCTCGCGGTCTACCTCATGGCCCATTTCGGCGGCATGCGCCGCATAGTTGCGCCCAACGCAGAAAATCCGACCGATGGGATAGGTCGCCTGTTCGCCGACCACGGGGATCGAGATGGGTTCAGGTAGAGAAAACAGATGCGGCATGGCGATCCCTTGAGTGTTGCGCCGCGCAGCTTATCGTCTGGCACGCAACTGGCAAGACGTAGCGATGCGCCGGTTCACGCCGACATTTGCGGCGAGATCAGGCGCAAAGCCGCCCAATTCCTGCGGCGGCGCATCTGGGCGTATGAATCCCTTGGAAACAGGTAAAATCGCGCTAGTTCGCCTAGTAGATTAAAGAATTGATGGCACCCCCACCACCTGCCCGGCACAGAAGTTCTGCCGGAAAGATCAATACGACTGAAGTGACCTGAAGATACCTCTTGCGGACGCCTCAACATGTCGGCATTGGGACGCGAACGTATCGGAGACGGCAGGCGAATACGCCCATCCCCCTGGGAGTTTCGCCCGTGTTAGACCCTATTTCAGGACTGACGCGCCTTCCGACACGTGGGCCGGGCCGTCGGGTAAGACGACACGCAACGGCCTTGGGCCAGGCACAGAATCCAACCCGGGTCTGGCCACCCCGCCGGAGAATTCCCCCTACCTTCTCCGGCGGGGTTTTAACTCTGGGGTTACTCTTTGAAGTTTTTCAGCTCGTTGAGGATATCCAGAAGCGTTTCGTGCTTTTCGGGACCAAGATGCGCGCGCATGCGATCGGCCTGTTGAACAATGCCCGTCAGATTGTCCTGAATGATCTGTTCCCCCTTCGCGGTGATCTCGACGATCTGACGACGCCGATCCTTTGGGTGACAGCGACGCTTGATCAGGCCCTTGTCTTCCAGTTTTTGCAGGATGCGCGTCAGGCTTGGCAACAACAGGCAGGCCCGTTCCGAGATATCCGTCGGCTCACTTGCACCTTCTTCTTTCAGCAAGCGCAGCACGCGCCATTGCTGCTCGGTCACCCCGGCATCAATCAGTAATTTGCGAATAGGGCCCATCACCCTTTCTCGGGCGCGCAACAAAGCGATGGGCAGGGATCGCGATACCAAGGGGAGTTGATCGGACATGCTGAATCATCGCCGAAAAAGCGGGAAGTCTCAAGTCGCCCCGAGAGGGAAGGTTTGTAAGATACTGATAAGTAACAGTTTAAAGCCAAATCCGGTAAGCTATCGCCGCATCGCCTCGGCGGCTTTTGCATATCCACCCGAAGCCCCATCCACGAAATGAACATGATCGTCCCGCATGGCTGAGGGGACGAAGCAGGTCATCATCGCCTCATCCTGTACGTGCAGGCCGTAGCGGATTTTGCCGCGCCCGCGGGCTTCATCCAGCATACGCTGGAGGCGATCCAACGTGGCAGGGTCACAGTCCAGCGTCATTTTCAGGCCATCGTCGAATTTGCGGTAGTCTGCGTTTTGGCTGACCATCCGCCGATAGTGACCGGGTTCGAACTGCCCCAACCGCTTGCCCGTCAGAAATAACAGGGCGATCAACAGGTTCTGCCCAAGCAGTTTCAGCTTTTGCGCAAACAGATTGCCCCCCGCGCGCGAGACATGGGCATCCAGCCCAACATCCGGCGGCGGCCATGTCATCGGAGGTCCGTTTTCCGGAACCGGATGCCCCGAACGATCCAGCTCGGCTGCCATAGTGACAACGGATTGCGCCAGATCCGCAAAATCCCGCTCGGTCGCCTGGGCCGTCGGCTGCACCACGACCGAAACGATCTGGCCATGCTGCGCAGGACTGTTGGACCAGCGGCAGGACAGGCCGGTCAGGTTTGGTTGCGCGTTGGGCGCGGCGGGCTCAACCGAATAGTGCCCGGACTTCATCTGCGCCTCGGCCCAAGCCAGACCTCCGCCCGAGAACATGGCATAGTCCACCCCGGAAGACGGGGCATAGCGCGCCACCCTCAGGTCTTTCCCAGCCTTGCGCAACTCGGCCACCGGAACGAGGGCCGCGCGCAACGGCATCTCAAACTCCTCTTCGGCCCAGCGCCGCAGGGTTGCCAACGCCCCCGCCGCGATATCCACCGCACTGGGGGGCACGGCAAAGCCAGCCCCGTCGCCCCCAAAGACATAAGGAAAAGGCTTGTTCTCCAAAGCGTTGATCATGGTCGAGATCACCGCAGCGCCGACCATGTTGACGGTTTTGTACCGTCCCTGCGCAATCTGCGTCGTCGAATCCACAATGTCGGCAACACCCACAACCCAATCATCCGGAACCGAGGCAAACTGCGCCGGGTCCGACAGAAGGGTAAAATCGTGCCAAAGCGGCAGGGTCTCGTAAAAATCTGAATGGAGGTCTTTCATCGTCCCCCCTTTGTTCCAATTGGAGGTTAAGCTAGCCCGAATGTGATCGCTGTCCTCCCCTTGCAACATAGTACACGTGCTTGTGCGTTTTGCCACGGCGTGCCAATCAGGGCGGTGGAAATGCGCAGGAAGGGGCCGTTCATGCAGGCAGGTTTGGTTGTACTATGTCTGGCTTATGTCCTGAGCCAGTTTTTTCGCGCGTTCCTTGCCGTTCTCAGCCTTGATCTGGCGCGTGATATCGGAGCCTCGCCCGAGGATCTGGCCTTCGCCTCGGGCCTTTGGTTTCTGGTCTTTGCCGCGATGCAGCTGCCGGTGGGCTGGGCGCTGGACCGTATTGGACCACGGCTCAGCGCATCCGTCCTGCTGCTGATCGGCGGGGCCGGAGGGGCGCTTGTTTTTGCCGCCGCCACCAGCCCGCTGCATGTCAGCATCGCGATGGCCCTGATCGGTGTTGGTTGTTCCCCGGTTCTGATGGCCTCGTACTTCATCTTTGCGCGCGAGTTCCCCCCAGCTCGGTTCGCCACGCTTGCGGCGCTGATGCTGGGCGTCGGGTCGGTTGGTAATCTGGTCGCGTCCTACCCAACCGCGCTAGCTGTCGAGCTGATGGGCTGGCGCGCCACGATGGTTGGGTTGGCGGTTCTGTCCGCCGCAATCGCCTTGGGCATCTGGTTCAGCGTGCGTGATCCGAAAAAGGTCGAGACCGACCACAAAGGATCTTTGCTGGATCTGCTGAAAGAGCCTGCCTTGTGGCTCATTCTGCCCTTGATGCTGGTCGCTTACGCTCCGGCGGCTGCACTGCGCGGACTTTGGGCGGGGCCCTATCTGAACGACGTGTTCAGCCTGACCACCACGCAGATCGGGACGGCCACGTTGGTGATGGGAACTGCGATGATCGCGGGGACTTTTGTCTACGGACCGTTGGACCGTCTTCTGGGCACCCGCAAATGGGTGATTGTCGGCGGCAATGTCCTCTGTGCGGTGGCGCTTGGGCTTTTGTGCCTGTGGGTCGATAGCGCCGTCTGGGTCTCGGTCGTGATGTTGTCGCTGATCGGGTTTCTGGGCGCGAGCTTTCCAGTCATCATGGCGCATGGTCGAGCCTTCATCCCGCCGCATCTGACCGGGCGTGGCGTGACCTTGCTGAACCTTTTCGGCATCGGCGGCGTAGGGCTTGCGCAATTTGCCACCGGGCAGATTCACGCCGCTTATACCGACGTCAGCCCGACGGCCCCCTATACGGCGATATTCGGCTTTTTCGCCGTGACCCTTGCCATTGGATGCATGATCTATCTATTCAGCCGGGATAGCGTCGACTGACGCAACGATCAGGAGAGCCCGGTGAAAGACCCCGTCGTCATAGCCCCCAATCTCAAACGCAGGCTTTCGGGCGTGACGGCAACGATTGCGCGGCTGGTCCCTTTGCAGGCGCAACAGATCGACATCGCCGCTACCGGGCCGGGGCTACCCGCTGACATTCCGCATATCCCGCTGGGCCGCCTACCCTTTCTGTCCCGTCGCACGCTGCGGGTCTGGCATGCGCGCCGCAATACCGAGATGCTGCTGGGCCTGATCCTGTGCAATATCTTCCGGTTGAAGCTGAAACTGCTGTTCACCAGCGCCTCGCAGCGGGCGCATACGGGTTATACCAAATGGCTGATCGACAAGATGGATGCGATTGTCGCGACCTCGCGCAAGACCGCAGGCTATCTGGAACGAGACGCGCAAGTGATCATGCACGGCATCAACTTGCACGACTTTACCCCAACTGAGAACAAAGCCGCCCTTCGCGCACAGCTAGGGTTACCAGATGGCCTGCTGCTGGGCTGCTACGGCCGCATCCGCCATCAAAAAGGCACGGACGCTTTCGTCGACGCCATGATTGATCTTTGTGCCCGGTCCCAAGACGTCTCGGGCATCGTCATGGGCCGCGCGACGGAAAAACACACGGGCTTTCTGGCCGAGCAGAAAGACAAGGTCGCCAAGGCGGGCCTGTTGGACCGTATCCTCTTCATGCCCGAGGTGACGGTCGATCAGATTGCAGAATGGTATCAGGTGCTGGACCTGTTCATTGCCCCCCAACGGTGGGAAGGTTTCGGCCTCACCCCGCTTGAGGCGATGGCCTGCGGCGTGCCAGTTGTCGCAACCGATGTCGGCGCGTTTTCCGAGATCGTGACCGACCCGTCTCTGGGCCGGGTGGTGACCCCGGGTGACATCCTGGCACTGGCCGATGCGGCCGCGGAAATGTTGGAAAACCGTGATTCCCTGTCTCAGGCCGGACAGGCCGCCCGCGCCCATGTTGAGCAGAATTTCGATATCCAAGGCGAAGCACAGACCCTCGTGGCCCTCTACATGCGCCTGCTGAGCGCTTGAAGCGCCTCAAATCGGCGTCATTCGTCGAAATACGGCGCAAAAGCCCTTTTGTCCCGACGGCAACGCGGCTATGAACGCGCGTCCTTAACTTTGGAGACATGAAATGGGCTATCGCGTCGTCGTCGTCGGCGCCACAGGTAATGTGGGCCGCGAAATGCTGAACATCCTGGCGGAACGCCAGTTCCCCGTGGACGAAATTGCCGTGCTGGCGAGCCGTCGTTCGCTGGGTACTGAGGTGACATTTGGCGACAAGACACTCACGACCAAAGACCTGGACACCTTTGATTTCACCGGCTGGGATATGGCCCTGTTCGCCGTAGGCTCTGCCGCGACCAAGGATTATGCGCCCAAGGCCGCTGCGGCGGGCTGCGTGGTGATCGACAACTCGTCGCTCTATCGCTACGACCCCGAGATCCCGCTGATCGTGCCCGAGTGCAACCCGCAGGCGATCCACGACTACAAAAACAAGAACATCATCGCCAACCCCAACTGCTCGACCGCGCAGATGGTCGTCGCGCTGAAGCCACTGCATGACCGCGCCAAGATCAAACGCGTTGTTGTGTCGACCTATCAGTCGGTGTCCGGTGCAGGCAAAGAGGGCATGGACGAGCTGTGGGAACAGACCAAGGCCGTCTACAACCCGATCAATGAGGTTGAGCCGAAGAAGTTCCAGAAGCAGATCGCATTCAACGTCATCCCTCAGATCGACGTCTTCATGGAAGACGGCTCGACCAAGGAAGAGTGGAAGATGGTTGTCGAGACCAAGAAGATCGTCGATCCATCGATCAAGGTCACGGCCACCTGCGTCCGCGTGCCCGTGTTTGTTGGCCACTCCGAGGCCGTGAACATCGAGTTCGAAGAATTCCTCGACGAAGACGAAGCCCGCGATATCCTGCGCGAAGCACCGGGTATCATGGTGATCGACAAGCGTGAGGCCGGCGGCTACGTCTCGCCCACCGAATGCGTTGGCGACTTCGCAACCTTCATCAGCCGTATCCGTCAGGACTCGACCGTTGAAAACGGCATCAACCTGTGGTGCGTCTCGGACAACCTGCGCAAGGGTGCCGCCCTGAACGCCGTTCAGATTGCCGAGCTTCTGGGCCGTGAGGTTCTGAAGAAGGGCTGACGCGTGACCTGATAGTTTTCGCAAGGGGCCGTTTCGTTAGAAACGGCCCTTTTCTTTGCGCTTGCGGAAAAGGCCCGTGCCTGCAACCTTCGTGGAAAAACGGACCCGATTTCTGAGAGCGATTATGAAACCTCTGATTTACCTGCTGGCGCTCGCGCCAACTGCGCTACATGCCGAAACATTCCTGATCGACACGCAGGTCAGCGAAGTCACCGTCTATCCCTCGGGCGCCGAGATCATTCGGACAGGATCTTACGACCTTCCCGCCGGGACCCATCGCCTTGTCATTCAGGGTATCCCCGCAGATGGCGGCAACCCGTTGGAAACGATACAGATTCTGACAGAAGGTCTGGAACAGACGGCCTCTATCTGGCGCTATGACAGCCTGCCGATTCAGGACCGCAAAAGCGATGAGATCCGCGAAGCCGAGGATCGGATCGAAGCCATACAGGATCAGATCACCGCTGTCCTTGACGAAGCCGCGGCAGCGCGTTTGCGCGGTGAGGCCGCGCAGCAATCGCTCGTGTTTCTGGGGCATCTTGGACAGAATGAAGGTTTGACCGCCGACCCCCAGAACCTGCGCGACATCGCACGCATGATCGCCGAAGAATCCCTTGGGGCGGAACAGCAGATCCAGACGGCGGAGATCGAGGCCCGCGACATCGAACGCCGGCTTGAGCAATTGGAAGAAGACCTTGAGGTCGCGCAAGCCGAACTGGCCGCGCTGATTCCGGAAGCCACGGCCCATATCTACGTCGCCGTAGACGTCGGGGTCACGCAAGCGACGCAGGGCGACGTGACCGTTTCCTATATCGACGCCTAC
This sequence comes from Ruegeria sp. R13_0, assembly GCF_017743995.1. Taxonomy (GTDB): domain Bacteria; phylum Pseudomonadota; class Alphaproteobacteria; order Rhodobacterales; family Rhodobacteraceae; genus Ruegeria. The sequence continues at coordinate 153,672 of NZ_JAGHRB010000006.1, read as the reverse complement.
GCGGCGGAGTGGCAACCCGCGTACGAGTTCCACCTAACAACTGAAGACGAACCAACCGTTCGGATCGACCGTAACATCCTGATCTCACAGGACACCGGGGAAAACTGGCGCGACGTGACCCTGCATGTTTCAACCATTGCCCCCACGGGCCAGAACGCCGCATCCTGGTTACCGACATGGCGTCGCAGCATTCAAGAGACACCGCCCGCCCCGAAAAGCGTGCAGAACTTCGCAAGCCTTGCAGAACCGGTTGTCGAAGCGCCTGTTATCGTTGAGGAACGCGTGTCGGGCTTGCCGCAGACATCCTCGGTTGCGGGAACAGGTGTGACATATACACTGCCTGCGCCGATCTCGGTCTCAACCGGTGACGAAGTGACCAATGTGGCGCTGGATTCGACCAGCCAAAGTGCTGAGATATTCGCCCTCGGTGTGCCTGCGCGCGATACATCCGCCTATAGAACGGCCCGTTTCACCAACCCGATGGATCAGAAACTTCCGACCTCGGTCTATGCGCGTTGGTTTGTCGATGGCGTTCTTGTCTCGGCCGGGGAATCAATGGAAATCGGCCCAAGGCAAGAGGTTGAAATGGGCTTTGGACCGATCCATGGCCTGACGCTGTCCCGGAAGATCCTGAACCGTAGCAGCGGCGATGCCGGAATCATCACGCGATCCAATCAGCATGTTGAAAAGGTCGAGATCCGTGTTGAAAACCTGACGGATCAAAGCTGGCCTTTGCGTCTTCTGGATCGGGTTCCCTATTCCGAACAGGACGATCTTGAGATCGCCTGGAGCACCCAGCCCCGCCCCAACGAAGAAAACAAAGACAACAGGCGTGGCATTCTGGAATGGCAAATGGATTTGGCACCCGCAGAAACCAAAACAGTCACACTGGATTTGGAGTTGAACTGGCCCGAGGGGATGGATCTTAGATAATCACCCCTGCCCTTCCACCAAAACCTTGAGGTTCATCAGTCCACGCTCATAGTCCGGGCCAAGCCAACGGTCCATCATCACCCCCATCCAACGGGACATCGGGTTCATGCCCAATTCAGACTCGAAGCCCCATGTCACCAGAGTTTGATCTCCATCGGGCTGCAGCAGGAATACGGCCGAGGCCGTCCCCATCGGGCCGAAGTCAAGCGCGGTCTGGACGCTTTGGTTTTCGACGCTCGCCACGATCTCCTGCGATCCGGTGCCGACCTGAGGGTCGTCAGAGCTCCAGTTCAAGATATTCCCCACCCCCGACTCTGGCCCGGAATAGGTCAGCTTCGTCTCGGGGTCCCGGTGCAGCCAGGGCGACCATTGCTCGGTCTGCTGCATCGAGTTCACATAGGGAAAGATCGCCTCAGGCGACGCGTTGATGGTGATGCTGCGGGATACATCAGCTTTTGAGGGCAGCAGGTACGCAATGCCGACCAGCGCCAGCACAAGAAGGATCAGGCCAAGAAAAACGCGTTTTATCAATTTCATAATATGCTCCAAAGGGTAATTCCTTTGTCCGGAGCATATCATAGAAAATTGGACGATACTGCCACTTACCGCGACATTCGGGCGTCAGACCGGAACGAACTTTTTCTGGTAGGGATCGAAACACTCCAACCCGCCCGCGCCGATATCTGTCCAAAGCCCGTGCAGGCTGAGCGTGTCGTTCTTGACCGCCTCGGAGACAAACGGGAAGGTCATCAGGTTTTCCAGCGACGCAACAACGGCCTGACGTTCAAACTGGCGGGCCTGCTCGACGCCATCTTCGATATCCGCAACCTGTTCAAACTTGGGCTTGAGGATGTCCATCCAACGGCCAACAAAGCTCTCTTTCGCTTCCAGCTGCGGGGCCTGCCCTTTGCACATGTCGATACAGCCCTGCACCCCACCGCATTGCGAATGGCCTAGCACGATCAGATGCGCCACTTTCAACGCGGTCACGGCGTATTCGATGGCTGCACTGGTCCCGTGGTGATCGCCATCCGGAGCGTAAGGCGGCACGAGGTTGGCGATGTTGCGGTGAATGAAGAACTCACCCTGATCGGCACCGAAGATCGAGGTCACGTGAACCCGGCTGTCGCAACAGGAAACGACCATCGCACGGGGGCGCTGCCCCTCGTCGGCCAAACGCCGATACCAGACCTGATTTTCGGAATAGGTCGTTGCTTTCCAGCCGTGATACCGTTTCACCAGATAGGTTGGCAAAGGCTTGGCTAAATCCATTTCGGCATTCCCGTCTTTCGTTGCGTAGGCTGCTGTAAACCGAATTCAAGAAAAATTCGAGCCATTATCCAAATTCATCGCAAGGTTTTGCAAAGGAATTGACAGCAAGGATCAATGCCACGCCGTGGGGGCGATGAAACTAGGGTGAATGTGGTGGAAAACATACTCAGGCTTGAACACAAAGAAACCGTGCGACTGGATCCGGATCGCCTCAGCGGGCTGTGCCGGCAATTGGGCGACAAGAACGCGCTGGACGTGCTTTGCCGCACGGTCGAGGAATTGGCTGTGCGCCTGTCGAATTGCGAACGGCACTGGCGGCAGCGCGATTGGGAGGCATTGCGCAAATGCTCCAAATCGCTGGTGGCAATCGCCGATCAGATCGGAATGACGGCGCTGGCGCGGGTTGCGGGCGATGTCACCGGTGCTGTGGATGCGGGCGATGCGGTTGCAGCAGGTGCAACGCTGGGTCGGTTGATCCGGGTTGGAGAGCGCTCACTGACCGCGATCTGGGATCAGCAAGACCTTTCGGTGTGACGGGGGTTGCGGGCAGGCCGCAGGCGGATAGTCTGGTCGCAAATTCACTCAGCCCGAGACGCCTATGACCCTCAGCTTTGCCCGACCCTCTGACACCTCTGTGCCGCTGCATGTGGTGGCGCAACCTGATCTGGACGAATGGCTGGCCGGTCAGTCCGATCACATCCGAAATTGGGTTGCAGCGAACGGGTTCAAGGGCGCGCTGGGTCAGGTCCTGACGGTGCCAAGTACGGACGGCGGTGCGGGGTTCGCGCTGACCGGATACGGGACCGAGGGCAAGCGCGCCCGCAAGCGGTTCCCTCTGGCTGCTGCGGCGGATGCGCTGCCCGAAGGCAGCTACCACATCGCGGCCGGCGTCCCGGCGGAGCATCTGGAGATGGAGTGTCTGGGCTGGTTGCTGACCGGTTACGCCTTTGATCGTTATGCCCCTCAATCCGCCGCCAAAGCGCGTCTGGTTGCGCCTCAAGGCGTTGATGCCGCGCGGTTGGAGGTACTGGCAAATGCCGAGGCGCTGACCCGCGATCTGGTCAACACGCCAGCCTCTGATATGGGGCCGGATCAACTGCAAGCGGCAGCCGAGGCGTTGGCGGACGAATTCGGAGCCACCTGCAAAACGATCACCGGCGACGCGTTGCTGGAGCAGAACTTCCCGACGATCCACACGGTCGGGCGCGCCGCAGATCAGGCCCCGCGCCTGATCGAGATGAATTGGGGCGCGGCCGGACCGACGCTGACCCTTGTCGGCAAGGGTGTGTGTTTCGACACGGGCGGGCTGAACCTGAAACCGGGCGCGTCGATGGGTCTAATGAAAAAGGATATGGGCGGGGCCGCCAATGTGCTTGGCCTTGCCCGGATGATCATGGCGTTGAACCTGCCGTTGCAACTGCGGGTGTTGATCCCGGCGGTCGAGAATGCGGTCGCAGGCAACGCCTTCCGGCCAGGGGATATCCTGACCTCTCGCAAGGGCCTGACCGTCGAAATCAACAACACCGATGCCGAGGGGCGGCTGGTTTTGGCCGACGCGCTGGCGCTGGCGGATGAGGGGAAACCGGACCTCGTGATCTCGATGGCGACCCTGACCGGTGCGGCCCGTGTGGCCGTGGGGCCCGATCTGGCCCCGTTCTATACAGATGACGATCGCGCCGCCGGGGTACTGAGCAAGGCTGCCGCCCAAGCCGCCGATCCGGTCTGGCGTATGCCGTTTCACGAACCCTACGAGACGATGATCGAACCTGGAATCGCCGATCTGGACAACGCGCCTTCGGGCGGGTTTGCAGGCTCCATCACCGCAGCCCTGTTCCTGCGTCGCTTTGTTGAAGACAGCAATTACATGCATTTCGACATCTATTCCTGGCAGCCCAGCAAACAACCGGGTCGCAGCAAGGGAGGGCTGGGGCAAGGCCCACGCGCCCTACTGACCGCACTGCCCGAGATCTTGGGCCTATGACCCGCCTAAGCGTCGTGGACCCTGTTACTGATCTGCTGCGCAGCCCCGATGGCCCGCGCGATCGTCAGTTGCTGTTCGGAGACACGGTACAACGTTCAGAACAGCAAAACGGGTGGAGCCATATCAAGGCTGACAAGGATGGCTATGTCGGATGGGTTCGCTCGACCCAATTGGGGCCTCAGCGGACCGCGACCCACAGGATTATTGCGCCTGCGACGCATGCCTATGAACAAGCGGATATGAAAACCCGCGATCTGGCCTCGCTGAGTTTTGGCAGTTCCGTACACGCGCTCTCTGAAACGGATGGATTTGTTGAAACTGAGCTGGGATTCATCCCAAAAAACCACACGGCCCCGATTGCCGAATTGAACCGTGATCCTGTCGCTGTGGCCGAGTTGTTTCTGGGCACTCCCTATCTGTGGGGCGGCAACAGTCGGTTCGGAATCGACTGTTCGGGGCTGGTTCAGGCGGGGTTGCTAGCTTGCGGTATCGCCTGTCCCGGCGACAGCGGCGATCAGGAAAAGGCCCTTGGTATCACTCTGCCCGAAGGATCAGAAGCCAAACGCGGCGATCTGTTGTTTTGGAAAGGGCATGTCGCATGGGTTTCAGGGCCGAACATGCTGCTACATGCCAATGCGCATCACATGGCGGTCGCTTACGAGGCCTTGGATCAGGCCATAACGCGCATAGAGACGCAAGGCGACGGGCCTGTGACGGCCCATAGAAGGCTCTAATCCGGAGAAACTGAGCGGATCAGCTTGCGCTCGAGCACCCTCAGAACCGTGCGCAGATCGTGGCCGCGTTTCAGGATCCGTCCGTCCATCCCCACAACGGAATACATCCCTTGCTTGTGGCGCAGACGAGGGTGTTTCTCGATCCGATAAATGGGATGCTCGGCGGTCCGTCGGAAGATCGAAAAAATCGCCATGTCGCGCAGGTTGGAAATTCCGTAGTCGCGCCATTCTCCGGCGGCGACCATCTTACCGTAGACGGACAGGATATGGGACATCTCGCGCCGGTCGAACGCGACGGGCATCTGGGCCGAGTTTGTAGGGAACCGGCTGGGAGGCTGCATGTTCATACCCCAAGCCTTGCCGGAAATCGCCGCTGAATCAAGCCCGATGCGCAAGCGGGCCACAATTCGTCAACCTGTGTTACCGCCGTCCGACTTGTCGGCAGATCAGGATCACAGGCAGCAACCCTACGGCGAGAATGACCAAGGATGGCACCGCCGCCCCCTCGAGCCGTTCGTCCGAGGCCAGCCGGTAGGCCTGCACTGCCAGCGTATCAAAATTGAAGGGACGCATGATCAGGGTTGCGGGCAGTTCCTTCATCACGTCGACAAAGACGATTAACAGGGCCGTCAGCAATGAGGGCGTCAGGATCGGCAGATGCACCCGCCTGAGCGTGCCCAGAGGCGTCTGCCCCAAGGACCGGGCCGCAGCGTCCATATTGGCGTGAACCGTACTCTGCCCGCCTTCATAAGCACTTAAGGCCGCCGCAAGGAACCGCACCATATAGGCTGCCACCAGCAGCCAGATGGACCCGGTGACCAGCAGGCCCGTCGAGACATCAAATGTCGCGCGCATCCACGCATCCAGCGCATTGTCAAAGCTGGCAAAAGGCACCAGCAGACCAACAGCGATCACCCCACCCGGCACCGCATAGCCCAGCCGCGCGATATATCCCGCGATGGTCGAAGGCCGCCCCGGTCTCAGGCGTTGAAAGAACCCAACACTGACGGCCGCAATAACGGTGATGACAGCAGCCGTCCCGGCGAGGATCAGAGAGTTCTGAATGAAGCCGAGGTAGCGCGGCGACAGCAGGTTCTGTTCGGATTTCAACCCCATCTCGAACAGAACAACCACCGGCAGCAGGAACCCGAAAAACACGGGAATGACGCAGAGGGCAAAGGCCCCGATCGCGCGCCATCCGGTCAGTTGCGCCGCGGGCAGAGCCGCATGTTGCTTGCCCGCCTGATAATACTTGGCCTTGCCCCGCCGCGTGCGTTCAGCCACAGCCAATACAAGCGCGAAGGTCAGCAGACACAAGGCCAGCTGTGCGGCGCCTGCGCGATCCCCTAGTGAGAACCAGCTGGTATAGATGCCCGTGGCGAAGGTCTGGACGCCGAAATACGAGACGGTTCCGAAATCGGCGATGGTCTCCATGATCGCCAAAAGAACGCCTCCGGCAATGGCCGGGCGCGCCATGGGCAGCGAAACCCGCCGAAAGGCCAGCCAAGGGCTGTTTCCCAACGCCCGCGCCGCCAGAAACGCGGTGGCGCTTTGCTGCAGGAACGCCGCCCGCGCCAACAGGTAGACATAGGGATATAGCACCAGCGTCAGCATCACAGCCGCGCCCTCGGTCGAGCGGATTTCGGGGAACCAGTAGTCGCGTGGCCCCCAACCTGTCACATCGCGCAGCGTGGCCTGCACGATACCGGGATGATCCAGTATGAACGTGTAGGCATAGGCCAGAACGTAGGCCGGGAAGGCCAAGGGCAGGACCAGCGCGATTTCTAACAAGCGCACGCCGGGGAATCGCGTCATCGTCACCAGCCAAGCGGCTCCGGTCCCGATGCTGAACGTGCCCACGGCCACCAGAACCACCAATATGGCGGTGGTCATCGTGTAGCGGGGCAGCACGGTTTCAGCCAGGTGCGAGATGGTTTCCGTGCCACCGGTCAGCGCCGCCAGAACCACCGCGACCATTGGCAACAGACAAGCCGCCGCCACGACATAGGCAATACCCGCCAAAAGCCGCGTGCCACGCACACCGCGGTTTCGTGATCCATTTTCAGAATATTCGATCTGGGCCATTGTCCGGGCTTGTAGGTGGCGAGAGCGTCCTCTTTCTCGACTAAAACGCTAGGAAACGCCAGTGCCCAGAACAACAAATCTTGCAACAAATCTGCGGCATCAAACGCCGCAGATATCAGTCATAGACGCGTTGATCCTCTATCACCAGACCATCCTTGGGCAGGGACCCGGGGGCCACAACCTCGATCGCGCCTTTCAGCTTGAGTACTTCGGCCACGGATTTCGCATAGGCCATGTCATCGCCACCCGCGCTTTCGATCTGGACGGTCATTGTGTCCATCTCACCCTGACGGGCCGCGATCACGCGGGCTTTGACGATCTCGGCATGTTTGTCGACCAACGCGGCCACCTGCTCGGGCCGGACGAACATGCCCTTGATCTTGGTGGTCTGATCGGCACGCCCCATCCATCCCATGATCCGAGCGTTCGTGCGACCGCAAGGTGACTGACCCGGCATGATGGCCGACAGATCGCCGGTCGCAAACCGGATCAGCGGGTAATCTGGGTTGAGAGAGGTCACCACGACCTCGCCAACCTCACCGGGCGCAACCGGAGTGCCGGTGCCAGGGGTGACGATTTCGACGATGACGTGTTCGTCCAGAATCATCCCCTCCATTGCGGCGCTTTCATAGGCGATATTGCCCAGATCGGCCGTGGCATAGCATTGCAGACAGGCAATGCCGCGATCCGCATATTCCTGCCGCAACGAGGGGAACAGAGCGCCCCCGCCAACAGCGGCCTTTGAGAAACTCAGCGCAACGCCCATGGCATCGGCCTTGTCCAGAATGACTTTCAGATAGTCCGGCGTGCCCGCGTAGGCCGTGCAACCTACATCGCGAGCGGCAGTCACCTGCAGCTCGGTCTGACCGGTTCCGGCTGGTAGAACAGCCGCGCCAACTGCGCGTGCGCCGTTTTCAAAGATCATACCCGCTGGTGTCAGATGATAGCCAAAGCAATTCTGAACAATGTCGCCCGCACCCACACCGGCGGCGTTCAGGAACCGGCCCATGCGCCACCAATCGTGGTCGGTGCTGCCCGGCTCATAGATCGGGCCGGGGGATTGAAACACGTGCTGAAAGTGCCGCGCCGGTTTGACCGTAAAGCCGCCAAAAGGCGGGCGGCTGGCCTGCGCGCGGGTCAGATCGGATTTCCGCAGCACCGGTAGCAAGGGCAGGTCTTCGGCCGTTTTCACCGTATTAGTGTCTGTTTCAGCGAAATGCGCCATGAACCCAGGCGCAGACCGCGCCCGTTCCAGTTGCGACTGCAGCGCCATCGCCTGATCCGAGGCGCGCTGATCCGCCGAGCGCGTTTCGAGTGCGTCGAAATAGGTCATCGCCATATCCTCCATCAGATCACAACCACCGCTTGCGGCGGCGGTACGAGCGCACATCGCGAAAGCTTTTGCGGCCTTCATCCGACATGCCGAGGTAGAATTCCTTCACATCCGGGTTCTCGCGCAGTTCGGCAGCAGGGCCGTCCATCACCACGCGACCGGATTCCAGAATATAGCCGTAATGGGCAAAGCGCAGCGCCACGTTGGTGTTCTGCTCGGCCAATAGGAACGAGACGCCCTCTTTCTCGTTCAGATCTCTTACGATGCCGAAAATCTCTTCGACCAGCTGCGGGGCAAGCCCCATCGAGGGTTCGTCCAGTAGGATCGTCTCGGGCCGTGACATCAACGCGCGGCCCATCGCGACCATCTGCTGTTCCCCGCCTGAGGTATAGCCCGCCTGACTTTTGCGGCGCTCTTTCAGGCGCGGGAAGTAATTGTAAACCAGCTCCAGATCGCTCTGGATCGCGGCATTGCCGTCCTTGCGTGTATAGGCCCCGGTCATCAGGTTTTCCTCGACCGTGAGGTGTTCGAAACAGTGGCGGCCTTCCATGACCTGAATGACGCCTTTTTCCACCAGATCCGCCGGGTCGCTTTCATGCACGCTTTGGCCGCGATATTTGATCGAGCCCTTGGTAACCTCGCCCCGTTCGGAATGCAGCAGGTTCGACACCGCCTTAAGCGTCGTGGTCTTGCCAGCACCATTCCCTCCAAGCAGCGCCGTGATGCCGCCTTTGGGAACCGTCAGGCTGACGCCCTTCAGCACGAGGATCACGTGATTGTAGATCACCTCGATATTGTTGACCTCAAGCAGGGTTTCCGCCTGCACATCCGTGGTTTGGGCCGCATCCAGCATCAGCGCGTGTCCTCATGCCTTGTGTCTGGGTCGGGGCGGCAGCTGCCCGCCGCCCCTAGGGTTCATCAGTTGCAGCGTTCTTCGATGTTGTTTTCGGCTGCATAAGCGGCGGAGTCTTCCGCGATCAGCTGACCGATCACTTCGGCATCGGTCGGCATGAAATCCTGAATGCTGTTCCAGGTTCCGGTCGACGCGTCCCACTGAACAACACCAACCAGACCGGGACCGCCGTGGTTTTCACAGCTGACTGAGAATTCAGGCCCGAAACCAGCCATACCCAGACCTTCCATCTTGGCATTGGTGATCTCAAGCGCTTCCATACCGTCGCGCATCATCGCTGGTGTGATTTCGGCGACTCCGTGCATCTCCTGCGCGGTCTTGATCGCCTCGGCCGCCAGCATCGCCGCGTAGAGGCCACGGTTATACTGCACCGCACCCAGCTGATCGCCCGCACCGGCTGCTTTGCCGCCATCGACGACATATTTGCGCAGCTCATCATAGACCGGGTAATCATCGCCCAGACCGGTGAAGGTCAACGCCTTGTAGCCAGTGGCTTTTTCGCCTGCCGGTTCGACGTCGAACTCAGCGCCCGACCACCAGACGCCGATGAAATTCTCCATCGGGAAGCGGATGTTGGCGGCCTCTTGCACGGCGACCTGGTTCATGACGCCCCAGCCCCACATGACGACGTAGTCCGGTTTTTCACGGCGGATCTGCAGCCACTGCGATTTCTGCTCCTGACCGGGGTGGTCGACGGGCAGCAGAGACAGCTCATAGCCGTGCTTTTCAGCCAGCATTTCCAGTGTGCGGATCGGTTCCTTGCCATAGGCCGAGTTGTGGTAGACCAGCGCGATTTTCTTGCCGCTCAGATCTCCGCCATTCTCGCTCAGCAGATAGTTGATCGCGCCCGAGGCCCCGTTCCAGTAGTTGGCCGGGTAGTTGAACACATTGCTGAACACCTTGCCATTCGCAGCCGAGGTCCGGCCATAGCCCATCGTGTGCAGCGGGATGCCATCGGCGGTCACTTTAGGGATCAGCTGGTAGGTAATCCCGGTGGACAGCGGCTGATAGACCAGCGCACCTTCGCCTTTGGTGGATTCATAGCATTCCACACCTTTTTCGGTGTTATAGCCCGTCTCGCATTCGACCACGCGCACCGGAACGCCGCCGATGCCGCCATCGCGCTCGTTTAGCAGGGTGAAATAGTCGTTGTAGCCGTCCGAGAACGGAATTCCGCCCGCGGCATAAGGCCCGGTGCGATAGCTGAGGTCTGGGATGACCAGATCCGCCATCGCCGGCCCTGCGGCCATCAGGGCGCCCAGCGCCATGGTTGCCAGTGTCTTGTTCATCGGGTGTCTCCTCCCTTGATTGATCCGATGGTGGTTTCGGGCGTTTGCACCCGTCTTTTTTGATTGGGCCGGTCCCTAGTGCGGGAATGGCCAGAGTCTGAGTTTCTCTTTGGCGACGCGCCACAGCTGCGCCAGCCCGTGCGGTTCAAGGATCAGGAACATGATGATCAGCGCGCCTACGATCACGAGGTTCAGGTGCGCCACGATATCCGTGGGCCAGCCCAGAACATCGACACCGACCACTTTCAGAACCACCGGCAGAAGCACCAAGAAGGCCGCCCCGGCAAAGGACCCGAAAATAGACCCTAATCCGCCGATAATGACCATGAACAGCACCAGGAATGATTTCTGGATGCCAAAGACCTCACCCACTTCGACCGCGCCCAGATAGACCGCAAAGAACAGCGCTCCCGCGATGCCCACAAAGAACGAGCTGACGGCAAAGGCGGTCAGTTTGGCCTTGAGGGGGTTCACGCCGATGATCTCGGCCGCGATATCCATGTCGCGGATCGCCATCCATGTCCGGCCCGTGGTGCCCCGCGTCAGGTTGCGTGCAAGGATGGCGCAGACGGTCAGAAAGATCAGGCAGAACAGATATGTCGCCCATGCCGGAGCATTTGGGCCGGTGATGATGATACCAAACACGTCCCGTTCCGGCGCGTTGATCTGCCCGGAGGCCGAGTAGTTGTAAAACCACGGCACTCGGTTGAACAGCCACACCAGAAAGAACTGCGCCGCCAGCGTCGCCACCGCCAGATAGAACCCCTTGATCCGAAGGCTCGGCAGGCCGAACAACACGCCCACAAAGGCCGTGATGCCACCTGCTAGGATCACGTGGATGAACATGCTGACATCCGGGAAAGCGGTCATCAGCTTGTAGCAGGCATAAGCCCCCACAGCCATGAACCCACCGGTGCCCAGCGAGACCTGCCCGCAATAGCCCACAAGGATATTGAGCCCGATCGCCGCGATGGCATAGATCAGAAAGGGCAGCAGCAGCGCGTTCGCCCAATAATCGTTGATGATGAAGGGAATGATCCCGAACGCCACCGCCAGCACGACATAGTAGCGATACCGGTCAAACTTGATCGGGAAAGTCTGGCTGTCAGCAATGTACGAGGTTTTGAAATCCCCGGCCTCACGATAGAACATGTCTTACTTTCCCCATTCTTCCTGCGCCCGGTTCCGGGCCGCAGCGTCCAATTGGTTTGAGCCCTTGGCATATCCGCTCGCCTCAGACGCGCGGACCAGTTTCAAATAGGCCAGAACGCCCATGATCAGACCCGCAAAAGCCAGGATTGCCGCGATGGTCAGCTGGCCTTCGGAAAGATCGTCGGAGGTGAGGGCAATATACCCAAACGCCCAGAACCCGGCCCATGCGATGACGTTGATGATGGCGATCAGTTTGGTCATCGCTAAACCCTCTCGATGATCTTCTCGCCGAACAGGCCCTGAGGTCGGAACACGAGGAAGATCAGCGCCAGCACGTAGGCAAACCAGTTCTCAGTCGCGCCGCCCAGCGCAGGTCCTAAGGCGAATTCGAACAGCTTCTCGCCTACACCGATGATCAGCCCGCCGACAATGGCACCGGGGATCGAGGTGAAGCCACCCAGCATCAGCACCGGCAGCGCCTTGAGCGCGATCAGCGACAGGGAGAACTGCACGCCCGATTTGGTGCCCCACATAATCCCCGCAACCAGAGCGACGAACCCGGCGACGGACCAGACCATGACCCAAATGAAGTTCAGTGAGATGCCAACCGACAGCGCTGCCTGATGGTCATCCGCCACGGCGCGCATCGCCCGGCCCTGTTTGGTGTACTGGCTGAAGGCGACCAGAGCTGCCACCAGAAGCGCCGCAATGATCGTCGCCACGATGTCCAGATTGTCGATGAAGAAGCCGTAGTCGAAGATGTTGTAGGTCGTTTCATCAATCCACAGGTTGATGCCTTGCGGCAGACCTACGTCAAGCGTCTTGATCTCAGACCCCCACATCAGGTCGGCCACGCCTTCAAGGAAGTAAGCCAGACCAATGGTGGCCATGAACAGAATGATTGGCTCCTGTCCGACCAGATGGCGCATGACGAAACGCTGCACCGCCCAGGCCAGCAACACCATCACCGCCATGGTCATAAGGATCGCCAAAAGCGCAGGGACGTTCCAGCCAAAGTAGTGGATATGCGTCCCGAAAATCGCATTGATCAGATGCGCGAAAGGCACCTGTCCTTTCATGATCCCAACCAGTGTCATCGCCGCAAAAAGGGCCATAACCCCTTGGGCATAATTGAAAATCCCCGAGGCCTTGTAGATCAGCACAAAGCCCAGCGCGACCAGCGCATAAAGCACCCCGGCCATCAGGCCGTTGAGGATGACCTCCATCGCAAATACGAGTTGTTCTGGCATTAGCTGCACTCCTCGGGAAACAGTTCACACGAGGCCGGCGTTTCGCCCACGCGCACACCGGTTATCATGGTTACGGTCGCTTCTTGGTCGATGAAATTGTGGTAATGTAGCGAAACCTGTACAAATTTCGCATCGCTTGTATGGATTGTGCCCCACCCACCAGCGGATACTCTATTTGCGTTCAACCTGCTTGCCTTGGGGGAATGGAACGGATGAGCCCTCATCCGCTTGTCGTCGGATAAATCCATCCAAATGTATCTAATCACACTCTGATCGTAGCCAAAGTGCACTACTTGGCAAAGAGGGCCAGTGTCAGACCAAATCAAAACATCCTCCGAGCCTTCAGGGGTCCAAAAGCTGAAGCCGTCAGTTTTCACTCCAAGGTCCTCGGCAAACCGCGCCACTTGGTCATCTGACCACGCGTGGTAGCCGGTAACATCGGGACGGCTATCCGACGCAAGAGCTTCAATACAGTCAGTTTCGAATAGCTGAGCAGTTGCGAAGGGCGCAGCGCTATCTGCGAAAGCAGCTGACGCTAATTGTGCGGAAAGGGCCAAGAACATATACCTAATCATGGCTGACCCCCAGGTAGGCGTCGATGACCTCTTGGTTGTTGCGCACCTCGTCGGGCGTGCCGTCGCCAATTTTCTTGCCGTAATCCATCACGACGACCCGGTCGCTCAGGTCCATCACCACGCCCATGTCGTGCTCGATCAGAGCAATGGTGGTACCAAATTCGTCATTCACATCGAGGATGAAGCGGCTCATGTCCTCTTTCTCTTCGACGTTCATGCCCGCCATTGGTTCATCCAGCAGCAGCAGCTTCGGCTCCGCCGCCAAAGCGCGCGCCAGTTCCACCCGCTTCTTCAACCCGTAAGGCAGGCGTGACACAGGCGTCTTGCGGATGTGCTGGATCTCTAGGAAGTCGATAATCCGCTCAACCGCCTCACGATTCTCGGTCTCTTCCGCCTCGGCCTTCCCCTTCCACCAAGCCTGTTGAAGGATATTGGTCTTCATAAAGCTCAGGCGTCCGGTCATGACGTTGTCCAGAACGCTCATGCCTTCAAACAACGCGATGTTCTGGAAGGTCCGCGCAATCCCCTGCTGTGCCACCTCAAACGGCCGCATCGGAGGACGCTTGGAGCCGTGGAACCAAACCTCCCCCTCCTGTGGGACATAAAACCCCGAGATCACATTCAGCATCGAGGACTTGCCCGCCCCGTTCGGCCCGATAATGGCGCGGATCTCGCCCTCGCGAATATCAAACGAGATATCCTTGATCGCCACCACGCCACCAAATCGCAGGGTGATGTTCTTCATCTCCATCACCACGCCGCCGATCTTGCGGCCGTCTTCGGTGACATATCCTTCGGAATTATCCAGCATCAGCCTCTCCCAGACTTACGCAAAAACGGGACGGCGGGCGGGGCGATGACCGCAGGTCGAGCGGCGCTCGAACGGCCCATCATTCCGCCGCGACCTTGTGCTGCGCGACCGACACAACCGGCGCATCAACGATCTCAAGCGTCGCAGAAATCGACCCCTTGCGCCCATCCTCATAGGTCACTTCGGTTGTCGTCGAAACGCTCGAAGATCCGTCATAAAGCGCAGCGATAATGTCGTGGAACTTGTCCTCGACAAAGCCACGCCGCACCTTGCGGGTCCGGGTCATCTCGCCATCATCGGCATCCAGTTCCTTGTGCAGAACCACAAAGCGATGCACCTGACAGCCCGACAGCATCTCATCCGCCGCCACCGATTTGTTAACCTCTTCCACGTGGGCCTTAATCGTCTCTAACACACGCGGATGTCCCGCCAGTTCCTGGTAGGACGCATAAGCCACGTTGTTGCGCTCAGCCCAGTTTCCAACCGCCGTCAGGTCGATATTGATGAAGGCCACGCAGCGATCCTTGCCGTTGCCAAACAGAACGACCTCAAGAATATCGGGATAGAACTTCAGCTTGTTCTCGACATATTTCGGCGCGAACATCGACCCGTCAGCCATTTTGCCCACATCTTTGGCGCGGTCGATGATCCGCAAATGGCCCGAGCTTTCCTCGATGAACCCAGCATCCCCGGTCGCAACCCAACCCTCGGCATCCTTGGTCGAGGCCGTCGAGTCCGGGTTGTTGTAATATTCAACAAACACACCGGGTGAGCGGTAGTGGATCTCGCCACTCTCGTCGATTTTCAACTCAACCGCAGGGGCCGGAACGCCGACCGTATCCGCGCGCACCTCGCCATCCGGCTGTTGCGTGATAAAGACGGTTGCTTCGGTCTGACCATAGAGCTGTTTGAGGTTGATACCCAAAGAGCGATAGAAATCAAAGATTTCCGGCCCGATGGCCTCACCCGCCGTATAGCCGACGCGGAACCGACCATAGCCGAGCGTATCCTTCAACGGGCCGTAAACCAGCATATTGCCCAGCGCATATTTCAGCTTGTCGCCAAAGCCCACCGGCTTGCCGTCCAGCAACAGGCCACCGACCTTCTTGGCATGGGCCATGAAGTGATGGAACATATTGCGCTTCAGCTTGCCCGCATCCTCCATCCGGATCATCACATTGGTCAGCTGAGTCTCAAAAACGCGCGGCGGGGCAAAGAAATAGGTCGGTCCGATCTCACGCAGGTCGGTCATCATTGTGTCGGCGCTCTCGGGGCAGTTCACGCAGAAGCCGCACCAATAGGCCTGACCGATCGAGAAAATGAAATCGCCCACCCAGGCCATCGGCAGGTAAGAGAGGATGTCTTCGTTCCGCGTCAGATGATCGAACTCGGCAGAGTTCTTGGCGCTTTCAATGACATTCCGGTTCGACAGCACCACGCCCTTAGGCTTGCCTGTGGTGCCCGAGGTATACAGCATCACGCAGGTATCGTCATAGGTGATCGCCGCGATACGCTTGTCCAGCTCGGTATCGAACCGCGCGTGCCCAGCGCTGCCTTCGGCCATAATGTCCTCAAGCGCGTTCATCTGGGAGTGGTCATATTTCCGCATCCCGCGCTTGTCGGTATAGAGGATGTGTTTGACCTGATGCAGGTTTTCCTGAATCTCGATGACCTTGTCGACCTGTTCCTGATCACCACAGACGACAAATTTCGCGCCGCAATGTTCCAGCACATAGGCCATCTCTTCCGCGACCGAGTCCTGATACAGAGGCACCGGAACCGCGCCCACCATCTGAGCAGCCACCATCGACCAGTAATGCGCCGGACGGTTGCGACCGATGACAGCGATGTGGTCGCCTTTCTCAACGCCCAACTCCAGGAATCCAAGCGCGATGGCACGGATTTCCTTGGCGGCCTCCGCCCAGGTCCAGCATTGCCAGATCCCGAATTCCTTTTCCCGATAAGCCGGGGCATCCCCGAACTCTGTCGCATTGCGATGTAGCAGCGCCGGAAGGGACTGCATCCCTTCAGCGCCCGACTGCGTCTGAGCCAATCTCTTTCTCCTCCCCACCCGACCCCTCCCCGGGTCGGAAATGGCGGGTCCGGGATGGTGCCCGAACGCCAATGCCCCGATTAGGAGCACAGTCACGATCAGCGTCAAGTTTTGCCTGATGTTTTCTCAATTCTTACGAATTGTAACAAGGTTGGAGGGAGATCTTTTGAGTTGTACAAGATCTAAAAGCTCATTCCTCATGCGAGAGTGGAATAATTCAGTACCTCAACTCCATTGGCAAGGATCAGATCTCGGCAGCAACTGCTTTTGCGATCAGGAGCTGAGGTCCCTTCATCTTAGAAACTGAATTGTATTGAAGCCTGCCTGCTCATCAACCATCACCATGACAGCATTGGCATCTTCGCAAAAAATGGGGTCGGCGCTTGGAACAACTATGCGGAATTGCCCGCTCCATCTGGAGATATCATCCTCCGACAGGAGTTGCGACTGGTCATCAAAGATTGCCACTCTAACCGAGCCTTCGGGCACACTTGATTGGTCAATTTGAATCAGCAATTCGGGCCTATTGCTACCGCTTTGAAACTTGGGATCCTGATAGGGACCCAAAACACAAATGGATTGCGCATTGTTTGGTAGAATTTCCAATGCCGATATGGGTGTCTTCGAGGAAATCGCGGCCTCAGCTTTCTCGGGAAGGAGAATCTTCTGCTCTCCACCCCAAAAACTGAATATTCCTACCGCCAACGCTCCTAGGCACGTCGCTAAGACAAGGATTCCTAAAAGCTTATTCGGCATGCCGTCGACTACCTCAAACTACAACCAATCCCGCAGTATCGGAATCAACGGCACGTCCGCAGCTGGCATTGGGTAGTTTCGCAGATCAATTGCCCGCACCCATTTCAACGCCTGACCTTCCTTAGACTGCGGGATGCCGTCCCATTTGCGGCAGGCGAACAGCGGCATGAGCAGGTGGAAATCGTCATAGCTGTGGCTCGCGAAGGTCAGCGGCGCGAGGCAGGAGGCCCAGGTGTCGATACCAAGTTCCTCGTGCAATTCGCGGATCAGGGCGGCCTCGGGGGTTTCGCCGGGTTCGATCTTGCCGCCAGGGAATTCCCACAGACCAGCCATGGATTTGCCCTCGGGACGTTGGGCCAGCAGGACGCGGCCCTCGATATCGATTAGGGCGACGGCAGATACCAGAACAGTTTTCACGAGCGATAATCCGCGTTGATCTCGATATAGCCGTGGGTCAGGTCGCAGGTCCAAACGGTGGATTGCCCCTCGCCGAGACCAAGATCGACTGCGATCACAAGATCTTGGCCTTTCATGTAGGCGGCCGCGTCTTCTTCACGATAGTCGGGGCTGACCCAGCCTTTTTCAGCGACCAAAATATCGCCAAAGGAAATGCTCAGCAGGTCACGATCTGCGGCGGCACCGGATTTGCCGATGGCCATGACGACACGGCCCCAGTTTGGGTCCTCACCCGCGATGGCGGTTTTCACCAGAGGGGAGTTCGCAATCGCCAACCCATGCACCTTGGCATCTGCGTCCGAGGCGGCCCCGGTCACGCGGATTTCTACGAATTTCGTCGCCCCTTCGCCATCGCGCACAACTAGCTGCGCGAGGTCCAGCATCACGGTTTCCAGCGCTTCGGCGAAGGCCGCATTGCCCTTGGCATCAACACCTGAGGCTCCGGTTGCGCACAGCAAAAGGCTGTCCGATGTCGAGGTATCGCTATCGACGGTGATGCAATTGAAAGTCCGGTCTGTCTGCGCGCCCAGCATGGATTGCAGCGCCGATTGGTCAACCAAAGCGTCGGTGAAGATGTAGACCAGCATCGTCGCCATATCCGGCGCGATCATGCCCGATCCCTTGGCAATCCCCGCAATAGAGACTGTTTTGCCATCGATCTCGACCTGAGCCGAGGCCCCTTTCGGGAAGGTATCAGTGGTCATGATCGCCCGCGCCGCGTCCTCAATCGCGTGACGACTGAGACCGGATTTCAGCGCCTCAAGCTGCGAGACAATGCGATCATGCGGCAGAGGCTCTCCGATCACGCCGGTGGATGAGGTGAAGACCCTCTCAACCGCAACACCGGTCGCCTTGGCTACGGCTTGCGTCACCTCAGCGACCGAGGTTTGGCCGTAGTGACCGGTGAAAGCATTGGCATTGCCCGAGTTCACCAAAATCGCCGCTGGTCCATCGTTAGAGCCGCCGATCTTATCCTGACAGTCCAGCACCGGGGCTGCGCGGGTGGCCGAGCGGGTAAACACCCCTGCCACGGACGTGCCGGGATCGAGAACCGCCAACATGACGTCGGTCCGACCTTTGTAGCGCACACCCGCTTCGACGGTTGCAAAACGCACTCCGTCAATCGCGGGCAGGTCAGGAAAACCGGCAGGGGCCAGTGGCGAAGTTTTGGTGATCGTGGCCACGGGAGTTACTCCTGAATCAGGTCCAGCTGGCGAATGACTTCAGGACCCACCCCTTCAAGGGCGGTGCGTTCGATCTGAGCCTGTTGGGTCAACTCATCAATCTGGGCCTGAATAGCCTCTTGCTGAATGGTCTGGGCCAGCTCATCGCGCACGGCCTCAAGCGCGGGGGCTTCGGATTTGCGCTTGTCGTTCAGGATCACCAGATGCCAGCCGAACTGCGTTTGCACCGGCTCGGAAATCTGACCCTTTTCAAGACCCAGCACGGCGTTTTCAAACTCGGGCACCATCTGACCCTTGCCGAACCAACCCAGCGCGCCGCCATTGGGGCCGGACGGTCCTGTCGAATGCTCGCGCGCCATTTCGGCGAAATCCGCGCCGTCATCCAGTTGCGCCTTGAGCGCTTTGGCCTCATCCTCAGATTCAACCAGAATATGGCTGGCATCGAACTCGTCCTCGCCTTCAAATTCGGCAAATTGCGCGTCATAGGCCGCTTGTACCGCCTCATCCGTCACGACATCGTTGGTCAGGGCGTTCACAGTCTGCACCGCCAGCAAAGAGCGTGTTTCATTGTCCAGCGTTAGTGCGTTTTGCTGGGTCAGCTCTTCCTGCTGTTGGCCCAGCAATTGCTGCTGGATCAGTTGCTCAAGCACGAAGTCATACAGCACATCGTCCTCGATCTGCTGATATTGCTGCGGCAACGCCGCGACGGTGGCTACAACGTGACCCAGTGTGATCTCGTCCCCGTTGACCGTGGCCAGAACGGTGCCTGCATCTGGCTTGGTTTCGGCGGCCAGCGGCAGCGCCATCACGGCGGTCAAAGCCAGCGATGGCAGAAAAGTGAGGCCTTTGGGCATGGAATCATCCTATTTCTTTGCCGCGACAGGGCGCAGCGTTGACACTTCAGAACCTGCCGCTTACATCGCTTTGAAGCCTTGGACAGGGCCGCCTTTCACCCCCCGTATCTATGGGTTGCGCGCAAGGTGGGCAAGCCTGTCGCAACCAAGACAAGAACAGATCCGCTGGAGTGAACATGCTGGGACTCGGAACGCTCGCCAAAAAGGTGTTCGGAACACCGAACGACCGCAAGATCAAGGCGACCCGCCCCCTGATCGAAAAGATCAACGCGCTGGAACCCGAGTTCGAAAATCTCTCTGACGAGGGTCTGATCGAAAAGACCGCCGAACTGCGCAAACGTGCGCTGGATGGCGAGAGCCTGGATGACCTGCTGCCCGAAGCTTTTGCGAACGTGCGCGAAGGTGCCAAACGCGCACTGGGTCTCCGTGCCTTTGATGTGCAGCTGATGGGCGGCACCTTCCTGCATCAGGGCAATATTTCCGAGATGAAGACGGGTGAGGGCAAGACGCTGGTTGCCACTTTCCCCGCCTACCTGAACGCCCTGACCGGCAAGGGCGTGCATGTTGTCACGGTCAACGAATACCTGGCCAAACGCGATGCGGAATGGATGGGCAAGGTCTTTGCCGCGCTGGGTATGACCACTGGTGTGATCTGGTCGGGCCAGCAAGATGCCGAGAAGAAAGCCGCTTATGCCTGTGACGTGACCTATGCCACCAACAATGAGCTTGGCTTCGACTATCTGCGCGACAACATGAAGGCCGATATGGCCGATATCTATCAGAAATACCACAATTTCGCGATTGTGGATGAGGTCGACTCGATCCTGATTGATGAGGCGCGGACGCCGCTGATCATCTCGGGGCCGGCGCAGGACCGTTCGGACCTGTACACCGCGATTGATGCGCTGATTCCAAGCCTGAGTGACGATCACTATTCGCTGGACGAAAAATCCCGCAACGTGACCTTCACCGATGAGGGCAACGAGTTTCTGGAACAGCAACTGATCGCCGCGGGCCTGATCCCCGAGGATCATTCTCTGTACGATCCCGAAAGCACCACCGTGGTGCATCACGTCAATCAGGGCCTGCGTGCGCACAAGCTGTTCCAGCGCGACAAGGACTACATCGTACGCGATGGCAATGTGGTTCTGATCGACGAATTCACTGGCCGCATGATGCCGGGTCGTCGCTTGTCGGAAGGTCTCCACCAGGCGATCGAGGCGAAAGAGAACGTCCAGATTCAGCCCGAGAACGTGACTCTGGCCAGCGTGACCTTCCAGAACTATTTCCGCCTCTATGACAAGCTGGGCGGCATGACCGGGACCGCGCTGACCGAAGCCGAAGAATTCCAGGAAATCTACGGTCTGGGCGTGGTCGAAGTCCCCACCAACCGTCCGATTGCACGTCTGGACGAAGACGATCAGGTCTATCGTACCGCAATGGAGAAATACGGCGCGATTATCTCTGAGGCGAAGAAGGCCCAGGAAAAGGGTCAACCGGTTCTGATCGGCACCACCTCGATCGAGAAATCCGAAGTTCTAAGCCAGATGCTGACCAAGGAAAAGATCGAACACAACGTTCTGAACGCCCGTCAGCACGAACAAGAGGCCCAGATCGTGGCCGATGCGGGCCGCTACGGTGCGGTTACCATCGCCACCAACATGGCCGGTCGTGGTACCGACATTCAGCTGGGCGGCAACGTCGAGATGAAGGTTCTGCAGGCCCTGGCCGAAAGCCCCGAGGCCGACCCGGCTGAGCTGCGCGCTGCGGAAGAGGCCAAGCACGCCGAGGAAAAACAAAAGGTTCTGGATGCGGGCGGGCTTTATGTGATGGCCTCGGAACGCCATGAAAGCCGCCGCATCGACAACCAGCTGCGCGGTCGCTCGGGCCGTCAGGGCGATCCGGGTCGCACGGTATTCTACCTGAGCCTCGAAGACGATCTGATGCGCATCTTCGGTTCAGAACGTCTGGACAAGGTGCTGACCACACTGGGCATGAAAGAGGGCGAAGCCATCGTTCACCCCTGGGTCAACAAATCGCTGGAACGCGCGCAATCCAAGGTCGAGGGCCGCAACTTCGACATGCGCAAGAACGTTCTGAAATTCGACGACGTTATGAACGATCAGCGTAAGGTGATCTTCAGCCAGCGGCGCGAGATCATGTCAGCCGACGATCTGTCCGAGATCGTGTCGGATATGCGCGAGCAGGTGATCGACGATCTGATCGACGAATACATGCCACCTAAATCTTATGCAGATCAGTGGGATACCGATGGGCTGCACGAGGCGATCAAGGAAAAGTTGACCATCGATGCCCCGGTTCAGGACTGGGCCGCCGAGGAAGGCGTGGATGACGAACAGGTGCGTGAGCGTTTGGTTAAGGCCGCCGATGAGATGATGGCGCAAAAGGCTGTCGCATTCGGCCCCGAGAACATGCGCAACATCGAAAAGCAGGTCCTTCTGCAGACCATCGATGGCAAATGGCGCGAGCATTTGCTGACACTGGAACATCTGCGCTCGGTCGTAGGATTCCGGGGCTACGCCCAGCGCGATCCGCTGAACGAGTACAAGAACGAAAGCTTCCAGCTGTTCGAAGGCATGCTGGACAGTTTGCGCGAAACCGTGACTCAGCAATTGTCGCGCGTGCGCCCGCTGACCGAAGAAGAACAGCGCGAGATGCTGGCGCAGATGGCGGCTCAGCAAGCGCAGGCTCAGCAAGCGGTTGATCAGGCCGCAGGCGCCGCCGAAGCCAAGGCCGAGGCCGTCGCGTCGGGCGATGCACTGCCCGGCTTTGACGAGAATGACCCTTCGACATGGGGCAATCCTTCGCGCAACGATCAATGCCCCTGTGGCTCGGGCAAGAAATTCAAACACTGTCATGGCAGATTGACCTAACGTCAACAAATATCAGTCACAATCGCTCCGCTTCGCGGCCACAAATTGGCCGCGATTGTTAACGAAGGTGCGACTCGCTCCTTCAACTGGGGAGGGTGTTTTGTTCGTAGTCAGAAATTACGTGACCATGTGCGGCACGGTCGCCTGTGCCCTGGGTATTGGTTACCTGATGCAATATGGTGCGCCTGCGCAACCGAATGGCGCGCAGGAACCTGTCGCCGTGGCTTCTGTCGCGGATCAGGCCTCGGTCATTGCGGGGCTTGAGCGTATCGTGCAAACCTCTTCCTCTGACGAGACCCCCTCTCAGCCGATCCAGCGCCCTGCGCCGAAGGCGGCACAAAAGCATACCAATTGCAGTATCAGCGCGCGTGCCACCGCCCAAATGGGTGCCAATGCACGGCTGCGGATCAAGGCCCCCTGCCGCAGCAATGAACGTGTTGAGATTCACCACAACGGTCTGACGCTGACACAGCAAACCGACGAAAACGGTGCCTTGGATCTGACCATTCCGGCCCTGTCCGAATACGCCATTTTCCTGATCTCTTTTGAGGATCAGACCGGCACAGTCGCCACCACTCACATCATGGACATTGACCAATTCGACCGGGTCGCATTGCAATGGCAGGGTCAGACCGATCTGCAAATCCACGCCTTGGAGTTCGGTGCCAGCTATGGAGAACCGGGGCATATCTCGGCCAATAGCGCATCGCAGGGCGCGGGTTCCGTGGTCCATCTGGGCAACGCGAGCTTCCATGATGGACAGAATATCCAGATCTATTCCTTCCCTGCTGCGCGTTCGGAACAGACCGGATCGGTCGCTTTGACGATTGAAACCGAAGTGACTGAGGCCAATTGTGGCCGCGATCTGAACGTCCAGTCTTTGGAACTACGCAGCGATCGTCGGCTGCGGTCGCGCGATCTGATCCTGACGATGCCGATGTGTACCGAAGTCGGTGAGTTTCTGGTGTTGAATAATCTGTTCCAAGACCTGACAATCGCGGCAAATTAAACCGCAGGCAGGCTCGACCTTCTCATGACACGTATTCGTGCGGCGCTGGCCGTACTGTTTTCTGTTTTGCTGGCTGTTTCAGCCACCGCGCAGGATATTGTTCTGACATCGCATGATGGCAAGATCGAAGTTTCCGGCACCCTGCTGGGCTTTGACGGCGAATTCTACCGGGTCGACACCCAGTTCGGAGAGCTGACAGTCGATGGCTCCGGCGTCACATGCGACGGCCCCGCCTGCCCCAACCTGACCGATTTCGTGGCGGAGGTCCGGTTCTCGGGATCATCCGTCATGGCCGAGACGGTCCTGCCTGCCCTGATCATCGGCTTCGCCCGGCAAGAAGGTCTGACAGCAACCCCTTCGCGCGTGGACGAACGCAGCTTTGCCTACGAACTGCGCCGCCCAGAACGCACGGCCCCTCTCGCCCGCCTGTTCTTTCGCGTTGGAACGACGGATCAGGGGTTTGCCGACCTCATGGACAACGACGCCGATATCGTGATGGCACAACGCGAAATCCGGGATGAGGAACGCAACGCGGCCGAGACCGCAGGGCTGGGCGATCTGACCCACCCTCGCCACGCGCGGATTGTGGCGCTGGATGCGATCGTCCCGGTCGTCGCGCCAGAGAACACCGTTCAGCAGATTTCACCCGTAGATCTGGTCCGTGTTCTGTCCGGCGAGATCACCAACTGGACAGATCTGGAAGGGCCGGACGCTCCGTTTGCCCTACACATGCCGGACGCCGGGTCAGGCTTGTCCCAGGATGTCGAGGATCAACTGCTGCGCCCCGCTCAGGCTGAGCTGTCCGAAGGTGTTCTCCGCCACCAGCGCAATCGCGATCTTGTCCAGGCAGTGGCCAACGACCCGTTCGCGATCGGCATCACGACGCAGGCGGCCTCGGGCCCGACCCGCGCGCTGCCTTTGGCCGGAGGCTGCGGACATGCGCTAGCGGCGACCCGCCAGTCGATCAAGACCGAGGATTACCCGCTGACTTCTCCGATGTTTCTCTACCTGCCACAACGCCGCCTGCCACGGTTCGCGCGCCAGTTTCTGGCCTATACCCGCTCAGCCGACGCGCAGATGGCGATACGGCAGGCCGGGTTTGTCGATCAGGCGACCGAGAATCTGCCCATGGGGCTGCAGGGGGATCGGCTCGCCAATGCCATCGTTTCAGGTGGAGCAGAAGTTGGGCTAGAAGAGCTTCAACACATGGTCGAAACTCTGCGGCCATTGTCTAGATTGTCGATCTCCTTCCGGTTCGAGCCAGGAAGCTCTCGCCCGGATGCACAATCGCGGTCTAATATTCTGCAATTGGCGCAGGCGCTTGAGTCCGGCAGTTTGACCCCTCGCAAGCTTGTCTTTGCCGGGTTCAGCGACGGGGACGGAGGCGCCAGCGCCAATGCACGGATCGCCCATCGCAGGGCACAAACGGTGCGTAATGCAGTTCTGGCCGCTGTTGAGACCGAAATCCCCGACAGTATCGAGATCACAACCGAAGGATTCGGAGAAGCGATGCCGATGGCCTGCGATGACACGGAATGGGGCCGAAAAACAAACCGCCGGGTTGAGGTTTGGGTAAATTAAAGAATGACGATGTCGGACAGAAACTCGGACGAAACAGCCTCTGCAATCAATGAGAGTGCAGCGCAACCAAGTGCGAGCCATGTCTGGTATTTAGATGCGCGCCGCAACATGAGCATTGGCTTTGGGTTTCGCGACGAGATTTGGGAGCGCAATAGAAAAGAACGAATCGATCTCTCGGCACGCCTTAATAGAGGTGACTTGGTCGAATGCAATGAACTACCGCCAAGGATGTGGATCGACAAAGGGTTTCAAAGGGATAGCAATAGAAAACTACCCCATCTCTTTTCCGCCGGGAGCGTCCTCGCATGTTCCCAATCACTCGTAGATGCGTTGAAACCCTTCGATCTTGGGAAGAGCGTTTTTTGGCCAATGTCGTTTCTCAAACATGATCGGGAAACACCATTTGAGGGTGGACCCTTTTATCTGTTTCAAATTCGCGAGATCAAGCGGGCGTTCTCAACGAAAGACTCGGTAAACTATATACCTCGTGAGTTTGATCATCAGACATTTCTCGGGCTGGTTTCTCTCACTCAAAAAGATGATGAAATTAGACTTCTAGCTTCAGCTAGTGAGGTAGACGTCTGGATTGATCCCAGTCTAGGAAAGTCGATTTTTGTAAGCGATGCCGTGTATCGAACGTTGAGAAAAACAAATCTGCTAGGAAAGATAGCCGCCCTGCGCTGCCCCATTCTGCCAGAATCGAACTAGATCGGAACACGCGTGCGGCCGCTCAAAGCCGGGATGCTAGCCGACCAGAGCTCTCTTGAGCTACACCTCATCCTGACCCTTAGGCAACATACCAAAACAAGGGTCTTCCCGTCACAAATACCCCTCGGATCGAAAGCTCAGCTCGGTTGATTTTCCGATAATCAGATGATCGTGCAGCGTCAGCCCCAAGGCCGTGCAGGCATCCTGAATGCGGTTGGTCATGTCGATATCCGATTGCGACGGCGTGGGGTCGCCGGAGGGATGGTTATGCACCAAAATCAGGGCCGAGGCATTCAGCTCCAGCGCCCGCTTCGCAACCTCGCGCGGGTAGACCGGGACATGATCGACGGTGCCCTTCGCCTGCTCTTCATCCGCGATCATCACATTCTTGCGGTCAAGGTAGAACACGCGAAACTGCTCGATCTCTCGATGCGCCATCGTTGTGTGGCAATAGTCCAGCAGAGCATCCCAGCCTGAGATCACGTGGCGCTGCATCACCCGCGCACGGGCCATGCGATGGGCGCAGGCTTCCAGGATTTTCAGATCGGTGATGACCGTTTCCCCGACGCCTTTGATTTGACGCAACCGCTCCTCTGGCGCGGTCAATACGCGGTTGAAATCGCCGAACGTATCCATCAGCAGCCGGGCCAGAGGTTTCACGTCCTGCCGTGGAATGGAGCGAAACAACACCAGCTCCAGCAACTCATAGTCCGGCATAGCGCCTGAGCCGCCAGACATGAACCGTTCGCGCAGCCGCTTGCGATGGTCTTTGATGTAGGAGGGTAACCGACCCGTCGGCAGCGGCTGCGCTGACGCTTCGTCCGTATCGAAAAGCATTGGGGCTTCGGCAAAGGCGTCCTGTGTCATGGGCCTCACCTTGGCGCAGAATAGGTTTCTGAAAGGTTAACGCGCCTCACCTGCCATGCGGGCAGTGGCGCGACGCACCAGCATATGCAGCAGGATCGAGAACACGCCCAGAGTCAGCATGGCCGCGAACATCAGATCGGTCTTGGCCCGGCCATTGGCCAGTAGCATCAGGTAGCCCAACCCTTGCGAGGACCCGACCCATTCGCCGATCACCGCGCCAATCGGCGCATAGACCGCCGCCAACCGCATCCCCGAGGCCAGCGAAGGCAGCGCCGCCGGGATACGGATGTGCCACAGGACCGAACGCGGGCTTGCCTGCATCGTACGCGCCAGATCGAGATATCCGGGCGGCGTCCTCATCAGACCGTCAAAGAAGGATGAGGTGATCGGGAAGTAGATGATCAGAACCGCCATCGCGACCTTGGACCAAAGGCCGTAGCCCAGCCACAGGGTCAGCAGCGGCGCCAGCGCAAAGACCGGCAGAGCCTGGGTGAACACCAACATCGGCTGCACCAGCACCCGCGCGGCCCGCGAATTGGCCAGTTGCAGCGCGGTGACAACGCCGAGAACGGTACCAACCGCCAGGCCGATCACGACCTCAACCGCGGTAATCCAGGTATGTTCCGCAATCACCCAACGGTTCTGCCACCAGGTCTCGGCCACAAGCGCCGGGCCAGGCAGGATGAACTTGGGCAGGCCGGTCAGGCTGACGATCGCCTGCCAGACGGCCAGAGCGAACAGGGTTGCGGCGAGGGCAGAGAGGAGTTTCATGCCGCCTCTCTTAATAGTTTCAACAGCGCACCTTGGGTTTCCAATGTCTCCAGATCATCTACATGGCGCGGTGCGGGCGCGGCAGGTGGAGCACAGGGCGTCAACCCCTGCTGCGTCATCACGACGATGGATTGGCCCAGACGCGCGGCCTCGGCCGGGTCGTGGGTGACCAATAGGACTGTCCGGCCCTGCAGCGCCTCGGCGGCCAAGTCCTGCATGTCTGCGCGGGTGCGCGCGTCGAGGGCCGAGAATGGCTCATCCAGCAGCACGATGGGGCGATCCTCCATCAGGGTCCGCGCCAAGGCGACGCGCTGTCTCTGGCCGCCAGACAGTTCCGACGGTTTCTTGGCCATGTGATCTTGCAGGCGCATCCGCTCGATCAGACGGTCCCGGCGATCCAGATCAGGTTTCTCACCCCGCAACCGCGCGCCGAGCGAGACGTTTTGCGCCACCGTCGCCCAAGGCAGCAGCAAGTCGTCCTGCGCCATGTAGGCCACGCGAGTCGGGACTGTTTGGCCATCGCTGGCCAAGATCTGGCCGGTGAAATCCGCGCCTGTCTCCAACCCTGCGATCAGGCGCAGAACGGTGGTTTTGCCAACGCCCGATCCACCCAACAGACAAGTCCACTGCCCCGCCCCAAGGGTCAGGGTCAGCGGTGCGAATAAGGGCGTATCGCCAATGCTCGCGTGTCCGCTGATGGTGAGATCGGGCGCCCGGGTCATGGGGTCAGACTCATTTGCCAGAAATTGACCTCCAACTCCGTCGCGGTTCGGAAGGTCTGGCACAAACGCTCCCATCGCGGAGAGGCCTCGAAATCTGCCCCAATCCGTCGTGTTAGAGCCGAATCCAGCAGTTCGCCAACCGCTTTGCACGCACCCTGGTAGTCCTCACCGGCATAGGTGTTGATCCAGTCGCGATAGGCCTCGGATGTGGCCCCGGAGGCCAGCCGAGCGCCGATCTCACCATAGCCCATCACACAGGGCGCAAGTGCGGCCAACAGGTCCAGCAGATCGCCGCTATACCCGACCTCCAGCACGAAGCGCGTATAGGCCAGATTTTCTGCACGTTCCGGGGTTGCAAACAGCTCCTCCTGAGAGATCCCGGCCGCTTCACAGATCCCGATATGCAACTGCATCTCTTCGGCGACCAATGCGTTCACGGTGCCCACAGCCGTCAGCATTTCGGAATGCGTCTCCGATTTAACAACTGCCAGCGCCCAGGCACGGCTGAAGTGGATCAGGAACACATAGTCCTGACGCAGGTAATGCAGGAATGCCTCTCGGGGCAGAGAGCCGTCCTTCATCCCTTCAACAAAGCCGTGGCGGGTGTAGTCCCGCCACGGCCCCTGCGCCGCATCACGCATCAGCGTAAAGGCTTTGCCATAGTCGCTCATTGCGCGGTCACGTCGATCGTAATGTCGCTGACCGGCAGAACGCTGTCGATCATGCCGCTTTCGTTCAGGAAGGTTTCAAAACGGGCGTAGCGGCCTGCGTCAAAACCAGCCGGGCGCAGAGCGAAACGCGGCAGAGTGTCGACCCAGGCGCGGGCGTTCAGCTCATCCTGCAACTCGGGCGACGTCGCGGCGAAGATCTCCCAGCTTTTTTCCGGGTTGTTGACGATGTACTGGGTCGCTTTTTCGGTTGCTGCCAGGAAACGCGCGATCTTGTCCTTGTCCATCGTCTCGGGGTTAGCAACGTAGATCAGCTCGTCATAGGACGGCACGCCCTCTTCCTCGATATAGAAGCAGGTGCCGGGGCGGCTTTCGATATCCATCTGGTTCAGCTCGAAGTTCCGATAGGCACCGATCACCGCGTCCACCTGACCGGTCATCAGCGACGGCGAGAGCGAGAAGTTCACGTTGATCAGTTCAACATCGTCCAGCGTCACATCGTATTTGCCCAGAACGGTGCCCAGAACAGCCTCTTCCACGCCCGCGACCGAGAAACCGATTTTCTTGCCTTTCAGGTCCGCAGGCGACTTGATCGGGCCATCTTCCAGAACCAACAGGCAGTTCAAAGGAGTCGCGACCAGCGTGCCGACGCGTTTCAGCGGCAGGCCTTCGTGGATCTGCAGGTGCAGTTGCGGCTGATAGGATACGGCAAGTTCGGCCTGACCAGCAGCCACCAGACGCGGCGGAGCGGACGGGTCAGCGGGGGGAACGATCTCAACCTTGAGGCCCTGCTCGGCGAAATAGCCGTTTTCCTGCGCCACGATGATGGGCCCATGATCGGGGTTGATGAACCAATCCAGCAGAACGGTCATCTTGTCTTCGGCCCAGGCCGGCGCAGCGGCCAGAAGGGCGATGGCTGTCATCAGCTTTTTCATGTCTCGCGTTTCCTTTTCACTCACGAGGTTGAGGCCGCGACGAGGACAATCTCGCCCGGCCAATCCGGTTCAATCTGTTCAGCAGCGCGCCAGGCGCGCAGGCCGGTTGCACAGCACAAAGCCAGCCTTTTCGCTTTGTTAGGCTCTGATCTCAGGTGTTCTACGCTTAGGCGTCGTGCCAGGGGGTGGATGGGTTGAGGAGCTTCGTCTTCACTCCGAAGCTCAACAATCACATCCTCTGAGGACAGCTGCGATGCGGCCACGAAGGCGAAGGACTGCTCAGGCTCGGGCGCTGCATCAAAGCGGAAGCTGGAGCTTCGGAAGGTCTGGGCATCCAACTGCACCATCTGGCCAAGAGGCGACGGGTCGAGACCCAGGATCAAAGCCAGTGCCATCTGCGCCTGCATCGCACCGACCATGCCCACGACTGGCCCCAGCACACCTGCCGTGGCACAGCTCGCCCCGCTGGTCGGGGCTTCGGGGAACACGGCCCGCAGTGACGGCGCACCGCCGCAGAACGCTCCGACATAGCCAGACAGGCCCAGCACCGAGGCGCTGACCAGTGGTTTGCCCAAGGTCAGGCAGATATCCGACAGGGTGTAGCTGGCGGCATAGCTGTCCGCACAGTCTAGGATCAGATCGGCCTGCGAAACAAAACCGGCCGCATTTTCGCTTGTTAGAGCCTGTTTTAGCGCCACGACGTTGATATCAGAATTCAAAGCACGGCAGCGATCTGCTGCAACTTCGGCCTTTGGGCGTCCGCAATCGGCCTCGGTAAACAGCGTCTGCCGATGCAGGTTCGACAGGGCCACGTCGTCCGCATCGAGGATCGTCAGATGGCCAACACCCGCCCCAGCCAGCAAAGGCAGGACCGGGGCCGCCAAACCGCCCGCCCCGACAACCAGAACCCGCGCCTTGGACAGGCGCGCTTGCCCTTCGGCCCCCACCTCAGGCAGGATCATCTGGCGAGCGTAGCGGCTCATCTAGTGGCCTCGATCCACTGACGTACCCGCGCCTCGGGGTCGGCGTTCAGGGTAATGTCCGTAACGACCGAAACGATGTCCGCCCCTGCCTCAAGCACGCCGGGCGCGCGTTCGACGCTCATACCGCCGATCCCGACCAGAGGAATATCACCCACACGGGCCTTCCACTCGGTGACGCGCGGCAGGCCCTGCTGCTCCCACTTCATCTTTTTCAGGATCGTAGGATAGACCGGACCCAGCGCGACATAGTCGGGGTCCATGGCCAGAACGCGCTCTAGCTCATCATCGTCATGGGTAGAAACGCCCAGCTTTAGACCCGCTTTTCGGATCGCCTTGAGGTCGGCATCGTCCAGATCTTCCTGCCCTAGATGAATCCAGTCGCAACCCGCATCAATGGCGGCCTGCCAATAGTCATTCACCACCAGAACCGCGCCATGCTGCTTGCACGAATCGCGAGAGGTCGCGATCTCGGCTTGGACAACATCGTCCGGCTGATCCTTCATGCGCAGCTGTACCAGCTTTACACCTAAGGGCAGCATCCGCCGCAGCCAGTCCGAGTGGTCAAAGATCGGGTAGAAACGGTCCAAGCTCATGACAGGAACGCCTTTCCAACGACGGGGGTTGAGGGTTCGGCCATGTCCCGAGCCTCGATCGGGTCGGCCTGATGGGCCAGCTGCCCGGCCTCAACCGCACGCATCATGGCCTTTGCCATCAACGCCGGATCACCAGCGCGAGCGACGGCTGTGTTCAGCAATACCGCGTCATATCCCAGCTCCATCGCGCGGGCCGCATGGCTGGGCAGGCCGATCCCAGCATCAATCACCAGCGACACATCCGGGAACTCGGCCCGCATCGCGCGCAGGGCGTATTCATTGTTCAGCCCCCGGCCCGAGCCGATGGGCGCACCCCAGGGCATCAGAACCTCGCACCCGGCCTCGAGCAACCGCTCGCCCACGATCAGGTCGTCGGTGGTGTAAGGGAAGACCTCGAACCCGTCCTCGGTCAGGATGCGCGCGGCTTCGACCAGCTGGAAGACGTCCGGCTGCAAACTGTCGGTATGGCCGATCAGCTCCAGTTTGATCCACTTGGTCTCAAACACTTCGCGCGCCATATGTGCGGTAGTCACCGCCTCTTTCACCGTATGACACCCGGCGGTGTTGGGCAGCACCAGCACGCCCAGATCACGGATCATCTGCCAAAAAGTCTGCCCGGCCCCCGATTCCCGCCGCAGTGAGACCGTCGCCACACCCGCGCCGCTATCGCGGAACGCCTGTTCGAGGACAGCAGGGCTGGGATACTGCGCGGTGCCCAGCATCAGCGGGTTGGGCAGATCGACGCCATAGAAGCTTTTCATCCTCACCCTCCTTGCATCGGCGACAGGATTTCGACCCGGTCACCTTCAGACAGGGCATGGGCAATGCGTAGACTGGAGGGCACGAATTCCTCGTTCACCGCCGTTGCGACACGGCCCGAGAAACCGCATTCCTCTAGCAGCTTTGCCAAGGTAGAGGCCTTTACCTCCTTGGGGTCGCCATTAAGCACGATCTTCATCGACCATCTCCGAATGTTTGTTCTCAAGCGCCAGATCGGCCACGCCCTGTGCCAAGGCAGGGGCCAACAGGTAGCCGTGGCGGTAAAGGCCATTGGCATAGATCGTCCGGCCCAAGCGCCGGATACGCGGCAGGTTGTCGGGAAAGGCAGGGCGCAGATCGACGCCGATTTCCAGCACCTCAGCCTCACCAAAGGCCGGGTTCAAAGCGTATGCCGCGCTGAGCAGTTCCAGCATTGAGCGCGCGGTGATCCGGCTGCTATCTTCGCTTTCGATCATGGTCGCGCCCAGCATGTAAATGCCCTCACCACGCGGGACGATGTAGAGTGGCATCCGCGGGTGCAGCAGGCGCACTGGACGGTTCAGCGTCACATCGGGGCACCGCACAACCAGCATCTCGCCCTTTACGCCACGCAGATCATGCAGGTATTCCCGCGCGTGAAACCCTCGGCAGTCTATAGCGTTTTCCAGCTGCGCAGGTGCGAGTTTGCGATGGAATTCTACGCCCTTGTCTTTGAGACCTCGGTGCAGGTCCAGCAACGACTGACGGGGGTCAAGATGCGCTTCTTGATCGAAGTACAATCCCTTTCCGAAGCCATGCAAATCAGGCTCTAATTCGGAGATTTTCGCCCGATCTACCTCGGAATAGGAACTCGTCCGACGAGCAAACCTGCGTAAATCCGGAAGGTCCCGCGCATTGGCCACGACCAGAGTACCGCATCGGTGCACATGTGTTCGGGAGGCCCACCACTCGATGGCGGATTGACCGAGCCTGAGGACAGGTTCCTCGGCGTTTTCATACTCGCACCACGGGGCCAGCATACCGCCCGCCCACCAGGAACATCCATGCGGACCCGGAGGGCCGCCGGGATCAAAAACCTGCACCTTTGCCCCGCGCGAGACCAGCTCGGACGCGACGGCCAAACCGGCAACACCGGCCCCTATGACGGACCAGAGGGTCACGCAGGCCAAACCCGGTGGAAGTGATGAACAGGTCCGTGGCCCGCGCCGATCTTCAGCTCATCGGCTCGCATGATGGCGCCCTGCAGATACTCATGCGCCTGCGCCACAGCATCGACAAGGGTCAGGTCCTTGGCCAAACCGGCAGCGATGGATGAGGACAGGGTGCAACCCGTTCCATGGGTGTTTCGAGTGGCCTTCCTTGGGGCCTGAAATTCGGCAATCACCCCGGTTTCGTCGATCAGCAGATCATGGCACACATCCCCCTTGCCATGACCGCCCTTCATCAAAACTGCTTGTGCCCCCAGCGCACACAGAGCTTTCCCCTGATCAACCATCGCCTCAGGCGTGTCGGCATCACCTTGATCCAGCAAACATGCCGCCTCGGGCAGGTTAGGCGTCAGAACCGTCGCACGAGGCAACAAGACATCGCGCAGGGTCTGAACCGCCTCATCGGCCAGCAGGGCATCACCGGATTTCGCAATCATTACGGGGTCCAGAACGACAGGCCCTTGAAAGCGGGAAATCCCCTGCGCCACAGTCTCAATAATCTCCGGCGTCGCCAGCATTCCGATCTTGATGGCGCGCACATCCAGATCGCTGAGCACCGCTTGGATCTGGGCCGAGATGACCTCGGACGGGATACCATGCACGGCAGTAACCGCCTGCGTGTTCTGAGCAGTAACAGCGGTGATCACGCTGGCCCCGAAAACACCCAAAGCCGACATCGCCTTGAGATCGGCCTGAATGCCCGCGCCGCCGCCGCTGTCGGATCCTGCTATGGTCAAGGCAATAGGTGCCACGTCGTTGCTCCATCTATTTTGGGCAACCGGGCATGGAAAACGTCTGTTTGCTTTAGACCGTTCCCTACGCCGGAATTGCCCGGATCAGGTTCGATGGGTTAGCGCTTGGCGCCTCTCAGCCCTTCGATAAGGGCACCCCAACGGTTGGCGCGGACAATCTCAGGGCAGTTGGAAAAAATCAAGTCTTATTCGGTTGAGTTTTGCAGCCCCAACGGAGGTAAAAAATGGCGCGTTCAGGACTCAGCGAGGCTCTGCCTCGCGCTCCGAGATATTTTTAGCCAGATGAAGGAAAGGATCCTCCATTCATCTGGCCAGAAATATCCCGGAGGAGGCGCCCGTAGGGCGACGGGGGAAGAGCCCCCAAAACGAACAGGCCGCCCCAATTAAAGCGGCCTGAATTTAGCTTTTCATCCCGTCCCAGAAGGACTTAACGGATGAGAAAAAGCTTTTTGATTCTGGGTGGTTATCCTCACCCAAATCATCAAACTCCCGCAAGAGCTCTTTCTGGCGAGAGGTGAGGTTGACCGGTGTTTCCACAGCCAGTTCGATGAACATGTCACCGATGCCACCACCCCGCAACGCGGGCATACCTTTGCCGCGTAGGCGCATTTGGCGACCGGATTGGCTGCCCGCCGGGATCTGCACCCGTCCTCGCCCGCCATCAATGGTCGGCACCTCGATGGACCCGCCCAGCGCGGCCTTGGCCATGCTGACAGGCACGCGGCAATAGAGGTTCACGCTGTCGCGTTCGAACAGTTTGTGATCCGAGACCTCAACAAAGATATAGAGGTCACCCGGAGGGCCGCCGCGCATCCCGGCCTCACCCTCTCCCGCCAGGCGGATGCGTGTACCGGTCTCAACACCAGCTGGGATATTGACCGACAGCGCGCGTTCTTTTTCCACACGACCCGCGCCATTGCAGGATTTACAGGGGTTTTTGATGATCTGCCCAAGGCCCGAACAGGTCGGACAAGTCCGCTCAACGGTAAAGAACCCTTGCTGCGCCCGAACTTTACCCATGCCAGAGCAAGTCGGACATGTCGTAGGTTCTACACCACCCTCAGCGCCCGAGCCGTCACAGGCCGAACAAGCAACGGCGGCAGGAACGTTGATGGTTTTCTGTAGGCCCGAAAACGCCTCTTCCAGCGTGACGCGCAGGTTATAGCGCAGGTCGGACCCGCGTGCTGCGCGACGTCCGCCACCACCACCACGTTGGCCGCCCATGAAATCGCCGAACAGATCGTCGAACACATCCGAGAACGCGCTGGAGAAGTCACCCTGACCGAAGCCGCCGCCCGGACGGCCACCGCCGCCCATGCCGTTTTCAAAGGCGGCGTGACCAAAGCGGTCATAGGCGGCTTTTTTGTCAGCATCGCGCAGCACGTCATAGGCTTCGTTCGCTTCTTTGAACTGCGCCTCGGCATCCGGGTTGTCTTTGTTGCGGTCGGGATGCAATTCTTTGGCTTTCTTGCGAAAACCTTTCTTGATCTCATCCGCAGATGCGCCCTTGGTGACACCAAGCACATCATAGTAGTCGCGTTTTGACATCAGTTTTCCCTTCTGCCTCAACGTAATCGGGCCGGCCCGGCAAGCGGACCGGCCCAGATTGGCCCGGTTACCGGTTACTTACGCTTGTCGTCGTCCAGATCTTCGAACTCGGCGTCGACAATGTCATCATCCGCAGGACCTGCGTCTGCTGCTGCAGGCTCTTCCTCGCCCTCTTCGGCTTGCGCCTTGTAGATGGCTTCGCCCAGCTTCATAGCAGCTTCGGTGACGTTCTGGATGCCAGACTTGATCTTGTCGGCGTTCTCGGTTTCCAACTCGTCTTTCAGCGCGGCAATTGCCAGCTCGATCGCTTCGATCGTGGTCGGATCGACCTTGTCGGAGTGCTCTTCCATCGACTTCTCGGTCGAATGGATGAGGCTTTCCGCCTGGTTCTTGGCGTCGACCAGCTCGCGGCGTTCCTTGTCGGCTTCCGCGTTCTCTTCGGCGTCCTTGACCATCTTTTCGATGTCCTCATCGGACAGACCGCCCGAAGCCTGGATGGTGATCTTCTGCTCTTTGCCGGTGCCTTTGTCCTTGGCCGAAACCGAGACAATGCCGTTGGCGTCGATGTCAAAAGTCACCTCGATCTGAGGCATACCGCGCGGTGCCGGCGGGATATCTTCGAGGTTGAACTGACCCAGGATCTTGTTGTCCGCAGCCATTTCACGCTCACCCTGGAACACGCGGATGGTCACGGCGTTCTGGTTGTCCTCGGCGGTCGAGAAGACCTGAGACTTCTTGGTCGGGATCGTGGTGTTACGGTCGATCAGGCGGGTGAACACGCCACCCAGCGTCTCAATACCCAGCGACAGTGGGGTCACGTCCAGCAGAACCACGTCTTTGACGTCGCCCTGCAGAACACCGGCTTGGATAGCCGCGCCCATGGCAACCACTTCGTCCGGGTTCACGCCTTTGTGGGGCTCTTTACCGAAGAACTTGGTGACCTCTTCGATCACTTTCGGCATCCGGGTCATGCCACCGACCAGAACAACTTCGTCCACATCGCCAGCCGACAGGCCCGCGTCTTTCAGGGCGGCCTGGCAAGGCTTCATCGACTTCTTGATCAAGTCGCCCACCAGCGATTCCAGCTTGGCACGGGTCAGTTTCATGACCATGTGCAGCGGCTGGCCGTTCGAGCCCATCGAGATGAACGGCTGGTTGATTTCGGTTTGCGAGGTCGAAGACAGCTCGATCTTGGCTTTTTCAGCAGCTTCTTTCAGACGCTGCAGCGCCATCTTGTCGCTGGACAGATCGACACCGTGTTCTTTTTTGAACTCTTCCGCCAGGTAGTTGACGATGCGCATGTCAAAGTCTTCGCCACCCAGGAAGGTGTCACCGTTGGTCGATTTGACTTCGAACAACCCGTCGTCGATTTCCAGAATGGTCACGTCGAAGGTACCGCCACCAAGGTCATAAACCGCGATGGTTTGGGTTTCTTCCTTGTCCAGACCATAGGCCAGAGCAGCCGCTGTCGGTTCGTTGATGATCCGCAGCACTTCCAGACCGGCGATTTTACCAGCATCTTTGGTGGCCTGACGCTGAGCATCGTTAAAATATGCCGGCACGGTGATAACCGCCTGTGTGACTTCCTCACCCAGATAGCTCTCGGCGGTTTCCTTCATCTTGCCCAGAGTGAAGGCCGAGATCTGGCTTGGGGAGTACTTTTCACCGCGGGCTTCAACCCACGCGTCGCCGTTGCCGCCATTCACGATGGCATACGGCACCATTTTCTTGTCTTTTTCGACTTCGGCATCATCCACACGACGACCGATCAGGCGCTTGACGCCAAAGATCGTGTTGTCGGGGTTGGTGACCGCCTGACGTTTTGCAGGCTGACCGACCAGTCGCTCATCTTCAGTAAAGGCGACGATCGAGGGCGTGGTCCGCGCCCCTTCGGCGTTTTCGATGACCTTCGGCTGCGAGCCATCCATGATCGCGACACACGAGTTGGTGGTTCCGAGGTCAATCCCGATTACTTTTCCCATATTTTCAATCCCTTTCTCTTCAAGGCGATGTCCCGAGGGCCGGACCCGTTATGGCATCCTGTCCCCGATCTGATGTGCGCGACAGCACTACACCATCGCGCGTCCCGGCGTATATAAGGGCCGGACCAGAGGCCTGCAAGCACTGTAAATCGCAGGTTTTCGGGAATCTGCGGCCTTTTTTGGCAAGGATTTGGTAAGGAATGGGGAATCCGGCATGGCTCGGCTGCTTTTACGGGGATTTGAGATCAGGAAGGGCTATCTGGACAATGCCGCCCAGCGCCGGCTGATAGACGCGCTTCGCCCGATTCTGAAATCCGCACCCCTGTTCCGCCCCATGACACCATCGGGCAAAGAAATGTCGGTGCGCATGACGTCTGCCGGAGATTTGGGCTGGGTGACGGACAAGGCGGGCTACCGCTATCAGGACCAGCATCCCAAAGGCATGGACTGGCCCGAGATCCCCGAACCTGTCCTTGCGATCTGGCAGGATCTGGTAGGGCGTGATCGCGCACCGGATTGCTGCCTGATCAACTACTACGGCGAAGACGCCAGGATGGGCCTGCATCAGGACAAAGATGAGGCCGATTTTTCTTGGCCCGTGCTGTCGGTCTCACTCGGCGATGATGCGCTGTTCCGCATCGGCAACACAACACGCGGAGGCAAGACGGAATCCCTCTGGCTGAACTCGGGCGATGTGGTGATCATGGGCGGCCCAGCGCGATTGACCTATCACGGCGTAGACCGCATCCGGTTCAAGTCATCCAAACTGCTGCCCAAGGGCGGGCGGATCAACCTAACCCTGCGCGTTGCGCGTTAGCGGCGCGCGCTCCAGCTTTGTGAGACGTGTTTCTTGGTGAAGAAAACGCCCAGCAGGCCGATCATTAGCAGCGCGACGCCAACCCAGACCGCATATTCCCAGCTTGTGTTGCGCGGGTAATAATTTCGAAACACATAGCCGCGACACTGGTCGATCAAATGAAACAGGGGATTCCAGGCGAAGAGCATCAATGTGTATCCGCCCAGAGCATTTGCCAGAAACATCTTGCCGGAAAAGACCATGTTGAGGCGCCGGTATACGGTCGTGAGAATAGCAGCTGTCGTTGGAAACCAAGGTGTTAGCGCCATGAATACCAACCCAACGGCGCAACCAGTGAACCAAGACAGCAGCACCATTGCAAATGCTGCCCCCGGTTCTTCTATAACCAACGGGGTAATCGCGACATGGTACAAGAACAATATGATGAACAGTGTCACCAGCATGGTGTAAAGTATGCCAAACGCAGAGGCCATGATCATCACCATCATGTTCATTGGCGAATGCAGCATCATCGGGTTGTTTCCAGCGCTAACTCCTGCCACCTGCTTCACCGATTTAATGTGAACTAGAAACAAAAAGACACCGGACAACAGGTACAAAACCAAGTCGCCTCGAACCTTGGCGACCCGCGCACCCATGAAGGACATGATCAAATAGAAAACCACAACCAGCGCAAGGACTTGTACGATGCTGCGGACGATAGCGACAACAGCATTCGAATGTTGCGACCGTATATTGCGCACCACAGCATGAAACACCAGTTCTGCGGTAGTAAACGCACCACCCAGCAGGGTCTTGTTATTCCTGAAATAGAACACGTGTCGGGTCTTTCCTGCTCTGTTGACCTCAGTCTTTCACGAATACCTTGCCGTTCGGTAACCAGCACATCATAAGTCCGGCACCACATTCGATCAACAAACTACCAAATCGGAGCTTTTTTGTGACCTACGACGCCCTTATCCCCGTCATCCGACGTCTGGCACTGGAAGCCGGTGACAAGATCATGGAGATCTACAACTCGGATACGTTCGATGTGAAGGTCAAATCCGACGAAAGCCCCGTGACCGAGGCGGATGAGGCCGCCGATGCGTTGATTTCAGCGGGGCTGCGCGCGGCCTTCCCCGACATCCTTCTGGTGACCGAGGAACAGGCCGCCTCGCATTCCGAGAAGGGCGAGACATTCCTGATCGTTGATCCGCTGGATGGCACCAAAGAGTTCATCAATCGGCGCGGAGATTTTACCGTCAATATCGCACTGGTCGAAAACGGCACCCCCACGCGCGGCGTCGTCTATGCCCCTGCGCGCGGTCGCATGTTCTACACCCAAGCCGATGGGCAATCGGTCGAGGAAACCGGCGCATTGGACAAGGTCCACGTCGGTGAGATCACGCCGATTTCAGTCTCTAACCCGGACAATTCCGCTCTTTTGATCGTCGCGTCCAAGTCGCACCGGGATCAGGCAACCGAGGATTACATCAACAAATACAAGGTCCAGGACAGCAAGAGCGCGGGCTCGTCCCTCAAGTTCTGTCTGGTCGCAACGGGTGAGGCAGATCTCTACCCGCGGGTCGGGCGCACGATGGAGTGGGACACCGCCGCCGGGCACGCTGTACTGGCAGGGGCCGGTGGTCAGGTGGTCAGGTTCGACGACCACACACCTCTGACCTATGGCAAGGACGGCTATGCAAACCCGTTCTTCATCGCCTACGCTCCGGGTGTTGAGTTGAAGGAAGCCTGATGTCCGTTCTGATCGCCATTCCCGCCCGCTATGCCTCATCCCGCTATCCGGGCAAGCCTTTGGTGCCGCTGACCGGCGCGACGGGCAAAGCTATGACACTGATCGAACGCTCGTGGCGAGCGGCCAAGTCTGTGTCAGGCGTGGACAAGGTGGTTGTCGCTACAGATGACGACCGCATCCGGGACGCCGCCGAGGGGTTCGGGGCCGAGGTCGTGATGACCTCGGAAGCCTGCCAGAATGGCACCGAACGCTGTGCCGAGGCACATGAGGTTTTGGGCGTCGGCTACGAGATCATCGTGAACCTGCAAGGCGACGCGCCGCTGACGCCGCATTGGTTTGTCGAGGACCTGATCTCGGGCCTTCGTGCGGCACCAGAGGCCGGTGTCGCCACACCCGTTCTACGCTGCGACGGAGACGCGCTGAACAGCCTGCTCAATGATCGCAAGCACGGGCGCGTTGGCGGAACGACTGCCGTTTTTGCCAGCGATAACAGCGCGATGTATTTCTCGAAAGAGGTGGTGCCCTTCACGTCCGACAGCTATACGGGCACAGATCCAACGCCGGTGTTTCACCACGTGGGTGTCTACGCCTACCGCCCGGATGCGCTGGCCGCCTATCCCAGTTGGCCCACCGGGCCGTTGGAAAAGCTGGAAGGTCTGGAACAGCTGCGCTTCATGGAAAACGGCCGCAAGGTTCTCTGCGTCGAGGTCGAGGCCAAAGGCCGCCAGTTCTGGGAGCTGAATAACCCTCAGGACGTGCCCAAGATCGAAGCGATGATGGCAGATATGGGGCTGGAGTGATCCCCTTTCCCCCTGACCGAGCCTGCCAATCTGACGTAGAAGCGCCCAACTATGACCAATGGACCTGATATGAAAACGATCCTTGTCACGGGTGGCGCAGGCTATATCGGCTCTCATGCGTGTAAGGCGCTGGCGCAGGCGGGCTTCGTACCGGTGACCTACGACAACCTTGTCACCGGCTGGCAGGATGCGGTCAAATTTGGCCCGTTTGAACAGGGCGACCTGCTAGACCGCGCGCGGCTGGATGAGGTTTTTGCCAAATATCAGCCTCAGGCCGTGATGCATTTCGCTGCGCTCAGCCAGGTGGGTGAGGCCATGAAACAGCCCGCGCGCTACTGGTCGAACAATGTGACTGGCTCGCTGACCCTGATCGAGGCTGCCGTGGCCGCAGGCTGTCTGGATTTCGTGTTTTCATCGACCTGCGCGACCTATGGCGATCAGGACAATGTGGTGCTGGATGAGAATACGCCCCAGCACCCGATCAACGCTTATGGAGCCTCAAAACGCGCGATCGAGGATATCCTGCGGGATTTTGAAGCCGCTCATGGCCTGCGCCATGTGATCTTCCGCTATTTCAATGTGGCTGGTGCCGATCCCGAAGGCGAGGTTGGAGAGTTCCACCGGCCTGAGACCCATTTGATCCCACTGATGCTGGATGCGATAGATGGCAAACGGGATGGCCTGACTGTGTTTGGCACCGACTACGACACACCAGACGGCACCTGCATCCGTGACTATGTGCATGTCTGCGACCTAGTCGACGCGCATGTTCTGGGTCTGAACTGGCTTCAACAGGGCAAGGGCAGCCGTGTGTTCAATCTGGGCACCGGCTCGGGGTTTTCGGTTCTTGAAGTTATCGAGCAGTCAAAAACCGTCACCAACCGCGCCGTTCCCTATAGCGTCGGACCGCGCCGCGCAGGCGATTGTACCAAGCTGGTGTCAGGTTCACTCCACGCCGAGGGTGAGCTGGGCTGGAGGCCAAAACGCTCAACGTTAGAGACGATGATCACCGACGCGTGGCGCTGGCATCAAACCGGCGCCTACGAGAAATGAGCCGCCGTTGACCCCCGTCAGCGCCCAGCTTCCCCGCATCGGCCCGGCCCAGAAATACCGGCTGCGCTGGAAACGGCGCAGGCTGCTGTGGCAATCCTGGCGCAGTCGTCACCAGTTGACCTGTTTGCAGAACAGAACCTTGGATATCCAGCGCGGAGATATTCTGGCCTTCGTCACCCTGCGCAACGAATTGGACCGTCTACCTTGGTTTTTCCGACACTACCGCGCCTTGGGCGTCGACCATTTTCTGATCGTGGACAATGGCAGCGACGACGGATCGACCGAGTATCTCGCGCAGCAATCTGACGTTTCGCTCTGGCACACTCAGGCCAGCTACCGCGCCGCGCGCTTTGGGCTGGATTGGCTGACCTCGCTGCAAATCCGGTACGGTCACGGCCATTGGTGCCTGACAGTCGACGCGGATGAGTTGCTGATCTACGCGCATCACGACACCCAACCCTTGCAAGACCTGACCCGTTGGCTGGAACGGCAGGGCCGCGCCGGGTTCGGTGCTTTGATGCTGGATCTCTACCCGAAAGGCCCGCTGGGGTCGCAGACCCACGACCCAGAATGTGATCCGACCGAGACCCTGAACTGGTTCGACGCTGGCCCCTACCGCGGGCAGCGGCAAACCCCGATGGGCAATCTATGGGTCCAGGGCGGCGCGCGCGAACGGGTGTTTTTCGCCAATACACGCCAGCGTTCACCGACTTTGAACAAGATCCCTCTGGTCAAATGGTCCCGGCGCTATACCTATGTAAATTCGACCCATTCCGCGCTGCCACGTGGCCTGAATGCGCTTTATGATGGGCCGAACGGAGTAGCACCTTCGGGCGTGCTTTTGCACACGAAGTTCCTGCCCGAGATCACCGCGAGGTCGCAAATCGAGAAACAACGCCGCCAGCATTTTCATGATCCCGACCAATTCCAGACATACTATGATGGGATCATCGCGCAGCCGGATATGTGGACCGAGCGGTCCGAGGCTTACACCGGTTGGATAAAACTACAGCAGTTGGGGCTGATGAATGCAGGGGGCTGGCCAGATCAACACAGCTAGGGTCACTAACCTGTTGTAAATGCATTGCCCCTCAAGATGAAAAAATGGCATAGTCAGCGGAACCCGGGTGTTGGACACTCAGCAATCAATCCGGGGAAGCTCGCGTCAATAACAAGGGTTGGGCAGTCGCGTGGGCCTTTTGGAATCTTATCGCATGAGGTTGCGGCGCAAGCGCCGCCTTGTGCGCTGCGTCAAAAGACGGCGTGAGCTGAAGCCCGTCAGCACCAATACCGCCGCCATCCGCCCGGACGATGTGTTGCTGATGAGCGTTGTCCGTAACGAGAAGATCCGCCTGCCCTTCTTTCTGGAATACTACCGCAAGCTGGGCGTGAACCATTTTCTGTTTGTCGATAACGACAGCGGCGACGGCAGTCTCGAGTTTCTGCGCACGCAGCCCGATGTCTCGGTCTGGCAGACGAAAACCAGCTATAAAAAAGCGGGGTTCGGGTTGGACTGGTCCAACTATCTACTGCGCAATTATGCGCATGGGCATTGGGTTCTGACCGTCGATCCGGATGAGTTCTTTATCTATCCGTTCTGCGACACCCGCCCGATCAGCGCGCTGACCGATTGGCTGGACAGCTGCGCGGTGCGCAGTTTCGGCACCATGCTGATCGACATGTATCCCGAAGGTCCCGTAGACGACGAACCCTATCACGAAGGTCAGGACCCGTTTGAAATCACGCGTTGGTTTGATGCCGGGAATTACATGATTTCCAAGAACCCCGAATATAAGAACCTGTGGATTCAGGGCGGCCCAAGGGCCCGTGTTTTCTTTCAGGACAACCCCTCGAAGGCCCCGGCGCTGAACAAGATCCCCTTGGTGAAGTGGGATCGGCGCTATGTCTATATCAGCTCGACCCATTCGCTGCTGCCGAGGGGTTTGAACCAAGTTTATGACGAATGGGGCGGGGAAAAGACCAGTGGCGCGTTGTTGCATGCCAAACTGATCAACACCCTAGGCGAAAAGGCACGCGAAGAGATGCAGCGCAATCAGCACTATCGCGGGTCCGGTGAATACAAGGCCTACGCCAAACAGCTAGAGGAGCAGCCCGTTTTCCGCTGCGATTGGTCCGAACAATACATCAACTGGCGACAGTTGGAAATTCTGGGCCTCATGTCGAAAGGCAATTGGGCATGAGTTCGCTGGGTATCGTCATGC
Organism: Ruegeria sp. R13_0; assembly: GCF_017743995.1. GTDB lineage: Bacteria > Pseudomonadota > Alphaproteobacteria > Rhodobacterales > Rhodobacteraceae > Ruegeria. Next base: position 109,431 of record NZ_JAGHRB010000006.1, on the reverse strand, counting down.
TGGTTCACACGGCTCTGGACCGGGCCGAGCAGGTCGCCCGCCACTGGACCGCTGCGGGCTGCCCGGTTGTGATCCATGTGGACAGCAAGGTCGCCGAAAAGACCTATTCCAACTTTGTCGCGTCCTGCGCGGACAACCCTCTGATCAGTTTCTCGGAGCGTCATACGTGCGATTGGGGCCGTTGGGGTATCGTGGCCGCCTCACAATCCGCATCCGAGCAAATGCTGGAGAACTTCCCGGACGTGCGGCATGTATTCCTGTCGTCCGGCGCGTGTCTGCCTCTGCGCCCTGTGCAAGAGCTGATCGACTACCTGTCCGACCGTCCCCGCGTCGATTTCATCGAAAGCGCTACAACCGCTGATGTCAGCTGGACGATCGGTGGGCTGGACCATGAACGCTTTACCCTGCGGTTCCCGTTTTCATGGCGCAATCAGCGCAAACTGTTTGACGCCTATGTAAAACTGCAACGGGCGACCGGCATGCGCCGCCGCATCCCCGACGGTTTGACCCCGCATATGGGCAGCCAATGGTGGTGCCTGACGCGGCAGACCCTCTCGGCCATTTTGCAGGACCCTAGGCGCAAGATCTATGACCGCTATTTCCGCCATGTCTGGATACCGGATGAAAGCTATTTTCAGACCCTTGCGCGGCTCTATTCCACGCATATCGAAAGCCGGTCCCTGACCCTTTCGAAATTCGACTACCAGGGGCGGCCTCACATCTTTTACGATGATCACCTGCAATTGCTGCGCCGGTCGGACTGCTTTGTTGCCCGTAAAATCTGGCCTCGGGCCGAGAAGCTGTATCAGTCTTTCCTGGCCAACCAGACGAGCGCGATGCGGCCGGCCGAACCTAACCCAGGCAAGATCGACCGTGTTTTCTCAAAAGCGGTCGAACGGCGCACGCATGGGCGGGATGGTCTTTACATGCAAAGCCGCTTTCCTCGTCACGGAAGCGAGAACGGCCTGACGGCGGCGGGTTATTCGGTGTTTCAGGGTTTCTCGGACCTGTTTGAAGAGTTCGAAACCTGGCTGGAAACTGCGACCAACACGCGGGTTCACGGGCGCCTTTTTGCCCCGAGCCGCGCCGAATTCGCACAGGGTGAGACGATCACCAATGGCGCGCTCAGCGACAGTGCCACGTTGCGCGACTATAACCCAAAAGCGTTTCTTTCGAACCTGATCTGGAACACACGCGGGCAGCGCCAGTGTTTCCAGTTCGGCCCTCAGGATACGCAGGACATCAACTGGTTTCTGGCGCGGGACAAGAACGCGCAGATCTCGGTGATTACCGGGGCATGGGCAATCCCGCTGTTCCGGTCAAACATGAACTTCGCCGATATCCGGTGCGAAGCCGCCCGCTTGCAACAGATCGAGAGCAAACAGCTTGAGGTGCTGAGCTCGGTTTGGACCAAGGCGCGTGTACGGAGCTGGACACTGGCAGAGTTCATTGAGGCCCCAATGGAGCCTCTGCAAACCATACTTGACGAGATCGCGCCACAGACAGCCCGCCACCTGACCGAGGCCCCGCTGATGGTCGATCTGGCCGGTTTTGGGCAGTTCCTCCAGAACCTCAAGAACCAGGGCATGCATCCGCAACTGATGGGCGACTTCCCCGTTGATGATGTGTTTGGCACCCGCACCAAACCTTTCCGCAAACCTTATCTGGTGCAGTGATCCCCGATGGCCGATCCCTTTGAATCCTTCGTGATCCTGGGTGCGATGCGCACCGGATCAAACCTGCTTGAGGCCAACCTGAACCGGATCGACGGCCTCACCTGCCATGGCGAGGCCTTCAACCCGCATTTCATCGGGCGGGTGAAATCCGACCAGATTCTGGGTCTAACACTGGACGAAAGGGACGAAGATTCCAGCAAACTTCTGGCAGCCATCCGCACGGCCCCGGACGGGTTGCACGGGTTTCGGTATTTTCAGGACCACGACCCGCGCGTCCTGCCTGAGGTCCTGAACGACCCGCTCTGCGCCAAGATCATCCTCAGCCGCAATCCGCTGGACAGCTATCTGTCGCTGAAGATCGTTCGGAAAACCAAGCAATGGCAGTTGAAGAACATCAAGCGCCGGTTGGAGGAAACGGTTGAATTCGACGCGGCTGAGTTCTCGGACTACGTTGACACCCTCGCCTCTTATCAGACGTCGCTGCTGAGCCACCTGCAAAGATCGGGGCAGACCGCATTTTACATCAATTATGATGACCTCGGCGATCTTGAGGTTTTGAACGGTCTCGCCAGGTGGCTGGGAGTCGATGGGCGGTTGGATGCGCTGGATGATACGCTCAAGCCGCAGAACCCGTCAGCCGCGGTGACCAAGGTGACCAACCCGGACGAGATGGCGCGTGCCGTGTCAGGGATGGACCGTTTCGCCCTGCACCGCACGCCAGATCTGGAACCTCGACGCGCGCCAAAGCTGCAAAGGCTCATCGCGGCGCCGACAACACCGCTGCTATTTCTGCCAATTCCCGGCGGGTTAGAGCCTGTTGTTACCCAGTGGCTGGCGCGGATGGATGGGTGTGACGAGGGCGCATTGCACGACACCCAAGACGCGGTCGAAAGCTGGATGCAAACCCATCCCGGGCACCGCAAATTCACCGTTCTGCAACATCCGATCGCCCGCGCACATACTGCGTTTTGCAACTATGTTCTGGCCAAGAACCATGACGACTATGCCGATATCCGCCACATGCTGCGCAATCGGTTCAAACTGCCGATCCCCGGACAGCTGCGTGAAAAGAACTACTCGAAAGATCAGCACCATTCGGCATTTGCGGCTTTCCTGACCTTCCTGCATCACAACCTGAACGGCCAGACCCCAATCCGGGTCGATGCGATGTGGTGCAGCCAGTCAAAGGTGATTGAGGCGATGGCGCCCATCGCCCTACCCGATCTGATCCTGCGAGAGGATGACCTAGGGACCGCTCTGCCCGATCTCGCCACAAGCCTGGGGCACACAAACCCACCTCCGCCGGAAGGACGCACCGCAGATACGCCCTATAGATTGGCAGAGATATACGACGCACAGCTTGAGGCGCTGGCAGCAAAAGCCTATCAGCGGGATTATGCAAAATTCGGGTTTGGACCCTGGCGCTAGGGCAGTTTTTGATAGCCCGGACTCATCCAACACTGCCTGAAATCAAAGATTTCAACGCGTTAGATGATATCACACCTTCAAACTAAATCAAAAACGCCTTAGGGCCGCAGGGTGATCAGCGTACCGCGGTTGACCATCGCATAGATCTCTTCGATCTCGTCATTCTTGACCGCGATGCATCCGGCAGTCCAATCCGGCGTCTTCTTGGCGCGCTTCAGCTCGGACCGCAGATTGGGCTGACCGTGGATAAAGATATCACCACCCGGATCAACGCCCGCCGCCTTGGCCTGCGCGACATCCTGTGAGTTGGGGTAGGAAATACCCAAGGACAGATGATAGCGGCTGTTCGGGTTACGCCGGTCGATCAGATAGCTACCTTCGGGCGTCCGGCCATCGCCGCGCTTGGTTTTGGTGCCATTGGGCGCAAAGCCCAGATCGACATCATATTCCCGCAAGATCTGCTCATGATGCAGAAGGTACATCTTGCGCGCACCCTTGTTGACGACCAGAGAGGTCACCTCGGGCCCATCATATGTCAGAAATCTGGGGCTGGCTGAGGCACAAGCCGAAAGGCTCAGCGTTGCCATTGCACCCAATCCAAATGCTCGACGATCCATGATTCACTGCCTGCTGCTTTTTTTTGGTATTATGCCAAAAACTGCAAAAACTGAAATCACTTTTTGATGTTTGATTGCTCAATAAGGCGGCGTTCTATGGCCTCAAGGCGCTCCAACACCTCATCTCGGTAGGCATCGGTCTTCACTTCGTCCTCGGCGTGGTGCGCATCCTGCATCGAATTCACGATCAAACCGACCAGCAAGTTCACAACCGCGAAGGTCGTGACCATGATAAAGGGCACAAAAAACAGCCAGGCGTAGGGGTAAACCTCCATCACCGGGCGCACGATGCCCATGGACCAGCTTTCCAGCGTCATGATCTGAAACAGCGTATAGGCTGACAGGCCCAGATCCCCGAACCAAGCCGGGAAGGAATAAGAGAACAGCTTGGTCGAGATCACCGCGCCGATATAAAACAGGATCGCCATCAGCAGGAACACACTGGCCATGCCCGGAAGGGCCGAGATAAAGCCCTCGACCACGCGGCGCAGGCGCGGCGCGACCGAGATCACGCGCAAAACCCGCAGGATTCGCAGGGCCCGCAGTACCGAGAGACCGCCCGCACTTGGGACCAGAGCGATGCCGACGATTGTGAAATCGAACAGATTCCAGCCGTTCTTGAAGAAATTGCGGCCTGAGACGAACAGCTTCATCGCGATCTCGACCACGAAAACCGCAAGGCAAAGTTTATCGAGAATGACGATCAGCGGCCCCGCCGCGTCCATCAGCGTGGGGGAGGTCTCCATCCCCAGCAAGATCGCGTTGAAGATGATCACTGCCGTGATGAACTGCCCAAAAAGGGGGGCTTCGATGATGCTCTGCAAGCGCTGTTTGAACGCCATGGGTTGCTGTCTCCTTAACGTGCGGGGTTCAGCACAAACCGCGCGGCCAGTTCCGTATGGGACGACCACCGAAATTGGTCAACGACCTGCACCCATTCAAGGGTGTAGCCTGCATCAACCAGCGTTTTTGCATCCCGCGCAAAGGTGACGGGATTGCACGAGACATAGGCGATCACCGGCGGCTGCGCCTGCACCAGTTCCGCCACCTGCGCTTCGGCCCCTGCGCGCGGAGGATCAAGAACCACGGCATCAAAGCCCTTGAACTCATCCGGCATCAGAGGGCGCCGGAACAGATCGCGGGCCTCACAGGTGACGCGTTTCAGACCCGTTGCCTTGCGCCATCCCTGATCCAGCGCCTGCGTCATCGCGGATTCACCTTCCACGGCGTGAACCTCGGCCTCCTGCGCGAGCGGGAGAGAGAAGGTTCCACCCCCGGCAAACAAGTCCACAACCCGCTTTGCACCTTGCGTGGCTTCCAATACAGCCCGTGTTAGAGCCTGTTCTCCGTCCTTTGTCGCCTGAAGAAAGGCCCCTGGAGGTGGGATGACCCCGGCGGTCCCAAAACGCTGAACGGGCGGTTGCCGCACCGCGATCACCTCACCATCCCAGCTGAGGCGCGCCAGCCCGTGTTTCTCGGTCGCTTGCGCCAAGGCCAACTCCAGCGGGCCGTCCAGGGGTTTGCCCCCTGACACCGCGATATCCAGACCACCCTCGGACAGGGTCAGCGTAACTGCCAGTACACCTTTGCGGCTGCCACCCAGCAGCGCCAGCGCCTCGGCGACCGGGATCGCTTCGATCAAGGCCGGGTCCAGGAGATGGCAATCCGGGATTTCAGTGATCGTGTCGGAGGCGCGACCGTGAAATCCAGCCAGTGTGCCTTTCTTTGTCCGCCGCACGGCAATCGTTGCCCGCCGTCGAGACCGCTCGGGCGAAGTGTGGATCGGTCGCATCGGGGCCTCGAGGCGCTGTGCTGACAGCGCTGCGCGCACGATTTCCACCTTCCAATCCGCCACAAATGCGTCCGAGGCGTGCTGCAGCTGGCAGCCTCCGCAGGCTTTGTAGTGGCGGCACGGGGCTTTAACCCGTTGATCCGAAGGGGTTTCCACCCGCATGTCTTCCAGTAGCTGGCCGACCAATGTTCCGCTGACCACTTCACCCGGCAAAGTCCGGGGAACATAGACGGGACCGTCTGCGATGCCGTCGCCTTGATGACCAAGGCGGTTGATGGTGAATTGCTGCGTCATGGGGGCCTGATAGCCGGGCTTTGCCTGCAACAAAACCCTTATTCTGCGGCCTCGGCCTGAATGAAACCGCCCGACTGGCGATGCCAGAACCGCGCATACAGCCCGCCCTGATCCAAAAGCGCCTCATGCGTTCCGGCCTCAACAATCCGCCCCTGATCCAGCACGACGATCCGGTCCATCTCGCTGAGGGTCGACAGGCGGTGCGCGATGGCCAGCACGGTTTTGCCCTCCATCACCCGATGCAGCGCAGTCTGGATCGAAGCCTCGACCTCGGAATCGAGCGCCGAGGTTGCCTCGTCTAGCACGAGGATGGGTGCATCTTTCAGAATGGCGCGGGCCAGGGCGATCCGCTGCCGTTGTCCACCGCTGAGCTTCACGCCCCGCTCACCCAGATGCGCGTCGTAGCCTTTTCGGCCTTGCGCATCCTGAAGGCTCAGGATGAACTCATGGGCTTCGGCCTTCTCGGCGGCCTCGATCATCTCGGCCTCGGACGCATCGGGGCGGCCATACAGAATGTTCTCACGCGCCGAACGGTTGAACATGGCGGTTTCCTGCGTGACCATCCCGATCTGACGGCGCAGGCTGTCTTGCGTCACTTGCGACACATCCTGCCCGTCAATCAAAATCGCGCCTTTTTCCCCGTCATAGAGTCGCAACAACAGCGAAACGAGGGTTGATTTGCCCGCCCCTGACGCCCCGACGATGCCCAGCTTTTCGCCCGGTGCGATCGTTAGGTTCAGATCAGAAACGCCGCCAATATCCCGGCCATAGGCAAAGCTGACCGCCTGAAAGGCGATGCTGCCCTGAGACACGGCAAGGTCCTTGGCTGCTGCGGCATCCTCAACCCGGTCCCGCTTGGCCAGCGTTTTCATGCCGTTTTCGATCTCGCCAACATTGGCGTAGAGACCCATCAGCGTAAAGCTGACCCAGCCCGTCATCTGGGAAATGCGGATCGCAACCGCACCCGCGGCCACGATGTCTCCGGCCGTAGCCATTCCCAGTTGCCACAGCCAAAGCGTTGCACCCAGTAGCATCACGGGCAGAACACCTGCCAGAACCATGAGGATGAACCGGAACGTGGCGGAAAGTTTGCCGAAATCCAGAGATCTTTCGCGCAGGTCGACCATCGCGTTTCGCGCTGTCTGATCTTCGAACGCAGAGTGAGCGAACAGTTTGACGGTCTTGATATTGGTGATCGTATCCACCACCTGCCCCGACACCATCGCCCGTGCGCCCGCCCGCGCGGCCGAGCGTTTGCGAATGCGGGGCAGATACCAGCGGACCAACATGAAATAGACCACCAGCCAACCGGCAAAGGGCAGCATCACCAACGGATGAATAGACCCTAACAAAAGCAAAGACCCCGCAAGGGAGGCTAGGGCAAACACAATCGCACTGATCGTTTCCGACACGACCGAGGCCATCGCGTTCGAGGTTTGCATCTGCTTCTGGGCAATCCGACCGGCAAAATCGTCGTCGAAATACGTGACTGACTGGCCCAAGGTCCAACGGTTCAGCTTGGCTAGAACCAAGGGCGGGATGTTCGGCATGACGATATAGTTGTTCGACACCGAGGACAGGCCGAACAGGATCGGGCGGATCACCATAAAGAAGGCCGCCGCGCCGACAATCATCCAGATATTCTCGGCGGTCAGAAAATGCTCGGGCCCGCCCGAGGTGGCGACGTCGATGACCCGGCCCAGAATCCAGGCGGTGGCGGCCTCCATCGCGCCTGCAATCGCCGAGAAAGCCGCCGCGACAAATAGCATGGGCCAGGCGCCTGACAGACTCCAGCGAATGAACGCCCCCAGCGTTTGTGGTGGGGGCGTCTCGATGTTCTTGAACGGGTTGATGAGGTCGGCAACCCTCATTCAGCGGCCTCCGGATTCATGAAGCCGCCAGATTGCCGCGCCCAGAACTGCGCGTAAAGGCCACCCTGCGCCAAAAGATCGGCATGCGCGCCCTCTTCCACGATCCGGCCCGCATCCATCACCAGAATACGGTCCATCTGCGCGATAGTGCTGAGCCTGTGGGCAATGGCGATCACGGTTTTTCCTTGCATCATACCGTAGAGGGTTTCCTGAATGGACGCTTCGACCTCGGAATCTAGGGCGGATGTCGCCTCATCCAACAACAAAATCGGAGCGTCCTTCAGAATGACCCGGGCCAGCGTGACCCGCTGCCGCTGACCTCCTGATAGCTTCACGCCACGCTCACCCACATGCGCGTCATACCCGGTTCTGCCCTGAGGGTCCTGCAGGTCGAGAATGAACTCATGCGCCTCGGCCTGTTTGGCGGCGGCGATCATCTGATCCTCGGTCGCGTCGGGACGGCCATAGAGGATATTGTCGCGCACCGACCGGTGCAGCAAAGCGCTGTCCTGTTGGACCATGCCGATACGGCTGCGCAAACTGTCCTGTGTGACCTGCGCAATGTTCTGATCGTCGATCAGAATTGCCCCTCGCTCAACGTCATAGAATCGCAAAAGAAGCTTTACTAGGGTCGATTTTCCGGCCCCGGAGCGCCCGATCAGGCCAATCTTCTCACCCGGTTGAATGGTCAGGTTGATGTGGTCCAAACCTCCGGCCTCGCGGCCATAGTGGTGCGACAGATCGTTGATTTCGATTTTACCCTCGCTCAGTTGCAATGGCTTCGCTGTAGGCGCATCTAGCAAGTCGATGGGCTGGGCAATTGTTTCCATCCCCTCAGCGACGATCCCAAGCTGGCGGAAGAAGCTGGTCAGCGCCCACATGATCCACCCGGTCATCGCGTTCAGGCGCAGGGTCAAGGCAGTCGCCGCGGCAACAACACCAACCGAGGCCGTGCCCTGCATCCACAGGGAAATCGCCCAGCCCACGACGCCCACGATCAGCAAGCCGTTCAGAGTGACCAGAACCGCGTCCATGATGGTGAAGATCCGCATTTCAATCTGGAAGGTGCGGCGCGTCTCTTCGATGGCTTCGCGGGCATAGTCCATCTCTTGCCGACCATGGGCGAACATCTTGACCGAGTGGATATTGGTATAGCTGTCCACCACGCGCCCCGTCACGGTCGAGCGCGCATCGGACGCCGCCTTGGACGCCGGGCCAACGCGCTCAATCGTCCAGCGCACCAACAGCGCGTATAACGCGAACCAGATCAGCAGCGGGATCAGCAATCGTGGGTCTGCAGCATAAAGCAAAATGGCAGCGCCGATCAGATATGCCAGCGAGAACGAAATCGCGTCAAAGACCTGAAACACCACCTCGCCCGCGGCCGGAGGGGTCTGCATAATCCGGTTCGCGATCCGCCCGGCAAAGTCATTCTCGAACCAGCCAACCGACTGACGCAGAACATGTTTATGCGCCCGCCAGCGGATCAGCGTGCCAAAGTTCGGCAGGATCGTGTTGTTGAGCAGCAGTACGTCGATCAAATGCAGCAACGGACGCAGCAGCAGGACAAACGCAGCCATCAGCAACAGCTCGGTCCCGTGGTTTTGCCAGACCTCGGCCGGAGTGCCGCCCAGCAGGTCAACCACGCGACCCATATAGGCGATCAACCCGATCTCGACCCCGGCCACGATGATCGAGATCAGCGCCGCCCAGGCAAACACCCGATAGAACGGGCGCGAATAGTCCAGCATGAACGGCCACAGCTTGGTTGGTGGCGCGTCGGCTTCTTTGTAGGGGCCAAAAGGGTCAACGAGGTTTTCGAAATAGCGAAACATAGAGGAGTGCTCCGATTGAGCAGAAAATTAGACGTGCGAAGAAGAATGGCGCCTGAACACCACCCTATACGGGGTAAGCGTCCCGGCTTTAGCCGAACCAGATCCCGTAATACATTCGCAGTCCTCCATCCATGTGACAGCCGCACGTAAGCACAAACGTTCTGATTTGTCATCCCCTTTTGAGACTTCGCGCTACCCGGCCAGCAAATCCTCGCGCGTCAGGGTAAAGCCGGACGCGATCCAGCTTGCTTCCAGATCGGCCAGTTTCTTGCCCAGCGCAGGGCCAGAGAAATTGGGGATCAGGTCGGTTGCCTTGATCGGGAACTGCGCCGCGGCCCCGGAATGCAGCGCCGTGCGCAGATCCTCGGACCAGGGCCGCTCCAGAAACGCACATCGCAGCAGTGTTTCGTGCAAGCCGCCCTCGTCGCCGTAGCGGTAGCCCAGTTCGGCCACACTGGTCGAGGCCTGTGCCTCTTCCCGCATTCGGGTCAATCGTTGCAGCTGGTTGCGGCTCAGGCGCAGCGTCTCCGCGTCCTCAGGCACGGCGATGGCAGCCAGTCTGCGCACCGCGTCCGGTTCGGCTCCTGCGGCCTGCTCAATGGCGACCAAAGGCGCCAAGGCGCGATCATCCGCGCCCGGTAGAAGTTGCGCCAGCACCCCCGTGCTGCGCATTGCGGCAACGGAAGGGGCCGGGTCGGGCGCGCCCAAAAGTTTCAACAGCTCCGCCCCGACACGTTCCCGCGACAAGGTGGACAAACCGTCCAGGTTCGCTGCAATCGCGGCCAGAGCATCCGGGTCGAACCCGGCCTCGACATCTCCGTACCAGGCATGAAACCGGAAGTAGCGCAGGGATCGCAGGTAGTCTTCGCGGATGCGGTTTTCTGCGGTCCCGATAAACCGCACACGGCGCGCCTGAAGGTCCGGCAGGCCCAAAAGCGGGTCTAACACGAAGCCATTTGGCTTTGCGTAGATGGCATTCATGGTGAAATCGCGCCGGGCTGCGTCCTCTTCAACGTTGTCCGAGAAGGCCACGACCGCGCGACGGCCATCGGTTTCCACGTCGCGGCGAAAAGTGGTGATCTCATGCGGGATGTGATTGCAGACCACAGTGATCGTGCCGTGATCAATCCCCGTGGGAATCGCCTTGAGCCCCGCGCTCTGCGCCAGCTCCAGCACCCTTTTGGGATGCGCATCCGTTGCGATATCAATGTCCGACACCGGCGCGCCCAAAAGCGCGTTGCGCACACATCCCCCCACAAACAGCGCTTGCGCACCGCCATCCCTTAGGGCTGCGCATACCTTTTGTGTCGCAGGGTCCGAAACCCAAGCCGCGCTGATTTGCTTCATTCACTCACCCGTGCTGCAAGCCCGCGCAATATGCGGGCGGTCGCGCCCCATATGTAATAAGGGCCATAGGGCACGGCGAAATACTTCCGTCTTGTCCCCTGCCAACGACGCGACTCGATCACATAATTCGCAGGGTCCAGCACATGTGCAAGAGGAACCGAGAAAATTTCGTCTACTTCGCCGGGTTCAGGCACCGGGTCGAAGCCCTGCCGGATGATTGCCACCACCGGAGTGACCGAGAAGGACGTGACGGTTTCATGCGTGGGCAAAAAGCCCAGAACCTCGGGAAGATTGATGGACAGACCGACCTCTTCCCGCGCCTCGCGCAGGGCAGCGGCGGTGACATCCGCGTCACCTTCATCCTGCTTGCCGCCGGGAAAGGCGATCTGGCCGGGATGGTGCTTCAACGCCGAGGATCGTTTGGTCAGGATCAGCCGTGGCATCCCGTCCGCGACGGTGATCGGCACCAGCACCCCCGCCGGGCGCAGTTTGCGCCCCGGCGGCAGCACGGTGTCTGGGTTCAGGTCAAAATCACTGGACCCATGGCCCGGACGCCCCAAGGCCGTCCGGAGTTGTGTCTCTAACTCAGACACTTTTGCTGTCTTCGGCGTCAAACCCCACGGTGGAAGGATCCAGCACGTAATGCGCACCGCAGAACTGACAATCGGCCGTAACCTGACCCTCAGACGTGGTCATCTTTTCAATGTCCTTGGCCGAATAGATCGACAGGCTCTGGCGCACACGCTCTTCTGAACAGGTACAGCCAAACTGTACCTGCTGCGCGTCATAGACCCGTGGGTTTTCCTCGTGGAACAAACGCACCAGCAGATCGGTTGGCGCGATCGAGGGGCCGATCAGCTCAAGATCCTCGACCGTGTCCAACAGGATGTTGACGCGGCCCCAGTTCTCACCCTCTTCGCCATCGACAAGATCAGTGGCGGTCAGGATCTCTCCGGTGCCTTCGCTGGTCGCCGCAAAAGGCGAAGCTTTGGGCATATGCTGCAACATGATGCCGCCTGCGCGCCAATGCTCACCCACACCCGGTTCGGTCGATTTGCCGAAGCTCAGCGAGAACCGGGTCGGCAACTGCTCGGACTGCGCAAAATAGGCTTCGGCGCAGGCACTGATCGAGCCTCCGGCCAGCGGAGTGATGCCCTGATAAGGCTGTGTGCCTTCGCCCTGGTCGATCATGATTGCGAAATAGCCCTCGCCCACCTGATCGAAGGGCGCGCCATCGGTCAGACGATCGCGGTCGAAACTGGCGTAAGCGCGGATGCGGGCCGGCTCACCCTCTTTCTGTGGCGCATAGTAGTCGGTGGCAATCATGCGCACCGGACCCTTGGACTGCACCTGCAGCGACAGCTTCCAGCGAAGCGAGACAGTCTGGCCGATCAACGCGGTCAGCAGGGCCATCTCGGCCACGAGGGCCTCAACCTTTTCAGGATAGTCATGCTGTTTCAGGATGCCGTCCAGCACGCCATCCAAACGGGCCACACGCCCGCGCATGTCCGATACATCGAGTTGAAAGGGCAGGACGGTATCGTCCCACGCGATTTTTGTTCCAAGAGACATGGGGTTTCCTTACACGCCAAGGGTTGGCATACCGGCACCATATAGGTCGCAGAGATTGGGTTGTAAGGGGCCATACATGATCAGACGGTTCGGCGAAAGCCCTGAACCCGGGCGCAAGTATACTCGGCGGGTCGGAGTCTACGCGTTGCTGCCCCGCGCCGGGCACCTTCTTTTGACCTGCCAGACCGAACCGGGGCCGGATCTGCAACTGCCCGGCGGCGGCATAGATCCGGGAGAATCGCCGACAACCGCCCTGCACCGCGAAGTGTTCGAGGAAACAGGCTGGCTGATCGCAACACCCCGTCGTGTCGGCGCATTCCGTCGGTTCACGTATATGCCGGAATATGACCTCTGGGCCGAGAAGGTCTGCCTGATCTATCGAGCGCGTCCCGTGCGCCGTATTGGGCCACCGAGCGAGCCGTTCCACGAAGCGCTCTGGATGCATACCGCCGACGCAGTTGAAACACTGGGCAACGATGGCGATCGCCATTTCGCAATGCTGCATCTTCACGGGCTTTAGATCGTTTCGGGTTTAACCTGCGACACGAATACCCTGCCGCGCTTTCAGCAGTCTCGGGACATTCGCGTCAGATGATTCATGTAAAACCCGAAACGCTTTAGGCGCCATTGTATTCAAAGAACACGGCCGAGACATCGTCCCCCATACCGCTGTCAGGTGACATCACCTGTGTCAGGCGCCAGAACAGATCGTCCAGAAACTCAGGCCCACCGCGACCCGCTGCACAGTCGAGCGCCATGTCCCGCAAGCCATCCTCATCCAGCATTCCACCTTCGGCCAAGGTGCATTCCGTGAACCCGTCTGAATGCAGTAACAACCGGTCCCCCGGCTCCATCTTCGCCTCAATCTGCTGAAATTTCGCATCCGGGATCAACCCGATGGGCAACCCGCCTTCGCCCAGAAACTCGGTCGTGCCATCGCGCCTTAGCATCAGAGGATGTGGATGTCCGGCCTGCACCATCCTGATATGCCCGTTGCGCAGATCGACAATGGCATAAACCATCGTGAAGTATTCTTCGATCCCCGCGTCCGCCAGCAATCGGGAATTCAGCATCCCTGCGACCTCGTCCGGAGGAAGCAGGGCGTAGAATTTATCAAACCGCTTTTCCATGGCGACGTTCTGATCGAAATGCTTGCTGGACAGATAGCCGCCCAACCGCGCGGTCATCATGGCCGAGGTGATGCCGTGCCCGGATACATCAATACTGTAGAACCCAAGGCGGTTCGGACCGGGTGAGAACATCCCTACCAGATCGCCTCCGATATGCCCGCAAGGCTTCAACAACAGACTGACACGCGATTTACCAAACTCTTGCGTGAGGTCGGGCACCAGCGATTCCTGTATCTTGCGGGCTTGGATCAGGTCCTTGTCGATGGCCTCATGCGCCAGTTTCAGCTCTTGCAGGGCGGATTCGATCAGGCGGTTCTTCTGTGACAACTCACGCTGCATATCCAGAATCCGCGCCCCGGCCGAGATACGCGCGCGCAGCTCATCCGCCTCAAGCGGTTTGATCAGGAAATCGTCCGCGCCTGCATCCAGACCCCGCGCCACCTCCTGTTTTTCGCTTTTTGAGGTGAGCAGGATGAAATAGCTGTAGTGCTCCGCCTCAAGCGCGCGGAAGGCGCGGCAGAACTCAAGCCCGCTCATCCCCGGCATGACCCAATCGCTGAGCACAAGGTCTGGCGCGACTTCGGCGCAGATATCTATCGCCGCCTCGCCATTGTCGGCCTCAAGTACCTCAAAACCCCATTTCTTGAGCGAGGCCACCAGAATGCGCCGTTGCAGGCGGCTGTCATCCACAACCAGCACCCTCCGGATTGCACCGAAGTCCAGATCGGATCTGGTTTCCTCAAGACTTGCCGCTGGCACTCTGCAACCCCACACGCTTCCTTTTATCGGGATGGTGCGATCCTACGCGTCTGGGGCTTAACATCGGGTGAAGGCCAATAGAGGCCGACGCTTAACCCGGTATTTACTCAGGCCGCGCTACCAAGGATCCATTCAATTCCGATGCAGGACGCGACCCATGATCCACTGGCCCCGAGTTCGACAGCTCCGTGACGAGGTTGGCGCTGATGAGTTCGATGAGGTTGTCGAGATCTTTCTGGACGAGGTGCAAGAGGTCATCGCCCGTCTGCATGCAGACACCGCGCGGCAGGATCTGGAACAAAACCTGCATTTCCTGAAAGGCAGCGCCCTGAGCCTTGGGTTCGAGGTGTTCTCGAAGCTCTGTCAGGATGGTGAAAGGCTGGCCGTGTCAGGCAAGGCGACGAAAGTCGATCTGCCGGAAATCCTCGCCGCGTTTGATGCGTCGAAATTGGTGTTTCAAGCCGAACTTAAAGACAATCTGCACTAGATCACAAACTGTGCCAGCGTCTCATCCTCGGTGATGTCGGTATAGGTGAAGCCGGCCTCATCGAGATGCGCAAAGAGGCGAGCGAAGTTCTCGGGCTTGCGGGTCTCGATCCCGATCAGGACCGAACCGAAATTGCGCGCCGATTTCTTCATGTATTCGAACCGGGCGATATCGTCTTCGGGGCCGAGGATGTTCAGGAACTCTTTCAACGCGCCAGGACGCTGTGGCAGGCGCAGGATGAAATATTTCTTGACCCCGGAATAGCGCTGCGCACGCTCCTTGACCTCGGGTAGACGCTCAAAGTCGAAATTGCCGCCAGAGGTGACACAGACAACCGTTTTGCCGCGAATGAAGCTCTGCACATCGGCAACCGCCTCAATCGCCAACGCGCCAGCGGGTTCCAGCACGATGCCTTCCACATTCAACATCTCGATCATCGTGGTACAGATACGATCCTCGGACAGGGCCAGCACATCCGACAGGTGACGGTCTTTTAACAGCTCAAAGGGCTTGGAACCGATCTTGCCGACCGCCGCGCCATCGACGAAATTATCTACGTGATCCAAGGCAACCGGATGACCCGCGGCCATTGCCGCGTGCAGACAGGCCCCACCTTTGGGTTCGACAAACAAACAGTGGGTCCGATCCCCGAACCAGGTTGCTACGCCGGACGACATGCCACCCCCGCCGACCGGCAAGATGACATGATCAGGCACACGGCCCAGCTGTTCCTCGATCTCGACAGCTAGCGAGGCCTGCCCCTCGATCACATCCTCATCATCGAACGGCGACAAGAAATGCCCGCCCTCCTTTGCGCACCAAGCTTGTGCCGCCGCAAGCGTGTCGTCGAAGTAGTCACCGCTGAGGTGAACCTCGACATTGTCGCCGCCGAAAATACGGGTCTTCTGGATCTTCTGCTGAGGCGTGGTGACCGGCATGAAGATCACCCCCTTCACATCCAGATGCTTGCACATGAAGGCCACGCCCTGCGCGTGGTTTCCCGCGCTGGCACAGACGAACAGATCCTGCCCCAGCTGCTTGCGCATGGCATTGAACGCGCCCCGGATTTTGTAGGAGCGCACCGGGCTGAGGTCCTCTCGCTTGAGCCAGATATCAGCACCGTAGCGGTCAGACAGATGGGCATTCCGCTGCAAAGGCGTTGCTGGAAACACAGAGCGCATCGCCTGTTCGGCAGCGCGGGCACGGGTCATGAAATCGCTCATGCCGGTTTCAGTGGCTTATCCTAAGCAAAAGGGCAAGGAATACATGTGTGTACGAATTACGATAGCGCGCGTTTTTCGATGAAGACGCCATAGAACGTTGTCAGGATGCTGACATTGATCAATGGCACGATCAGCATGCTGGCGAAAACCACCACCAAAGCGCCAATCACCGGGATGATCAGAAGCGCTGCGAACAGAAGCTGAAGCACCATCTGGAACAACACCAGCAACACAACCAGCGCCATAATGGTGCCGTTCGCTCCGTCAGTTGCCCGCCACGCGTCCAACAGTTTCAACGGTTCGCCTATTGCTGCGGCGGGCATGATCGGAGACACCCGGTAAAAGGCCACGGAAAGGCCCACAATAACCAAAAGCCACGCCAATATGCCTATCGCGGCCGAGGCTTGGGTCAAAAATCCGATGACAAGCATTGCCGGGATCAGAATGACCACGCCCAGCAAGGCCAGCATCACCATCCGCCCAATGTAAGCGAGCATTCGATCCGATCTGAACGCGGGCAGAAAACCGGCCGGATATTCTTCGAGCAGCACAAAGCGATGCCAGGACACGATAATCCAAACCATGATCGCAAATAGGGATGCCAGCACGCAGAACAGGAAAGCTGTGACCGCGCCTGGCGATGCGGCATCTGGCAGGCCGTTTGGTTCGGTCGAGATATCTTCGAACGAAATACCAAACAGAAGGCTGAATGCGACTATGACCAGAAAACCGATCAGCGCGGGGATCAGAGTGATCTGAATCGCCTGTTTCAGGTTCCGCAAAACCATCTTGATCGAATGCATGAAAATCTCGAACGCCAACATCTGTAAATGCCCCTGCTCAACTATCTCTTGTTCTTTGTCAGGCCGTTTCACCCCAATTCCCGGCCTGCGTCAATCCACACAGCTTGCCCCCGCCCACAAAACCCGTTAGGGGCCAATCGTCTTGCGAATAAGGGGAAGTCAGATGTCCGCGCCTAAGAAAGTTGTTCTGGCCTATTCCGGTGGCCTTGATACCTCGATCATTCTGAAATGGTTGCAGACCGAGTATGGCTGTGAGGTCGTCACCTTCACTGCCGATCTGGGTCAGGGTGAGGAATTGGAACCCGCCCGCCAAAAGGCTGAGATGCTGGGGATTAAACCCGAAAACATCTATATCGAGGACATCCGCGAAGAGTTCGTGCGCGACTTCGTTTTCCCGATGTTCCGTGCAAATGCGCAGTATGAAGGTCTGTACCTGCTGGGCACTTCGATTGCGCGGCCCCTGATCTCGAAACGTCTGGTTGAGATCGCGCAGGAAACCGGTGCTGATGCCGTAGCACATGGCGCGACCGGCAAGGGCAACGATCAGGTTCGCTTTGAATTGGCCGCCTACGCACTGAACCCCGAAATCAAGGTCATCGCCCCGTGGCGCGAATGGGATTTGACCAGCCGTACTCGACTGATCGAATGGGCCGAAGCGCATCAGATTCCGATAGCCAAGGATAAACGTGGTGAGGCGCCCTTCTCGGTCGATGCCAACCTGCTGCACACCTCCTCCGAGGGCAAGGTTCTGGAAGACCCCGCCGATATGGCACCCGACTATGTCTACCAGCGCACCGTCCACCCTGAGGACGCGCCCGATCAGCCCGAATTCATCGAGATCGGTTTCGAAAAAGGCGACGCCGTCAGCATCAATGGCGAGGCGATGAGCCCGGCCACCATCCTGACCAAGCTGAACGAATATGGCGGCAAGCACGGCATCGGTCGCCTCGATCTGGTCGAAGGCCGGTTTGTTGGCATGAAGTCGCGTGGCATCTATGAAACTCCGGGCGGCACCATCCTGCTGGAAGCACACCGGGGGATCGAGTCCATCACCATGGACCGTGGCGCGATGCACCTGAAAGACCAGCTGATGCCGCAATATGCCGAGCTGATTTACAACGGTTTCTGGTACTCGCCCGAACGCGAGATGCTGCAGGCCGCCATCGACAAATCGCAGGAACACGTGACCGGCACCGTGCGGGTGAAACTGTATAAAGGTCTCGCCTCGACTGTGGGTCGCTGGTCCGATCACTCGCTGTATTCCGAGGCGCATGTGACCTTCGAGGAAGACGCCGGTGCCTATGATCAAACCGACGCGGCGGGCTTTATCCAGCTGAACGCACTGCGTTTGAAACTGCTGGCGGCGCGCGACAAGCGTCTGTCCAAGTAACCTGGCCAACAGTTTGGAATTCAAAACCCCGGCAATCACACAGTTGCCGGGGTTTTCTTTTGCCCACCGGACCCAGCGTCATGCTTGCCGGATGTGGGGCCATGTCTTTACGCATACGTCAAGTTTGAAAGGATATACCATGCTGCAAGAGATCGCCGACGTAATTCAAAAAGGACTGAATGGCAAAAGCTTTGACGGCTCGCTCAAGTTCGATTGCGGCGACGCGGGCGTGATCGTGCTGGCCGACAATCAGGCCACCACGCAGGATCAGGATACCGATTGCACCATCCGTATCTCACAGGACAACCTGACCAAGCTGCTGACCGGCAAGCTGAACCCGATGACCGGCGTTGCTATGGGCAAGCTCAAGATCTCGGGCAATATGGGTGTGGCGATGAAGCTGGGGCAGCTGCTGGGTTAGTCGCCTTCCGAGAACACATCAAACGCCTTCAGCGCCTTTGCGCTGTAGGCAAACGACGGGCCTCCGCCCATATAGGTCGCCAT
This sequence comes from Ruegeria sp. R13_0, assembly GCF_017743995.1. GTDB lineage: Bacteria > Pseudomonadota > Alphaproteobacteria > Rhodobacterales > Rhodobacteraceae > Ruegeria. Next base: position 90,703 of record NZ_JAGHRB010000006.1, on the reverse strand, counting down.
CGACAGCGCCTCGCACAACTCCTCGCGAGTGGCACCAAGACGCACCAGTGATTTCACGTGAAACCCGATGCAGCTGTCGCAACGTGTGGCGATGGCAATGCCCAGCGCGATGAACTCTTTGGTTTTCTCGCTCAGGGCGCCATCGGTTTTGGCCGCCTTGCCCATCATCCCGAAGCCGCGCACCGTTTCGGGGACCTCTTTCGAGAGGATGCCGATATTGGCCTCGGTCTCGGCCATGAAGTCTTTCCAGTCCATACTGTGCCTCCTTATCCGCGCTCGTCCGCGCCCATACGGCGTTCCAGCCAACGTACCCCGGCGCTGATAATCAGAACCAGGATCAGGTATTCGAATATCAGCAAGGTGTAGATTTCCAGCGGGCGGTATTCTGTCACCACCAGCTCATTCGCACGGCGGGTCAATTCCTGCATGCCGATGACACTGGCAAAGGCGCTCATCTTGACGATGTAGATGAACTGGTTTGCCAAGGGCGGCAGGATACGCCGGATCGCTTGCGGCAGGATCACGTAGCGCATGGTTTGCACGTAGTTCAGCCCGATGGTCTGGGCCGCCTCGCGCTGACCGCGTGCGATGGATTGGATGCCGGCGCGGTAAATCTCGGCCGTAAAGGCGCTGTCGGAAATTGCCAGGGTGATGATCGCGCCCCAGAATGGGTCAATCGGGATGTTCAGGCCCATCGACTGGAACACGATCGGCAGGCCGTAGAACACCCAGAACAGCATGGGCAGCAGCGGAATCGCACGAATAAACTCGACATAGACCCTGTTTAGCAGCCGCCAACCGCGTTTCTCGGACAGTCCGGGCAAGGCAACCAACAAGCCGATCACAATCGACAGCGCCGCCGCGATCAGAGAGATCAGGATCGTGGCACCCATGCCCGAGATCAGGAATTTCACATTGGTCCAGCCGGAGTCAGTCCGCGGGTCTATGACATACCAGCCCCATGTCTGGGATGAGGAACAGCCTGCCAGCAGCAGAAGCGGTATGAGGAGAAGTGCTTTTTTCATCATACCCACTCAGTGCTGCAAAATCTGGCTGAGGAACTTGCGGCACCGCTCCGAAGTCGGATTGGTGAAGAAATGCTCGGGCTTGCCCTGCTCCACGATCTCGCCCTCATCCATGAAGATCATCTTGTCAGCGACCTTGCGGGCAAACCCCATCTCATGGGTGACAACGACCATGGTCATGCCTTCATGCGCCAGCTCAACCATCACGTCCAGCACCTCGGCGATCATTTCCGGATCAAGGGCCGAGGTCGGCTCATCAAACAACAGAACTTTCGGCTCCATGCACAGGGATCGGGCGATGGCGACGCGCTGTTGCTGGCCGCCGGACAGTTGGGTCGGGCGCTTGTCAGCCTGATCGGGGATGTGAACACGCTCTAGATAATGGCGCGCGCGCTCTTCGGCCTTCGCGCGACTCAGACCCCGCGCTTTGATCGGACCGAGTGTCAGGTTGTCCAGAACGCTCAGATGCGGGAACAGGTTGAACTGCTGAAACACCATGCCGACCTCGGATCGGATGGTGGCTGCAGATTTGGCGTCATCCTTAAGCTCGACCCCGTCAATGCGGATGGTGCCTTTCTGGTGTTTCTCCAACTGGTTGATACAGCGCACAACTGTGGACTTGCCCGAGCCGGACGGCCCACAGATCACAACCTTTTCACCACTATTGACCGTAAGGTTGATATTCTTGAGGACATGGAACGTATCGAACCACTTGTTCACATCGACAAGCTCGATGGCGGGGTCTGGCATTGGTCGATCTGTCCCTAGTTTGCGCGGGTGGATTGATTTATTGGGCCTGCGCCCCCTATCCCGCTTAAAACAACGAACTATATATGGCAGCAAGTCCCAGCTGCCACCAACAGGAGAATTAAATGAACACAATCTGGAGAGCAGCCGCTGCCGCTGCGCTTGGTCTGGTCTTGTCAGGCGCAGCCCAGGCGCAATCGGCGCTGAACGAAATCCTGGATTCCGGTGTGTTGAAGGTCGGCACGACAGGCGACTGGAACCCGATGTCCCTGCGGGATCCGGCTACGAACAGCTACAAAGGCTATGACATCGACATCATGAACGAGCTTGCCGCCGATCTGGGGGTTGAGGTCGAATACGTCCCGACCGATTGGAAAACACTGGTGAATGGTGTTGTGGCAAAGAAATACCACCTGACCGGCTCGGCCTCAATCTCGCCGCCGCGCATGAAGGTTGCCGGATTCTCGGACAGCTATATCTCGGTTGAGCTGTTCCCTTACACGACCAAGGACAAGGCCGACAAATTCGACGGGTACGATTCGATCAACCAGCCGGGTGTGACGGTCGCGACAACGCTGGGCACCACCTTTGAGAAGCGCGTCCGCGAGTGGTTCCCGAATGCAGAAATCAAAGTAGTCGAAGCCCCCGCGCGTGGTTTTCAAGAGGTGATCGCTGGACGGGCCGATGTGTTCATCACCTCGAATATCGAAGGCTCGACCCTGGAAGAGAAGTTCCCGATCGAGCGTGTGAAGAACGCCGGTCCACGCTCGCCCTCGCCGATTGCGATGATCCTGCCGCAGGACGATCAGGTCTGGATCAACTATGTGAACAACTGGATCGAGGTGAAGAAGGCCCAAGGCTTCTTTGAGGAAAACAAAAACAAATGGGGTCTGTGACCCTGCCAACGCCCGGCCTACGCAGCCGGGCGTTTTTTTTTCGCCGGTCGCGTGGGTAAACAGATCGGTCAATAAACTCGGGTCACCAGCGCGTGACATTCCATGTCAGGCAATTGCAACTTGTCTAAACACCGGTCACCTTGAGTCTCGGAAGGAGACATACCATGACCCGGACTGCATATCTCGACTACCTAAAACCCGCCCTGTTGTTCACCTGGATTGCACTGGCCGCAACCTTGCGCGCCGTTCCGGCCCCGGCTGCAGGGACCGAGACACTGACGGTTGCCGGTGGATGTTTCTGGTGTGTTGAATCCGATTTCGAATCCGTACCCGGCGTCATCGGTGCTGTGTCCGGGTTCACCGGCGGCTCGGTCTCGAACCCGACTTATGATCAGGTGACCAAAGGCGGTACGGGCCATTACGAGGCGGTTCAGATCACGTTTGATCCCGCGCGCGTCTCACGTGAAACGCTGCTGAACCTGTTCTTCCGCTCGGTCGATCCCACAGATGCGGGCGGTCAGTTCTGCGACCGCGGTGACAGCTACCGCACGGCCATTTTCGTCTCTAACGCAGGGGAAAAAGCGCTTGCGCAACAGGCAAAGACCAACGCGCAACGGGCCCTTGGCCAAACGGTTGTCACCCCGATCCTGCAGGAGGGTGCGTTTTTTCCGGCCGAGGAATACCATCAGGACTACTACAAAGGTGACAAGCTGGTCTTCACCCGCTTTGGCCCCAAACGCCAGAAGAACGCCTATAAAGCCTACCGCAATGCCTGCGGTCGGGATGCTCGGGTGAAGCAGCTTTGGGGAAGCGACGCGCCCTTTGCCGGATCTTAATCCAACTGCGCGTCCCGGACTTCCCTCAGATCCGGAATGACATCCGCAGTACCGTGCCGCGTGACCATCAGGGCTGCGGCACGATTTGCTTGTAGAATGGCCTGCTCCATCGGCATGCCACGGTCCATCCCGGCCAGAACATAGCCGGTGAACGTGTCCCCCGCGCCCGTCGTATCCACCGCCTGCACCTTATGCGCAGCGAAATCCACGGGGTCACAACCCTGCTGCAGATACCGCGCGCCTTTCGACCCAAGCGTAACGATCACATGGCGTACCGGCAGTTCCGCTGCATCCAGCCCGGTTTCCTGCTGCAATTGCTCGGCCTCGACTTCGTTGAGGATCAGGAAATCCAGATATGGCAGAACCTCTTGCACCGATTGCGCCTGAAACGGCGCGGCGGCGTAGCAGACGGTCAGACCAAGCTCATGCCCCAGACGGGCCGCTTCGACCTGTGCATTGGTTTCGTTCTGCAAAACCAGAATATCCCCGGTATTGGCCGAGGCCAGCGCCTGCCCGATCTGCGCTTTGTCCAGCGCGTGGTTGGCACCGGGGTAAAGGATGATCAGGTTCTCGCCCTGCGCGTCCACGGCAATGATCGCGTGACCGGTCGGCACATCCACTTCGGCGATGAACCGCGTGTCGACGCCATATTCCGTCAGCCGATCCTTGGCCCAGCGCCCATCCGGACCCACGGCACCGATATGGTTGACCCGAGAACCCGCGCGCGCTCCGGCAACGGACATATTCGCCCCTTTGCCGCCCAGAAAACGCTCAAGACCGTCTGCCGCCAAGGTCTCACCTGCCGCAGGCAGGTGCGGCAGGCCGTAAACCATGTCGGCATTGATCGAGCCCAGGTTCCAGATCGTCATGACTTGCCAATATCGCAGGAGGCCAGAATGGCCATGTTCAGGATATCATTGGCCGTCGACACGGTCGAACAGATCTGAATCGGCTTGTCGACACCAGACAGGATCGGGCCGATCACTGTGGCTCCGCCCATTTCCTGCATCAGTTTGGTCGAGATCGAGGCCGAGTGCCGTGCGGGCACGATCAGGATGTTGGCCGGCCCGGTCAGGCGCTGGAACGGGTATCCGGCCTGCTGATCCACATTCAAGGCAACATCGACGGTCATCTCGCCTTCGTATTCGAAATCAACGCCGCGCTGGTCCAGAACGGCAGGCGCACGGTGCATCTTTTCGGCCCGTTCCGAGACCGGATAGCCAAAGGTCGAGAAGCTGACAAAGGCCACGCGCGGCTCAAGCCCCATATGGCGGGCCACGGCGGCCGAGCGTTCAGCGATATTGGCCAAGTCGTTTTCATCCGGCCATTCATGCACGAGCGTATCGCCGATCAGAACAATGCGCCCCTTGTGCAGCAGCGCCGTCACGCCAGCAGCGCCATGAGCCGCGTCCGCGTCGAACACATGGTTGATCCGATCCAACACATGAGCCGACTTGCGCGTCGCCCCGGTCACCAGGCCGTCGCCATGCCCATGCGCGAGCATCAGGGACGAGAACACATGCCGGTCCCGCGCCGCCAAACGGTGAATGTCTTTGCGGTCAAAACCCTTGCGCTGCAAACGCTTGTACAGGAAGTTCGAATAGGTCTCGAGATGGGTGGTGTTGGCGGCGTTCACCACCTCAAGTTCACGCACCGCGTCGCCCAGACCGGCTTCTTCCAGCTTGGTTTTCACATCATCTGGACGGCCCACAACCAGCGCCTTGCCAAAGCCCGAGCGCTGATAGGTCACCGCAGCGCGCAACACACGCGGATCGTCGCCCTCGGCAAAGATCATGCGGCTTTGCGCCTGACGCGCACGGGCGTTCAGGCCGCGCAGGATGCTGGCGGTCGGGTCCATGCGGGACTTGAGGCTCAGCTCATAAGCCTCCATGTCGATGATCGGACGGCGGGCCGCTCCGGTATCCATCCCGGCCTTTGCGACCGCCGGCGGGATGCGGTGGATCAGGCGCGGGTCAAACGGCGTCGGGATGATGTAGTCGCGGCCAAATGTCAGCGACTTGCCATAAGCCATGGCGACCTCATCCGGTACATCCTCACGCGCCAGACGGGCCAGAGCATGGGCACAAGCGATCTTCATCTCGTCATTGATGGCGCGCGCATGGATATCCAGCGCACCGCGGAACAGGTAGGGGAAGCCCAGAACGTTGTTCACCTGGTTCGGATAGTCGCTGCGGCCTGTAGCAACGATCGCATCCACCCTGACCTCATGCGCCTCTTCCGGCGTGATCTCAGGATCCGGGTTCGCCATCGCGAAAATCACCGGATTGTCGGCCATGCTTGCAACCATATCCTGCGTTACGGCGCCCTTGACCGAAACGCCCAGGAATACATCCGCACCTTTCATGGCGTCTTCCAGGCTGCGCAGATCCGTGGTGATCGCATGGGCCGATTTCCACTGGTTCATCCCCTCGGTCCGGCCCTGATAGATCACGCCTTTGGTGTCACAGACAATGCAGTTCTCGTGCCGTGCGCCCATCGACTTGAGCAGCTCGATACAGGCAATCCCCGCAGCACCCGCGCCGTTTAGAACGATCTTAACATCTTCAATTTTCTTGCCCGAAATATGCAGCGCATTCAGCAGACCCGCCGCGCAGATCACCGCCGTGCCGTGCTGGTCATCGTGGAAAACCGGGATGTCCATTTCTTCCTTAAGGCGCTGTTCGATGATGAAACATTCCGGCGCTTTGATGTCTTCGAGGTTGATGCCGCCAAAGGTCGGCCCCATCAGACGCACCGCGCGGCAGAACTCATCCGGGTCCTCGGTGTCCAACTCGATATCGATCGAATTCACGTCGGCGAACCGTTTGAACAGGACGGATTTCCCCTCCATCACCGGTTTTGAGCCCAGCGCGCCAAGATTCCCAAGGCCCAGAACGGCGGTCCCGTTCGAGATCACAGCGACCAGATTGCCCTTGTTGGTATAGTCATACGCCGTCTCGGGCGCTTCGGCGATGGCTTCACATGGAACAGCGACGCCGGGGCTATAGGCCAGCGAAAGATCGCGCTGCGTGGTCATGGGAACGGTGGCCTGCACCTCCCACTTGCCGGGGGTCGGGTCGAGGTGAAAGGCCAGCGCCTCTTCTTTGGTGATCTTCGCTTTGGGCATCTTAAATGTCGTTTCCATGACTTCGGGGCTGATGCGTCATAGCGCAGCCACGCGCGGGCCTCAACGAGAATGAGTTTTCGGCTTTTACAGAAGATGGGGGATTTGTAAGGTCACGTCCGGAACACGCCAGAAGGGGGCCGCTTTTGTCCACAGTCACGCCGATGATGGCGCAGTATCTCGAGATCAAAGAGGCCCATGCCGACGCCCTGCTGTTCTACCGTATGGGCGATTTCTACGAGATGTTCTTCGAGGACGCCGTCAACGCCGCCGAAGCGCTGGACATCGCCCTGACCAAGCGCGGCAAACACAATGGTAACGATATCCCGATGTGCGGTGTCCCGGTGCATGCAGCCGAGGGCTATTTGCTGACCCTCATCCGCAAAGGCTTCCGCGTGGCCGTCTGCGAACAGATGGAAAGCCCTGCGGAAGCGAAGAAAAGAGGCTCTAAATCGGTGGTAAAGCGCGATGTCGTGCGTCTAGTGACGCCCGGCACGCTGACCGAAGACGCCCTGCTTGAAGCCCGCCGCCACAACTTTCTGGCCACCTATGCCGAGGTCCGGGATGAGTCCGCACTCGCCTGGGCCGACATCTCGACCGGGGCGTTTCACGTGATGCCTTTGACCTCGGTGCGCCTCAGCCCCGAGCTGGCACGTTTGGCCCCTTCCGAACTGATCGTTGCTGACGGGATGGAGCAGTCGTTGAACGAAACCATCCGCGACCTCGGAATTTCGCTGACACCCGTCGGGCGGGCCAGCTTCGACAGTACCGCAGCGGAAAAACGCATCTGCGGACTGTTTCACGTGGGCGCGCTGGAGGCATTCGGGTCCTTTGGCCGGGCCGAGATTTCGGCCATGGGTGCCCTGATCGACTATCTTGAGATCACGCAGAAGGGAAAACTGCCCCTGCTGCAAACACCCTTGAAGGAATCCGAAGACCGCGTGGTGCAGATCGATGCAGCCACGCGCCGCAATCTGGAACTGACCCGATCCCTGTCGGGCGGTCGCGCCGGATCGTTGTTGTCGGTGGTTGACCGCACAGTCACGCCGGGCGGCGCGCGGTTGCTGGAACAACGCCTCTCAAGCCCGTCGCGCAATTTGGATGTGATCCATGGCCGTCTCGACGCGGTCAGCTTTGCCTCAGAGGACAGCCTTATCGCATCAGACCTGCGCGAGGCCCTGCGCAAAACCCCCGATCTGGACCGCGCCCTGTCTCGCCTGTCGCTTGAACGTGGCGGGCCCCGCGATCTGGCCGCCATCCGCAACGGCCTGACCCAAGCCGCCGTAATTGCAGGCATCTGCGAGGGACAAGATTTGCCGGTCCTGCTGGCAACCGCCTTGCAAAACCTTGTTGGCTTCGACAACCTCCTGAACCTGCTGGATGAGGCTTTGGTGGCCGAACCGCCCCTGCTGGCCCGCGACGGAGGTTTCATCGCCCCCGGCTTTGAACCCGAACTGGACGAAGCGCGCACCCTGCGCGACGAAGGCCGATCTGTCATCGCCGGGTTTCAGCAGAAATATGCGGAACACACCGGGATCACCTCGCTGAAGATCAAGCACAATAACGTGCTGGGCTATTTCATCGAAACCACGGCTACGCATGCCGAGAAGATGCTGAACCCGCCGTTCTCTGAGACCTATATCCATCGCCAAACCACAGCCAATCAGGTGCGGTTTACCACAGTCGAACTCTCGGAAATCGAAACCCGGATCTTGAACGCTGGAAACTTGGCGCTTGAGATCGAAAAGCGTCTCTATAAAAGGCTTTCTGACGAAATTTTAGCCCTCGCCGCCCGTCTCAACCAAGCCGCCCGAGGACTGGCCGAGCTGGATCTGACCACCTCACTGGCCGATCTCGCACGCGGTGAGAATTGGTGTCGCCCGCAGGTAGATACTTCGCGCGCCTTTGAGGTTCAGGGCGGACGCCACCCGGTGGTCGAACACGCGCTGCGCCAGCAAAGCGGCGATGCCTTCGTCGCAAATGATTGCGATCTAAGTGCCGAAGACGGGGCCGCGATTTGGCTGCTGACCGGTCCCAACATGGCCGGTAAATCAACCTTCCTCCGCCAGAACGCCCTGATCGCCCTACTGGCCCAAATGGGCAGCTACGTCCCTGCGGAACAGGCCCATATCGGCCTTGTCAGCCAGCTTTTTAGCCGCGTCGGAGCCTCTGACGATCTGGCCCGAGGTCGCTCGACCTTCATGGTCGAAATGGTCGAAACCGCCGCCATTCTGAATCAGGCCGATGACCGCGCCCTGGTCATTCTGGATGAAATCGGCCGCGGTACCGCCACCTATGACGGCCTCTCCATCGCCTGGGCCACGCTGGAGCACCTGCACGCTGCCAACCAATGCCGCGCCTTGTTCGCCACGCATTACCACGAACTCACCGCTCTTGCTGGAAAGCTCAAAGGCGTCAACAACGCCACCGTGACCGTGAAGGAATGGGAAGGTGAGGTCATCTTTCTTCATGAAGTTCACAAGGGCGCCGCCGACCGGTCCTATGGCGTGCAAGTCGCCCAACTGGCGGGGTTGCCTGCCTCAGTCGTCGAACGTGCCCGCATCGTATTGGATCAACTGGAAAAAACCGAGCGTGAGGGCGGTAAACAAAAAACCCTAATTGACGACCTTCCGCTTTTCTCAGCCGCGCCACCACCGCCGCCTGCACCGAAAGCCTCACCGGTCGCGGACATGCTGAACGACATCCTGCCAGACGAGCTGACCCCTCGCGAAGCACTCGACCTGATCTACAAACTGAAAGAGGCGGCCAAATCCTGACCGCCCCTTCTTCTGTTCAAAAATACCTCCGCCGGAGGCTTGGCCTCGCAGAGGCCAATCAGCTCGCAGGTGTCGACGACACGCCAACCTGCGCCGGGCGCAGCAAACGGTCGTGCAACATAAACCCTTCAGCCGAAACCTGAATGATGTCCCCCGCGCGGGTTCCCGGTACCGGAGCTTCAAACATCGCCTCATGCACATTCGGGTCAAACCGATCCCCAACCTCAGGCGTGATCACTTCGATCCCATGCTTCTGGAACACGTCCTTCAGCGCCCGCATGGTCAGCTCAACACCTTCCAGCAAACCGGCAGCCACTTCTTTTTGCTCATCAGTCGCGGCCTCAAGCGCGCGTTTCATGTTGTCATAGACCGGCAGCATGTCGCGGGCCAGTTTCGACCCACCATATTGCTCCGCGTCCCGGCGGGCCTTGTCGCCACGCTTGCGTGCGTTTTCCGCATCAGCCAAAGCGCGCATGAACTTGTCTTTGTAGTCATCCCGCTCGGCGCGCAACTCATCCAGTTCCAGCGCCTCGTCGCTGATCTCAGCGAACTCTTCGGCCAATTCTTCCGCTTCGGCCGCCATGATGTCGTCCAGAAATTCTTCGTTCTTGGGCTCTGCCATCTCTTACCCTCTAGCTCCGGTCGGATATCAGCTTGCCGACCAGTTGCGCCGTATAATCCACGATCGGTACGATCCGTCCATAATTCAAACGTGTGGGCCCGATGACCCCAACCGCACCAATTATCTTACGATCAGCGTTCATATAAGGAGACACCACCAAAGAGGAACCCGAAAGTGAGAAAAGTTTGTTCTCAGAGCCAATAAAAATGCGCACACCCTCGCCTTCCTCGGTCAATTCAAGGAATTCGGCTATGTCGCGCTTGCGTTCCAGATCATCGAACAGGGTGCGAATGCGGTCCAACTCCTCGGCCTCACCCGAATCCGCCAGAAGATTCGCCCGACCGCGCACGATCAGACGGGCCGAGTCGCTTCCATCCCCGTCCCAGGCCGCAATCCCGCTTTCTACCATCTCGCGAGCTAGAATATCAATCTCTTGCTTACGTGCGTCAATCTGCGACAGCATTTGACGGCGCACTTCGCTGAGCGTTCGCCCCTCGATCAGCGCATTCAGGAAATTCGCGGCCTCTCGCATCGAACTGGGCGTCTGACCCGGTGGCGGCGTGAACAGCCGATTTTCGACATGCCCATCCGAGAAAACTAGAACCACCAGCGCCCGATCATGCGCCAATGAGACAAACTCGATATGTTTGATTTCGGCCTCGTGTTTTGGCGTCAAAACCAGTGATGCGCCATGTGTCACGTGTGACAAGGCCGAGCCCACGCGATCCAGCATTCCGCCAACATCGCCTGCGTTAGAGCCTAAAGTCTCATCCAGCTTCTGCCGATCGTCAGCGCCCAGATCGCCGACCTCAAGCAATCCGTCTACGAACATCCGCAGCCCCTGCTGCGTCGGAATTCGTCCTGCAGACACATGAGGGCTGTCCAGCAGACCCAGAAACTCAAGATCCTGCATCACATTGCGCACGGTTGCGGCACTGACTTTTTCGGAAAGGGTTCGTGTCAGGGTGCGGCTTCCCACCGGCTCACCGCTTTCCAGATAGCTTTCGACGATCAGCCGAAACACCTCACGCGACCGGTCGTTCATCTCTGACAGAATTCTGCTGGCTTCGCTCATTCTCGGTCCCCTGCTGGACTGCCATTAAATCGCAGGTAAATGAAAGGTCAATCGGGGTTGCATCGTAATGCCGCAGGACGTTATCCCCAACCCAGCAAACAAAGGAATTCCCATGCGACCCTCAGGACGTGATCTAAACGAAATGCGCGCCGTTTCAATCGAGACGGGCTTCACCAAACATGCCGAAGGATCTTGCCTGATCAAGATGGGCGACACCCATGTGCTGTGTACTGCCACGATCGAGGATCGTGTGCCGCCCTTCATCAAGGGTTCTGGCCTTGGCTGGGTCACTGCCGAATACGGCATGCTGCCCCGCGCAACCAACACGCGGATGCGGCGTGAGGCGGCTTCGGGCAAACAAGGCGGTCGTACCGTCGAAATCCAGCGCCTGATCGGCCGAGCCCTGCGGGCCGGCGTCGACCGGGTTGCATTGGGTGAGCGCCAGATCACCGTTGATTGTGATGTCATACAGGCGGATGGCGGTACCCGCTGCGCCTCGATCACCGGTGGCTGGGTGGCGCTGCGTCTGGCCGTGAACAAGCTGATGAAAGCGGGTGACGTGATCTCAGATCCCTTGGTAGACCCTGTTGCAGCCGTTTCTTGCGGCATCTACGCGGGTCAGCCGGTTCTGGACCTCGACTACCCCGAAGACAGCGAGGCGGGCGTGGACGGCAACTTCATCATGACCGGCTCGGGCAAACTGATCGAAGTCCAGATGAGCGCCGAAGGCTCGGTCTTCAGCCGCGTGCAGATGGATCAACTGATTGATCTGGCCGAAAAAGGCGTGGGTGAGCTGGCTGCCGCCCAAAAGGCAGCCACCGCATGACCCGCAAGTTCGACGGGGACAGACTGCTGGTCGCCACGCATAACAAAGGCAAGCTTGAGGAGATGGCGCATCTCCTCAGCCCCTTTGGCGTGACGGTGGTTGGCGGGGCTGAGATGAACCTGCCCGAACCGGAAGAGACCGAGGACACCTTTGTCGGCAATGCCCGGATCAAGGCGCATGCTGCCGCCAAGGCCACCGGTCTGCCTGCCCTGTCGGACGATTCCGGAATCACCATCGACGCGCTGGACGGCGCGCCGGGCGTCTATACGGCCGACTGGGCCGAAACAGACAATGGCCGCGATTTCATGATGGCCATGACCCGTGCCAACAACGAATTGGAGGCTAAGAACGCCCCTCACCCGCGCACCGCGCAATTTCGTTGCACGTTGGTTCTGGCCTGGCCCGACGGTCATGACGAAGTGTTCGAGGGCATCGCGCCCGGTCATCTCGTCTGGCCAATCCGAGGTAAAGACGGCTTCGGGTATGACCCAATGTTTGTCCCCGAAGGTCATGACATTACCTTTGCCGAGATGGATCGTTGGGAAAAGAACAAGATCAGCCATCGCGGCCACGCGGTGGAGATGTTCGTGAAGCGCTGCTTTGGCGGATGATTGGCGCAACGGGGGCTTTGGCCTGTATGTGCACTGGCCCTTTTGCGAGGCCAAGTGCCCCTATTGCGATTTCAACAGCCATGTTTCTAAAAATATTGATCAAAAACAATGGCTTGATGCCTATCTAGCCGAACTGCGCCGATCAGCCATTGAAACGCCCGACAGGGTTCTAAATACGATCTTCTTTGGCGGTGGCACCCCGTCACTGATGAACCCCGACACCGTTTCAGTCGTCATTGACGAAGCCCGCAGCCTCTGGCGGCCCGCCAACGACATGGAAATATCGCTCGAGGCCAACCCCGGTTCGGTCGAGGCCGGGCGCTTTGCCGCCTATCGTGACGCCGGCGTCAATCGGATTTCGATGGGTGTGCAGGCGCTGAACGATGAAGACCTCCGCCGCTTGGGTCGCATCCATACGGTCGCCGAAGCACGCGCCGCCTTCGACATCGCCCGCGCCTGTTTCGACCGCGTCAGCTTTGATTTGATCTACGCGCGCCAACATCAAACCCTTGAATCTTGGCAGGCCGAGTTGACCGAGGCCCTGTCGATGGCTGTCGATCACCTGTCGCTCTATCAACTGACCATCGAAGAAGGCACCGCCTTTGGGGATCGCTATGCGGTCGGTAAATTGCGCGGTTTGCCCGAGGATGACCACGCCGCGGATATGTATTTGGCGACGCAAGAGATCTGCGAGGCACACGGTCTGCCCGCCTATGAAGTCTCCAACCATGCCCGCCCCGGCGCCGAGTCGCAGCACAACCAGATCTATTGGCGCTACGGCGACTATGTTGGTATCGGACCCGGCGCGCATGGTCGCGTCACTTTGAACGGACGGAAGTTCGCGACGGAAACCCATTTGTCCCCGAATACTTGGCTGAATGCGGTTTCCAACGGATCCGGAGAAAGTGATCGAACCGAGGTTCTTCTGATCGAACAGGCCGCTGAATACCTGATGATGTGTATTCGTTTGAGAGAAGGCCTAGATATGGAGAGATACAGCGCGCTCTCCGGACACCCTCTCCCCAAAGACAAGCTCGACTCTCTGTCCGACCTTGGCATGATTGAGCTGTCAGACTCGCGACTGAAAGCCACCAAAGACGGGCGTGCCGTTCTGAACGCGGTTATCCGCGAGTTATTGGAGTAGCCGATGCAGTACCTTTGGGCCGGTCTTGGTTTGCTCTGCGTCGCGCTCGCTATGGTCGGAGTGGTTTTGCCCCTGCTCCCAACCGTTCCCTTTCTGCTGCTGGCCGCGTTTTTCTTTGCCCGCTCATCGTCCCGGCTGCACAATTGGCTTTTGACCCATCGGGTCTTTGGTCCAATGATTATCGATTGGCAGAGATCAGGCGCGATTCATCCGAGCGCAAAAAAGGCGGCCACCGCTTCGGTCGCCGCCGTATTTGGCATCTCGGTTCTATTGTCTTTACCGTCCCACGTCCTGATCATTCAGGCCGTGGTTCTGAGCGGCGTCATGATCTTTATCTGGACACGCCCTAACGGCTGAGTTTGGCGCAAAGATCGTCCAACTGATCCAGGTTCTCATAGGTCAAAACAACCTGACCTGTTTCTGTCCCGGCCTTGTGATTGATCGAAACCTTCATAGCCAAGATGGCCGAGAGGTCTTTCTCCAGCGCGCGGGTATCTGCATCTTTACCTGCGTTCAGATCCCGAGACCTCGGCGCGGGACGATCTCCTGAGCCCTGCTGTTGCTTTTTCACTAGGGCTTCTGTCGCCCTTACCGAAAGCCCGTCTTTCACGACCCGTTTGGCCAGTTCCGATGGATTCTCGGCCGTGATCAAAGCCCTTGCATGCCCTGCGGATAATTTCCCTTCAATCACAAGGGCTTGCACATCTATCGGCAGTGACAACAGGCGCAGAAGGTTGGCTATATGACTGCGACTTTTACCCAAAGCCTCAGCCAGTTTCTCCTGCGTGTGGCCGAAACGGTCCATGAGCTGCTTGTAACCAGCCGCTTCTTCGACGGAATTCAAATCCGCCCGTTGTATATTTTCAATAATCGCGACTTCCAGAACCTCGGTATCATCAAAATCGCGAACAATGACTGGAATATCATGCAGTTGCGCCATTTGCGCGGCGCGCCAACGGCGTTCCCCCGCAACGATTTCATACTCTCCGGCACCGATCGACCGCACGATCAATGGTTGGATGATTCCCTTTTCCTTGACCGAGGACGCCAACTCGTCCAACTGCTCAGGCTGGAATGTCCGGCGCGGCTGGTTCGGGTTCGCCTTCAGCTTTTCAATGGGAACCGTCATATCCGGCCGGCGCGGCTCGGCCGGTGAGCGTCCATCCGTTTCCTGCGTAACATCCGCCATAAGGGCCGAAAGACCACGACCAAGACCCCTGGGTTTCGCTTTTTTGGCGCTCATGTCGCCCTCCTCATTGTCGCTTAAGCAGCGACTTTGTTGTTCTTGTGCATGACTTCGCGGGCCAAATGACGATATGCCATCGCCCCAAGCGAGCCCGAGTCATATTGCAAAACTGGCAACGCGTAAGACGGCGCCTCACTGACCCGCACATTTCTGGGTATCTTGGTCTTAAAAACCATCTCACCCAAATTGTCACGTGCGTCTTTCTCGACCTGACGGGACAAGTTGTTGCGGTTGTCATACATGGTCAACACAATACCTTCGATTCTTAGATCCGGATTCGCAGTTTGGCGAACCTCTCGAATCGTCAGCATCAACTGAGACAAACCCTCCAGAGCAAAGAATTCACTCTGCAATGGAACAAGAACCGAATGGGACGCAACCATTGCGTTCACCGTCAGCAGATTCAAGGACGGAGGGCAGTCAATCAAGACGAAATCCAGCTCGAATCCGTCTATTGAGGTTTGTCGCAACGCGTCATGCAGCAAGTAGCTGCGTTTTTCGTTTGAAATCAGTTCGATATCCGCCGAGCTCAGATCGACAGTGGCCGGAATGACGAAAAGACCACCTATCTCAGTTTCTTGTATGACCGCCTCGAGCGGTGCGTCGTCCAGAATAAGATCATAAGTGGTCCAATCTCGGTCTTCGACACCCAATCCAGTCGACGCGTTGCCCTGCGGATCGAGATCAACAACCAGAACCCGGCAGCCAGCTTCGGCCAAACCCGCAGCCAGATTTATCGCCGTCGTAGTTTTCCCAACTCCGCCCTTCTGATTGGCAACCGCAATTATCCGGGGCCCTGAAGGACGAGAAAGATCAACCACGAGATACTCCTTTGATTTTAAGGATTACGGCTTGGGGCTCTGTTAAACTTGTAATCGGCTCAACATCGAATTTCCATTCTTCCTGGGCCTCTGACAGTTCTTTTTTCCAGTTCGCGCCTTTCGGCAACAAAGCAGTGCCATTCTCGCTTAAATGCCTGTCACAAAAGAACAATAATGTGCGTAGATCTGCCAAAGCGCGGGCTGATAGGATGTCAGCTTCAAGTGGATCAACGGATTCGATTCGTTTTGAAATGACCTGACACGTCACCCCACATTCACGTGCAACGTTCCTTAGAAAAGCCGATTTTCTCTGATCACTTTCAACGAATTGGAAACGGGTGTATGGCGCCTCGTCCAATGCCACAATCGCGCATACCATCCCCGGAAATCCGCCTCCGGTTCCGATATCCACCCAGGTATCCGCGACCGTTGCACATCGGAATACCTGGACGGAATCCAAAATATGTCGGTCCCAGATGTCCTCCAGACTGTTCCTGGAAACCAGGTTGATCTTGGGATTCCAGCGTTTCACCAGCTCCACATACCTATCCAGCCGGTCGAATGTTTCACGTGAAACATCGAACTTGGAAAATTCAGGCTTCATGCTTGTTTAACTTTTTGATCACGCCGAAGTTTTGCCAAAACCAAAGTCAATGCCGCGGGTGTAACGCCTTCTACCCTACTGGCCTGAGCAATATTTCCGGGTTTTGCCTGAGACAGCTTGTGCTTCATTTCAGATGAAAGCCCATCCAAAGCAAAATAGTCGAAATCCCTGGGAATCTGATAGGATTCATCC
The DNA here is from genome assembly GCF_017743995.1 of Ruegeria sp. R13_0. Lineage (GTDB taxonomy): Bacteria > Pseudomonadota > Alphaproteobacteria > Rhodobacterales > Rhodobacteraceae > Ruegeria. The sequence goes on along the minus strand of NZ_JAGHRB010000006.1, from coordinate 74,157 downwards.
CTCTTCATAGCTTCGACATCCCGCTGTTGCCGTGCGATATAGTTTGCGTATAGCGCATCCCTAGCGACCTGAAGCCGGATTTCTGGCATCACCGTGTCCAGTTCGGGTATCAAGGGCAGCAGATCCTCAAAAGCCACATCCGGAAAAGCCAGAATCGCCATTCCATCACGTCTATTCCCGTCCTGATTGACATTGATGCCAGCTGCCAAAACCTCTTTCGGCGTATAGGTTCGATCACTCAAAAGCGATTTCGCGTCGCTTAATTGATCCATCTTTTCAGTAAAGACTTTTCGGCGTCGGCTTCCAACACAACCCAACTGTAGCCCAATCGGCGTTAAACGCTGATCGGCGTTATCCGCACGCAGAGACAATCTAAACTCTGCACGCGAGGTGAACATCCGATACGGCTCTGCAACGCCTCGAGTGGTGAGGTCATCTATCATGACACCGATGTAGCTATCGGCACGGGTGAAATGGATCGGTTCCCGATCCTGAACAGCCAAAGCCGCATTGAGGCCAGCAACCATACCCTGAGCGGCAGCCTCCTCATATCCTGTGGTTCCGTTGATCTGGCCAGCTAGATATAGGCCTGGAATCTCGGGCAAGGCCAAAGTCGCTGATAAGACACGGGGGTCTATATAGTCGTACTCAATGGCATAGCCGGGCTGCAGGATGTCAACATTCTCTAGCCCTTTGATCGAACGAACATATTGTAGCTGCACATCCTGCGGCAAGGACGTCGAAATACCGTTGGGGTATATTGTATGGTCGTTCACTCCTTCGGGCTCAAGGAAGATCTGATGCGAGTCTTTCTCTGCAAACCGAACGATCTTGTCTTCGATCGACGGGCAGTATCTTGGACCCACCCCATCGATATGGCCGCCATACATCGCCGACTTGCTTAGGTTCTTTTCAATTATTTCATGTGTCTGAGCGTTCGTATGCGTAATCCCACACGAAATCTGAGGCGCGACAACGGATGTCGACAGGAACGAGAACAAGGTTGGCTCGTCGTCGCCGTCCTGGCGCTCCAAACCTAACCAATCTATGGTGCGCCCGTCCAACCTCGGTGGGGTTCCCGTTTTCAACCGTCCCGTTGGAAGGTCATATGCATCCAAACGTTCCGCCAATCTGACGGAAGGGCGATCTCCCATGCGACCTCCGGGTCGCGAGACGTCTCCGATATGGATCACACCGCGAAGGAACGTGCCCGATGTAAGAATGACTGACTTTGCTGAGATTTCTGACCCGTCGCCCAATTTTACACCAGCGACACGATCCTGATTCATCAGAAAGTCTACGACTTCGCCAACAATAACAGACAGGTTTTCTTGCCTATCCGTTTCCCTTTGCATCGCAGCTCGGTAAAGCGCCCTATCTGCTTGTGTTCTTGGCCCCTGCACTGCTGGCCCCTTGCGACGGTTTAACAGCCGGAACTGGATCCCTGCTTGGTCGGCAACACGCCCCATAACGCCGTCCAAAGCGTCTATCTCACGAACCAAGTGGCCTTTACCCAATCCCCCGATTGCAGGATTGCAGGACATCACACCGATATCTGCGGCGGATAGCGTGACCAATGCTGTCGAAACACCCATTCGGGCTGCTGCATGCGCAGCCTCGGTGCCCGCGTGCCCTGCGCCAATGACGACTACATCAAAGTCTGAATGTTTCACGTGAAACACTCCCTATTTTCCCAGGCAGAAGCTCGAGAATATTTCATCTAACAGATCCTCGACACCTATTCTGCCCACCAAATATTCAAGTGCGCGGATCGCAGTGCGCATCTCTTCTGCTGCGATATCATACAGGTCCGGACCTGATTCCAGAACCGACATTGCCGCAGTCAGAGCGTCCAATGCTCTAGTCAAAGCAATGCGATGGCGTTCTCGTGTTGCAATACCATGGCTAGTGGTGCGATCACTCAGTACACGCGATATATTGGATATCAGCTGATCAATCCCCTGACCCGTTTTACCTGAAACTCCACCGTCTTCTGGGTTTCGAAGGTCCGCTTTCGGTGCCACCTGAATATCATCCGGCTGAATATCAACACCAAGACTCAACGGGTCGTCAGAAAGAAAAACACGCAAATCAGCAGTTTCAGCGCGTTTCTTAGCCAATGCGATACCAAGGCTTTCAACGTGGTCGTCCGTATCGCGCAGCCCGGCAGTGTCCAGCAAAGTCACCGGAAGCCCTGCCAGATCCATTCGGACTTCGATAACGTCCCGCGTTGTCCCCGCATATTCTGATGTAATTGCAGCGTCTCGCCCCGCCAAAGCATTCAGCAAGGTAGACTTGCCCGCGTTGGGAAGGCCGACGATTGCGACTTCGAATCCGGTTCTGATGCGTTCCGCGATCTGAACACCATCTGCTTCGCGCCTCAAATCCGCCATGACGCCCGAGATCAGATCGCGCACCTCAGGGGTGACATCGGTCGGAACCTCTTCATCGGCAAAGTCGATCACGGCCTCTAACAGAGAGGCCGCTCGGATCAGATCCCTCCTCCATCGCTCGGCCAGATTTCCCAACTCACCAGCGAGGATCGTTTGCGCCTGTTTGCGTTGGGCTTCCGTCTCGGCGTCGATCAAATCGGCAAGGCCTTCGACCTGGGCTAAATCCATCTTGCCGTTTTCCAACGCGCGGCGGGTGAACTCTCCGGGTTCGGCAAGGCGCAGACCGTTCGTGTCCGACAAGCAGCGCATGACAGCATTGACCGAGGCCGTACTTCCGTGGATCTGCAGCTCTGCCACATCTTCACCGGTGAAGCTGGCCGGAGCCTTAAAGGTCAGCACCAGCCCATCATCCAGACGAGTACCGTCAGCATCCCGCAAAACCCGCAGAGACATCCCACGCGCCGGAAGTGCGCCACCGGTCATCCCAGCCGCTGCACGATGCGCGTCAGGACCAGAGAGGCGGATGACCGCCACCCCGGCTTTGCCTTGCGCGCTGGCCAAGGCGAATATCGTGTCCATTCGAAGGCCTCGCGTCAGTTAAGACCTGTGTCAGGTGTTCATCGAATCGAAGAACTCGCCGTTTGTCTTCGTCTGTTTCAGCTTGGACAACAGGAACTCGATTGCGTCGGTGGTGCCCATCGGGTTGAGGATACGGCGCAGAACGAAAGTCTTGGCCAGATCGCCCTTGTCGACCAGCAGGTCCTCTTTCCGGGTACCGGATTTGAGGATGTCGATGGCCGGGAACACGCGCTTGTCTGCAATCTTCCGATCCAGAACGATTTCCGAGTTACCCGTGCCTTTGAATTCTTCAAAGATGACCTCATCCATCCGGCTGCCGGTATCGATCAGCGCGGTGGCGATGATGGTCAGCGAACCACCCTCCTCGATATTCCGCGCGGCACCAAAGAACCGCTTGGGCCGCTGCAAGGCGTTCGCGTCCACACCCCCGGTCAGAACTTTACCCGAAGAAGGCACAACAGTGTTAAACGCCCTACCAAGTCTTGTGATCGAGTCGAGCAAAATAACAACATCTCGTTTATGCTCGACCAAACGTTTGGCTTTTTCGATCACCATCTCGGACACGGCGACGTGACGTGTCGCCGGTTCGTCAAAGGTCGAAGACACAACCTCTCCCTTCACCGAGCGCTGCATGTCCGTCACCTCTTCGGGGCGTTCGTCGATCAGCAGGACGATCAGATAACACTCCGGGTGGTTCTGTTCGATCGAGTGCGCGATGTTCTGCAGGATCACCGTTTTACCGGTCCGCGGCGGGGCCACGATCAGCGACCGCTGGCCTTTACCGATGGGCGAGACCAGGTCGATTACACGGGCCGACTTGTCTTTGATGGTGGGATCTTCGATCTCCATCTTCAGACGCTCATCCGGATAGAGCGGCGTCAGGTTGTCAAACAGGATCTTGTGCTTGGCCTTCTCAGGATCTTCAAAGTTGATCTTGGTGACCTTGGTCAGCGCGAAGTAACGCTCGTTATCGTCTGGCGCTTTGATCTCACCTTCAACGGTATCGCCGGTGCGCAGCGAATGCAGGCGGATCATGTCGGGCGAGACATAGATGTCATCGGGACCCGGCAGATAGTTCGCCTCGGGTGAACGCAAAAAGCCAAAGCCGTCTTGCAGGACCTCAAGAACGCCGTCACCGCCAACAGTCCAGCCCTCATCCGCGCGTTCGCGCAGGATCTGGAACATCATCTCGCCTTTACGCATGGTCGAGGCGTTTTCGATCTCCAGCTCTTCGGCCATTGCCAGAAGGTCTTTGGGGCTTTTGGCTTTTAGGTCGGCCAGATTCAGGGATTCATTGGACATGATGCATACCTTCACCGCGGACTGCGGTTGGAAGTGGAATTTTAGTACGGAAAAGACGCCGCCCGGACGGGCGTGTTGTCCCCTACATAGTTGCGTCGATCTGCGGAGTCAAACAGGCCCGTGCTTGAATGGCCCTCAGAACTTCAGAATGACCGCCAGAACGATGACAACCATCAGAACGGTCGGAACCTCGTTCATCATGCGATACTGCCGCCCAGTGAGCTTATTTCGCCCCTCAGCGAAATCCTTGCGGCGGGCCATCAGCCAATGATGAAACCAGGTCATGCCAATCACGGCCGCGCCTTTGGCCCAAGGCCATGCAAAATCCCAACCGACGATACCGGGCGTGAACACCATGATCAGACCACAGACCCAGGCCACGATCATCGCAGGGCGCATGATCACGCGCAGCAGCTTCTCTTCCATTTCAAAGAAGATGGTCTCGGCCCCGTTAACCGCTTGCGCCTTTTCGACGTGATAGACGAACAGACGAGGTAAGTAGAACAGACCTGCCATCCACGAAATCACCGCCATGATATGAAGGGACTTCACCCACGGGTAAATCGCGAAAAGAAGATCAGTCATTTTGGCTCCGGGCGTTGCTCGGAACTCTCCCTAATAAAAAAATAAGAAAGAAGAAAGGAAGATGGTTTTGTAGGGTGGGTAAAATCCGTGGATTACTTTTTTACCCATTGGTTTTCCCCAAGTGGACAGTTTTGGACAAGATTTGAGTGATTCTGTGCATTTCAATAATAAATCATATAAAACATATAGTTAAAACTGACGTCAGAGGATGCATCTGGGGATAACACCTTGAACAATTCCAGATTTCCCGGTTATCCGCCGTTTCCAAGTTATCCTTACCCCGATTGGATGATTTTTGAGCGACTCAGGGAAGTTTTTCGCGAAATTCCCGGGCTTGCGTGTCAATCTGAAAACCATACAAAGCGTCCAAGACCGCTCAACGATTTGCCCACGGGGTTGTCCACATGTCTGTCCCCATTGTCCTGGCCTCAGGATCCTCCATTCGCGCGCAGTTGCTGAAAAATGCAGGCGTGCCTTTCTCTGTTCAGATCGCGCGCGTAGACGAGGATAGCATAAAGCGCGCCTTGTTGGCCGAGGGCGCCTCGCCGCGTGACATTGCCGATGCGCTGGCGGAAATGAAGGCGCGCAAGGTGAGTGACAAGACACCCGGAGCGATGGTGCTGGGCTGCGATCAGGTTCTGGATTTCGACGGACAGCTATTGTCGAAGCCTCAGACCCCTGAGGATGCCTTTGCCCAGTTGAAGATGATGCGGGGCAAGCGGCACATGTTGCTGTCCGCAGCGGTGATTTATCAGGACGGAGAGCCGATCTGGCGCCATGTCGGTCAGGTGCGCCTGCGGATGCGGATGAGTTCGGACGCTTATCTGCGCGACTATGTCGACCGCAACTGGGACAGCATCCGCCACGCGGTGGGCGCATATAAGCTTGAGGAAGAAGGCGTGCGCCTGTTCGCCACCATTGACGGTGACTACTTTAACGTTTTGGGTATGCCACTGTTGGAGCTGCTCAACTATCTGGCTGTCAAAGGGGTGATTGATCAATGACGGACCACAAGATTCCTCTGGCCGGAGTGATCGGGCACCCGGTGGGCCATTCCCGCTCACCCAGATTGCATGGGCATTGGCTGAAGACATACGGGCTGGATGGGCACTACGTTCCCATGGATGTCGCCCCGGCTGATCTGGAGGCCGTCCTGCGCACCCTGCCCAAGGCCGGTTTTGTGGGAACAAACGTGACGGTGCCGCATAAAGAGGCTGCCTTGCGCATTGCAGACCACGTCTCGGACCGGGCGACCGTGATCGGGGCCGCGAACACGTTGGTTTTCCGCGAGGATGGCTCGATCCACGCCGATAACACCGATGGGTATGGGTTCATGGAGAACCTGCGCGCTGGCGCACCGGATTGGAACGCCAAGGATGGCCCGGCCGTGGTCTTTGGCGCAGGCGGAGCGGCGCGCGCCGTGTTGCAGGCGTTGGCGGATGCGGGTGTGCCCGAAATTCTGCTGACCAACCGCACCCGCACCCGTGCCGATCATCTGAGAGAAGAATTCGGCCAGCGCATTACCGTTGTGGATTGGGTACAGGCTGGCAACGTGATCGAAAACGCCGAGCTTGTGGTCAACACGACCTCTCTGGGCATGCAGGGCCAGCCCGAACTGCGGGTGCCATTGGATGGCTTGCAGCCGGGCGCCGTGGTGACCGATCTGGTCTACGCGCCGCTCAAGACCAACCTGTTGGAAACGGCGGAAGAGGCCGGATGCACCGTGGTCGATGGTCTGGGCATGCTGCTGCATCAGGCGGTTCCGGGCTTTGAACGTTGGTTCGGCGTACGCCCGGAGGTCAATGACGATTTGCGCGCGGCCGTGCTGGCATGAGGTTTGCGCTTGGCCTGACAGGCTCGATCGGGATGGGCAAAAGCACCACGGCGCAGATGTTCGTCGATGAAGGCTGCGCGCTTTGGGATGCGGATGCAGCGGTGCATCGGCTCTATGCCAAGGGTGGCGCGGCAGTCGGACCCATGGCTGAGGGTTTTCCCTCGGCTATCTTAGAGGGCGCAGTCAGCCGCGAGGCTTTGAAACGGATTATCTCGGAAGACAGGTCTGCGTTGAAACGGATCGAAGGGATCGTTCACCCTCTGGTTGCCGCGGACCGTGCAGCGTTTCGCGAAAGTGCCTCGGCCGATATTCTGGTGTTCGACATCCCGCTTCTGTTCGAAACGGGCGGTGAGGCCGTGATGGATGCGGTCGCCTGCGTTCGGGCGTCGTCTGACGAACAAAAGCGCCGCGTGATGGAACGCGGCACGATGTCCGAGGCGCAGTTCGAACAGATCCGCGCCAAGCAAATGCCGAATGACGAGAAATGCGCGCGCTCGGACTATGTGATTGAAACCGACACACTGGACCATGCCCGCGCGCAGGTGCAGGATGTGGTCAGGCAAATAAGGGCGGGGATGGCTGATGCGTGAGATTGTACTCGATACCGAAACCACGGGCTTTGATCCTGAAAGCGGTGACCGAATTGTTGAGATCGGCGCGGTCGAGCTGTGGAACCACGTGGCCACGGGCGAGACCTATCATGTCTATATCAACCCCGAACGCGGCATGCCGGAAGAGGCGTTTGGCGTACATGGCATCGGTCCCGACCTGCTGGAAACCCCGCGCCCGCCCGAAAAGGGTGAGGTGACGCTGAAAGACAAACCGGTTTTTGCCAAAGTGGGTCAAGGGTTTCGCGATTTTGTTGGCGACGCGAAACTGGTGATCCACAACGCGTCTTTCGACATGAAGTTCCTGAACGCCGAGCTGAAATGGATGGGCCTGCCGCCGATTCCGATGGATCAGGCGCTCGATACGCTCGCCATTGCGCGCAAACGGTTTCCGGGCTCTCCGGCCTCGTTGGATGCACTGTGTCGGCGGTTCAATATCGACAACTCGAACCGAGTGCTGCACGGCGCGCTTTTGGACTCGGAGATCCTGGCCGAGGTTTATCTAGAGCTGATCGGCGGACGCCAACCGGATTTCGGCCTGTCTACCTCGGCCGCGTCCGGCGCGGGGGGTGCAGATGACTGGCGTCCGACACCGCGCGCAACGCCTCTGCCGTCCCGGATCACCGAGGATGAGCGCGCAGCGCATGAGGCATTTGTCGAGAAACTGGGCGAAAGCGCCCTGTGGACCCGTGCCTGATCCGGTCAGGCACGGGGCTCAAGGGATTTAGGCGTCGGTCTGCTCGGCCTGTTCCGCCTGAGCGGCCTGACGGCGCATCAGCTCGTTGCGGTAAAGTGCAACGAAATCAATGTTGTCCAGGTTCACCGGCGGATAGCCACCATCGCGGGTGACGTCGCTGACGATACGGCGCAGGAACGGGAACAGCATGCGCGGGCATTCGATCATCAGGAATGGGTGCAGCTGATCTTCTGGCACGCCTTCCACGTGGAACAGCCCGCAATAGTCCAGCTCGCACAGGAACAGGACATCGTCCATGCCTTTGGCTTTCGAGGTCAGCTTCAGCTTGATCGAAACTTCGTACTGATGCTCGACCTGACGCTTTTTCGCGTCCAGGTTCACCTGAACCTGAATCTCGGGCTGTACGTCACCGGACACGCCTTTTTGCGCCATGACGTTTTCAAAGGACATATCACGAATGAACTGTCCCAGAACGCGCATCTGAACCTGAGGGGCGGCTTGGGCCGCAGTGTTTTCTGCAGCGTTTTCTTCGGCCATGGATCTACTCCAAAAATGAAATTCGACACTGCTTAGCAAGTTGCGCGCGGCACCTCAATGCTGGTGGGGGCCTTCCACCCATTTTGACGGTTTCGAAGGGTCCCTGCGTGGGCGCACCTCAGTAAACTCGCCGTCAATCACGTCGCCCTGATCATGGGGACCGCGTGGTTGTTGGAAGCCCGCGCCCGGCCCCATCTGGAACTGGGTCACGGTCACCTTGGTCTTCAGATAGCGGAAAACGGCGATCCGCACGCCGGGGATTAACAGCGCAAACCCAACGGCATCGGTGAAAAATCCGGGTGTCAGCAACAGTGCGCCGGACAAAAGGATCATTGCGCCATGGGCCAAGGGCTCGGTCGGGTCGTCCAGAGTGGCGAAGGATTGCTGCAATTGCCCCAACGCCATGCGACCTTGTGTCCGCACCAATGTGGTGCCCAAAACCGCTGTCAGAACCACGATGGCAAGGGTTGGCCACAGACCGATCAGACCGCCAACCTGAATGAACAGGGCGATCTCGAGGATCGGAACCAATAAAAATGCCAAGAACAGGTACATTTGCGTTATCCTTTACCTATGGCCGAACTGTGGACTTGCCACCAACTGTCACCTACATAGTGGCAGGAGGCCGCGTACACAAAGTCTCGGTTCTGAAAAGAGGATGAAATGAACGAACCCATGATCCAGCTGCTGGTACTGGCCGGAATTGCCGTTTTCCTGATCCTGCGTTTGAAAAGCGTGCTGGGAACGCGTGAAGGTTTCGAAAAACCCCCTGTTCCGCATCAGCCCGATGCGGGCGCGTCCCGTCGTGATTTCGAGGTGATCGAAGGTGGTCCGGATCATGACATCACCGATCACGTCCCCGAAGACAGCGAGCAAGCCCAGACCCTGGCCGCGATGAAGCGGGTCGAGCCCAGCTTCTCGGTCAGTGAATTTGTTCAGGGTGCCCGCGGTGCCTATGAAATGATTGTGATGGGTTTTGAGAAGGGCAACCTGGACGAAATCCAGCCCTTCCTGGCCGAAGATGTGTTCGAAACCTTCGTCTCGGTTGTATCCGCGCGCGAAGATCAAGGCCTGACAATCGAGGCCGAGTTTATCGGCGTGCGCGAAACCACCCTGACCGATGTGTCCTTTGACAAAGATACGAATGAGGCCGAAATCACCATGAAGTTCATTGGTGAGCTGACCTCGGTCGTGCGGGATCGTGGTGGTGACATCATCGAAGGCAACCCGAACACCGTGAAACGCCAAAAGGACAGCTGGACCTTTGCTCGCGTGATGGGCAAGGACGATCCGAACTGGCTGCTTGTTGCCACGGACGCATGATTGCCACGCTCCGGTCGCTTATTCTGGTGGGTGCGATGACCACTGCCAGCGCCGCCGGAGCCGAGGCGACGCGATCTGTTCTGTCGTTTGACGACCTGCAGGGCTGGGCCGAGGATGACCACGGCGCGGCCCTTTCCGTTTTTTTGAACACTTGCGGTGATCTGAACGACCCGGATTGGCGTGCGCTTTGTGGTGTCGCCCGGACATACGAGGGGGATGCTGCGCGGTCCTTCTTTGAACTCTTCTTCCGGCCCGTTTTGGTGGAGGACGGTAAGGATGGTCTGTTTACCGGGTATTTTGAGCCCGAGCTTGATGGCTCCAGAACCCGGACGGATCGTTTCAAGTACCCGATCTACAAGATGCCGCCTGAGGCGCGGGACGGACCGTGGCTTAGTCGGCGCGAGATCCTGACCAGCGATGTGATGCAGGGCCGTGGGCTTGAGATCGCATGGGTCGATGACCCGGTTGAGCTATTCTTCCTGCAAATTCAAGGCTCTGGCCGGGTGCGCCTGCCCGATGGAGGTGCCTTGCGTGTGGGATATGGTGGCGCGAACGGGCAGCCCTATCGTTCCATCGGGGTTGAGCTGGTCCGGCGCGGCGCTTTGGGTGCCCACGCGGTCAGTGCGCAGATGATTCAAGCCTGGGTCCGCAAGAACCCCGAAGCTGGGGCTGAGCTTTTGTTCCACAACCCCTCATATGTGTTCTTCCGCGAGGTCAGCCGCGTTGCGCCAGAACTGGGGCCTTTGGGTGCCATGAACCGGTCGATAACGACCATGCGCAGCATCGCGGCCGATCCGGCCTATACGCCGCTCGGTGCTCCGGTCTGGGTTGAGAAAGACGGCAAGAAGCCCTTGCGTCGTCTGATGATCGCGCAGGATACCGGCGCGGCGATCAAGGGCGCGCAACGGGCCGATATTTTCTTTGGAACGGGTGACGAGGCCGGGCAAGCTGCTGGCCGGTTGAAAGACCCCGGTCGCATGGTCGTTCTACTGCCGATCCAGCGCGCCTATGCGATGGCGACGGATGACGACGGATGACCCGGCGCAAACTGACCAGCGACGAGATCGAGCTGTGGCGCAAGGTCGCTAAACAGGCTGAGCGGCTACACCCTGAGATTCCTCAGACCGTGCATCCGACAACTCTGCCCAAACCCACGCCCAAGAAACTGCCAAAACCCCGGATCGAGACGTTTGAGGTAGGGCAGAACCAACCTTCCAAGCCGTCTACAAATCGCTTGAAACCGTCGATCACCGAGACGCTGCGCGCCGCCCCTGTTCAGATGGATACCAAGGCCTTTGGCCGTATGAAGCGTGGCAAGCTCAAGCCCGAGGGCAAGCTGGACCTGCATGGGATGCGCATAGACACGGCGCATCCGGCGCTCGTACGCTTTGTGCTGACAGCGCAAGCGCAGGGCAAACGCCTGGTTCTGGTGATCACGGGCAAGGGAAAAGACCGCGATGAGCCAGGGCCGATCCCGACCCCGCGCGGTGTATTGCGCAATCAGGTACCACATTGGCTGTCGATCCCGCCTCTGGCGCAGGCGGTGATGCAGGTGACACCTGCGCATATCAGCCATGGCGGGGATGGTGCCTACTACGTGTATCTGAGACGGGTCCGCTAGGCTCGGCCCGCCGACCGAGAAGGTTGAAGACTCTCAAGCAAATCCCAGAACCCTACTGACTGGTGACCTGCGCCTGTCCGGGCTCAGACAGAACAACCCCCGTCGCACCCGAGGGGTTGCGTCGACCGCCGGGGATTAAATAATCGACCCCCCGGCGTCGGTTTCCAAGGGTGTTTCCAACACGCCGGGCCGAACTGAGCAGCGACAGCAAGGCGGGTGAGGTTGCGGCAACGAAATGCGAGGACTCGGCATCGCTGTTGAATGCAGTCGCGTCGATCACTTCGATTGGATAGTCCGCCAGCGCCTCGATGGTACTGATATTGCCCAGCCGTTCCGTCCCCGGTGTGCCGCGAATTCGGGCCGAGATATTCAGGATTTTGTCCTTTTGCGAAACCATCACGACAAAGGGATCGGGCGGAGTTTTTATGCTGTCCATTTGCGAACGAAACACGTCAAGATCCAGATCGGGTGAGATCAGGAATACGCCATCAAGGTTGCGCCGCGACCAGCCGGGGGAGCGTAGCTCGGCCTGACGCATCATCTCCATCGACAAGGCACCGCCCATGGAGTGGGCGACCAGCACAACCCGTTTCACGCCGATGGATTTCAGGTCGCGGATTGTCTTCTCTAACCCGTCGCGGGCAAACAGCATGCTGTCCAGATCATAGGCATACCCTGCCCCGCGGGCCTGACTGGGCCAGGAATAAATCAGGACCGATCCGGGAATATCCAGATCATGCGCCAACTGCGCCGCGCGAAACGCGGTCTCGGTATGGGTCGAGTTATACCCGTGCACAAAGATCGACACATCATCCTCTCCACGCAGTTGGTTTGCCAGCTCACGCGGGCCGGACAGATCTGTTGTGTTGGCCAAAACAAACTGCTTTTCCGGATTGGGGTTTGCGTAAGAGAACTCCAACGTGCCTGGCGTGCGGTTTGGCGGGATTGAGACCGTCATTTTATGATACTGAACCCGCTCGCCCCGGTCTGCGTTGAACGTCCCGTCGGGGTTCCGCCCCCGGGTTGTGGACGCGTAGACGGTTTCTGCGGACCCCACATTCAACGCGGATGGCACTGTCACTTGCGCGGTTCTGTCGACGCAAGCGACCAATGTAGCAACAGCAAGAAAGGCAATACTCAAACGCAACACGGCTCAACCCTCAAAGAAACAGAGTTTGAGTCACGGTTACCAGTTTCTGGTGCAAGGTCCAGCCGGAACGGAAATTCGCCGTCTAATCGGCGGCGAAATACAGCTGGATTTGTTACAATACGTAACGGCTGAGGTCGGTCGATTTCGTCAACTCGCCCAGATTGTCATCCACGAATTGCGCGTTCACCGTGATCTCGGTCCCGGCCTGATCGGGCGCGGTGAACGAGAGGTCTTCGAACACACGCTCCATCACCGTGTAAAGCCGCCGGGCGCCGATGTTTTCAACGCTCTGGTTCACATCCGCTGCAATCTTGGCCAGCGCCGCGATGCCGTCATCGGTGAAGCTGACGGTAACCTCTTCGGTGCCCATAAGAGCGGTGTATTGGAGGGTCAACGCGTTGTCCGTCTCGGTCAGGATGCGCACGAAATCTTCTTCTGTCAGCGCGCGCAGCTCAACCCGGATCGGCAGACGGCCCTGGAGTTCGGGCAGCAGGTCCGAGGGTTTCGCGATGTGGAACGCGCCCGAGGCGATGAACAGGATGTGGTCGGTTTTCACAGGGCCATGTTTGGTGGACACGGTCGTACCCTCGATTAGAGGCAGCAGATCGCGCTGGACCCCTTCGCGGCTGACATCGCCACCGCGCGCTTCTGCGCGCGCGCAAACCTTGTCGATCTCGTCCAGAAACACGATGCCGTTCTGTTCGACCGACTCCAGTGCCACGCGGTTGACGGTTTCGTCGTCCAGCAGCTTGTCGGCCTCTTCCCCGATCAGCAGGTCATAGCTTTCGGCCACGGTCACTTTCTTTTTCACCGTGCGGCCCCCGAAGGCTTTGCCGAAGATATCGCCCAGATTCATCATGCCCATCTGGCTGCCGGGCTGGCCGGGTACGTCGAACATCGGCATCGGGTTCGAGGTGTCCGAGACTTCAAGTTCGATCTCTGTGTCGTCCAGCTCACCTGATTTCAGCTTCTTGCGGAACATTTCACGGGTCGCCTCGCGGGCATCGGTGCCAGCGATCGCTTCGATCACGCGATCCTCGGCGGCCTGATGGGCGCGGGCTTTCACATCCTCACGCATGTATTCGCGGGTCTGGATGATCGCGGCATCGGCCAGATCGCGCACGATCTGCTCCACGTCGCGGCCGACATATCCGACTTCGGTGAACTTGGTGGCCTCGACCTTGATGAAGGGCGCACGGGCCAGTTTGGCCAGACGGCGGCTGATCTCGGTCTTGCCGACGCCGGTGGGGCCGATCATCAGGATGTTCTTGGGGTAGACCTCATCCCGGATATCATCCGCCAACTGTTTGCGCCGCCAGCGGTTGCGCAGCGCCACGGCCACGGCGCGTTTTGCATCCTTCTGACCGATAATGAAACGGTCCAGTTCCGAGACAATCTCGCGCGGGGTCAGGTCGGTCACGGGTTGGGTCCTTTCGATCAGCGGTTTGGCTTAGGTAGTCACCGCAAGGGCGAAAACAACAGCGGCAGCGTTGGTTAGCAACGCCCCACCCGGTTTGCAAATGCTTTCAATAGGTGAAACGCGCGCCCTCTGTTACAGTGATTTCAACGCCTTGACGGTCCGGAGCGCGCGCATGACAAAAATTGCCAAGATCACCCTGCTGTTTGTGGTGTTTGTGGACCTGATCGGACAGGGGCTGGTCTTTCCGATCATCAACTCTCTGATCATGGAGACGAAATCCGGGTTCCTGCCCGAAGGCACACCAGACGGCCGTCGCCATTTCTACTATGGGCTGGTGATCGGGTGTTTCTTCCTGTCGTGGTTTCTGGGGGTCGTTTACGTCTCGAAGGTCTCGGATTCCATTGGGCGCAAGAACGCGCTTCTGGTCTGTCTGGGCGGAGCGTTGGCAGGCTACGCCATTACCATCGCCTCGCTCTACCTCGACAGTCTGTTGCTGCTGATCCTGGGTCGGTCGATCACTGGTTTTACGGCTGGCAACCAGCCTATCGCGCAAGCGGCGATGATTGATGGCAGCACCGATGCTGCCGACCGTGACCGCAATATGGGGTATATCGTGACCGGCGTCAGCTTTGGCCTTGTCGGAGGGCCGATCATCGGGGCCGTCCTGTCGGATTCCGCCCTGTTGGGCAGTTTTGCCACGCTCAGAACGCCCTTTTATGGTGCCTTCGTTCTGGTGCTGATTGCCATTTTCCTCGTGGTGGCCTTCTTCAAGGACACCCGCAGCGAACGCGCGCCCTTTGTCTTTCGTCCGCGCGATATCACCGACAGCCTGATCGCGGTGCGGGGTCACCCGATGGTTCTGAAAATCCTGCCGGTCTACTCGTTCTTCATGATCGCCAACGTCACCTTCTACGTATTCGTCGACAATTTCCTGACCAGCCGGTTCGGCTATGGCGTGATCGGAGGCAGTATGGCCATGGTCGTCATCGGCTTTGCGCTGGCCTTTTCCAGCACCTTCCTTGTGAAACCCGCGCAAGAGAGGTTCAGCAAGCACAAGATCATCTATGTCTCACTGATCACGATGGTGATCTGCGGGCTTGCCTTTGCCTTCAGCCCCAGTGGCGTGCTGAGCTACATCCCGGTCTTCTTCTTCTACTTCTTTTTCGGCGTTTCATACCCGACCCTTCTGGGTCTGTTTTCATCCAGCGTCAGCGAGGCGGATCAGGGTTGGGTCATGGGTGTGACCACCGCAGTCTTTTGCCTTGCCGGAGGGATCATGTCCCTGATCGGCGGCGGGCTGATGAGCATCGACATCCGCGTGCCCTACTACATCGTGATCATCGCCGCGATCTTTGGGTTGATCGGAATGCACCGCCGATGGAAAGGCAAAGAGATCAAGGCACTATTGGCCTGAGATTTCCTCAACCGTCAGATTGCCGTTGGTATAGACGCAGATATCGGCGGCAATCGCCATCGCCTCTCGCGCAACCGTTTCGGCGGGCTTGTCGCTGTCCATCATCGCGCGTGCCGCGGCGAGGGCGAAGTTTCCGCCCGATCCGATGGCGGCCACGTTGTGTTCCGGCTCAAGCACGTCCCCTGCCCCGGTAATCACCAGCAGGTCCTTGCCATCGGTGACGATCAGCATCGCCTCAAGCTTTTGCAGGTATTTGTCGGTGCGCCAATCCTTGGCCAGCTCGACCGAGGCGCGCGCCAATTGGCCAGGGGTGGCTTCAAGCTTGGCCTCCAGCCGCTCGAGCAGAGTGAACGCATCCGCCGTCGATCCAGCAAAGCCTGCCACAACCTCGAATCCACCGGGTGACAGGCGGCGGACCTTGCGGGCGGTGCCCTTGATCACGGTCTGACCCAGGCTGACCTGACCGTCGCCGGCAATCACCACTTGACCGTCTTTCTTGACGCCAATGATCGTTGTGCCATGCCAACCGGGAAATTCGCTGTCTGCCATCAGGGCCTCCGTTCATCACTGGCACCCTATATGGGCCGGAGCCAGCGCCAACGCAACTGTTCACAAACTGCCCAAAAGATATGCAAGAAACGCAGATCGGGTCTACCAGACTGGCAATTGTGAGACTCAGACCCCTGCACTACATGAGGCTTACAACCGACACTGGGTCGGCTGTTTCAGTTTGAAGGACTGCGCACATGGCAAATACTGCACAAAACACTGCGCCGCTCGGAGCAGCTACCATCCTGCACGTAGTGGACGCGTTCACTGTGGCTTTCGAAAAAGCGGTTGAATGGAACGAAACGCGTAAGACACGCAAGGCGTTGTCGCAACTGAGCGACGCTCAGCTGGAAGATATCGGTCTGACCCGCAAAGACATCATCACCATCTGATCCGTTTCAGATCATCCGTCGTAAAGATGAGCCGCTCGTCCGAGCGGCTTTTTCTTTTCAAACCAGCCTGTATTTGCCCGACATATCAGGCAGATAGGCCTCAACCGCTGCGGTTGCGATGACGTGGCGGGTGCCTGCATCACTGTCCTCGACGTCCAGCCCACCTAACACAGCCCGCACCTCGGCCCTGCCCCGCGGCAAATCCTGCGCGACCAGATCGCAATCCACGGCCTCGGGCTGTTGCACGCCAATTGTCACCACGACGCGCATCTCCTTGTGGTCCACGCCCAAGCGCGAAAACAGAGTGATTGAGGAATGATGCAGCGCGTCCTGTACCGCCCGCCGTGCGGCCTTGGTATAGTCCTGACCGTAGAGGTCGTTGCCGGTGCCCATCTCAAGAATGATACGTTTCTCACTCATTGCGCGGGCTCCATGTCGAATGAGACGATAATGGCGGCGTTTGCGATCACCGTGTGGCCATCGGCATGCGGTTTGTCGATGTCTAGCCCACCGCGGGTGACTGTGATGTTCGGCTGACCGTATGGGAACACGGCATTTAACGCCTCACGGTCCACTTTATCGGGTTGCTGCACGCCGATTTCGGCATCAATGATCATAGCCTCTTTGGGAAAATCGAACAGCTCAGCCATATTGACCGAGTTGTGCCACAGTGCATCCTTGATCGCGCGCAAGGCGGCCTCGGTATAATCCTCACGCCGCAGGGACGTGCCCATACCAAATTCCACAAGTACTCGTGTTTTTGCCATCAAAGTCTCCGGGTCATAAAAAAGGCGCCCGGTTCGGGGCGCCTTTGATCATTCGCATTCCAATCCGGATCAGATGGATTCGTCGATCCAGCTTTGCAGCGCCGCTTTGGGTGCCGCGCCCGCGCGGTTCGAGACAACCTGACCGTCCTTGAAGATGAACAGTGCCGGGATGCCGCGTACGCCCATCGCAGCGGCTGCGTTCGGGTTGCTGTCCACGTCCACCTTGGCGATTTTCACCTTGTCGCCATACTCAGCGGCCAGTTCTTCCAGTGCGGGGCCGATCTGTTTGCAAGGACCACACCATTCCGCCCAGAAGTCCACAACCACGGGAACGGTCGAGTTCTTGACTTCGGCATCAAAGGTATCGTCTGTAACGGCTACGGTCGACATATTCTGTCTCCTGAATGGGGTAAACTCGGGAAAGGAACGTAGGTGCCGCGTCGGGTAAGGTCAAGATATCTGGGCGCGGGTCAGTGTTTGCGTCACAAGATCGTGTGGCAGCCACATCAACGCGGCCGTCCGCGTCCACAGGATGGCGGTTCGGATGGTCTTGTCTGGGTAAATCTGGCTTAGCGCCTGCGCATAGGCCCCCATCTGCCGCAACAGGCCTTCGGGGCAGGCTTCTGGCTGGTCGGGCACTGTGGCATTTGTTTTGAAATCAACCACATGCACTTCGGTATCCGTTATGATCAGCCGGTCGATGACACCATGCATGCGCCGCCCGTTCAGTTTGGCTGAAACGGGGACCTCGGCCAGCGCATCCGGCGCGAAGACTGGTTTCAGGTGATCCGCTGTCAGGACCTTGGTGACCTCAGACAACAACTCGGTTCGCTCCTGATCCTGCATATCGGGTAGAACCCGAGCGCACAGCATGGGCCAGTCATCCCGGGGCGCGCTTGGGAGATGCTCCAGCAGCAAGTGCAATCGTGTTCCGCGCAGCTTTGCGACCTCTTCATCCTGCCCCGCATCACCGGGCAGCGCCTTTGCCCCGCCAAGATCTGAGGGGCTGAGGGTTTCTGGTTCTGAGGGCGGATCCTCGGCGGGACGCTGGAAGTACGCGGGCAGGTCCTGACTTGGCTCGACGTGTTCGCTGCGTTCAACCAGCGGCAACCCCTCCCAATCGCCATGGGCCAGTCGCCGTGTCTGAGACCCCTCCATCAGTGTCGCGCCCGCGCGCTCCATCGCGGCTTCGACCATCTGATACCAGCTGGTTCCGTCCTTTCCGACATCCCCCGCCGCCGCCACAATCAACCACTTTTCCGCCCGTGTTAGAGCCACATATAGCAGTCGAAGGCGTTCATTCTCCTCACGGTTTCGGGCCTCCTCGCGGGCAGTTGAGATCAGCTTGGGCGAGGCATCGGCGGGAACCTTCCACAGGGGCGTTCCGCCCGCGACCATGATCTCGGCATCGCGCGGAGCTTGCCGTTTGCCGGTATCCGGCAGGATCACGATCGGCGCTTCTAATCCTTTTGAGCCATGCACGGTCATCACGCGGATCATGTTGCCCACGCCGCTCATCTGGCGTTTGATCTCTAGGTCGTCGGTCTGCATCCAGACCAGAAAGCCGGTCAGGCTGGGAATATCGGTCCGCTCATAGGCCAAAGCCTGCGAGAGCAGCGCGTTGATCCCATCCTCGGCCTCGGCCCCCAGTCGACCCAGCAGCTTTCGCCGTCCGTCATGGCGGGTCAGGATACGCTCGATCAGGTCATAGGGCCGCAGAAAGTCGATCTGTCCACGCAGATCGTTGAGGATCGCAAGCGTTTCGGGAAACTCGTCCGAGCGATTGCGAAGCGCGGCCCACAGGAATTTCTCTTGCCGGCGATGGGCCAGATCGAACAGCGCCTGCTCGGACCAACCGAACAGAGGGGATTTCAGGACCGTCGCCAGCGACAGGCTGTCTTCGGGCGTGGCCAGAAAGCTCAGCAATGCGGCCAGATCCTTGACCGCCAGTTCCGCGCCGACTTTCAAACGGTCGGCCCCGGCGATGGGCAAATGAAGCGCTTTGCAGGCGCGGATGATCTCGGCAAAAAGGTCCGAACGGCGCTGGACCAGGATCAGGAAATCCCCCGGCTGAACCTTACGGCGCACGAATGTGCCGGGCGTTTCACCGTCTTCGGGAATGGTAGCCCCAGTGTCGATCATGTGCTTGATCGACTGCGCCACCTGCTCGGCCAGAATGACAGTGTGGTGGCGCGACCCGGGCCGATCCACCGGATCGGTCCAATCGCCATCCTCGTCATCCTCGACCTTTTCCACCACGGGCCAGAGGTCTACGCGTCCCGGCAGGTCTGCCTTGAACGCACGGTGCTGGCTTTCCTTGTGAAACCCGGCTTCGGCCTGATTTTCGAACAGCAGATCAACCAATGACAGGATCGCGCTGGAGGATCGGAATGAGTATTCAAGCGTCGAACCCCACAGTTTAGAGCCTGATTCTTCCAGCTTTCGCCCAAACTCGGCCTGCATCCGGTCAAAGGCCTGCGGGTCGGCGCCCTGGAAGGAATAGATCGACTGTTTCTTGTCGCCGACCACAAAGATCGTGCGCTCAACCTCGGATCGGGCCCCTTCCCCGCTGGTGAATTCTTGCGCCAGTTTCTCGACCACGTCCCATTGATCCGGGCTGGTGTCTTGCGCCTCGTCCACCAGAATGTGGTCGATGCCGCCGTCCAACCGGTACAACACCCATTCGGCCACCGCTGGGTCGTTCAGCACCTGTCGCGCGCGGAGGATGAGGTCGTCAAAGTCCAGCCAACCGCGAAGTTGTTTGCGGCGTTCATATTCCGGCAGGAAAGCTGCAGCGAAGCGATGCAAAACGGTGGTTTTTTGCGCTGCGACCAAAGCCAGCCGTTGTTCGCGCGCGGCCTCAACCCGCAACATCAGCGATTCCAGCTGTGGCATGCGATCTGACAGAACCCCTTCGCGCAGGGCTTTGGTCGGGAAAACGTTGATCTTGGCGGTGAACGGCTCCTTCGCGCCCCTGCCCGTCAGCAACACGCCTTCCAGCGTTGGCAGATGGGCCAGTTTCGCCTCGGTGAATGTTGCGAGTTTTGCGGCGGCCTTGGCATTGTTGCCGCCACTTTCGATCAGCGCGGGCAACATGGATTGGATCAGATCAACCTCACCGCCCAGAAACACCTGTCCAGCAAGGGTGTCGTCCTCAAATCCCTCCGGTAGGCCAAATCTCTGCAACAGGTCCGAGCGCTGCAAGGGCTGCGCGAACAGGTTCCGTTTCTGGGTCACCGCCGCGGTCAGCCTGTCAAACCCGGTATCGGTGACGAACCGCGCGATATCTTCGATCAGCCCGGCCTGAGGGCCTTCGGCGAAATCCTCGATGATCTCTTCACGCAGCAAGGCGGCGGCGCGATCCTCCATCTCGGCAAATTGAGGGCTGACACCGGCCTCAAGCGGGAAACGACGCAGCAGTGAGGCACAGAAAGAGTGGATGGTCTGGATTTTCAACCCACCCGGCGTTTCAATCGCGCGGGCAAACAGGGTGCGGGCCTGCGCAAGTCGGTCCAAATCAATTGCTCCTTCGACGCCCAGATCCGTCAGCTGCGCCAGCAACGGCGCGTCCCCCAACATCGCCCATTCCCCAAGCCGTTTGAAAAGCCGGTTCTGCATCTCGCTGGCGGCGGCCTTGGTATAGGTCAGGCACAGGATGTGCTGCGGCTGCACCCCGCTCAGCAGTAGCCGCGCCACGCGGTCGGTCAGCACGCGGGTTTTGCCCGACCCGGCATTCGCCGCAAGCCAGGTCGAGGCATCGGGACGCGCGGCCTGCACTTGCCGTTCGGTGGCGTCGTTGCGGGCGCTCATGTCAGGTCCTCAGGCAGGGTTTCGGCGGTGCGGTCCCATTCCCCGAACCGGGCCAGATGATCGTAGTCGCCGATATCGGTGTCCTTGTGTAGCATGCGGCGTGATGAGAAGCCCTTATCAGGCTCTAAATAAGCAGAAATCAGCTCTTTCAGCTCAGCCAACACCTTGTCGGTGGGTTCTTTGGCAAGCGGAGCTGCGACCTCTTTGTAACTGCCGCCCATACCGATGAAGATCGCCTCGGCCACGTCGGTGGGGTCGATCCCTTCGATGGCGCCCTGCTCGGCCATGGCGGCTTCGATCAGCAGCTGTTTGTCGAACTTGGCCTGTTGGCTTTCGGTCGGAGGTGCGCCGGTTTTGTAATCCACAATCCGCAACGCCCCCCGGCTGTTGCAATCGATCCGGTCGGCACGACCGGCGATGGTGAAATCCAGAGGCTCCAACACCAGCTTCATCGCGGCCTCAAACGCCACCGGGCCACCGTCGCCCCGGCGATTGACCTCGGCACTCAGAAAGTCGTCGGCGATCCGTTCCAACCGCGCCAACCACAGTTTGCGGGCGGTTGGCCAAGCGACGTGTGTTTCAAGCAGATCATGGGCGCGTTTCAGGAAGTTCTCGCGGGTTAGCAAGGCGGTATCCAGCACGCTGTCCTTAACGAAATGCTCAAGGATTTCATGAATCACGATCCCGCGCAGCAAGGCATCGGGGGCTTGCACAAGCGGATCGAGGGGTTTCAGACGCAGCACATGTTTGGCGTAAATCGCATAAGGGTCGCGGATCAGGCGCTTGATCTCGGTGACTGAAAGGCGTCGCGGTCGGGCGGCAACCGGAGGTTTGGGCGAGGGGCGATGCGCTGCCTCAATCCGGGGTGCCTGTTCCAGTGTTTTGGCCCAGTTTAGATAGGTTCGACCGCGCGCGCGCATATCTGATAGCGCCGTTTGGCCGCCTTGGTCGGGCAGGCCCTGCAACAGGTTCGTCAGACGGTTCAGCCAGCGCGAAGGCACGGTTTCCGCATCGTCCGAGCGGGTGGCGCGGGTCAGCCAGACCTCGGGCGCGCCGATGGCCTGTTGGAAGTCATGCGCCGAAAGCCCAATCCGCCGTTCGGGCAGCAACAATCCCGCCTTGTCGCGCATCTGGCGGTTCAGCCACGGGTCCGGGGCTGGGGCTTCGGGCCAGCTGCCCTCGTTCAAACCGCCGAGGATCAGCAGATCTGCACCCTGCACCCGGGCCTCGAGGGTGCCCCAGATCATGATATGCGGATGCGGGGCGTCGCGGTCGCGGACCTCTTCTCCGGCCAGAAGCGCGCCTAGCAGATCGGCGAAGTCATGGGCGGTCATGGGACCGCCGTGATGCGCCTCATCCCGAAGATTGGTCAACACCGACAGGGCCTTTTGGCCCGCGTTCTTGTCCCACAGGGTGCCTTGGTCACCCGCATGTCCGGCCGAGATCGACTCGGCCAGAGTTAGTAATCGGTCGACCCATTCGGTCAGGGGCAGTTCCCCTACGATATGCTGATCGCAGAAATGCGCGTTGACCCAGCTTACCCATCCTTCGGGCGCTTCGGTGCGGATCGCAGATGCGTTTAGGCTGGTTTGGTCCGGGAATGGAGGGCCATGGCGGCGCAGGTCCAGCTCGAGATCGCGGGTATGCAACAGATGAGCCCCGCGTTCCCCCCCGTCATGGCATAGGGGATGTTTCAGCAGCGTCAGCAGCGCCTCGCCCTCCAGACGGCGCGCAAACAGGCCCGCCACATGGCGCAGAAACCGGCCGGGCGGAGACAGTTGCAGCGGCAGACCAGCGCTATCATCGGGTAGGATGTTCCAGCGATCCAATGCCGCGCTGACCTGCCGGGTTAGCATCCGGTCAGGCGTGATCAAGGCGGCGGTCTGGCCCGTCTCAGCCGCCTGCCGTAGTCGAAGGGCGATGGCGAGGGCTTCGGACCGGGGCGAGTCCGCTTCGACCAGTGTCAGGTCGCGCGTGGCCCGATCCAACTCGGTCAGGCATGGGCCTTCGGACATCCACGCGTCGGTGATGGGGGCAGGGCGCAAAGCGAGCGAAACCAACCGGTTACGCGGGGGTGAGGGCGGTTGTTCATCCGTCCAGGGCAGGACCTGATCATGCTCCAACCCCAGCTCTCGCATCAGTTTGCGGAACCGATATTGCGGGTGGTCCTCCGAGGTCAGCGCCTCGTCTAGGCGGTCCCAAACGGCGCGCGGCTGGTCGAAATCATAGCCCGGCAGGATCAAGGCCCCTTGTGGCAGGCGCGCGACGGCTTGCATCAGCATCAGCGTGGTGCCGCGCGATCCGGTCGAGCCAGCCAGAATGACGGGATGTTGCGGCGGAGCCTCCTGCCAGCTGTCAATCAGGTTTTCGACCACCCGACGTTGCCGCGCCTGTGCATCCATCGCGTGATCGCTTGCATCAACAAAATGGTCCGCGATGCCGATAAACGCCTGTGCGCGGGCCCAATGGCCGGACATATCGCTGACATCCAGTTGGCGGATCGCGTCGGGGGACACGCCCTCACCCTGCATCTCATCAATCAAGGCGGCCAGACTGTCGGACAGGTCAAACAGCGAGGCCCGTGCGGCCAGATCAGGCTGTTGGTCCAGCAGTTTTGAGATTAGCTGGGTCAGCTCCAACCGTCGTCTCAGCGGGGGTATGGCGGGTGGAATCTGTGCCAGATCAACGCTTTCGCCCAGATCGGTGACCAGAGAAAGCCGAGGCAACAAGCAGGGCGGCCCCTGATCAAACAGGTCTCGTACCCGTCGGGCCATGCGGCGCGTGTTGACCACCAATTGCGCGCGGGCCAACGCCTCGGGCGGGCCAGAGGCGCGCTGCCGCAGCCCGGAAACCAGCGCTTTGGGAAAATCCGTACCCGGCGGAACGGCGAACACCCGTGGATGCGTGCTGGGGTCAAACATCCGCTAGCATCCCCTCAGCCAGAGCGATCCCTTCGGGGCGTCCGACGTCACACCAACGGCCGGGATATTTCAGCGCGAACAGACGCTTGCGGTCGTGCATCTGGTTCCACAACAGGTTTAGCGAGAAGGCCTGTTCCGGGATGTGGTGCAGACCGTCGGTTTTCAGAATCTGCACGCCGCCATAGACCAGACCGGGCCCGCGCGTGATCCGACCATCGGCATCGGCGGTAAAATCCCCTTCGCCCGCATGCCCGATGGTTTGACCAATCGGGACGCACATCAACAGCGCATCCATCCGGTCCGGGTCCCATGCCCGTTGCAGCAGGCTCAGCGGGTTGGGTCCGGCCCAGATTGCATCGGTGTTCATGGTGAAAACCGGGCCTGTGCCAAGCAGAGGCAAAGCCGCCCGCAAACCGCCGCCGGTTTCCAGAATCTCAGGCGTTTCATGCGAGAGCAGGATGCCCTTGGGCGCTAGATGCGCCTGCAACTGATCGGCGTGATAGTGCAGGTTAGCAACCACACGGGACGGATGAACGGCATCCACCAATGCTAGCGCGTGGTCGATCAGCGGGCGTCCGGCGACCTCGATCAGAGGTTTTGGCAAGTCCTTCGTCAACGCACCCATCCGGGTGCCGAACCCGGCGGCAAACAGCATCACGGCGTCGGGAGATTGGCTCATGACGCTTTCAGCCTTGCAAGGTTTTCCGCGGTTGGTTCAGGCAGGGCGTCGCGCAGGATGTTGGCAACCGGGATCAGCGCGGGATGCTCCAGATCGCGCATCAGATGCGCCCATGTGGCAGGGATCAGATCGACGTAATGTGGCTTGCCGTAATCCGTCGCCAGTCGGGCAAAAACACCCAGAATACGTAGGTTTCGCTGCGCGCCGAGAACGCTGTAGGCGGTGCGGAAGTCATGGTCATCCATGCTAGAGGCCGCGATATAGCGATTGACCATCTGCATTTCGATTCCGGTCGGCACGGTCCGCCGCACATCCTGCAAGAGCGAGACCAGATCATAGGCCGGGTGCCCCAGCATCGCCAGTTGGAAATCCAGAAGCCCGACGCGCTGCACGCCCTCACGTTCCGGCAGCCAGATCAGGTTTTCGGCGTGGTAGTCCCGCTGCACGACGACTTTGGTGCCCGAGGTCTCCTGCAGCAAGATATCAGCGAAGCGCAGATCGAACCTCTCGCGCGCGTCTTCATCATGGTCGCCCAGAATGGCGTGCGTGTATTTGGTGAAGGCCAGAGCGGCCAGCTCGGTCATCAAAGTGGGGTCGTATGAGGGCAGAGGCAGGATCGGGGCCTCATGCAGGTGCAGAAGAACATCCGTCGCTGCCTCATACAGGAGGCGTTCCTGGCTCGGGTCTTTGGTCAGAACGCGTGAAAACAGATCATCGCCCAGATCCTCCAGCACCAAGAAGCCATTCTGATTGTCTTCGGCGTAAATCTCGGGCGCACTGAGGCCCACCGCGCGCAGATGGTTCGCGATCCGGACGAAGGGTTCGACATCCTCTCCGCGATCCGGCGGGGCGTCCATCAGAACCGCTGTGCGACCGGTCGTCGGATCTGTCAGACGTTCATACCTGCGGTTCGAGGCATCCCCGGCCAAAGGCGCGCGCGTGGCATTGGCCCATGGCGTCTGTGCAATCAGGGCGTCGGCCAGCACAGTACGATCGGTCATAGAGTATTCTCCAGTTTCCCAAGCCATTTCGGATCGGACCAGGACAGGGTCAGATGGCGTGTCTCGGTCTCAATCGGGTCGGTTTGGAAGGCAAGCGTCAATGCGGTGTCGGGGGTCAGCGGCCCAAGTTTGTCAGGCCATTCCACAAGACAGAGCGCGGTGTCGAAGGCTTCGGTCAGGCCCAGCTCGTCAACCTCATCTACCGAGGTCAGCCGGTAGAGGTCACAATGCCAGATCTCGCCGATCTGCGTGTCATAGGCCTGCACCAGCGTGAAGGTCGGTGAGGGCACATCCTCGGGCGGGTTCATCAGCGACTGGATGAGGCTACGGGCAAAGTGGGTCTTGCCGCTGCCGATCTCACCTTGCAGCAGTACCACATCCGCAGGTCTCAGGGTCGCGCCAAGACGTGCCGCAAAATCTGCGGTGTCCTGAGGGCTTTGCAGGGTGAGAGTAACAGGTGCCGAAGTCATGGCGCCACAATGGACCTGCGCCCCAGCGGCTGCAACCCGGTTCAGGCGCTGATCTGGGCCATGGGTTCGGCGGTCAGAGAATTGCTTGCCGTTGCAAAGCGCACGATCGTAGCACCGTTCTGCATGGGCATGACGGTACAGTCCAGCGCGGTGCCGTTGCGCATCCGAATCTCGGCGCTCCATTCGGTGCGATCATCGCGCATATCCACGAAATCGCGGATCTCTCCCAGGACCGGGGTGGCGACGCAATGATCCTGCCAGATGCGTGTGACCTCGGTCACTGTCTCACTGTGAAATCCGGCCTCGTCCTGGGTTCCCCAGAGCCGCTGGTAGGCGTAGTTGGTCAGGGCCAATGTGCCGTCCTCGGAGAAGACTGCGATTGCGTCGGCCAGCTTGTCGAGGATCGACTGCATTAGGTCCATCTCGGACCGGAACCGCCGGGTCAGAGTGATTTCGGCGGTGATGTCTTCGAACAGAAACGCCACGGCGCCATCGGGATGCGGGCGGCCACTGACCGAATAGACCGAGCCCGAGGGCAAGGACCACGTTTCCTGATAGTTCCCGTCCTCGGCCGCTTCGAGCAGATCGTTCATCTGGTTGCGCCATGACCGGTAGTTCTTGGGCTCGGGCATCATGTGCTGATCCCTTAGCCGGTCAAAAAAGCTGGAAATATTGGGACGGCAGCTGAGGAAATCCGGCGGCAGAGTGGTCAGGTCGATTAGCGCCGGGTTGAACAGGGCCAGTTGACGGTTGCGGTCGAAAATAGCCAACCCAATCGACAGTTGCGCGAAGGTCTTGGTCATCGTTTGCACGAATTTGCGCTGGGCGGTTTCGGCCTGCACAATCGCATTGATATCAACCGCATAGAACAGGCGACCCTCGGCATGGTCCACCTGCGTCAGATCGAACCACAATTTGCTGTCGCTTCCGGCCACGTCGATCGAGACGCGAGATTTCCCGCTGCGCCGCGGCTCGGCCCCTGTATCCGGGAATAGGGGTAGGGTCAGGTCGGCATCCAGCCCGCGCGCTTTGCGGACAAGGGCGACATAGGCCGCGTTGCACCAGCGCACGCTTGCGTTCTGATCCAGCAGCCAGACCGGATAGGGGGCCTGATCCATCGCCAGCCGGATCGGATCATTCGGATCCCGCAGCTTGGTTTTCTTTTCTCTCGTCGGTTCGTGCAGTTGAATCCGAACGATCCCGTCGATCCATTCGCACAGAACCTCACGCTCAACCGTGCAGTCGATGGCTGAGACAACCAGATTGCCCTGATCGCGCACGATTTCGGGCGTTTCCGGGAAGGTCGGAAAGTCGCGCTGCAGCAAACGCCGCAAATCGTTCCAGTCCGCAACATGTTCGAAACCGGCGAGCGCTATGTCAGAGTGGCTGATCAGACGGTCGCCATCGAACAGAAAAACGGCGTCGAACAGGGAGCTTGCGGTGAACATGCCATAGCTGTTGTCCCGCCGAGCCCGACGCGGCAGCAGCCACATGACCGCAAAACAGCACGAGACCAGGCTGATCGCGGCCAGAATGATCCAGTCTGCCATCTTCTCCCCTCACAGTTGCGGAACCCCACGGTAAATTATGGCGAGAATGGTTAACGGTGTCTTAACTCAGACCTGGATATGCTGGTTGCGCCCGGAGGGTACCGGGGTGTCGCCCTGTTGCGCGTCGATGCGTTTGCGCGGCCATTCGACCTTGACGATGGCGCCTCGGCGGTCGGGTTTGTCCGAGAGGTGCTGATACGGGTCCGAGCCGTTGGCAAATTCCAGATCCGCCCCGCTGCGTTCCAACAGGGTTTTGGCGATGAAGAGGCCCAGACCCATGCCCTCATATTCAGGGCGCGCGCGCTGGTCGGTCTCGGCCCGTCTACGCCGCATCAAGGGATCACCAATCCGTCCGATCAGATGCGAGGGATA
This sequence comes from Ruegeria sp. R13_0, assembly GCF_017743995.1. Taxonomy (GTDB): domain Bacteria; phylum Pseudomonadota; class Alphaproteobacteria; order Rhodobacterales; family Rhodobacteraceae; genus Ruegeria. Next base: position 46,183 of record NZ_JAGHRB010000006.1, on the reverse strand, counting down.
ACCGCGCCCGTCATCCATGATACAGACGGTGATCTTGTCCGAGGTCCACTCCGCCTCGACCCAGACATTCGCGCGCGAGAAATCCACCGCGTTCTGAATCAGGTTGCGCAAACCGTGAATGATCTCGGGTTTACGCAGGATCGAAGGTTGTTGCACGTCCCCATCCAGCACCGGTCCTTCGGCGAAATGCACGGTTTTGCCCCGGTCGATATGCGGCTCAGCCGCTTCATGGACCACCGTGGACAAGGGCGCTTGACGCAGATGCAGATCATCTTTTCCGGCGCGTCCCATATCGCGCAGAATGTCCCGGCATCTATCCGCCTGCTCGCGGATCAGGGCGGCGTCTTCTTTCAGCTCGGGGCGGTCGTCGAGTTCCTCGATCAACTCGGAACTGGCCAGTTTGATCGTCGCCAGAGGGGTCCCCAACTCATGCGCGGCGGCGGCGACAACACCGCCCAGATCAGTCAGCTTCTGTTCGCGCGCCAGCGCCATATGCGTGGCCGCCAGCGCCTCGGACATCGAACGCGCCTCGGAGCTGACCCGATGCGAGTAGGCCCCGATAAAGACAATGGCGATGATGATCGCGGCCCAGTTGCCGAACAGAAGAATGTCGGGGATCTGCAGGACCAGGCCAATCTCGGTCCGCAAGGGCAGGTGAAACTCAGCCAGAAGGGTGGCCAACGCAATCGCCACGGCCCCCACGATCAGCGTTGAGCGGGTACTCATGACATTGGCCGAGATCGTGACCGGACCCAGCAACAGCAGGGCAAATGGATTGTTCAATCCGCCGGTCAGGTACAGCAGGATCGCCAGTTGAAACAGGTCGAACAGCACCATCAGGAAGTTCTGAAACTCGGTCAGGCGTTTGTTTTGTGGGAACAGGAAGCTGGCCGTCAGATTGCCGATCACCGAAACGCCGATCGCCAGATAACAGAGCGTAACCTCAAGTTGCACATGATAGCTGTGCTGAGCCACCGTAATAGCCGTGATCTGGCCAAAGATGGCCACCCAGCGCAGCAGGATAAGGGTGCGCAGCCTGATCCAGCTGCTGCGTTCCGGGCCGCCCCATAAACTCTGGTTGGATTCTGCCATTGGTCACTTATGTCCTGTTGCATCGGCTGATCATCTTGATAGGTGTCCCGGCTGATACGATCAACAACCCCTTGCACACGGAAAACGATCATGACCCGCCTGTATGCTATTCTCGCAGCTGTCATTCTTGCCATCGGCCTTGGCGCCATGTGGCTTTTGACAATGGGGTCCGGGTCGGACGACAAATACGCGCAATGCCGGTCCAGTCAGATCGCGGGCGGAACGGCAGCGATTGGCGGTCCGTTCGAATTGGTCAATGGCAAGGGGGAGACGGTCACTGACAAGGATGTGATCACTGAGCCGACACTGGTCTATTTCGGCTATACGTTCTGCCCCGATGTCTGCCCCTTTGACATGTCCCGCAACGCCGAGGCCGTGGACATTCTGGCCGAGCGTGGGCAATCCGTGACACCGCTGTTCATCTCGATCGACCCCGATCGCGACACGCCTGAAGTGGTCGGAGATTACGCCTTCAACCTGCATGAACGTCTGATCGCCCTTACCGGCTCACCCGAGCAAGTCAAGGCCGCTAGCCAGGCCTACAAGACCTACTACAAGGCCCATGACAAAAGCGACGAATACTACTTGGTCGACCATTCCACCTTCACCTATCTGGTCACACCCGAAGATGGGTTTCTTGAGTTCTTCAAACGTGAAGACACAGCGCAGCAAATGGCGGACAAGGTTGGCTGCTTTTTGGATCAAGCCGGCTCCTGACAAGCCGGTTTGACCTTTGGCCCCGCGCTGCTATTACTTCTAGGTAACGCCAAAGGCATGAAATAGCGGAAAGACTCAACGATGGCAGACAGTTCCCAGCTTGATATCGGCCCCGATAAATCCCTGCTTCTGGTGGATGATGACGAGCCGTTCCTGAGACGCCTTGCCAAAGCCATGGAAAAACGCGGTTTCGAGGTTGAAACCGCAGGTTCTGTCGCCGCAGGCCGCGCCATTTCTACCGCGCGCCCGCCGGCCTATGCGGTTGTCGATCTGCGGCTAGAGGATGGCAACGGTCTGGATGTCGTCGAAGTGCTGCGCGAAAAGCGCCCGGACAGCCGGGTTGTGGTGCTGACCGGCTACGGGGCCATTGCCACCGCCGTCGCGGCCGTCAAGATCGGCGCAACGGACTACCTGTCCAAACCCGCTGATGCCACAGACATAACGAGCGCGCTGCTGGCCAAGGGCGACGAACTGCCCCCGCCGCCGGAAAACCCTATGAGTGCCGACCGTGTGCGCTGGGAACACATCCAGCGGGTCTATGAGCTGTGCGATCGCAATGTCTCGGAAACCGCACGGCGGCTGAACATGCACCGTCGGACATTGCAGCGAATTTTGGCGAAACGTAGCCCGCGTTAGCAGGCAGAGCTTTGACTGGTCTGTTCAGAGGATAGTGTTATTCGCCAGACTTAGGGTAAATGAACCCGTTTACCGGGTACAAGCTGCCATATTGCCCCGGCACGCTCTCGACCCGGACCAGTGTCCAGTCATTGTTCTTGGAGACATCTTTCACGCCCATTTTCAACGACACTTTGTTGCGGTGCCAATTGGCGTGGTTCACGATGACGACTCGGTCGCTCACAACATCGGACACGACAGCTACATGGCCCAGCGGCATTCCGCGCGTTGCCCGAAACGACATTACGGAACCGACAGCCGGTTCGTTGCCGCGCTCAAACGCACTGCGCGCTTTGCCCCACCAGTCCTTGGCATTGCCGCGAATTTGGATACCACTTAGGTCACGAGCGTAAGGCACGCACCAAACCCGTTGCCCTCGAGCCTGCTTTTGCGAGACCTCTTGCAACGCCATTGACTGACGTTCCGGATCAAGTTGTGCGTCGGTCGGGCCATGGGCACAAGCAGAGACCAGAGTCAAAAGCCCCACCGCAACTGCGGTTCGCGCGCCGCCGGATAAGCGCGGCCAAGTCGTGTCCGTTTTGCGTTTGCCCGTATTCAAGAATCTTCACTGCCCATTTTGAAGACATGCAAGTTTTAGGGGCATCTGATGTGTTGTGAAAAGAGGCTTGCAAGCACACGGCAAGATTTCGCCTGTCCTCAGCTTCATCGGTAGGACAATCAATTGAGATTGTAGTCGTATCTGCAACCGAAGTATTGGTCTCTGCGCGTCGGGAGATTGTCCGAATCCGTACGGGGTCTGATCATGAACCGCCGGACATCGCAGCAGAATCTGTTGAGACACTGCCACCGGTAGTCATTTGTCACCCTGCCTTTAGAAAAGCGGCGCGTATTTCCAATTGTCGGCATCCGGGGTCACCTCGTCCAGATCGTAGCCTGCATCCTGAAGACGCTTTGCAATTGCAAGGCCTTCCCTTGCGGCCTGATCGACATACTGACGACCCAAAGCCTCGTTCTGAACTACACCATGTCCACGCATTAGGTTCAGCCCGTGATTGAAGCGTCCCACCGGGTCACCCGCTTCTGCCGCCTTGCGATCCCATTGGGCTGAGGCATCAGGGTTGTATTCGCCGCCCAACCCATTGTTTTCCAGTTGACTCATCCAGGTCATAGCTTTGGTATAGCCCGCATCCGCGCATTGCTTCGTCAGCCGTCTCGCCAACTCGTGGTTGTCGTTCTTTGTGACATTGATACCGAGCGAGCAGGTAATTGAGTCGATAACGCCCATCTCGATTTTGCGGGTTAGCATCTCACGACCCGTATCCTGTGGGTTGAGAATACCAAGATCGTCTTCAACGGTTTCAGGCGGTTCCGCCAGAACCAAGTTTGCGCAAAATACCAAACATGCCGCCAGTGCAAGGTGTCTCATCCCGGGTCCTCCTTCTATGAGGATACCATTTGTCTTGATTCCGATCACTACTGTTATGGTCGTAGGTAGCATGAGCCACACGCCGAGAAAGCCGCGCGGCTACAGTCAATATCGCATCAAAGCTCACCTATCAGTGCTGCATGCCGCTCCGTGTAAGCCGTCCTTACTTCAACTGGCGGCCTTAGCCTGATCGTCAACCCCTCCATCACCGCTCGATCTGGACGACCAAAGAACTTCGTCGCCTCAGCCTCGGAAAACCCGGCGATCTGAGTGGCCTCCATCCAAGCGCTGATCTTGTCGGCCTTCTTGATCTGCCGTTTCACCGTTTTTGGCACCTCGGCGGGAAGCCCAAAGCGAATGTGGATCGCTGCCGCCAGACGGTCATCCAGTGCGCCGTAGTCCGGGCCTATGGCGGATTTGACGGGTGAGATCATGTCTCCGATTACGTATTCCGGCGCGTCGTGCAGCAAAGCCGCCAGCCGCCATTTCACGGGCGCTTTGGGTGCAATACGACCAAACAGCTCTTCGACCAGAAGGGAATGCTCGGCCACGGAATAGGCAAAGTTCCCCGCCGTTTGACCGTTCCAACGCGCCACAAAGGCCAAACCATGGGCGATATCCTCGATCTCGATATCGACCGGGGTCGGGTCCAGCAGGTCCAGCCTGCGGCCCGACAGCATCCTCTGCCATGCGCGGGGTTGTGTTGCCATTCTGCCATGCCTTGTGAAGTGGGACACAATAAAACCAAATTGTTTCTGCTATGATGTACCTGTCAGGATCACCAGCTGCCAACGTTTTCTTGAGCATTCGTGCTTTGAAACCACACCAACTGATCCCGACATTTAAACCGAGGGGGGCACTGGCTTCTCCCGGTGCGCTCCTCTCACAAAGTGAAACGAAAGGAGTTTGCTATGTTCAAACGTATATTCGCAGTCGCCCTGACCTTTGGTATGGCCGCCACGGCCCCGCCCGCCTTTGCCCAGAATTGTGCAGAGCGCGAGCATGTGGTTGATAAACTGCAGAAAAGCTACTCGGAAGAGCTGGTTTTTGGGGGTTTGCAAAAAACACGCGGCGCGCAGTCGGTCATGGAGGTCTGGACCTCACGAGAAACGGGTAGCTACACCGTTTTGGTGACCCATGCGAACGGCTTAAGTTGTATTGTCGCCGTTGGCACTGATTTTTTCGAAGCGATTCCGAAGGTCAAGGTTGACGGTACGCCCAGCTGATTTTTGCGGCGTATAACCCCGTTTTCGGTCATCCACATTGCCACCTGCCCCAAGGGATGCTAGGGGCAGCCGGAACTGTGATTGACCGCAAAAATGGAGCGCCTGATGGCCGGGGACTATATCGTCAAAGACATTTCGCTGGCCGGGTTTGGCCGCAAAGAACTGGATATCGCCGAAACTGAAATGCCGGGCCTGATGGCGCTGCGTTCGGAATATGGTGAAAGCAAGCCTCTAAGCGGTGCGCGGATCGTTGGGTCGCTGCACATGACCATCCAGACTGCCGTTCTGATCGAAACCCTGGTTGCGCTGGGCGCGGATGTGCGCTGGGCGTCGTGCAACATCTTCTCGACCCAGGACCACGCTGCCGCTGCGATTGCCGAGGCGGGTATCCCTGTCTTCGCCATCAAAGGCCAGACGCTGGAAGAGCATTGGGATTATCTGGACAAGTCCTTCCTGTTCGAAGACGGCCCGAACATGATACTGGACGATGGCGGCGACGCGACGCTCTACATCTTGCTGGGCGCTCGTGCCGAAGCGGGTGAGGACATCATCCCTGTTCCGGGTTCGGAAGAGGAAGAGGTGATCAAGAAGCAGATCGCCAAGCGTATGGCGGCTAGCCCGGGCTGGTTCACCAAGATGCGCGACCAAATCCAGGGCGTGTCCGAGGAAACCACCACCGGCGTGAACCGTCTGTATCAACTGGTGAAAGACGGCCACCTGCCATTCCCGGCGATCAACGTGAACGACTCGGTCACCAAGTCGAAATTCGACAACAAATACGGCTGTAAAGAGTCGCTGGTCGACGGCATCCGCCGCGCCACCGACACCATGATGGCTGGTAAGGTTGCCGTGGTCTGCGGCTATGGCGATGTGGGCAAAGGCTCGGCTGCTTCGCTGCGTGGCGCAGGTGCCCGCGTGAAAGTGACCGAAGTTGACCCGATCTGCGCGCTGCAAGCCGCGATGGACGGGTTCGAAGTCACCCTGCTGGAAGACGAAGTCGCGACAGCCGATATCTTCATCACCACCACCGGCAACAAGGACGTGATCCGCATCGAGCATATGCGCGCGATGAAGGACATGGCTATCGTCGGCAATATCGGTCACTTCGACAACGAAATTCAGGTGGCCAGCCTAAAGAACCACAAATGGACCAACATCAAGGAACAGGTGGACATGATCGAGATGCCCTCGGGCAACCGTATCATTCTGCTGTCCGAAGGCCGTCTGCTGAACCTCGGCAACGCCACCGGTCACCCGTCCTTCGTAATGTCGGCCTCGTTCACCAACCAGGTTCTGGCGCAGATCGAGCTGTTCACCAAGGGTGACCAGTACGAAAACAAGGTCTACATCCTGCCCAAGCATCTGGATGAGAAAGTGGCCCGTCTGCATCTGGATCGTATCGGCGTGAAACTGACCAAGATGGACAATGAGCAAGCGGCCTATATCGGCGTGAAGCCCGAAGGCCCCTACAAGCCCGAGCATTACCGCTACTGATCGCGGATCGGGTATGACCAAACGTTCAGGACGCCGCCGGATCATGTATCTGGCGGCGTCTTTCTTTTCGATCATCGTATTTCTATTTCTTGTTGGATCGGCCGGGTATGTGCTGCTGTCGCATCCCAAATCGCCGCTGCCCGACCACTGGAATCCTCTTCGGGATTTGACCCTGACCGCGCCGGTTACGCTCGTCACCAAGTATCAGTTGAACCGGGCATTGGCGGATGAGGCGCAGTGCCGGGCCACGCTGTCTGAGGCCGGTGTCGCGTTCTCAGAGATGGAGGATCTGGTGGTCGACCAGAACTGCGGCATCTCCGGGCGGGGTGAGCTGTCCCGCTTGGTCCGTGCCCGGGTGGGCGGGGTCGAGACCCGTTGTACAACCGCCCTGCGTCTGGCGATGTGGGAGTATCACGTGGTCCAACCCGCCGCGCAGGACTTGTTGGGTACACAAGTGCGCGCCCTGCGGCATTTGGGCAGCTACAATTGCCGCCGCATGCGGACCGCGCAGGGGCAAAACAGCGGCTGGAGCAGCCACGCAACTGCGGATTCGATAGATATCACCGGGGTGGAATTGGCGGATGGGCGGACGCTCAGCCTGCTTCAGGATTGGTCCACGCCGGGGGCTGAGGCTGCGTTTCTACACCGGATCGGGCAGGGGGCCTGTGACTGGTTCCGCGTGGTTTTGGGCCCCAATTTCAACCGACTGCACGCGGATCATTTTCACCTGCAAGGCCCCGGTTGGGGCTATTGCAGATAGGTATCCCGGCCCCGCAGAACAGGGCCGGGCCAGGATCAGCGTCCGCTGACCGCATCCGCCAGCGACTTGAACCGGACGATCTTGTAGATCCCCTTCGAGGCATCCTCGCCATTGTTCAAAGCGGGTGAGCGGTGCAACTCGTTAATCGTGGCATAGACATACCCATCCGCACCGATCGAGAACCCGTCCGGCCACGGCAACTCATCATCCGACTGGAACAGAACCTCATAGCTGCCATCCGGCTTGGTGACGCCCAGTGCATTATCCGTCATCGCGGTGATATAGACATTGCCGCCGGTATCCACGGTCGAACCATCCGAGATCGGCTTGTCGCCATAGCGTTCGACCTGCGCCTCAAGATCAGCATCAGACAGGCTTTCATCCAGCAATGCCGCCGTGGGGATGCGGTACATCGCACTTGCGGTCATCGGCGCGAAATAGACCCAGGTATTGGTCGGATCGACAGTGATCGGGTTGATGCCGATCTTGGCCGGATTACCGCCCAGCGTGATCTCGCGCCCGTCGATCACCATGGGGGTATCTTCGGGGATCGTGTATTGGGACCCCTCCAGAACGCGCCGCGCGCGGCCCGTTTCAAGATCAACCACGATAATGGCCGAGTTCTGACCGTCACCCGTATCCGAGATGTAAATCGCCCCATGATCACGGTCCACGGCCAGATCGTTCAGGAATGAGGTCGGCCGAGCCACAGGGGCGCCGATATAGTGGATCGCGTGCAGCGTCTCAGTCTTGGTGTCCCAACCTACAATGCGCCCGGTCTGGTTTTCACCCTGACCGTCCAGCATCCATAGAATACCGTCCCGATCCGCCCGCAGGCCCAAAACGCCGTTCAATCCATCCGCATCATCTTGCGGGGCGCGGGCCCAGTCCTCGGTCGGGTAGGGCTTGGTTGACCCGTCGGGCATCACTTCGACCACGCGCAACTCGGGCCCGTAGAATTCATGCACCGACATGAACATGCGCCCATCTGGTCCGATCGCCAGATTGCCCGGAGGCATGGCCTTCTCGAACTCAAGATACGTTTCCAATTCGGCTGCCGCGGCGGGCAAGGCCAGCGCCAAGGCGCATGTAGCTGCATAGAGCGATTTCATCGGGTCCTCCTCTGATGTACCAGATCAGATATCATTTGAAATTTTCGCGGATAACTGTCTCAATTTCAAAACCAGTGTTAGGAATTTTCGAATGTACCATGTGAATGACCTGCTGACCTTTGTCTCTGTCGCCAAAACCGGAGGGGTTGGATCGGCTGCAAAGGCGCTGGGTATTTCGGCGGCGACGGTCAGCCACCGGATTGCGAAGCTCGAGGAGGTGCTGAACCTCGAACTCTTTCACCGCAACAGTCGCCGGGTGCAGCTGACCAAAGAAGGCCTGATCTTTCTGGATCGGATCGAGCCTGTGCTGTCCGATCTGCGTGAGGCTGAGTTGGAGGCCGGAAGCGGCAAGGGTGCGTTGCGCGGCCATCTACGTGTGACCCTATCCCCGTGGATCCTGTCTCGGTTTATCATGCCGTTGATGGACAGCTTTCAGGAGGATCACCCGGACCTGACGATCGAGTTTCTGGCCGTCGACCGCTATGTCTCTCTGGTCGATGAGGGCGTTGATTGCGCCATTCGCGTCGGACAGTTGGCCGACAGCACACTGAAGGCGCGCAAGCTCTGCGACAATGACCGGATCATCTGCGCAGCGCCAGGCTTCGTTGCGCGACACGGAATGCCCAGTTCCGTCGAAGACCTGCGCAAGATGCGCTGGGCGTGTTTGCCTTGGCAGACGCGGTTCGACACCCATGAGGGGCAACTGTCCGTCACGCGGCGTATTGCCGTTTCCAACTCGGACATGCTGACCGAAGCCGCAGTGCAGGGGCTGGGGTTGGCGGTCAAATCCCGTCTGGCCGTTCAGCGAGAGTTGCAGCAGGGTACGCTGGTCGAGGTTTTGCCGGGTGTGATGAAATCCCCCTCTGCACCGATTGCCTTTGTTCACGCGGGCAGCAGCACGCCGGGGCGCAAGGTGCGCGCGTTTTCGGACCTTGCAGATCGAGCCTTTCAAGGCGCGCGGCAAAGGCGCTCCTCCGCTTAGGGGGAAAGCGCGGAATTTTTCCCTTTGTGGAAAAAGGAGGAATGGCTAGGCTTCCGACACCTGTTTTTAGGATTTGAGTAACCGCAGCCAGGACTGCTGATAGGGAGACTGTTTTATGGGAAAACGCGACGATCTGATCGCCAAATACGCCGATGATCTGAAAAACAAATGCGGCATGGATGCCGATATGGACCTGCTGACCAAGGTCACCATCGGCTGTGGCCCGGCGATCTATGACGCCGACGCGTCGACCGTGGCGGCCAGCCAGGACGGAGAGCTGGAGACCGTCAAAAACAACTTCCTCATCAAAAAGCTGGGTCTGGCCGACGGTCCTGAGCTGATGGAGGCCATCAACTCGGTGCTGGAAACCTATGGCATGTCCGAGCGCAACAAGTACCGCGCCGTGGTCTACTACATGCTGACCAAGCATTTCGGCAAAGAATCCGTCTACGGCTAAACGTTACGTTTTCCACCCAAACGCCCGCCTCCCCATCGGCGGGCGTTTTTGTTTTGAGTTATATTTTAAGGACTTGGTGTTTGAAGCGGCCTGAGAAAACAGGCTAGGGTCCTTATGTGGCCAGGACGGTCAGAACCAACAGATTCCAATACGCGTGTGGTGAGTAGGGAGCACGTGGGGTAGGGAAGGTTCTGCACCGTGCAGGGCCTTCCCTCTATTTTAAAGCGTTTTGCGTTTTGCCCTAGGCAAGGTCATCGAAATGCGCGTTCGACCGCAGGGAGAGGCAGCGTATTTCGATTCAAATCAAACGCAAAGCGATCTAGTCGGCCTCAGTCGAGCCCAGGGCGCAGATCACTTGCCATTCCGCCTCGGTGACCGGCTGCACCGACAGACGAGAGTTTTTGACCAGCACCATCTCACCCAGACGTTCATCCGCTTTGATCTGGTCCAGCGTCACGTGAACTTCAAACGGCCTTACCGCCTTGATGTCCACGCATTCCCAACGTTCGTCATCGGTGGTGCTGTCGGGATGGGCCTCGGAGCACACCTCTACGATGCCGACGATCGCCTTGTCCTTTTGCGAGTGGTAGAAGAATCCGCGATCACCGATTGCCATTTGCCGCATGAAATTGCGCGCCTGATAGTTGCGCACGCCGTCCCATTCTTCGCCCGCCTCGCCCTTGGCAACCTGCTGATCCCAGCTCCAGGTCGATGGCTCGGATTTGAACAGCCAGAATGCCATCAGCCAATCACCTTTTTCCATGGGATGAGTTCAACGGACTGGAATAGGCCTGCCTTAGCATAGGGGTCATTGTCGGCCCAACTTTGTGCAGCGGCCAAATCTTCGACATCGAGAACAACCAGCGAGCCGATCATCGCGTCTCCGTCCAACAGCGGGCCGGCCTGCGATACAACGCCGGTTTCTTCGATATAGGCCAAATGGGCCGAGCGGTTGTCCAGCCGGGTTTGCAGCGCGCCGGGTTTGTCACGGGCGATGAGGGCGATCAGCATGTTATTCCTCCTTGAGGGGTCGGTTGAGCAGGGTTTCGATGGCTTGCGCCACACTGTAGGCGCCTTGGCTCAGGTCGGCCACAGTGGCGCTGATGGGCATGTCCAATCGTTCGGCCTTGGCGATGTCGGCCATGGCCCGGGCGGTGGCGACGCCTTCGACAGTTGTTGTGGTGTCGAAGGGCTCATTTCGACCCAAACACAAGCCAAAACGATAATTTCGGGACAGCTCGGACGAACAGGTGAGTACCAGATCGCCCAGGCCAGAGAGCCCCATCAGCGTCTCTGGTTGTGCGCCGCGCATGAGGGCAAAGCGCTGCATCTCAGCAAATCCGCGCGTCATCAGTGCAGCGCGTGCGCTGTCGCCTAGACCGGCCCCGATGGCAGCGCCACATCCGATAGCCATAACGTTTTTCAATGCGCCGCCGAGTTCCGCTCCGATCACATCGGTGGTGCGATAGAGGCGCAGATTGGCGGTGGTCAGCTCGGATTGCAGTGTTTCGAGCAGATCAGCATCTGCACAGGCCAAGGTCAGCGCGGTCGGCAGGCCACGCGCGATGTCATCCGCAAAGCTAGGACCAGTCAGAAGCGCTGGTCGTGCATCCGGAATGGCTTCGCGGATTACGGAAATCGGGCCGAGGCCCGACGACAGTTCAATCCCCTTGCAGCACGCAACTAACGTTTTTCCGGCCAGCACCGCTGCGTGTTCCCGAAGCGCATGGCGCAGCTGTTGCATCGGCACAGACACAAGAAGGACATCCTTTGCCGCCGCTACTTCGATATCAGAGGTGACGGTGATGGCATCGGGCAAGATCACATCGGGCAATCGGCTCTTGTTGATCCGACTATTCTGCATAGCTTTCGCTTGCTCGGCGCTGCGCGACCACAGGGTGACAGGCCCGTTTCCGGCCAGCGAAATCGCCAGAGCCGTACCGAACGCCCCTGATCCGAGAACCGAAACGCTCATGCCTTTGCGCCCTTTTTACCGCTACCCAGCATGGCGGGGCTGGTCTGGTCCAAGGGCCAACGAGGTCGCGCTGTCAGATCCAAACCGTCGCGCGCGCCGGTGCGAAAACGCTCCATCCCCGCATAGGCGATCATGGCGGCATTGTCGGTGCAAAGTGCAAGGGGCGGGGCCGTGAAACGCGCGCCTTTTTCGGCACATACAGACTCTAACGCGGTGCGAATGGCCGAATTGGCAGCCACACCGCCCGCGACGGCAATGACAGGGTCCGAGGGGGTCTCGGCCAAATACAGATCCATGGCGCGTCGTGTTTTCTCGGCCAAAGTATCCACGACTGCCTGCTGAAACCCGGCACATAGATCGGCGCGATCCTGTCGGGTCAGGCCGGTTTTTTCCGCAACGATCTGATCCCGCATTCGCATCAGCGCGGTTTTCAGCCCCGAGAAAGACAGGTCACATCCGGGCCGGTCCAGCAGGGGCCGGGGAAAGCGGAACCGTTTGGGATCGCCCTGGCGCGCCTCTACCTCGACAGAGGGTCCACCGGGTTGCGGCAGGCCCAGAAGACGGGCGGTTTTGTCAAAAGCCTCACCGGGGGCATCGTCGATAGTGCCGCCCAGACGGGTGAATTGCTCGGGTCCGTGGGCGATCAGATATTGGCAGTGCCCGCCCGAGACCAGCAGCATCAGGTACGGAAAGGCTACTCCATCCGTCAGGCGCGGGGTCAGGGCGTGACCGGCCAGGTGGTTTACCCCGATCAGAGGCAGGCCGGTCGCCGCACTGATCCCCTTGGCGCACATGACGCCGGACATGACCCCTCCGATCAGGCCGGGCCCGGCGGTGACCGCGATGGCGTCCATATCGGCCAAGGTTAGACCCGCAACCTCTAGCGCCTGTACGACGCAGATATCTAGTTTTTCCGCATGGGCACGTGCAGCGATTTCGGGGACGACGCCCCCATACGCGCTGTGCAGCTCGGTTTGGCCATGGACAATCGACGACAGCACTTCGGCCTCTTCGCCGTCGGTTTGGCGCACGACGGCGGCGGCTGTGTCGTCACAGCTGCTTTCCAATCCAAGGACGGTAAGTGTTTGCACCATTGGCGTGATCCGTTGCATCATGATTGCCAAGCGGGGTACCACCCTGCGCGGACGCAAACAATCCCAAGGCCGAAGGCGCCGATAGTTGTATTTGTTGATGACCCGCCCTCGCGCCGCCTCGGAGAGGTTTGTTGCGCAGCTTCCCACCCGCGTCAGATCGCGTGTTGAGGTCATCCATTCCCCCATTCTGGAAATCAAACCGCTGGCGGCTCCGATTTGTACGGCCGAGACGCAGGGGCTGATCTTCACGTCCTCCAATGCGGTGAATGCGGCGGCCTCGGCGGGTGTGCGCCGGGATTTGCCCGCCTATTGCGTGGGTTCGACCACGACTGCGACCGCCGAAGGCGCGGGTTGGGATGCGCACATGGTCGGTGGCACGGCAGAAGAGCTTGTGGCCGGTCTCTTGCAGATCAGACCAAACAGCCCGCTTTTGCATCTGCGCGGCGAACACAGCCGGGGCAACATCGCCGAGCGTCTGACCGAGATGGGCGTAACCACGCGCGAACAGGCGGTGTATCAGCAACTTCTGCTGCCGCTCAGCCCCGAGGCAAAGGCCGCATCCGAGGGCGACAGGCCAGTGATCGCGCCTATTTTCTCACCTCGCACCGCGCGACAATTTGCCGACATCTGGGCGGGCACTGCCCCGCTATGGCTGGCCGCAATCAGCGAGGCAACGGCGGAACCCCTTAAATCCTTGGGATATGAGCGCCTGAAGATCGCCAAGGAACCGACGCCCAAGAAGATGCGTAAGGCCGTTAAAAAGCTTGTGAAACACGCGTTGCGGGTTGAGAGAGAGCCGGGTGCAGATTAACTTGGACCAGTCTGTAGTTCTGGTGATTTTAGAATCGATAAGGGGAATTTGACGGTGGCGGGAAAAAAGAAATCCGATCAGGAACCGGTGGAAACCCCGAAAACAGACGATGTGGTCGAAGATAAAAGCGTTGAACCCAGTGGTGAAACCGAAGGGTCGCCTGTTGACGAAGAAGCGCCGAATGAGGAGCTGATTTCCGAAGCCGAAGCCGAAGCCGAAGCCGAAGCCGAAGCCGAAGCCGAAGCCGAAGCCGAAGCCGAAGCCGAAGCCGAAGCCGAAGCCGAAGCCGAAGCCGAAGCCGAAGCCGAAGCCGAAGCCGAAGCGGCCAATGAACCATCGGACCCTGAGCCAGCGAAAGAGACACCTGCTGAACCGACCGAGGAAAAACGCGGCGGATTTGTTCCGGCCTTGATAGGTGGTGTGATTGCCGCGGGTCTTGGATTTGCGGCGGCTCAAACGGGGCTGATCTCGTCTGGTGGGTCGGATAACTCGGAGGTGATTGCGGCGCTTGAGGCGAAGGTTTCGGAACAATCCGATCAGATCGAAGCGCTGACGAAGCAACTCTCGGATGCGCCGGACGTGTCGGGCCTGACGGATCAGGTTCAGGCGCTGTCGCAAAAGCTGGACCCTGTTGACGCAGATCTCACCGCCGTGAAATCCAGCGTCGAATCTCTGACGGGTCAGATTGCGCCTCTGGCCGACCGGCTGACCGAGCTTGAGAAGGCGCCCATTGCGGCAAACGCCTCGCCCGAAGCGACCGCTGCTTTTGAAGCTGAATTGAAAAAGCTGCAGGACTCACTTGCGGCGCAGCGCGGTGAGGTCGAAAAAATGGTCGCCGATGCGCAGGCGCTTGAGGCGAAAGCAACGGCCGAAGCGCAAGCCGCGACCAACCTTGCCATCCTGTCCCGCCTGCACGGGCAATTGGATGCCGGTCAGCCCTATTCGGACCTTGTAGGTGAACTGCAAGCGGGGGGTGTGACGGTGCCGGATGCGCTTTCAACGCCTGCAGACAAAGGGGTTGAGACGCTGTCGTCCTTGCGGGCCTCATTCCCTGCGGCGGCGCGCACCGCTTTGGCGGATGCGCGGGATGCGGACAAAGGCACGGGCGTGATCGCCTTTTTGCAACGCCAGACCGGCGCGCGATCGGTGACCCCTCAGGATGGGGATGGCCCGGATGCCGTGCTGTCGCGTGCTCAGGCGGCCTTGGCCGATGGTGATGTCGCCTCTGCCCTGACTGAATTGAAATCTCTGCCAGAAGCGGCGCAGACCGCAATGGCCGATTGGGAACAAGCCGCCCAGACCCGGGTCGCGGCGGTTGAGGCCGCCGATACGCTTGCTTCCAACCTGAACTCGAACTGAAGGACCTGCCATGCTGTGGTCATTGTTTAAGATCCTTGTTTTTGTTGCGATTATCGGCCTTCTGGCTTTGGGTGGTCACTTCCTTATGCAAACCAGTGGCGGGGTTCAGATCACCGTCGCCGGAGTGGAATACACGCTGGGGCCGCTGCAATCGGTGATCGCGCTCGGCGTGCTGGTCTTTGGCGTCTGGTTGTTCTTCAAGCTGCTGAGCCTGCTGATCGCGACACTGAAATTCCTCAACGGCGATGAAACCGCCTTGTCACGCCATTTCGACCGCAGCCGCGAACGGCGCGGGTATGAGGCGCTGTCCGACGGTCTCATGGCGCTGGCATCGGGCGAAGGTCGCATGGCGATGGCCAAGGCCTCTAAGGCCGAGAAACTGCTGAACAAGCCGGAACTGACCAACTTGCTGGTCGCGCAAGCGGCCGAGATGACGGGCGACACCAAAAAGGCTTCGGAAACCTACAAAAAGCTGGTGACCAATAGTGCCACGCGCTTTGTCGGTGTGCGCGGTATCATGAAACAGAAGCTGGTCGAGGGCGATGACGAAACCGCGCGCAAACTGGCCGAGAAAGCCCTGGCGCTGAAGCCGCGCCATGAGGAAACGCAGGATGTTTTGCTGAACCTGCAGACCAAGGCACAGGATTGGGCCGGAGCACGGTCGACTCTGACGTCGAAGCTGAAAGCCGGATACCTGCCGCGCGATGTGTTCAAACGACGCGACGCGGTTCTGGCCCTGTCCGAGGCCAAGGGTATTCTGGACGATGGCGCGAGCGTCGAGCAGCAAGAACAAGCCATCGAGGCCAACCGCCTGTCACCCGATCTGGTGCCTGCCGCCGCCATGGCTGCGCGGGCCTATATCGAAAAAGGCAAACCACGCGCGGCCACCAAGATCCTCAAGAAAGCGTGGGAGGTTCAGCCCCACCCCGACCTCGCCCATGCCTTTGCCGAGATTGCACCGGACGAGTCGGCTCAGGACCGTATCAAGCGGTTCACCGCGCTGACCCGTATCCACCCTGAGAACATGGAAACCCGTCTGATTCTGGCCGAGCTGAATATCGTCGCCGAGGACTTTCCCGAAGCGCGTCGCGCTTTGGGCGATTTGGTCGAAAAACAGGCCGACGCGCGTGGATACACCTTGATGGCGGCGATCGAACGCGGCGAAGGTGCCTCGGACGCTGTTGTTCAGGGTTGGCTGGCCAAGGCCTTGACCGCACCGCGTGGGCCGCAATGGGTCTGCGAGAACTGTCACGACATTCAGCCCGAATGGGCCCCGGTCTGCCAGAATTGCGGCAGCTTCGATACGCTCAGCTGGCAGACGCCTCAGACTCCCGAGATCGCCACGGCCACAGGTGTGCATATGTTGCCTTTGATTGTGGGCGCGCTGGAAGACAAAGCCTCTGCCGAAGAAGAACCCGAGACCGAAGAGGATGTCCCTGCTGAGGTGATCGAGCTGAACGCCGATACGGTCGATGAGACCGCAGAGAAGCAGGCCTAACCCAAACGGCCTGATCTTTTCCGGCCCGCATCAGCTTTGCAAAAGATGAAAGTGTGAGTCTGTGGCGCCCCTCAAAACGGCGCAGTTCTGGGGTATTTAACGCCAGTGTGACGGGTTTCACTGACTCTCCGGCAGCATTTGCGGCATTCTCTCGATGAATCGACCAAGCGTCTTAGATTGAGGAGAAACCAAATGAAAATTGATGAAAAAGGCCTGGATAAATTTGAGAAAGAAGCGGACAAGCTCGCGGCGGCGATTGTCCAGCAGTCCAAAATTATTGATCAGGCGGAAAAGGCGTCTCCGGTCGCGAAGAAAACACTTGCACCGTTGAAGAAGGCGATTGCAGTGGCGATGAAGCAAGGCAAAGCTGCGCAGAAGGCCATTTCGACTGCGAAGAAGAAAAAATGTATGGACGAAAAGGCCAACAAAGACCTTCTGGTTCAGGTGTCGAAAGCTGCCAAGACTGCATCGGCGGCCAAGAAATTGATCGGTCACGAGGCAACGCATGTGGTGCAACAGGCCGTCCCGAAAGCGAAGCCGAAGCAAATGGAAAAGACCTTCGACGAAAAGCTGAAGTTCTGGCAAAACCTTGAAAAGAAAGCCAAGTAAGTCTGGGACAAAGTACGGGGCCTACGCAGAGAAGTGCTTTGCGAGGCCCTGACGTCATCGCTCAAGGCATGAAATGCTGTGCGTGTGGTTGGAATCTGAGACTAAATTCCCCAAACACACGGGCTATTTCCACGCCTCAAATGCGAGTAATCAATACAATTTAGGGGGATTTGGTGCCCAGGAGAGGACTCGAACCTCCACGTCCATACGGACACTAGCACCTGAAGCTAGCGCGTCTACCAATTCCGCCACCTGGGCAGGTGTCGTGAGGGGGCGTTTAAGCCCAGCGGCGGGGAGGGTCAACCAGATTCGGACAGATTTTTGAAAGTTTTTTGAACCACGCTGCTCGGCCCCTTTTCACAGCGGGTCTCGATGCAACACACGCGGCGATTTGATGCCTTGTTTCAAAGGGGTTCGGGCGCTACTTCTACGTCAGAGCCATGCAGCAGGAGCCATCGAATGTCGAAACTGGTCACGATCTACGGAGGGTCAGGGTTTGTCGGGCGCTACATCGCGCGCCGTATGGCGGCCAAGGGATGGCGTGTCCGAGTCGCCGTGCGACGCCCAAACGAGGCCATGTTCGTTAAACCCTATGGCGTTGTGGGTCAGGTCGAGCCGGTGTTTTGCAATATCCGGGATGATGCCTCGGTGCAGTTGGCCATGCAAGGTGCGGATGCGGTTGTGAATTGCGTGGGTGTTCTAAACGAACTGGGCAAGAACGGGTTTGATGCGGTGCAGGCCGAAGGGGCCGAACGCATTGCGCGTCTGGCATCCGAGAATGGCGTGGAGCGGATGGTTCATATCTCGGCCATTGGAGCGGATGCCGAGTCGTCCAGCGCCTATTCCCGCACCAAAGCGGCGGGCGAGGCCGGAGTTCTGGCTCATATGCCCGATGCAGTAATCCTGCGCCCCTCGATCGTTTTTGGGACCGAGGATCAGTTCTTCAACCGGTTCGCCGCGATGACGCGGTTCGGGCCGTTTTTGCCTCTTGTCGGGGCCGAGACGCGGTTTCAGCCGGTCTATGTGGATGATGTAGCGCAAGCGGCCGAGCAGGGTGTTTTGGGGCAAGCGGCCTCGGGCATTTATGAGCTGGGCGGCCCAGAGGTGAAAACCTTCCGGGCTTTGATGCAGCAAATGCTGGAGGTCATTCATCGGCGCCGGGTGATTCTGGGTGTGCCGTTCTTTGTCGCCAAGATCATGGCCGGCGTGTTGGACATTCTGAAGTTCGTCAGCTTCCAGCTGTTCTCGAACCCGATCCTGACGCGGGATCAGCTGAAGAACCTTCGACAAGACAATGTAGCCGGTGACAGCGCCAAGGGCTTTGCGGATCTGGGGATTGTGCCCACCACGTTGGATGCTGTTCTGCACGAATACCTGTGGAAATTCCGCCCCTCAGGTCAGTATGACGACATTCAGAACTCGGCTAAAAACCTGCGGACCTGATCAGCTATAGGCGATCACCAGAAGGATCGCGCCCAGAATGACGCGATAGATGACATAGGGCGTGAAGCTGACACTGCGCAGCAGGCGCATCATCAGGCTGAGTGCTAACAGGGCCGACACAAAGGCAAAGAGGGCGGCGATCGCTCCGTCTTTGGCCAGTTGCGCGTCGGCCTGGTGGGCTACGTCAAGGGAAAGCAACACGCCAGAGGCGATGATGGTTGGGATCGACATCAGCATAGCGATGCGTGCGCCTTCTTCCCTTGTATAGCCCAGATGCCGTGCCCCGGTGATCGTGATGCCCGACCGGGATGTCCCCGGAATCAGAGCGATGGCCTGCCACAGGCCCATGATGGCCGCGTCACGCAGGCTCCAATCGGCGGCGATCTTGGTCTGGGGACCTTTCTGGTCCATCCAATAGAGCAGCAGCCCAAACAGCAGCATGGTCCAGCCGATGACAGCGATGGATCGCAGTGCCTCGGTCAGGCCGGTCAGGTAAAGGGCCAGCCCGGCGAGGACTGTCGGGATCGTTGCCACGATCAACCCCAGCGCCAGCCGCGCCTGCGCTGTGTCGGTGCGCCCGGTCAGCGCCGCAGGCAGCCCTCGGATTGCTTGTTTCACGTCGGACCAGAAGTACAAAACAACCGCGCCCAGCGTGCCCACATGAACGGCGACGTCGATGGTTTGGCCCTGATCCCGCATCCCGGTCAGGTTGGGCAGCAGGATCAGATGGCCGGACGAGGAGACAGGCAGAAATTCAGTAAGCCCCTGAATGATCGCTACGAGAATCAAGTGAAAGAGACTCATTTACCCTGCCGCACTGCCGTCAAATTGCTTTGGGTTTATGGGTATTCTGGTGGTGTCGAAAAGGAAAGTCGTGATATAAGTCCGAATCGGACATAAAAATAACCCAAGAATTGCAAAATTTTGGTCGACCAATGGATATTTTCCAGTATTAGGTCAGCATGTATGACTTTTCATATCCAATGCCATCTCATAAAGAGGTGCTTCCAAGCCAATTCATGGAGTCAGACCCGTGGCAAAGCAACCGATGTTGAAATTTGTGCAGATTGATCGTGTCATGCCTGAAAAGCGTGCCGCCGATGACCGCAAAGAAGACTTTGACGAAATCTACGCGGAATTCGCATCGGCCAAGGCGGAAGAGCAAGCCAGCCGCTGCAGCCAATGTGGTGTGCCCTATTGCCAGTCGCATTGCCCGCTGCACAACAACATCCCCGACTGGTTGCGTCTGACCGCGACAGGCCGTCTGGAAGAGGCTTACGCGACCAGTCAGGCCACCAACACATTCCCTGAAATCTGTGGTCGTATCTGCCCTCAGGATCGCTTGTGCGAGGGCAACTGCGTGATCGAACAGTCGGGTCACGGTACGGTCACCATCGGGACGATTGAGAAATACATCACCGACACCGCATGGGACAAAGGCTGGGTGAAGCCCGTTGTTCCGACTGCTGAACGCGGCGAAAGTGTTGGCATCATCGGCGGAGGCCCGGGTGGTCTGGCCGCAGCCGATATGCTGCGTCGTGCCGGTATCCAAGTCACAGTCTATGACCGCTATGACCGAGCGGGCGGCCTGTTGATGTACGGGATCCCCGGCTTCAAGCTCGAGAAAGATATCGTCCAGCGCCGCAATGACCTGTTGGCCGATGGCGGGGTAGAGTTCGTTCTGAACTGCGACGTGGACGCCGCCAAATTTGACGAAATTCGCGCCAAGCATGACGCCGTGATTATCGCAACCGGCGTTTACAAGTCGCGCGATCTGTCCATGCCGGGCAGCGGATTGACGGGTATCGAGAAAGCGATCGACTTCCTGACCGCCTCGAACCGCAAAAGCTTTGGTGACGCGGTCGAAGATTTCGACAATGGTCGCCTGAACGCCGACGGCAAGAAAGTTGTCGTTATCGGTGGTGGCGACACGGCGATGGACTGTGTGCGCACCTCGATCCGTCAGGGCGCGACCTCGGTCAAATGTCTGTACCGCCGTGACCGTGCCAACATGCCCGGCTCGCA
This sequence comes from Ruegeria sp. R13_0, assembly GCF_017743995.1. GTDB lineage: Bacteria > Pseudomonadota > Alphaproteobacteria > Rhodobacterales > Rhodobacteraceae > Ruegeria. The sequence goes on along the minus strand of NZ_JAGHRB010000006.1, from coordinate 25,467 downwards.
GCGAGAAACGCAGAATGCCGAGGAAGAAGGCGTGGTGTTTGAATGGCTCAGCGCGCCAAAAGGTTTTGTCGGTGATGACAAGGTGTCCGGCGTGATGGTGCAGAAGATGCGCCTGGGACAACCGGATGCGTCGGGCCGTCAGGCCCCTGAGGTGATCGAAGGTGCCGACTATGTCGAGGACGCAGATCTGGTGATCAAGGCGCTGGGTTTTGAGCCCGAAGACTTGCCCACGTTGTTCGGTCAGCCCGATCTGCCGGTCACGCGCTGGGGCACCATCAAAGCGGCCTTCCAGACCGGTGAGACCGAGATGGATGGCGTGTACGCCATTGGTGACATCGTGCGCGGCGCTTCTCTGGTCGTCTGGGCGATCCGGGATGGCCGTGATTGTGCCGACGCCATCATCGAGCGGTTCAATGCCAAGGCGGTGGTCGCGGCCGAATAACCGCCCATCATCGAAGTTCAACATTTTCCCTAAGGGATACGCGTTCGATCCAGAACGCCAGCCAAAGACCAAACCAGGGATCCGGCAATCCGTGCCCCCTTGGAAGCAGGAGACAGCGAATGACCAAATTTGATGCCGATTGGGTGCGCGCCGAGGAAACCAAGCGCAAGTGGATGGCGGAAAACGGTCTTTATTCCGAAGAGGAAGAGCATTCCTCATGCGGTGTGGGCCTTGTGGTGTCCGTCGATGGTAAGCCTTCGCGCAAGGTTGTTGATGCGGGGATCGACGCGCTCAAAGCGATCTGGCATCGAGGCGCTGTCGATGCGGATGGCAAAACAGGTGACGGCGCGGGTATCCATGTTCAGATCCCGGTTCCGTTCTTCTACGACCAGATCCGCCGTACCGGCCATGAACCCAATCTGGATGAACTGATCGCCGTTGGTCAGGTCTTCCTGCCTCGCACCGATTTCGGAGCGCAGGAGCAATGCCGGACCATCGTGGAAACTGAAGTTCTGCGGATGGGCTATTACATCTACGGTTGGCGTCACGTGCCGGTTGATGTCACCTGCCTGGGCGACAAGGCCAACGCGACCCGTCCTGAGATTGAACAGATCCTGATCTCGAACTCGAAAGGTGTGGACGAAGAGACGTTCGAGCGTGAGCTGTATGTCATCCGTCGTCGCATCGAAAAAGCGGCCGCAGCTGCTGGGATTTCCGGTCTGTATCTGGCCTCGCTGTCCTGCCGCTCGATCATCTACAAGGGCATGATGCTGGCCGAGCAGGTTGCGGTTTTCTACCCCGACCTGATGGACGAACGTTTTGAGTCGGCCTTTGCAATTTATCACCAGCGCTATTCGACCAACACCTTCCCGCAATGGTGGCTGGCCCAGCCGTTCCGCATGCTGGCGCATAACGGTGAGATCAACACGCTGAAGGGCAACATCAACTGGATGAAGAGCCATGAGATCCGCATGGCGTCCTCGACCTTTGGTGACTATGCCGAAGATATCAAGCCGATCATCGCAGGTGGATCGTCGGATTCGGCCGCATTAGACTCGGTTTTTGAGGTTCTGGTGCGCGCGGGCCGCTCGGCGCCTATGGCGAAAACCATGCTGGTGCCGGAAAGCTGGTCCAAGCAGGCAGTTGAGCTGCCGCAGTCGTGGCGTGACATGTATTCCTACTGCAACTCGGTGATGGAACCATGGGATGGCCCTGCCGCTCTGGCCATGACCGATGGCCGCTGGGTCTGTGCCGGTCTGGACCGGAATGGTCTGCGCCCGATGCGCTATGTGGTGACGGGCGATGGTCTGGTCATCGCGGGATCCGAGGCCGGGATGGTGCCGATTGATGAGGCCTCCGTGACCGAAAAAGGCGCGCTGGGTCCGGGTCAGATGCTGGCCGTGGACATGAAGCGCGGCAAGCTTTACCGCGACAAACAGATTAAGGACAAATTGGCCCGTGCTCTGCCGTTTGGTGAGTGGGTCAACAAGATCAACGATCTGGATGACGCGCTGGCCGGCGTGACTGAGACCGCCAAGTTCCGTGGGGAGGAGCTGCGCAAGCGTCAGATCGCTGCGGGATATTCGATCGAAGAGCTGGAGCAGATCCTCGCTCCGATGGCTGAGGACGGCAAAGAGTCGCTGGCTTCGATGGGGGATGACACGCCCTCGGCCGTGCTGTCCAAGCAGTACCGCCCGCTGAGCCATTTCTTCCGCCAGAACTTTAGCCAGGTGACAAACCCGCCCATCGACAGCCTGCGGGAATACCGCGTGATGTCGCTGAAAACGCGGTTCGGTAACCTGAAAAACGTGCTGGACGAAGACAGCAGCCAGACCGAAATTGTTGTGCTGGGTAGCCCCTTTGTTGGCAACGCGCAGTGGGACAAACTGGTTGAGACCTTCGGCTCTCCTCTGGCAGAAATCGACTGTAGCTTTGAGCCCGGTCGTGGCGCGCTGAGCGCCGCTTTGGCCCGTGTTAGAGCCGAAGCAGAAGAGGCTGTGCGCTCGGGCGCTGGGCATCTGGTGCTGTCCGACATGAACTCGGGCGAGGGCCGTGTGGCCATGCCGATGATCCTGGCGACCAGCGCTGTGCATTCGCATCTGACGCGGCAAGGGCTTCGGACCTTCTGCTCGCTGAACGTGCGCTCGGCCGAATGTGTTGATCCGCACTACTTTGCGGTTCTGATCGGCTGTGGTGCGACCGTGGTGAACGCCTATCTGGCTGAGGATTCGCTGGCCGATCGAATTGACCGTGGTCTGTTGGACGGCACCTTGACGGAAAACGTCGCGCGCTATCGTGAGGCCATCGATCAGGGTCTGCTGAAGATCATGGCCAAGATGGGCATCTCGGTGATCTCATCCTATCGCGGCGGTCTGAACTTTGAGGCTGTTGGCCTTAGCCGTGCCATGGTGGCCGAATACTTCCCCGGGATGACCAGCCGGATTTCCGGTATCGGTGTCACCGGTATTCAGGCCAAGGTCGAGGAAATCCATGCCAAGGCATGGGACAACGGCCTAGACGTGTTGCCCATCGGTGGGTTCTATAAAGCCCGGCAATCGGGCGAGACCCATGCGTGGGAAGCGACCTCGATGCACATGATGCAAATGGCGTGTAACAAGGCGTCTTACGAACTGTGGAAGCAGTATTCGGCCAAGATGCAGTCGAACCCGCCGATCCATCTGCGTGATCTGATGGATTTCAAACCGCTGGGCAAACCAGTGCCGATCGAAGAGGTCGAATCGATTACCTCAATCCGGAAACGCTTTGTCACGCCGGGTATGTCACTGGGCGCGCTGTCGCCCGAGGCGCATAAGACGCTGAACGTGGCGATGAACCGGATTGGTGCGAAATCCGACTCGGGTGAAGGTGGTGAAGACCCAGCACACTTTGTGCCGGAACCAAATGGCGACAACCCGTCGGCCAAGATCAAACAGGTGGCCTCGGGCCGGTTCGGCGTGACCGCAGAGTATCTGAACCAGTGTGAAGAGCTTGAGATCAAGGTCGCCCAGGGTGCGAAACCCGGTGAGGGTGGTCAGCTGCCCGGCATGAAGGTCACCGACCTCATCGCGCGTCTGCGGCATTCGACCAAGGGGGTGACGCTGATCTCGCCCCCGCCGCACCATGACATCTACTCGATCGAGGATCTGGCGCAGCTGATCTACGACCTCAAACAGATCAACCCGCGCTGTAAGGTGACGGTGAAACTGGTGGCATCGTCGGGCGTTGGCACGATTGCTGCCGGTGTGGCTAAGGCGAAAGCGGATATCATCCTGATTTCGGGCCACAATGGCGGCACGGGTGCATCGCCTGCGACCTCGATCAAATACGCCGGTCTTCCGTGGGAGATGGGTCTGACCGAGGCGCATCAGGTTCTGGCGATGAACAACCTGCGCGACCGCGTGACCCTGCGGACGGATGGCGGGTTGCGCACTGGGCGCGATATCGTCATGGCCGCGATGATGGGGGCCGAGGAATACGGTATCGGCACCGCCGCCCTGATCGCGATGGGCTGTATCATGGTGCGACAGTGCCAGTCGAACACCTGCCCGGTCGGTGTCTGTACGCAGGACGAAGACCTGCGCGCCAAGTTCACCGGCAACGCGGATAAGGTCGTCAACCTGATCACCTTCTACGCGCAGGAAGTGCGCGAGCTGCTGGCCAGCCTCGGCGCGCGTTCGATTGATGAGATCATCGGTCGGGCCGATCTGCTGGCGCAGGTCAGCCGTGGCTCGGCGCATCTGGACGATCTGGACCTGAACCCGCTGCTGATCACCGTCGATGGCGCGCATGACATCGTTTATGACCGTCGCAAGGACCGGAATGCAGTGCCGGATACGCTGGACGCCGAGATCGTGCGTGATGCGGCGCGGTTCCTGAAAGACGGCGAAAAGATGCAGCTGTCTTACGCGATCCAGAACACGCACCGGACCGTTGGTACACGCGTCTCCAGCCATATCGTTCAGAACTTTGGTATGCGGAACACGTTCCAGGACGACCACCTGCATGTGAAACTGCAGGGCTCGGCCGGTCAGTCGCTGGGGGCCTTTGCGGCACCGGGTCTGAAGCTGGAAGTGTCGGGTGACGCCAACGACTATGTCGGCAAAGGTCTGTCGGGTGGCATGATCGTTGTCCGCCCACCGCAGGTCAGCCCGCTGAAGGCAGATGACAACACGATTATAGGCAACACCGTTCTGTACGGCGCAACCGACGGGCAGCTGTTTGCTGCAGGTCGCGCGGGTGAGCGGTTCGCTGTACGAAACTCGGGCGCCAAAGTGGTGATCGAGGGTTGTGGCTCGAACGGGTGTGAATACATGACCGGCGGCGTCGCGGTGATTCTGGGTGATATCGGGGCCAACTTTGGTGCAGGTATGACCGGCGGCATGGCCTATCTGTATGACCCGGAGGGCAAGGCGCAGGCGTTGATGAACATGGAAACGCTGGTGACCTGCCCGGTGACTGTCGACCATTGGGAAGATCAGTTGAAAACCCTGATCGAGCGTCATGCGGCGGAAACCTTCAGCCGGAAAGCCTCGGACATCCTGCAGCATTGGGATGTGGAAAAGGCGAACTTCCTGCAGGTCTGCCCGAAAGAGATGCTGAACAATCTCAGCCATCCTCTGACAAACGAAGTGGCTGCGGTTCCGGCTGAATAAGCTGGGCGCTGACATTAATAAGAAGGACCCGCGTTTCTAAAGTGGAACGCGGGTCTTTTTGTATTTCGCGGCGGACACAGTCGCGCGGCCCAATCCGCCTATCAGGAATTCCGCCGTTCCCAAGAACGGCGCGGCGGCGTATAGCAAAACCATGGCAAAGAAAGCAGCCCGCAAGAAAAGCGGCAGAAAAAGTAAGGCAGGCAAGGGGCAAAAGACACGGTCGCTCTGGTCCCGTATCCGGCGATGGATGATCTATTCCGCGCTGGGCGTTGCGGCGTTTCTGGCGGCTTTGGTGGTTCTGTACTCGGTCGTGAACCCTCCGATCACGCATACGATCTGGTCTGAATGGCGTCGCCTAGGAAAGGTCGAGCGCGAGTGGGTCACGATGGATGAGATCGCTCCAATCATGGCGCGTTCGGTCGTGGCGGCTGAAGATGCGAATTTCTGTCTGCACTGGGGTTTTGACGTCGAAGCCATTCGCGACGCTTTGGAGGGGGGCGGGACCCGAGGGGCCTCGACCATCACGCAGCAGGTGGTGAAGAATGTCTTTCTGTGGCAGGGGCGCAGCTGGGTGCGCAAGGCGATGGAAACCACGATCACGCCAGTGGTCGAGATTTTTTGGAGCAAACAGCGCATTCTTGAGGTTTATCTGAACGTAGCGGAAACCGGGACGGGCTTGTTTGGCGTTGAGGCCGCGGCGCAACGGAACTTTGGTGTCAGCGCGGCGCAACTGACCCCGACGCAGGCGGCACGGCTTGCGGCGATCCTGCCCTCGCCCCGCAAGCGCTCGGTGACGGACCCGTCGGTTTTCACGCGCAGGCGGGCGGCGGCCATCCTGCAAGGGGCGGCTACCATCCGCGCAGATGGTCGCGCGGATTGTTTCGAGGATTGAATCCCACGCCCTGCCAAGGCTAAAGCTGAGGGGTACTCATTGGTTTGATTGGAAGTCCATGGCGCGTTTGTTTCACGTTCCCCTCTCTCCCTACTGTCGCAAGGTTCGGCTGTCACTGGCCGAGAAGAAGATCGAAGTTGAGCTGGTCGAAGAGCGGTATTGGGAGCAAGATCCGGATTTCCTGCGTCGAAACCCGGCTGGCAAAGTGCCGGTGCTGCGGTTGGACGGGCAGATCATGTCCGAGAGCGCGGCGATTTGTGAGTATATCGAGGACACGCGCCCTGAACCGCCCTTGATGCCCAAGACCGCCGAGGCGCGGTACGAGGTGCGGCGCTTGGTGGGCTGGTTCGATGACAAGTTTCATCACGAGGTGACCTCGAAACTTCTGTACGAGCGGGTCAACAAGAAGATGACCGGGCAGGGCTATCCGGACAGTAAGAACGTCAAGGAAGGCGCGCGGGCGATCAAGTATCACTTGGACTACATGGCGTGGTTGCTGGATCATCGTCGCTGGCTGGCCGGAGATCAGATGACACTGGCGGATTTCGCGGCGGCGGCACATTTGTCGGCGCTGGACTATATCTCGGACGTGGATTGGAATCGCAGCGCGGCGGTGAAGGATTGGTACGCCAAGATCAAATCGCGGCCGGCGTTCCGGTCGATTCTGGCGGATCAGGTGCCGGGGTTTCGGCCTCCGCCCCATTACGCCGATCTGGATTTCTGATAGGGTGGCAAAGGGGGGCTGTCTGCCCCCCATCACGCCAGAGGCGCGATTCCCCCCGAGGATATTTTTAGCCAGATGAAGAGCGGATCAGGTTTAAAGGAAAAACTGGTGGCGCAGGCTTTGGCCGAGGGGTTTGTCTCGTGCCGGGTGTGTCGCCCATGGGACGTGCCAAAGGTGCCTGCGCGGTTGGAGGCCTTTTTGGAGGCCGGGTATCACGGGCAAATGGGCTGGATGGCGGAACGCACGCATTGGCGTGGGGATCCGGCGGCCCTTTGGCCCGAGGCGCGATCGGTGATCATGCTGGCCGAAAGCTACACGCCCGAGCATGATCCGACCGAGGTTTTGGCCCATCCCGAACGCGGGGCGATTTCAGTCTATGCGCAGAACAAGGACTACCACGATCTGGTCAAGAAGCGGCTGAAACGGTTGGCCCGTTGGTTGATTGCGGAAGCGGGTGGTGAGGTGAAGGTGTTTGTCGATACGGCCCCGGTTCCCGAGAAGGCCTTGGGTCAAGCAGCCGGGTTAGGGTGGCAGGGTAAACACACCAATCTGGTCAGTCGGGATTGGGGCAATTGGTGCTTTATAGGCTCTGTTTTTACGACTTTGGACCTTCCGGCGGATATGGCGGAAGTTGATCACTGCGGGTCGTGTCGTGCCTGTTTGGACAGTTGTCCGACGGATGCCTTTCCCGCCCCGTATCAGCTGGATGCGCGCCGGTGCATCTCCTACCTGACGATCGAGCACAAAGGCCCGGTTGACGATGAACTGCGCCGCAAGATGGGCAACCGGATTTACGGCTGCGATGATTGTTTGGCCGCCTGTCCGTGGAACAAGTTTGCCGTGGCGGCTGGCGACATTCGATATGCGGCGCGAGATGATCTGAAGGCTCCGGCCCTGGCTCATCTGGCGGTGTTGGATGATGCCGCGTTTCGGGCAAAATTCTCGGGCTCTCCGATCAAGCGGATCGGGCGAGACCGGTTCGTACGCAATGTTCTCTATGCCATTGGCAACTCGGGTCGGGCCGAATTGCGGGCTGTGGCGCAGGGCTTGGCGGATGATCCCGATCCGACTGTGGCCGATGCCGCGCGCTGGGCGGTGGAACAGCTAGGTTAAATGCCGCAAATAGGCTGGACGTGTCGGTCCAAACCGCTACACCCATCTGCAGCGAACAGATGGAGGACCCGATGGCGCTGGCTTTGGGGGTAGATACGGGCGGGACCTATACCGATGCGGTGTTGATCCGGGATGAGCGTGAGGTGATCGCCTCGGCCAAGTCCCTGACCACTCGGGCGGACCTGGCGATTGGGGTGGGTAAGGCGATCTCGGCCGTTTTGGACGAGGCGCAGGTGACGCCGGATCAGATCTCGATGGCGTCTCTGTCCACGACGCTGGCCACCAATGCTCTGGTCGAGGGGCAGGGCGGTCGCGTGGCCTTGATCTATATCGGGTTCAAGGAAAGCGATCTTGAGAAGCATGGTCTGAGGGATGCTTTGAAAGGCGATCCGGCGCTTGTCGTGGCAGGTGGACACAGCCATGCGGGCGGTGAGGTCACAAAGCTGGATGTTGAAGCCTTAGAGGCCTTTTTAGACTCTCACACAGGGGTTTCTGGCTTTGCCGTGGCGGCTCAGTTCGCAACGCGCAACCCGACGCATGAGCTGGAAGCGGCGCGGATCATAACCGAAAAGACCGGAGCGCCGGTTACCTGCTCGCACCAATTGTCCGCCAAGTTGAACGGGCCAAAGCGCGCCGTCACTGCCGTTTTGAATGCACGGTTGATCGGGATGATTGATCGCCTGATCGGGCGGGCTCAGGATCAATTGCTGGCTTTGGACATTACCGCTCCGATGATGGTCGTGCGCGGGGATGGCGCATTGATGAGCGCGGAGCAGGCGCGGGAGCGGCCGATTGAAACGATTCTGAGTGGTCCTGCCGCCTCGATCGTCGGGGCGCGGTGGTTGACGGGGGCAGAGAATGCTCTGGTCTCTGATATCGGCGGTACGACGACGGATGTGGCGCTGATCCGCGATGGGAAGCCCGCGATTGATCCGGCGGGCGCGCAGGTTGGTGGATTCCGCACAATGGTTGAGGCCGTCGCGATGCGGACTCATGGTTTGGGCGGCGACAGCCAGGTTCATGTCATGACCGAAGGCTTGAAGGGCGGCGTTTTCCTTGGGCCACGGCGGGTGCTGCCGGTTTCACTGATCGCGTCCGAGGCGCCCGAAGTGGTGCATGCGATACTCGACGAGCAGCTGCGCTCAACCACGGTGGGCGAGCATGACACACGGTTCGCACGCCGCGTTCCGGGGGTGCATGCCGATGGGATCGGCGTGCGGGAAGAGGCGTTGCTGGACCGGCTGGGTGATCAGGTCCTGGCTCTCAGTGGACTATTGCGGACGCGGATGGAGAATGGCGCGCTGACCCGCTTAGTGGATCGCGGAATCCTACAGGTTTCGGGCATCACGCCATCTGATGCCAGCCATGTTCTGGGCCGGGTTGAGGCCTGGGACGCAGATGCCGCACGCAAAGCGCTGGAACTGGTGGCGCGCAAACGGGTTGGGTCGGGTGACATGCTGGCGGCGACACCGGAACAACTGGCGCAGATGATTATCGACCAACTGACAGAACAGACCAGTTTAACCTTGTTAGAGACTGCTTTTGCCGAAGAGTGCGAGGATTTCGGTTTGCCTCCGAAGGAGCTTGCCAGGCATGTCCTGACCCAACGCGGATTGGCACAGCACCGAGGCTTGCTGGCGCTGGATGCGGCGTTGAATGTGGATGTGGTGGGTCTGGGTGCCTCGGCCCCCAGCTACTATCCAGCGGTCGGGGAGCGGTTGCGTTGCAAAATGGTACTGCCCGAACATGCTGGTGTGGCCAACGCCATCGGGGCGGTGGTTGGGCGGCTGACTCTGCGGCGCTCGGGCACTATTACCTCGCCCGCCGAGGGGCAGTATCGCGCTCATCTGGAAGACGGCCCGAAGGACTTCAACGCCTCGGATGAGGCTTTGGCGTTGCTGGAAAAGATCCTCCGAGATGAGGCGGAAGGCGCCGTGCGCGAGGCGGGTGCCGAAGATATCCGAGTGGTTGTCGACCGCGATATCCGAACCGCCCGCGTGGAAGAGCGTGAGGTGTTTGTCGAGGCGATGTTGACCGTCGAGGCCAGCGGGAGACCGCGTGTCGCCACGGGTTAACCCTCTTCGAAACCCGAAGGGGGCCAAGCGTTACTCAGCCGCGTCGCGTTTGGGCAGGACCCAATCGGGGCGCGGGAAGTGGCAGGTGTAGCCGTTTGGAATGCGTTCCAGATAATCCTGATGCTCGGGTTCGGCGTCCCAGAAATCACCCACGGGTTCCAGTTCGGTGACGACCTTGCCGGGCCACAATCCACTGGCGTTCACATCTGCGATTGTGTCCAGAGCCACCTGTTTTTGCGCGTCATCTACATAGTAGATCGCTGAACGGTAGCTCATGCCAAGATCATTGCCCTGACGATTCGGTGTCGTCGGGTCGTGGATCTGAAAGAAGAACTCCAGCAGATCGCGGTATGTGATCTGAGAGGGGTCAAAGAAAATCTCGATCCCTTCGGCATGGGTGCCGTGGTTGCGATAGGTGGCGTTCGGCACGTCGCCGCCGGTATACCCGACACGCGTGCGGGACACGCCGGGCAGTTTGCGGATCAAATCCTGCATGCCCCAAAAGCAGCCACCGGCCAGAACAGCGCGTTCGATACTCATTGGATGTCCTCCACATGAATCAGGTATTCGCCGTAACCTTCGTCCTCCATCTCGTCGCGATGGATGAACCGCAGGGCGGCAGAGTTAATGCAATAGCGCAGCCCACCATGTTCGCGCGGGCCGTCCGGGAAGACGTGACCCAGATGGCTGTCGCCGTGTTTTGAGCGGACCTCGGTGCGGATCATACCATGGGTGGTGTCGCGAAACTCTTCCACATGTTCATGGATGATTGGCTTTGTGAAACTGGGCCAGCCGCAGCCGGATTCGTATTTGTGCGTCGAGGCGAATAGAGGCTCGCCCGATACGATATCCACGTAGATGCCGGGCTCTTTATTGCCCAGATATGCGCCGGTTCCGGGCCGTTCGGTGCCGCTGCGCTGGGTGACGTGAAACGCCTCGGGGGACAGAGCGGCAACGACCGCGGGGTCCTTGGTGTAGCGGGACATGGCTCCTCCGATCAATTGGAATGGTTGAGTAGTATTTGGGCATAATTTTCTGGAAATCAAAATCATATTTCAAACCCCTCGCGCGCATGTGCGGTTGATCCGGAAGGCGGTTTTGACCGTATCCGATTTACCAAGGAGGTTTTGCGATGTTTCGTGTGTTGCTGCTGAGCGTTCTTTTGTTGATCGGCCGTGCTGTGCAAGCGGCGCCTTTGGCAGCCGAGTTTGCGTCGATCGACGGGGGTGTTTTGTCCCTTGAGGAATGGCGCGGTCAGCCGGTTCTGGTGGTCAATACTGCATCGCAATGCGGCTTCACTGGTCAATACGCGGATTTGCAGAAGATGCATGACACCTACGGTGAACGCGGTTTGGTGGTGCTTGCGGTCCCGTCGGATTCCTTCAATCAGGAATTGGAAACAGCAAGCGAAGTAAAAGCCTTCTGCGAGATGAACTACGGCCTGACACTGCCGATGGCCGATATCACTCCGGTCAAGGGGCCAAAGGCGCATGCGTTCTACAAGGCCGTTGCGGACCAAACCGGTTTTGTGCCGCAGTGGAACTTCAACAAAATTCTGCTGGATTCGGAAGGTGAGATCGTGGCTACTTTTGGTTCAGGTGTTAAGCCGTCATCGCCGAAACTAACCCGTCAGGTCGATGCACTGCTACCCTGACCAGGCTGACGCGACAGTTGCACCGCCAGAATGCCCAGCGTCGTGATCACAACACCCAGCGCATCCAGCGGCCCCAGCTTCTCACCCAGCAGAACCGCGGCAATGGCGACGCCGAACACGGGGTTGAGGAAGTGGAACGTGGCCGCTCGAGTCGCCCCGATCCGGTTGAGTAGCATGAACCAGATCAACGTCGCCAGAAGGCCGGGGAACAGCGTTGTGTAGCTGAACGCCAGAACCAGCGGCAGGGTCAGATGTATGCGGATCGTTTCAAAAATCGGAGCCGCGACAAACAGAATCGCGGCACCCACGAACATCTGTAAACCAACTACCATCATGAAATTGCCGCCCGACGTGGCCCCACGCACGGACAGAGTCGCAAAGGTCAGGGCGAGGGCTGCGATTCCACAAAGGGCCACTCCGAACAGATCGACACCTGCGCCGATGCGATTGCCCATGATGAGGGCAACACCAACAAATCCAGCCAGTAGCCCGGCAATCCCCAAGGGGCGCAAACGCTCACCCAGAAAGGCCCAGCCCGCCAGTGCGACAAGCAGCGGCATGGTGGAGGCGATGATCGCCGCGATCGAGGCCTCGACCGTTTGCATCGCATAGAAATTCAGACCCAAATAAAGGGCATTTTGGCACACTCCGAACAATATGGTCGCGCGCCATTGCTCACGTGTGAGGTGCCAGGATTGGCCCATGGCCCGCGCGATCGCAACGCCGATGATGCCGGAAATCAAAAAGCGCAACGCCAGAGAAAACAGAGGCGATGCATCCGCAACGATGATCCGCGCCGACGTAAAAGCCGACGACCAGATCAGGGCAAAGGTGAGCCCCATTGCGATGGCGCGCAGATCCATTTCCATCTCCTTGGGTGGGCGGTGTGCTTTTCTTAGATCGCTTTGCGTTTGATTTGAATCGAAATACGCTGCCTCTCCCTGCGGTCGAACGCGCATTTCGATAGCTTTGTTTCAGATAAAACGCAAAACGCTTTGAACGGGTCGCCTAGCAAGAAAAAGGGGCCACCTTCCGGCAGCCCCGCATTCTGTCAACATGACGTCGCGGCTTAGCCGTTCACGCTGTCTTTCAGAGCTTTTGCGATGGTCATCTTCACAACCTTGTCGGCTTCTTTGGTGAAAGTCTCACCAGTGGCCGGGTTGCGAACCTGACGCTCGGGGCGTTCGCGGCAGTAGATTTTGCCGACACCGGGAAGGGTTACTGCGCCACCGGCCGAAACTTCGCGGGTGATCAGGCCGGTCACAGCCTCCAGCGCCGCGTTCGCGGATTTCTTGTCGGTTCCCATTTCCTCAGCGAGAGCAGCCACCAGCTGAGTCTTTGTCATAGGCTTTGCCATTTCTTGGTCTCCTTAACGTGCCCGATCTATAGGGCCTCACCGCGTAACTGTAACGGGATATTGTGGACGAACACAACGAATAGTAGCGCGGAAAACCCTAAAAATATGGGGAAAACGTTGCTTTTTTACGTCAGAGGAAGGCCGTTTCGTCAAATGAACGCAATTTCCGGCTGTGCAAGCGTTCCAACGGCATGCCGCGCAGATGCTCCATCGCCTTTATTCCGATCGCCAGATGGCGGCTGACCTGAGTGGTATAGAAGGACGACGCCATGCCGGGAAGCTTCAATTCACCATGCAAAGGTTTGTCGGAGACGCACAGCAAAGTCCCGTAAGGGACCCTGAATCTGTAGCCATTTGCAGCGATCGTTGCGCTTTCCATATCCAGCGCAATCGCACGGGATTGGCTGAGCCGCTGCACCGGGCCGGATTGATCGCGCAGCTCCCAATTGCGGTTGTCGACCGATGCCACAGTGCCCGTCCGCATGATCCGCTTCAGCTCATACCCTTCAAGTTCGGTGACCTCGGCCACGGCGCGTTCCAGCGCCACCTGAATCTCGGCCAGCGGTGGGATCGGGACCCAGACCGGCAGGTCATCGTCCAGAACCTTATCTTCGCGCAGATAGGCATGGGCCAGTACAAAGTCGCCCAAGGCTTGCGTATTGCGCAGACCGGCGCAGTGTCCGACCATCAGCCAGGCATGCGGACGTAGTACCGCGATGTGGTCGGTGGCGGTTTTGGCGTTCGACGGTCCGACGCCGATATTGACCAGAGTGATGCCGGATCCATCCGCCCGTTTCAGGTGATAGGTCGGCATCTGAGGCAGCTTCATCGGCTGTTCCAGTGGCGCATCTGCATCAGTGATCTCGACATTCCCGGTCGAGACAAAGCTGGTGTAGCCGCTATGCGGATCGGCGAGTTGTTCACGCGCGTAGTTTTCGAATTCGGACACGTAGAACTGGTAGTTTGTGAACAGAACGTGGTTCTGGAAATGCCCCGCATCCGTCGCGGTATAGTGCGCCAGCCGCGCCAGAGAGTAATCGACGCGCTGGGCAGTGAACAAAGCAAGCGGCCCGACCTCGGTATGATCATGCACGCCATTGACGATGTCGTCATTGGTTGTTGTCAGATCGGGTACGTCGAACACATCGCGCAGTGTGAAACCCGCAGCACCTTGATGCGGCACCACTAGATCCGGGTTGTTGGCGACTGCAAAATGAACCGGAATCGGCGTATCGGAGGCACCGATGGTCACCGGCTGGTCGTGGTTCTTGATCAGCAACGCGATCTGCTGCGTCAGGTACGCGCGGAACAGGTCAGGCCGCGTCACGGTGGTTGCATGGATGCCAGGTTCCGAGACATGCCCGAAACTCAGGCGGCTATCGACCTGCGCGTAGCTTGAGGTCTTGATACGAATTTCCGGGTAATAGGCTCTGATACGAGCCGAAGGTGCCCCCTCCTGCATGGCCGTCGAAAAGCCCTCGCACAGGAAATCGGTGGCCTGATTGTAGAGAAGTTCAAGCCGCGCGACGGCTGCCTCGGGGTCGGAGAAGTCTTCCGCAGCAGGTGTGTCAGGTGTTTTTATTATTGTCATGCCAGGGGTTCCAGAAGTTCTATCTTTTCAAACGTACGGACATCCACCAACCCAAGGTCCGAGATCCGCAATTCGGGGATCACGACGAGGGCCAGCAGAGAGTGTTGCATATAAGCGTTGTTCAGTTGACAGCCGCAGGCCTCCATAGCCTCGACCATCTTTTCGGCTTTTGCCGCGACCTCGGCGGCAGGGCTGTCGGACATCAGCCCGGCAATGGGCAGTTCCACCAGCGCCAGTTCCTGGCCGTCCCGGAACAGGGTGATACCACCGCCGACCTCGGCCAGACGGTTGGCGGCCAGCGCCATCTGTTTGCGGTCGGTGCCGACGACGATCATGTGGTGGCTGTCATGGGCCACGGTCGAGGCCATCGCCATGTTGCTCTGATAGCCAAAGCCCGAGACGAACGCGTTCGTGACCCCTCCGGTGGCGCGATGGCGTTCCACCAGCGCGATCTGGCAGACCTCGCCCTCCCCCTCGACCAGACCGCCGATGATGGGCAATTCGGCCTTGAGCGCCTTGGTCGGGGCCTGGTTTTCGACAACACCGATGACATTGGCCTGAACCCGGTTCGCGCCTGCGGGGGCCTGGATTTCAAAGTCGCCTTCCGTCAGCTCATGCCCTAGATGCACCGTATTGCGTGCGTTGTCCGGCCAGTTCAGATGCGGGCATTCGACGGTGATGGCTCCGTTCTCAGCGACCACCTGCCCACGCGCAATGACCGTCTCAATCGGCAAATCAGTCAAATCCGAGCTGAGGATGATGTCCGCGCGCCGCCCGGGCGTGACCGAGCCGATTTCGCGCTCCAGCCCGAAATGCGTGGCGGTGTTGATCGTGGCCATCTGCAAAGCGACCAGAGGTTCGCACCCACAGGCGATGGCATGGCGCACTACCCGGTTCATATGGCCCTCATTGACCAAGGTGCCCGAGTGGCAATCGTCGGTACACAGAATGAAGTTACGTGGGTCCAGACCTTTCTCAGTGACAGCCGTGATCTGGGTCTCCACATCGTACCACGCAGACCCCAGCCGCATCATCGACCGCATCCCCTGCCGGACCCGCGCGATGGCGTCAGCCTCACAGGTGCCTTCGTGATCATCCGCCGGGCCGCCAGCAACATAAGCGGAAAAATCAGACCCTAAATCAGGCGAAGCATAGTGTCCGCCGACCGTTTTCCCGGCCCGTTGAGTGGCTGCAATCTCGGCCAGCATCTTAGGATCGCCGTTGATCACACCGGGGAAATTCATCATCTCACCCAGCCCGATGATACCCGGCCAGCTCATCGCCTGTGCCACATCCTCGGGCGAGATTTCATAGCCGGTGGTCTCCAATCCTGGGGCCGATGGCGCGCAGGAGGGCATCTGAGTGAAGATATTCACCGGCTGCATCATCGCCTCGTCATGCATCATGCGCACGCCGTCTAGGCCCAGCACATTTGCGATCTCGTGTGGGTCGGTGAACATCGAGGTCGTGCCATGCGGGATCACGGCCCGCGCGAATTCAGCCGGTGTCAGCATCCCCGATTCGATGTGCATATGCGCGTCGCACAGGCCGGGCAGAATGTACCGCCCGTTGGCGTCAATGATCTGCGTGTCGGGACCGATACAGTGGCTGGCATCAGGCCCGACAAAGGCAATCCGCCCTTCAGCGATGGCGACGGAGTGATCGGGCAGCAGCTCTCGGCTGTGAACATTGACCCAGATACCACCGCGGATCACCAAATCCGCGGGTTCGCGACCAGCAGCAACAGCGATTAAACGGGGGGCGACATCGGGCCAGCTTGGGAAGGGTGAGTATTCCATGTCTCAACTTTCCTGAATGTGTTGCCAGGTGCAACCCCGGTAATCCGGTATCATGAAATCATCACAAATCCCGCCCGCAGCGCGCCAGCGCTGCCCGGCCCAACCAGAGAAGCTGCCCCGAAAAGGGGCCGCGACGATGGGCGGGAGAGGTCCCCTCACCCGATCTCGCGCCGTATCCAATTGGCAAAGGCCACCGCGCCAGGCGTTTCCTCGGCCTGGGGGGAAAGCAACAGGTAATACGCCTCGGGCATCTCTGCGCGATGCTCAAAAGGGGCCACCAGCAAGCCCTGCTCGATTAACCGGTCTGCGATCGTATCATGCGCGAGGCACAAGCCGCCCCCAGCCATCGCCGCTGACAAACAAACCAGATAGGTCGTGGCGTAAGTGATGTTCGGTTTTCCCCATATTAGAGCCTGATCATCCGCCCAACTGGCCCAATTCGAAAGTAGGTTTGAACAATCATACAGAGGCTTTTCCTGCAACGTCTCCAAGTCCACACTGAAACCGGGCGCGCAGACAGGATAGTAGTGTTCACGCCGCAGCAGCTCGGTTCGGACCGTATCGGCGGGCCTGAGGGAAAAGCGAATCTCGACCGCAGCGCCTTCGGCCATTTCCTGCGGCTCCCAGAGCTCTGTGAAGATGTTTAATTGCACATCCGGATGCTCAGCCCGAAAGGCCGGCAGGCGCGGGGCCAGCCAGTTTACGGCAAAGGTGATGTTGCACTGAACCTGAACCGCGTTTTGCTGAGCGCCGGTTACGGCCTGTGTACCACGCACCAGCGTGCGAAATGCCTCTCGCACGACGGGCAGGTAGGTGATTCCGGCCTCGGTCAGCTCCAGCGCCTTGGGGCGTCGCAGGAACAAGGGCTGGCCGAGATGGCCCTCGAGCGACTTGATCTGCTGGCTTACCGCGCTTTGCGTCATGTTCAGATCGCGGGCAGCGCCGGTGAAAGACAGATGGCGTGCCGCGGCCTCGAATGTGCGCAGCCAGCCCAGAGGAGGCAGCGAATTCTGCATCTTCATAACCTCACCATAAGTTTTACTAATGGGATAGATGCGTTTTTTTCGTTGGTCAAATCCGGGGACCCAAGGCAGGCTTTGTTCAAATCCGTTGCCCAAAGGCCAAAGGAGCGTTCCGATGAGTGTCGCCAATCTTCGCCCCAATATCGACCATTGGTCTGAACGCGTGGAAATGGCCGCGACGTTCCGCTGGACCGAGCGTCTGAACTTGCACGAGGCCGTTGCCAATCACTTCAGCCTTGCGGTGAACGAGGACGGCACGCAGTTCCTGATGAACCCAAATCAGATGTATTTCGGGCGAATCCGGGCCTCGGATCTTTTGCTGTTGGATGCCAATGATCCGGATGTCATGAGCCAACCCGGCGCACCGGACCCGACCGCTTGGGGGCTTCACGGGTCGATCCATCGCCACTGCCCGCATGCACGGTGCGTTATGCATGTGCATTCGATCTTTGCCACCGTGCTGGCATCGCTGGCGGACAGCAACATGCCCCCCATCGACCAGAACACCGCCACTTTCTACAACCGTTATGTGATTGATGAGGAATTCGGTGGTCTGGCGTTTGAGAGCGAGGGGGAACGCTGCGCCTCAATGCTGTCGGACCCGAAAAAGAAGGTCATGATCATGGGCAACCACGGAGTTCTGATCATCGGCAGCGACCCGGCAGATGCCTTTAATAGACTCTATTATTTCGAGCGCGCCGCCGAAACCTACATACGTGCGCTGCAAACGGGCCAACCGTTGCGCGTCCTATCCGATGAGATCGCCGAGAAGACCGCGCAAGAGCTGGACGACTACCCCGATCAAGCCCAGGCGCATCTGCGTGAGATCAAAGCTCTGCTCGACGCCGAAGGCTCGGACTACGCAACGTGACCAATCAGACAGAAGTGACTGCTATGACCGACACCGCTCAGGACCCGGAAGCCGCCCGTTGGAATTATCACCCGGAAGGACCGGTGGGATTGAACCCACTATTCACTTGGCCGCTCCGCCCGGCGGCGGTTGTAAAATGGTATGGCGGGGCGTGGTTGCAGATCACCTCGCTGACCCTGTGCATGACACTGGCCGTGATCGCCTATGTGCTCTTCTTCCCCGGATTGGACGCAATGAAGAGCTTTTCGGCGGGGTGGATGTTCCGGATTTGGCTGCTGAATATGGTGCCTCAGATTCTGGTCGCGGGCGGTTTGCATTGGTGGCTTTACATGCGCAAAGGGCAGGGCATGTACAAAAAGTTCGATCGCCGTGATCTGACCCGGGACAACGGCAACTTCACCTTCCGCAATCAGGTCCTCGACAATATTTGGTGGACCTTGGGAAGCGCGATGACAGTTGCGACCGTTTATCAGTGGGTGATCTTTTGGGCGATGGCGAATGATTATGTGCCGACTGTGACATGGTCCAGCGCGCCGGTTTGGTTTGTCCTGTGGATGTTGCTGATCCCCATGTGGTCCGGCCTGCATTTCTATTGGGTGCACCGGTTGGAGCATCACCCGAAGCTCTACAAACACGTCCACGCGGTGCACCACCGCAACGTCAATATCGGGCCCTGGTCGGGAATCTCAAACCATTGGTATGAGAACATCCTCTACTTCACGACCTATTTCATTCACCTGATCATCCCATCGCACCCGCTGCACCTGCTGTTCCATACATATTTCCAGCAGATCAGCCCGGTTCTGTCCCATTCCGGTTTCGAAAAGCTGCGGGCGAAAGAGACGGATGCAGCCCGCGCTGGCGATTTCTTCCACCAGCTGCATCATCGCTATTTTGAGTGCAACTATGGCACCTCGGAAATCCCGTTCGACAAGTGGTTCGGCACCTATCACGACGGTTCGGCCGAGGCGACGACGCGCACGCGGGCGTTCAAGAAACAGATGTACACATAACGTTTTTGGTCAAAGACCTGATCAGGTCCTCTCGAACAAGCCGATATAGGCCGTGTCGTCCTTGTTCGGACCGGCGGCGAGGTCTCCGTATATGCGGACCTCGGGCAAGGACAGGTTGATGATCTGACCCTGCTGAAGCTGCCTGAAGGCGTCGGCAAAGCCCAGTTTCTCATAGTGTTTGGCGTTGATTGAAACGGCAAATTGCGCACCGGGACGCGCGACGCGCAGCAAGGCGGGCAGGACCTCGGGGCCCAGATGGCCATGGGTGAAGGTGCCAGAGGATACGATACCCGAATAGCTGTGGCGCGGAACCGGGATACCTTGGGTCAGGTCGGCCTCGATCGCGTCGCGATAGGTGTCCTTGCGCATGGCCTGATCGAGCATTTCGGCGCTGATATCCGTGGCATCGATCGGACCTACGCCCAGATCGGCCAAAACCGCGCCACACAGGCCAGTGCCCGCGCCGACATCCAGCACCGGGCCTTGCCCTCCGGATCGGACAAAGGCGCGGGCAGTGTGGATATACAGCTGATAATCCTCGCGCGCGGCGAAACAGTCATCATAATCGCCCGCCCATTCGGCATAGAGGCGCTTGTTGTCATCCGGCGAAGTCAGCGCATAGGCTGCGTGCAGGTCTGGGGTTTTCTCGCTCATGCCTAAAAGAAAGGCGCATCGCGAGATTCGAATCAAGTGTATCGACGTGGTGCTTGCATCCCCGGTCTGCTCGGATCATCTAGAGGGCATGACGAACACACTGTTTTCCTTTGGCCACGGATACTCTGCCCAGGCCCTGTCGCGCCGCCTGACGCCCGAGGGCTGGCGCGTTGTCGGCACCACGCGGGATGCCGAGGGGACTGACGCCATTCGCGCTTCGGGCGCTGTGCCGTTGATCTGGCCCGGAGACGTACCGGATCTGGACGGCGTCTCGCATCTGCTAATCTCGACCGCACCGAAGGAGGATGGCGATCCGGTTCTAGCGGCGCTGGGCGCCGAGATCGCCGCGCGCGCGGAGCAGTTCAAATGGGTTGGATATCTGTCGACCACGGCGATCTATGGCGATCATCAGGGCAACTGGGTCGATGAGACCACGCCACCTGCGCCGACAGCCAAACGCGGGCGCTGGCGTCTGCTGGCCGAGGAGCAATGGTCGGCCATTCCCAACCTGCCGATCCATATCTTCCGACTGGCGGGCATCTACGGCCCCGGTCGCGGGCCGTTCTCCAAGCTCAAGGGCGGTGGGACCCGGCGGATTATCAAACCGGGGCAGGTGTTCTCGCGCATCCATGTGGAGGATATCGCGCAGGTTCTCGCAGCCTCGATGGCGGCCCCCAATCCCGGCGCTGTATATAACGTCTGCGATGATGAGCCGGTACCGCCACAGGATGTGATCGGCTACGCGGCCGAGCTTCAGGGGCTGCCCCTACCGCCTGCCGTGCCGTTTGAAGAGGCCGAAATGACGCCGATGGCGCGCAGCTTCTACAGCGAGAACAAGCGGGTTCGAAACAACCGGATCAAGGATGAGCTTGGGGTCAAACTGCTCTACCCCAATTACCGCGTCGGGCTTGAGGCCCTGATGAAGGTCACTGATCAGCCTTGATCATGTCAGCCGCTTTCTCGGCGATCATGATCGTGGGCGCATTGGTGTTGCCCGAGATCAGAGTCGGCATGACCGAGGCATCGACGACCCGCAACCCTTCGATCCCGTGAACCTTTAGCTCTGGGTCGACCACAGCCATCTCATCCAGCCCCATCTTGCAGGTGCCGACGGGGTGATAAATCGTATCGGCGCGGGCGCGGATATGGCGTTCCCAATCCGCGTCGGTTTCAGCGGTTTCGGTCCCGAACATCTCTTTATGACGGTAAGGGGCAAGGGCGGGGGCCTGCATGATATCGCGCATCATCCGCGCACCTTTGATCATGGTTTGCAGATCGCGGTCATCCGACAGAAAGTTTGGGTCAATGGCAGGCGCGGCGAAGGGATCGGCGATGCGCAGGCCAACGGTGCCCCGGCTTTCGGGCCGTAGCTTGCAGATGTGGCAACTATAGCCATGACCATAGTGCAGCTTGCGGGCGTGATCATCGACCAGCGCAATGGCGAAATGGAGCTGAATGTCGGGACGATCCAGTTCAGGAGAGGTCTTCAGGAACGCGGCCCCTTCGGCAAAGGGGGTCGAGGCCATCGACGACCCGGTTTTGCGCCAGCGCAACAGGTGCCCCATCAGGCGCATGCCTGCCGTCAGGCCGATGCCGAAATTGTCGGTGTCCCTGGTTTTGTAAGCCAGAATGAAATCCAGATGATCTTGCAGGTTCTTGCCAACGCCAGGCAGGTCATGACGGACTGCGATTCCGTGCTGGCGTAACTCCTCCCCGTCGCCGATACCGGACAGCTGCAAAATTTGCGGTGATTGAAGCGCGCCCGCACAGATCAATACCTCTCGTCTGGCCGTGACCGAGATATCTGCGCCTCTTGCTCTCTTCTTGTAGATCACTCCAGTCGCGCGTTTGCCGTCGAAGGTCAACTCTTTGGCATGGGCATGGGTGATGACGGTCAGGTTCGGACGATCCATGACCGGGTGCACATAGGCCGCTGCGGCTGAACATCTCTCGCCGTTTCGGGTCGGGTCGTGGAATTGCGTCACCTGATAGAGGCCGACGCCCTCGTTATCGCCGCGGTTGAAATCCTCGGCGCGGCGGTGCTGCATTTGGCTGGCAGCATCAATGAAGGCGTGGGTGATCGGGCGCGGCTCTTTCTGATCCGACACCTGCAGGGGGCCGCTATCGCCATGTAGATCATCTGCGCCCTGCTCGTTGTTTTCCGAGCGTTTGAAGTAAGGCAGAACGCTGTCCCAATCCCAACCCGCGCAGCCCAGATCGGCCCAACCGTCATAGTCCTGCCGCTGTCCGCGTATATAGAGCATGGCATTGATCGCGCTGGAGCCTCCCAAGGCTTTGCCGCGCGGCTGATATCCTTTCCGCCCGTTCAAGCCCTTTTGCGGGACCGTCTCAAACGCCCAATTGCTGATCTTTGGGCGTCCGGGCAGGGCCGACACCACGGCGGCAGGCATGCGGATGCCGATGTGTTTTCCGGGGCCTCCGGCTTCAAGCAAGCAGACGCTGATGTTCGGGTCCTCGCTCAGGCGACCGGCCAGAACCGATCCGGCCGAGCCTCCGCCGACGATCACATAGTCAAACTCCATCCTGCTGTCCTTATGTCCTGCTCGGGGTCTTGGGTCGCTTGTTCGGGCCAGACTGAAAGCGAACAGGGAAGAAGACAATCTGCCTGAGGGCGTTGTGACCCAAGGTTACGGGTCGGAGGAACCGAATATCATAGTTTTTGATTATGGTTATTATGAGAAAACAAAACTTATCTCTATGTCTCTGGTTTGCTAAATTTCCCTCGACACAAGGGCGCAGAGTCGCCCTGATGAGTGGGGGCTGCGCCAATTTCGGCGAGCGACCCTTGAAATCCATCAGGGCTACATCTTTCTGTAATCTTGTTCGTTACAGTTAATACCGCGCTGAGCCGCAAGACCTGAGCCAGGATTGGAGATCGATATGGACGGAAGTGATAACCCCAAAGCAGGCGGTTGCCCTGTGATGCATGGCGCTGGCACGCGGTCGAACCGCGACTGGTGGCCCAACCAGCTGAAGCTTTCGATCCTGCACCAGCATGCACCGGCATCGAACCCGATGGGCGCAGATTTCGACTATGCAGAAGAGTTCAAGAAGCTCGACTACAAAGCGCTGAAAGAGGACCTTTATGCGCTGATGACAGATTCGCAGGACTGGTGGCCAGCGGACTACGGTCACTATGGTGGTTTCTTCATTCGGATGGCGTGGCACAGTGCTGGTACGTACCGGACGGCAGATGGCCGTGGCGGGGCCTCGACCGGGAACCAGCGTTTTGCGCCGCTGAACAGCTGGCCGGACAACGGCAACCTCGACAAAGCGCGTCGTCTGCTGTGGCCGATCAAGCAGAAATATGGCAACCAGATTTCCTGGGCCGATCTGATCATTCTGGCGGGCAACTGCGCCATTGAATCGATGGGCGGCGAGACTTTCGGTTTCGCCGGTGGTCGCGAAGACATCTGGGCCCCAGAGGAAGACATCTATTGGGGTTCGGAAACCGAATGGCTGGCCCCGACGGACAACCCACATAGCCGTTACTCGGGCGAGCGTGATCTGGAAAACCCACTGGCCGCTGTGCAGATGGGTTTGATCTATGTGAACCCGGAAGGTCCAGACGGACAGCCCGACGCGCTGGCCTCGGGCCGTGATATCCGCGACACCTTCGGTCGTATGGCGATGAATGACGAGGAAACCGTCGCTCTGGTCGCAGGTGGCCACACCTTTGGTAAGGCGCATGGTGCGGGTGATCCCGATCTGGTTGGCCCGGACCCCGAGGCCGCCCCGATTGAAGAGATGGGCTTTGGCTGGATCAACAAGTTTGGCTCGGGCAAAGGTGACGACACCACCACCTCGGGGATCGAGGGCGCGTGGACCGCGAACCCGATCAAATGGGACAATGGCTATTTCGACCTGCTGTTCGGCTATGACTGGAACCTGACCAAAAGCCCCTCGGGCGCGTGGATCTGGGAGCCTGTGAATGTCAAAGAAGAAGACATGGCCCCGCAGGCGCATGATCCGTCGAAAAAGGTCAAAACCATGATGACCACCGCCGACATGGCGATGCGCATGGATCCGATCTATGGCCCGATCTCCAAACGGTTCCACGAGAACCCGGAAGAGTTCGCCGATGCGTTCGCACGCGCCTGGTTCAAGCTGACTCACCGCGACATGGGTCCGCGTTCGGCCTATATCGGTGAAGAAGCCCCCGCTGAGGAGCTGATCTGGCAGGACAACGTGCCCGCAGTGGATCACGATCTGATCGACGACGCGGATGTGGCCGACCTGAAAGCCAAGATTGCTGCGACTGGGCTGTCTGTGTCCGAGTTGGTCTCAACCGCTTGGGCCTCGGCTTCGACTTACCGTGGGTCGGACAAGCGTGGCGGTGCCAATGGTGCCCGTATCCGTCTTGCGCCGCAGAAAGACTGGGACGTCAACGAGCCTATGAAGCTGTCCAAGGCACTGAGCGCGTTGGAAGGCGTTCAGGCCGCGTTTAACGACGCTCAATCGGGCGGCAAGAAAGTGTCCTTGGCCGATGTGATCGTTCTGGCCGGTGCCGTTGGTATCGAACAGGCGGCCAAAGCAGGTGGTCAGGATGTTGAGGTTCCGTTCACTCCGGGCCGGACCGATGCGTCGCAAGAGCAGACCGATGTGGACAGCTTTGCCGTGATGGAGCCAATCGCAGATGGGTTCCGCAACTACCAGAAGGCCGACTATACCGTCTCACCCGAAGAGCTGTTGGTCGACCGGGCGCAGCTGCTGACACTGTCTGCCCCTGAGATGACGGCCCTTGTGGGCGGTCTGCGCGTCTTGGGCGCGAATTTCGGTGACAGCAAGCACGGTGTGTTCACAGATCGCGTCGGGGTTCTGAGCAACGACTTCTTCACCAACATTCTGGACATGAGCACAGAATGGAAGCCCTCGGGCAAAGGCGTCTATGAAGGTCGTGACCGTACGAGCGGCGAGTTCAAGTGGACGGGCACCCGTGTCGATCTGGTCTTCGGTTCGAACTCGCAACTGCGGGCATTGGCCGAGGTCTATGGTCAGGCAGATGCCGAGGGCAAATTCGTCTGTGACTTTGTCTCAGCCTGGAACAAGGTGATGAACGCGGATCGCTTTGATCTGAAGTAAAGGCCTACACCACTCACGAAAAAGCGCCGTCCGAGGAGACTCGGGCGGCGTTTTTGTTAGTGTGTCCTGAACGCATACCAAGCTTTGGGTACGATTCCGGCGCTTGGCTGTTCTTTGTCAGCCACCCGCGCGGATATAGGCGGAAAAACCGCCAGTAGATTGAAGATAACCTGTTGTTTTCATTAAGATTAGAAAGATTCCGCCGAGAAATTTGAAGTTTTTGCAAAATGGGGGTTGCAGGTCCCAGACCTAATCCGTAAATACCCCTTCACCGGCGCTGCTGAGGCGCTGGAGACGCACTGGAGAGACGGTGAGACGGACTGGAGAGACGGTCGGACGCATCGGAGAGGCGGTGGGCATCTTGGGAAGGTGATTAGCCGGGCGCGCTGAGGGATTGGCGCAACGGTCTGGTTTTTGGCTCTGGGTGTTATGTTCTTTGACATTGATGGATAACTGAAGAGATATGTGGGCGGTTTGGTTCGTTTCGACGGATTGAATGTCTGTA